>JANMMS010000075.1:0-19042 GCA_031373525.1 Ferruginibacter sp.
TATAAAAGCATTTTCAAAAAACGGTGCCATTGACCTGAATGATGCATTTGCAAAAATATAATTCCTTCCGTTGATTTTATAAGTTAATCCTCCTTTGATACCGGCATTAAAAAAGTTATACACTTCAGATTTGCCATAAGAATTATTCGGGAATAACCCGGTTTGAACATTTCCTTTCCTATAAAAACTTGTATAAGACTGTTCCATTGCAATAAAAGCATCGATCTTACGGAATTTAAAAACTCCCTGTAACCATATAGAACCCTTTTTAATATTGATATCATAATTATAACCAAATTTATCTCCTTTACCTAATACGCGGTTTGGATGCAACAGATCATTCTGAACTGCATTCGGATTTGAAGGAAAATCTCTTTCCGCAAACTGGTTCACATCTGCATAAAATTCACCTCCAAGTAGGTCGTCAACTTTTTTATAATATTCATTTCTCTGTGCCTGGTAGGTTATACCACCTGATAATGAAACATTCTCTGAAATGTAACTATTCAATGTGCTGTTGAAATTATATTTAGTTGTGTTGATCACTCTTTCTTCAACAATATAATGTGAACGCCTTCCTGAAAAATCATTGCCAACAATTCCGTTTACATCTTTAAATACTTCAAAAGATCCATAATTTGTATTGTATAAACCATCCCAGTTGATCTGGCGTTTATTTATATCAGTCAACAATTCTTCCCTGACCATATTTCCCAACATTGGATCTAGTTGATAACTTGGAAGGTAACGGTAATAATCCGGTCTTGGATCGGCAGCATTGTACCAATCAAGTCCGGTTGTACTTCTTTTTCCGTAACTGAAAAGCCCGGCAGTAACTAAAGTTGTCTTATCTGATATTTTCCAATCGTGCGTTAAAATTCCAACCGGTTGGAAGGACTTGGCAATACTTGCATTTCTTTTTTTACCATTTTGGTAACCCCAATAAGGATTATAATAATTATTTCCTGCCAGACTGATCATTTCCTGTACAGAAGATCCCTGTCTGCCACTTTCTGTTGGTGTAGCAAAAGCAACAAATGAAATCAGGTGCCTGTCATTTACACGCTTATCAACAGCACCATAAAAAGACCATCCATCGTAATAAGTTCCATCGCTAAATCCTTCTTCAGCCCAACGGCGGGAACCTGAAAATGAAAATGCCCAACCTTTTTTATTCAAACCGGTAGAATGTGTAAACATAAAACGATGAACATAATTACGATTTGACAATGCGTAATTAATACTGGTTTGTTTACGTTGGCTTGATGCCCTGGTATCAAATGAAATTAATCCCCCCAGTTCACCAAATGCAAATGTGGTTGGCCTCAATCCAATTGTATTTTCACGGTTTCGCAATACATCATTTAATCCTCCCCATTGGCCATAAGGTGTAAACCCATTATCCAGATTTTCCATTGGTGCTCCATTAATAAAAGTTCCAAACTGATCAGAATCATAGCCTCTGATACGGAAACGAACGGCACTGAATTTAAAGGTTGCTGCATTTAAAAAGGGATCCCTTCCGGCGCTAAGCTGCGAAGAAATATTTTGAGCACTTCCATCCTGGCCATCATTTTCATCCAAAGAAATTGTTGGGATGTTATCAATCAGGTTATCTTTTAAAGATTCAATGAGGGTATCTCTTACGTTTGATAGTGAATCCTTTTCTTTTTGAACCTGTGAAAATGCATTAGGCATAAAAAAGCCAGTAAGCAATATCACAAAAAAGCATTTTTTTAGTTTTGGTGTCATAAACTTATTTTAAAAAAGTCTGCAAATGTACTTTTTTATTACGGTTTTAGTAATAAAACTTATACCATAAGTTAATATTCATTTTTAAATAATATTTATCGCAAACAGTTAAATAACTTTGTTCACATTTATAAAAAATTATGAACAAGTCCCTTTTGGCAATTTTTATTGCTATCATTTCATTTTCAAGTGGTTATAGTCAAAAAGCAACCTATCATCCTTCGGTGATTGGTTTTTACAACCTTGAGAATTTATTTGACACTGTAAATAATACATCCATTGATGATGAAGAATTTCTGCCATCCAGTGAACGACACTACAATACACATGTATTTGTTGATAAAATTGGTCGGCTGGCATCTGTAATTTCTCAAATTGGAATAGAAACCAACCCGGAAGGAGTATCTCTATTAGGAGTTGCTGAGATTGAAAATGATACGGTTCTTACAGCACTTATTAACCATAAGGATTTGAAAAACAGGAATTTAAAATTTGTTCATTATAACTCCCCTGATATAAGAGGTATAGATGTTGGATTGCTTTATAATCCAAAATATTTTAAACCTGTTTACAGTACCTCACTTTTTGTAAAGCTTCCGGGTGGAGCAAAAGATTCACGTTTTACCCGGGATGTTTTATATGTTAAAGGAATCATGGATGGAGATACCATTCATGTTTTTGTTAACCATTGGCCCTCCCGTTCGGGTGGTGAAGAGCGTTCTATTCCTGCCAGGGCTGCAGCAGCAGCTGTTAATAAAAGGGTAGTTGATTCAATAATGGCTATTAACCCAAATTCAAAAGTAGTCATCATGGGAGACCTGAATGATGACCCCATCAGCCCCAGTGTAGCAAAAGTTTTGGGTGCAATAGGAAAACAGTCGGATGTAAAAGAATCGGGCCTTTTTAATCCCTGGATAGATTTATACAGGAGAGGAATCGGCACATTGGCCTACCAGGATTCCTGGGGATTATTTGACCAGATCATTGTTTCTAAAGCCTGGCTTGATAAAGAACAAAAAGGATATTATTTCTACAGGGCAAATATTTTCAATAAGCAATTTATGGTTCAACAAACAGGCAAATGGAAAGGATATGCCAAAAGAACATGGGATGGCATGACCTATAACTATGGTTATAGTGATCACTTCCCTACATATATTTCTTTTCTAAAAAAAATTAACTAAAATAAGAGAAAGAAGAGATTAGCTCTTTTTTTGAGGGAAGCTTTTGGTAAAAATAAAGATGTCATCTCTTTATTCCAGTGATATATATTTTTTGAGTTGGTTGTTTTTTTATATTTTGATGTTATCAATTAATCAATTTATTTAGTTTCAAAAAAGTAATAAAAAAATAAAACTTTAAGTATGAAAAATATTTTTACACTGTTTTTTATTTTAGTTTCTCTTACTTCAATCTCCCAGATACGAATAAGCCAGGTATATGGCGCAGGTGGAAATTCATCAGCAACATACACTGCTGATTTTGTTGAATTATTTAATGCGGGAGCATCTTCTGCAAGTTTAGCCAGCCATTCTATTCAATATGCCAGTGCAGCAGGTACCACCTGGACTAAATTTGACTTGCCTGCAGTAACCTTATTAAGCGGTCAGTATTTTCTGATACAAATGAATACAGCCGGTGCAATAGGTGTTGCTTTACCTGCACCCGATGCTATTGCGTCCCCTATTCTATCTATGAGTGGAACTGCTGGTAAAGTAGCACTTGTAAACAGTACAACAGCACTAACAGGCACACAATGCCCACCTCCTTTTGTTGCCACCATAATTGATTATGTCGGATATGGATCAACAGCAAATTGTTTTGAAGGTACCGGGCCAACACCTATTCCGGTATCAAATGCAAACAGCCTTACCAGGTTAGCTGCCGGATGTACAGATAACAATAATAATGCTGCAGACTTTACAGCAATCATTGCATCAGCCAGGAATACTGCTTCTCCTTTAAATCCTTGTGGCGCACCGGTTGCTACCCTTGTTGCAGGACCGGATATTACTAATATTACAACCAATATTGGTATTGAATCAACAGCACAAACTTTTACGCTAAGCGGATTCTTCCTTACCGGATTTGCAGGGAATATTTCAGTAACAGCTTCTGCAAATTTTGAGGTTTCACTTGCAAGCGGTTCAGGGTATGCTTCGTCCATAAATGTACCTTTTACATCAGCTACTCTTAGTGCAACAACTATCTATGTTCATATCATTGCTTCGGCGCCCCAGGGAGCTTTAACTGGGACGGTTACCTGCAGTGGCGGAGGTGCATTATCTAACGCTCTTGTAAATTTAACAGGTGGCGTTTTCCAGAATTATTACAATACAAAAGCAAATCTTGGATTAACAAATACCGGAACATGGAGTACAACTACCAATGGTGCAGGAGCATCTCCGGCTAATTTCATCAATCCTTACCAGTTATTCAACATCATCAGCCAGGCAAATGCGAATTATTCCGGAATATGGGATGTTTCAAATGTGGGAAATAGTTCCCGTATTATAGTGGGTGATGGCTCAGCTGCAATTTCTCTGACAATTTTACCCGGTGCTGCATTAGTAACATCCGCTTCAAGGATCGATGTATTAAACAATGCAACACTTGTGATTCAAAATAATGTCTGGCCATTTTTAAATAACCTGGCAACAGGATCTACGGTTGATTTTGCCCAGACAGGAACAACTGCTTCAGATACGATCAGGTTCCCTGCAATTTCCTACTATAACTTAAAACTAACCGGCGGATTAAAATATTTTAGCGGTAATACAACAACGGTCAGGGGTAACCTAACTACAAATGGAGTATTAAGTATGAATGGCTCTTCCCCTGTATTCTCAACCGTAAATGTATTTGGCAATGTAAGTTTTTTAACCGGCAGCAAGTTTGAATCATTGCCATCCGGTGATGGAGCAAGGATCACACTTGCAATGAATGGGAATGTGGCACAAACTATCTCGGGTGGCACGGACAGTATTTATCTTTTCCGCTTACAGCGTGATTCAATTAGCAGCAACGGTATCATTAACCTTACTGCTCCAAACCTTGCTTTGGGGAATAATTCAGGAGGTGGGCTCAGGCTGAACCAGGGAGCCGGTACTACAACTACAATGAATATAACAAATATTGCAACAAATCTTTCTATCATAGGAGGTGCAGTTGTTACACCGGCATCAAACGGAAAGATCAATTCTATAGGCGGAAATATCAATATTGCTAAAACTACAGGTACTACAAATGCAGGAACATTGCGATTTACAACCGGAACTTCTATCATTACATTGAGTATGAATTGCGGACCGTCTTTTACAAGAGATTCGATTGTGGTTGCAGACAGTGTAAAAGTTTCATTCCTGAATATGAACAAAGGAAAAGTAGTTGTAAATACCAGCGTTGTATTAAGTGTTGCTGATGGTGTATTATTGTCTGGCGGACATATCACCGGAGGTTCTTCTTCCTCCTTTGTTGATGGCAAATTAAGAAGGTTTGGAGTATGGGACCCCGAAAAAAACTTTCCGATAGGCAAAGGAAATATATATGCTCCATTGGATATTGAAGCTATAGATGGAGATGTTACTGTTGAATATTTTCCTGCCGGATATGGTACTTATATAATCGACCCTGCTACTTTATTAACTTATCCGAATTACAAAGTATCCTTACGTGAATACTGGGTAATTACTAAAAATGCAGCTATCAATCCAAACCCAACCATTTCTTTTTATTATACAACGGGTGCAAGCGGTATCATTAATCCCGCTCAAATAAAAATGGCTCATTTTGATGGCACCGATTGGGATGATATTGCAGGTACCGCAGGGCTGACCAATACTACAACAAACGGGAATGTTACGGTTACAAATGTTACTACTTTCAGTCCATTTACTTTCTCAGCAAGAGTAGTTGGAGTGATCCCTGTAAAACTACATTCATTCACAGTTCAAAAATTGAATAACGCAGCAAAACTTACCTGGATAACATCACAGGAAATAAACAGCAAAGAATTCATAGTGGAAAGATCTGTCAATGGCACAAATTGGACAGCAATAGCAAACATTCCTGCCGCAGGGAACAGCGATAAAAAACTGAATTATACAACAACTGATTTTACAGCAGTAAAAGGAATTAATTTTTATCGCATCAAACAGGTTGACCTGGATGCAAAGTTTGATTATTCAGCAACTAAAAGTATTTTATTCAGTAGTGCGTATGAAGTATTGATAACTCCAAACCCTGCTACCAGTTTCATAAATATTTACCTGGATAAAAACAATAACAACACTGTAAATATTCTATTAATGGATGGTTCAGGAAAAATGATCCGAAGCATATATTCTGATCAACCGGCTTTACAAATAAATACTATTGGTTTAGGAAGAGGGTTGTATTATGTAAAAGTTATTGATGAAAAGCAGGTAACAGTAAGTAAAATTTTGTTGCAATAATGAAGGTAAAAGAGCGGCTAAAGTTTATCAAGTATAATAAAGAAACCTTTGCTTTATTAACCGAGTTCATGATAAGTAGCAAACTCGAAATTTATTTCTATTAATTGAAGTGCTCTGAATCTAAGAGTAAAGGGCAAATGCTGAAACTACAGTACTGTGAAAGCTGATTAAAGCTACGCGGCAGGAACGGGCTGTATTCGTTCCTGCCTTGACTTTTTTGCTACTTTTTTTGTCAAGAAAAAAAGTAGAGAATATCGAACAATTAGTACCTAAAAATTTATAACCCATTTTATCCCGAACTCAGGTTATAAATTTCACTCCACAATCTGAATATCATCCGGATGCACCGGATTCATATTCTTAAACCGCAAAATTATATTCCCTGTTGTAATAACATCTTTCTGGCAATAAACAGCAATTCTTTTTAAACTCTTTGTTCGTTCTTCTTCATCACCTGTCCAATATAATTCACCCACCATACTGCCATCAATATCATCTTTAGGTGAAGGAATGCCCATAGCAGCTGCCAGTAATTTTAAGGAAGTATAATTTTTATAATCACCGAAACGCCAGTACTGGAAAGTATCTACAATATTGGTTTCCCAGGGTTTCATATTTTGAAAATCGAGGTAGCCCGGTATGGTAATATTGTTTATCAATAATCTCCTGCAAATAAATGGAATATCAAATTCCTTGATATTGTGACCTGCAAAACACCATTTGCTGTTTATGGTTTCTATTTTATTTATGGTTGCTAAAAAATCTGAAAGTATCTTTTTTTCATCATGACCGTAAAATGATTTCACCCGCATGTGCAAAGTTGTTTCTTTATTAAAATAGGCAATGCTGATGCAGATGATCTTTGCAAACTCAGCCATCACTCCGGCACGCATTGGATAGAATTCTTCAGCAGAAACGCCATCGGGCAGACTGCGGCTCACTTTTTCCTGCCAAAGATTTTTCCATTCATCAGTCATGATATCGAAGGATGGATTTTCTGAAGCTGTTTCAATATCAATGATGATCAGGTTTTCGGGATGTATATGATTCATACGTATAAGTTAATCATGTAAAATACGCATTGGAATGGTAAATAAAAATAAGGTGTACTGAATAAATTTCACAAATGGAAACAGAGTAAAAATCTAATGTAAGATGGGTTACGTTATTTAAAAAACTATCAGAAAGTTACACCTATAAACACCTGTATTGCCTGGCTTTTCCATGTTTGTTTATCATTGATCGCATTAATATCAGTTAACCCAAGTTTATACCTTGCACCGATATTAACCAATGGTAGTTGTATCCATAAACCTCCGATCACACTCCAATCCGTATTTTTATAAATGTTGATGTTAGCTATCAAACTATCTACTTTCTGCTTTAATAAACCGCCATAAGATGGGCCCACTTGTAACTTGACTCTTTTACTTGGCCCTATATTTATATTTAACAAAACCGGTATTTCCAGGTAATTCAACGTTGCTTTTTTCTGGCTACCGTCCAGGAAAATATCATCATAAATATCTGTACCATCATTGGTGAATTCTGATTTCGACTGAACAAAATTTATTTCCGGTTGAATACCGAAACGACTGCTAAAGTTGAGTTGTACAAAAGCACCTCCCTGAAAATTATAATTGAAACCGTTCTTATAGGATTTACCTGATATCTTATTCATATTAACACCAACCTTTGCTCCAAACCTGAAAAAATTCTCATGATCCTTATCCAGTTTATTTCTTTGAGCAAAACCGGAAAAAGTAAAAAGTAAAAATATTACAATAAGATGTTTTTGCATCAGCATAGATTTATTTAAAAATAGTTAAATAAGCTAAGATTGTGTCATAAGTCTTTTGACTTCAAGTACATCAATACTTGTGACAGTAAAAAACCTGCTAACATAAAATGTTGCAGGCTTTATCATTTAAGAATGAACTATACTATTTATTTCCAATGACCGGGTATCCAAACCCAACCACCTCTTCTGTGTTTCCATTTTCCTTCTACCCAATGTGTTCTTCGAGATGGAGGCGTGGCCCAATAGCCATCTGTATAAACATATTGCCCTCCCCTCCATGCATATTCTCCTCCAACCCAAATATGTCTGGGGCCCGGACATGCAGGTCTGACCCTACCAACAGGAGCAGCAGGCCTTACCTTTATAACAAACTGGGCTGAACTTGCATATGAAATGGCCATGGTCATTAACAAAATGGTAGTAAAATTTAAAAAATATTTTTTCATGGTTTTTTATTTAGTTGTCGTTTGACAAAGGAACAGTTGATAAGTTTAAAGCTAATAATTTTTTTCAGGAACAGAATCATTGCCCCGAAAAAAACCATGAAGCAAAAAAATCGTTCAAAATCATATTTAGAAACCTTTCATTTGGTGTGGTATCGAAGCTAACATCAAACCTTCTTCAACTTCCACTTTCCCTTTTTAAATAAAATATAAGCAATAACCGCAATCGCAGTTTCTGCAATTGGAATTGCAACAAACACACCAACCGGCCCCCACTGAAATGTTTTTGATAAAAGCCATGCCAGCGGGATCTGGAAAAACCAGAATCCGAATAAATTAATGATCGTTGGTGTTTTGGTATCTCCTGCCCCGTTAAATGCATTCGCCATGACCATCCCGATACCATAAAAAATATATCCAGCACTTATTATCCTTAACGCATTTACGGCATATCCTTTTACAATTTCATCTTTTGTAAAAAAAGAAATGATGAAGTCTGCAAACAACAGAAATATCAATGAAACCACTCCCATAAAAATGGCATTGTATTTAGCGGTTTTGATAACAGATAATTCAGCCCTTTCCGGATGTCCGGCGCCAAGATTCTGACCAACAAGTGTAGCTGCTGCATTGCTCATACCCCATGCAGGTAAAATAAAGAACATAACAATACGGATCGCAACCTGGTAACCTGCAGATGCCTCACTATGTCCTGTTTGAACAACCAGGCTCGCCAATACGATCCAACTTCCCGAACCTATCAAAAATTGTAAAGTGGCCGGCCAGGAAATATCAATAATTGTGCGAATAACAGGCCAATCAGGCTTTAACAGTTTCGCCGTAAACTTTACCAGTCGCTTTCCATTGAATAAATGATACAACTGGTAACATACACCGATACCTCTGCCTATAGTTGTGGCCATGGCAGCACCTGTTAATCCATATGCAGGTATGGGCCCAAAACCACGGATAAGCAATGGGCATAAAATGATATTACAGATATTGGCAAGCCAAAGGCTTTTCATTGCCATCATAGCATCTCCGGCACCACGAAAAATACCATTGATCAGAAACAACAACATGATAACCAAACTTCCACTCATAATGATCCTGGTATAATTTACTCCTGCATCAATAGCAACCTGTTCTGCTCCCATTAAACGCAAAATATCGGCAGCATAAATAAAACCGATTATACTGACAGCAATTGTTATAACAAGCGAAACCAGTATTGATTGCATTCCTGCTTTTGTTGCAGCTTCCGGATTTTTCTCTCCGATCCTTCTTGCCACCATAGCTGTTGCTGCCATACTGATACCAATGGCCAGTGAATAAACAATGGTAATAACTGATTCGGTAAGTCCAACGGTTGAAACGGCATACTTCCCCAGGTGACTCACAAAATAAATATCTACCACAGCAAAGATACTTTCCATGCTCATCTCCAGCATCATTGGAATGGCAAGCAGGATAACAGCTTTCCTGATGCTGCCACGGGTATAATCTACCAATTCACCATTCAATGATTGTCGTATAAGAGAAAAAATATTTGAAAAACGAAATGAGGATGTTTTGTTTGATAACATATACTCTGATTTGAAAATTTGAATAAAATAAGCTGTTGCGAAAATGATCGCAACACATTAATTTCCGGAAGTAAGGTTTCTTAACAGAAGAAACCTGCAGAGCAGTTCATATTCATTTAATTTGCAGATTGCAAAGATTATAAAAATAAACCTGATTTAAAAAATTAAATCTAATTTAACCTTAGTAATCATACAATATACATTTTTATGAAACCAGAAAGACTGGAAATAAGATTGATCACAAAAGATGATGCCACTCCTTTTTATGAACTTATAGAAAGAAACCGGCAACGGCTTACCATGTATTTTCCAAAAACACTAAAGCATATCCGTGACCTGGATTCAACAAAGCTGTTTATTGATAATAAAATAAATGAAGCCTCTGATAAAAGTGGATTTTGGTTTCTGATCATTGCAGAAAAAGACAAACTGCCGATTGGTTCATTGGTTATAAAAGATCTCGATCATACTGTTCCAAAATGTGAGCTTGCTTATTTCATTGATGGAGTTAAAGAAGGAAATGGAATAACATCCCGGGCAACCCAATGGCTGGTTAATTTTTGTTTTGATGAATTGGGTATGGAAAAAATTATTCTTAGGATCAACCCGGCAAATGAAGCAAGCAAACGTGTTGCATTAAAAAACGGTTTTGCAAAAGAAGGCTATATGAAAAATGAATATAGAAATGGCTTAGGAGAATTGACTGATGTTGAACACTATGGGCTTACAAGAAACACATAACCACTATTCAATCATTCATCACCTATCTTCTATCTCCCATCTCTTATCAAAACTCCCCGCTTGCTCCACCACCTCCATAATCGCCACCGCCAAATTTAGTTCCGGCATTTTCTGTTCCAGGTGCAAATGTTTCTGCCAGAATTAATGATTCAATATTCAATCTATCCAATGAAAGCTTTTTGGATGTTTCATGATATGTAAATCCGTACTTTGGCGCATAAAGAAATTTCATCAGGACATAACCAATCGCAATTAAGATAATACCAATTAAAGTCATAACTGATTCTACTGGCATGATCGTATGGTAGTATCTGATCGTTAATACGACCGCAACAACCAGTAATAAACCAACACGTAATAATATGATGTCTTTTTTAAGAATACCACCTACAATATAAATAAAAGGAACAACGATTGTAAATATCCAGAATAACCAGCCAAAAGAAATGGTTTCCCCCTGCTGAAGATTCAAGTGAAACATGCTATTACTTAATTCACGTACTACAAAATAATTCCCGGCAACATAAAAACTAAGCAGGGATGTTATATAGATCATTTCTAAACAACCGCTATAATGAAGCATCCTTTTTTTTGATCTCAGCATCTTAACAATAAAATAAATGATCGCCGATGCAGCCAAAATGATAAAGGGAACAAATAATTTTGCAGCATTGCCTGATTGAATACACAAATAGAATAAAATTCCGAATAAAGAAATACACATTCCTACTGCCATCAATCTGTCTGTAAAACGCAGGCTACCATAAAGTGTGATCATAAAAATAATGATACAGTTTACAAGTCCGGACAAATCATGCGGTAAACTTATCCCTGCAAAAATTGCAAATACAGAACCGTATAACAATGCATCATCCACACCAGACCTGTAATGTTTTTTTGACTTAACCATGTACTCTAAAAACACATATAAAATAATTCCATAAAAAACAGACAATGCTCCAATCATTTTTTCCATCGAATTCAGGAATAACAACATCAGTAATCCAAAAGAGAACAACATGATAATGACTGTTAAAATAAACAAACCGATCCTTATAAATATGTTGGGAGTGTAAAAGGCTGTGTTATATTTTTCATTGATCACATCCTGTTCAGCTTTTGTAATACAATTTTCATCAAAGGCTTCCGCTATATCTTTTCGGATAATTAAATTTGCCAACCATTCATTATTATATGCGATCATTGGCTTTTATTTTTTTATTCATGTTTATTAAAAATATGACCAACCCAATAGCTGAACCTATAAAATAAATGATACCAAAGTATAAAGAAGCCATTCCAAAACTGCCCATCATATCAAGCAACCTGATAAAAACATAACTGATACCGATATAAGCATACAATGTAGAAACGAGCATAAAATAAAATGACCTATCTGCAATCGCCTTCAAATAAAAATACCATGAAATACCAGCCAACAACAGAAACCATAAAAAATATACATGTTCAAAATGAAACATGGCAGACAGGCAGGAGATAAATAAAATATGAATCCCGAAATTGGTATAAGTGAATTTAAAATGTCTTTTCAGATCTTTCTTATCAGATAATATTGCTGCGGCAATTAGCAAAGTACCCAATAACAATCCGGCAAGTATGATGGTTTCACTATTAAAGTCATTCGCCTTCAATATCTGTAAAGGAGTAACCGCAATGCCCATCCAAGCAGCCAGGTTAGTGATACCCATGCTTAATACTCCCAGGTGGTCAAAATAATACGCTGAAAAAAATAACAATAACATAGGAATAAAAGTGGCAAGGCCGTAATGGTTGCCAAATATGGTATACTGGAATTGCAGGTAACCGATAAAAATAATAAAACTCAGGCAACCTAAAATAAGAAGGTAATCTATAACTATATTGGGCGAAGCTACCCTGCTTGTAGAAAAAGGAAGTTTTCTTTTAAAGCAATAATAAAAACTGCCAACGCATACCAATGCAATAAAAAGTAAAATAAACTGGTGACCGATCGTATCAATATTTTTATAAACCAAAATACCAAGGCCTCCTGTAAGCAGTAATACTCCGAGGTACAATAGCGTTTTAATTTCCCAATGCAGGGAAAACAACCGGTTAGTTTGTTGATTCTTTATTTTCTGAAAGGAATCTTCCGATAGCAATCCTTCAGCATACCATTTTGAAAACAATTCATAGTTCATAAGCGGTAATAATAATAAATATAAGGTAAAATAAGGATTTGGGTGAATAGGATTGGTGAATTTTTGGACCAACCTGTTGTTCAAAAATCCCACAATTTCAATCCACCCTGTTGCTGAAAGGTTCTTTTCAAAAAAAAGTACTAACTTAATACTATTAACTTTTTCAATGAATAAACTCTTATTTCATTTACTAATTGTTTTGCTGTTCTCATTTGTAAAAAATGAAGCTGCACAATGCCAGGTTATCAAATGGCAGAAATGTCTTGGAGGAACTGCGGAAGATAAGGCCAATGATGTGCTGATTAACCCTGATGGGACTTTTATTGTTGTTGGTTATACTTATTCAAATGATGGAGATGTATCGGGGAATCATGGCGGCGGGGATGCATGGATCGTAAAATTGGACTCGGCAGGAAATATCATTTGGCAAAAACCGGTTGGTGGAACAGGCAATGATTATTTCAATACAGTGATATCCACCAGTGACAATGCTTACCTGTGTGTTGGCTATACAAATTCAAATGATGGAGATTTATCGGGTAATCATGGTGCAGGTGATGCATGGATCGTAAAAATAAACGCAAGCGGGAATATTTTGTGGAGCAAATGTTATGGTGGTTCAAAATACGACATAGCAATTGATGCACTCCTGGCAGATGATGGCGGGTATGCGATCATGGGAACATCCTGGTCTTATGATGGGGATGTATTATCGGGTGCAAACGGAAGGCCTGATTCAGATGGCTGGGCATTTAAAATAAATGCTGCAGGAAATATCATGTGGGAAAAATGCCTCAATTTTGTTTTTAGTTTTTTGAAACCTTCTCATCTCCACAATGATATTGGCTATGGTATCATGAGATCTGAAAACGGGAATTATTATTATGCACTGGCATCGGGATCTGAGGATTACCAGGGTGGTTTATGGCCATATTATGATACACTAATAACAACTCCCGGTAAATTATACCTGCTGGATAAGAATTCCGGTAGCAGTACTTTACTTGGATCGATGCGTGGCGATAGTTCTTTCTCCATGTGCAAAACTGCATCCGGTGAATCTTTTTCTTTTGTTGAGGAGTCTTATTTCTATCCTGAATATTGTTTCAATGAATCTTTGATCGTTGCCAGTAAAGAGGATATGCAACCTGTTAGCTTCAATAGGCAAATCATGGCATGGACAACGTTTTGTACTAGTTACCCAGTAGAAGTAACCAAGTTTGCCGGCACCCACGGCCTGGCTAAAACAGAATCATCTATCATCGGAGCCGGTGACCGTAGTACAATGTATCATCCTGAAAGCGGGGACGGGTATCTAAGAGAACTTTCAAGCACTGCATTTTATTATCCTGGTTATGGAGGAACCCAAAAAGATCTCTTTAGTTCCGTTAAAGTATTTCCGGGTGCTAATGATTATATTGTTGTAGGCAGCACAAGCTCCAATGACGGCAATGTGTCAGGATATCATGGGGGGAATTTTGGCGGCCCTTCAGATTGCTGGGTAGTAAGAATGGAAGGATTTAACAGGGTCGTAGGAAATGTTTTTATAGATCTTAATAACAACAATATTAAAGACGCAGGCGAACCTCCTTTCAATCACTCGATCGCAAAAACAACCAAAGCCGGGTTTCAACTAAATGGAATACCCTATAACGGGTTTTATTCCAATACTGTTGATACCGGTACATTCACGACAAACCTTGCTATAAACAATCCATACTATACGGTAACACCAGCAAGTAAGATTTCTACTTTCACAACATATAAAAATACGGATAGCGCAAACTTTGCATTACACCCGATACCTGGTATCATAGATTATTCCGTCACGGGTGTATCGTTATTGCCAGTACGTCCTGGTTTCCCGCTTCAATACAAGATCGTTTATACAAATAGGGGAACAACTCAGCTTGCCAATAAAGAAGTCAGATTTATTAAAGACTACCGTTCACAATTTTGGAATACTACTCCCCCTTATACCAGTATCAGCGGCGATACGCTCAAGTGGAATATTGCAAGCCTGGATCCCGAAGGAACGGGTAATATCATTTTAAACCTGGTATTGGATCCCATACCAGTAGTAAGCCTGAACGATACTATTGAAGGCCAAATATATTTAGAAAGTACTGCTGATATTTCCCCTGTTGATAATTCTGTTTCTATTCGCCAATCCATCTTTGGTAGTTATGACCCGAATGATAAACAGGAAAACCTGGGTGGTTTTATCACTCCTGCAGAACTCAGCGCTGGAAAATGGTTGAATTATACAATCCGGTTCCAAAATACTGGAAACGATACTGCATTCAATATTATTATAAGGGATACACTTGATACAAAACTACAGTGGGACAGTATTGAAATGGTTGCTTTCAGTCATCCATACCAGGCCAACATTAAGAACAGCCAATATATTACCTGGACATTAAAAAGCATTAAACTCATTGACAGCATCCATAATGAACCAATGAGCCATGGATACATCAGTTACCGCATCAAACCAAAGTCAACGCTAATTACAGGCGACACGATCCGAAACAGTGCTTCCATTTATTTTGATTTTAATCCGGCTATACAAACAAATACTCAACTAACCATTGTACGAACCAGGCCGATACAGGTAATTTGGACTGGTGCTATCAGTGATGTATGGGAAGATCCGTTGAACTGGAATAATGGAAAGATACCTGATGTGAATACAGATGTAATTATAAACACAGGAGTCCCACATTATCCTGTTGTTAGTTCCAATGCTACCTGCAGAAGCCTGATAGTAAATCCAATAACTTCTGTTCTGGTAAAAACAGGTTATACATTAAAGGTGATTCATTGATAATTATCCAATTTGAAAATTTGGCGATGAAGTAATTCGTTCATCTTCTTAAACTCCTTTAATTTCAAAATTGTATTTTCATTTTCGAATCACTAAATTGATCAACTTTCAAATTGAATTATGACTGAAACTGAAACAATACAACAAACCATTGCATTTGTAAAACAAACCCTTCAGGGTGCAGAAGGCGGCCACGACTGGTGGCATATAGAAAGAGTTCACAATAACACAAAAGCTATTGCTGCAACAGAACCGGTTAATATATTCATTGCAGAGTTAGGTGCGTTATTACATGATATTGCAGATTCAAAATTCCATGATGGCGATGAAAATATCGGGCCACAAAAAGCAAAAATATTCCTTCGATCCTTATCAGTAGATGAGGAAATCATTGATCATGTAGTGCATATCATCCGCAATATTTCGTTCAATGGTGGAAATGTTTCAACAACATTTTCATCAGTTGAACTGGAAGTTGTACAGGATGCCGACAGGCTGGATGCGATTGGTGCCATCGGTATAGCACGTGCTTTTAATTATGGAGGATTTAAGAACAGGGAGATCTACAACCCATTCATTTTACCGGATCTGAAAATGGATAAAGAAACTTATAAAAAAAGTAATGCCCCGACCATCAATCATTTTTATGAGAAATTATTGTTGCTGAAAGACCGGATGAATACAGTCACCGGAAAAAAAATGGCAACAGAACGTCATGTATTTATGGAAAAATACCTGGATCAGTTTTATGCAGAATGGGGAGGGAAGAGATGAATATTGAACAAGGAACAAGGAATGCTGAATTATGATCGGAAATAATTATTCAGCATTCGAAATTCCTTGTTCCTTGTTCGATATTCAAATCCTTGTTCCTTGCCTGCCGGCAAAGGCAGGTTCCATATTCAAAAAAGCCCCATCCTTTAAAGAATGAGGCTTATATTAATTATTGATTTTTATGGTTTACCCGGTTTTATTTACCATGGTTTTCTTCTTCCGTTGATAAACGAGGTAATTGAATACATTCTCGGCAGACCCGGTTTTAACATGTTGGAATGCCCGACCTGAAAGAATTGAAAAAAGCGCTGAAAATGCGGCTTTTATCTCCTCAATCATAAGAACAAAGAGATTTTGTCTTGGTTTCATATATAGGTGTTTTGTTTACATAGAGTACTCTCTAACGTAAAATCCGGGGAATTATTATAAACGAATTGATGATTTTTTAACTACATAATATTGAACAAGGAACAAGGAATACTGAATTTTGATCGGAAGCAAACATTTGTCATTCGAAATTCCTTGTTCCTTGTTCAATATTCATAAAAAAGCCCCGTCCTTTCGAACGAGGCCTATCCAGTATCATATATCCAGAATCTAGTATCCAGAATCTATTCTTCCCCTATCTTCACTTTCCCTTTCTGCTTGGCTATCACTTCTTCAGCGATATTATTCGGAGCAGGATTGTAATGACTGAACTCCATTGTTGAAGTTGCACGGCCGCTACTCAAAGAACGCAACTGAGTAACATATCCAAACATTTCACTCAAAGGAACTTTTGCCTTGATAACCTGTACGCCATGTTTGCTGTCCATACCTTCAAGCATACCACGACGGCGATTAAGGTCACCTGTTACATCACCCATGTATTGATCCGGTGTTAATACTTCCACTTTCATGATCGGCTCCAGTAAAACAGGTTTTGCTTTACGGCCGGCTTCACGGTAACCTTGTTTAGCACAAAGTTCAAATGACATTGCATCAGAATCCACTTGGTGGAATGATCCGTCTTTTACAACCACTTTCATACTCTCCATTGGATAACCGGCTAATACACCTGTTGTCATAGCAGTTTCAAAACCCTTTTGAATGGCAGGAACGAATTCCTTTGGAATGGATCCACCATACAGTTTGTTATCGAACTGAAAACGCCCTTTGCCTTCTTTCAAAAACTCTTCATCAGCAGGTCCTATTGAGAAAATAATATCAGCGAATTTACCACGACCACCCGTTTGCTTTTTCAGTGTTTCACGGTGTTCGATCGTATTGTGGAATGCCTCTTTATATGCAACCTGAGGTGCACCCTGGTTGATCTCAACTTTAAATTCACGTTTCATCCTGTCGATGATGATCTCGAGGTGCAACTCGCCCATACCACTCAAAATGGTTTGTCCGGTTTCTTCGTCTGTCTTTACCCGTAAGGTAGGATCTTCTTCAACCAGCTTGGCAATTGCCATACCCATTTTATCAACGTCGGCCTGTGTTTTTGGTTCGATAGCGATAGCGATAACAGGTTCCGGGAAGGTCATGGCCTCCAGAACGATCGGGTGATCTTCATTACATAATGTATCGCCTGTTTTGATATCTTTAAAACCAACTGCTGCACCAATATCACCTGCTTCAATGAAATCAACAGGGTTTTGTTTGTTTGCATGCATCTGCATGATACGGCTGATACGCTCGTTCTTTCCGGTACGGGTGTTCAGAACATATGAACCTGAATCTAACCGGCCGCTATATGCCCGGAAGAATGCCAAACGACCTACGAAAGGATCAGTCATGATCTTAAAAGCAAGTGCACTAAATGGTTCTTTCGGATCTGCATGACGCAACAATTCTTCTCCGGTATCAGGATTGATTCCTTTAACGGCTTCAATATCCAGTGGACCGGGCAGGTAACGTACAATTGCATCCAATGCAGTTTGCACTCCTTTATTTTTAAATGATGACCCACACATCATTGGAATGATGCTGATATCGATCGTTGCTTTACGGATCGCTTCATGAATTTCATTTTCAGTGATCGTATTAGGATCATCGAAGAATTTTTCCAATAGTTTATCATCATAATCAGCAACTGCTTCAATCAGGTGTTGCCTCCATTCATTTACTTCTTCCAACATTTCTTCAGGAATAGGAACTTCATTGTATGTCATACCTTGTCCTGCTTCATCCCATATCATACCTTTCATGGTGATCAGGTCAACAACTCCTTTGAAACCATCTTCAGCTCCGATCGGTAATTGCAATGGCACTGCTTTTGCTCCAAGCATTTCTTTGATCTGCTTAACAACATTTAAGAAGTCAGCACCAGCACGGTCCATTTTATTTACAAAGCCTACACGGGGAACTTTATACTTATTTGCCTGGCGCCAAACAGTCTCAGACTGTGGTTCAACACCTGATACAGCACAAAATAAAGCCAACAAACCATCCAGAACACGAAGTGAACGCTCAACCTCAACGGTAAAATCCACGTGG
>JANMMS010000083.1:0-59722 GCA_031373525.1 Ferruginibacter sp.
TTATTCTATATTCTAGATTCTAGCTTCTAGCTTCTAGATTCTAGCTTCTAGCTTCTAGCTTCTAGCTTCTAGCTTCTAGCTTCTAGCTTCTAGCTTCTAGCTTCTAGCTTCTAGCTTCTAGCTTCTAGCTTTACTTACTAAAATTCATCACCCATTTCACCCGGTTATCTTTTTGTTCTTCCTTAGTCATCATCCAAAGTGCATAATATTTTCCTTCTACCCAATGATCTACAAAACTATCGTAAAATTTACTTCCGGGATTTCCACTCTGACCACCTGGATATACACCGTATGCTTCTGTATTTGCTGTTAAACTAACAATCATTCTCCAACTGGGCCCATGATCTTCTTTTGTGGCATTAATAATATTTGTACCTCCGCCAATGGGCAAATGCAACCTGCTGAATGATGGTAATTTCAACAAATGATTCACACGGGTATCTTTGTATTTTGCCCATTCCAGTTTTCCTTCTGCTTCTGCTTTTGCCAATGTAACCACTGCTCGGTTAAAAGCTGCAGTGGTTACATCAGGTAATGTTTCAGTTTGAGGTGTAGAAATATTGTCTAAAAATTTATAGGCTGAATCTTTGAGAACCCCTTCCAGTAAAGTACTTTCAAATGGTATTTGTATTGGTAAAGGTGCTTTCGCAAATTCATCATTGAAAACGGTATCCTTAAAATATTTCCAGGTTAATACAAATATGGTTGCACCTTTACTGTTTGCATCGTTTCTGAGGTCCCAGTTTTTTAAAAGATCAAAATATATTTTTTCTTCTGCACTTAAATTTTGTTCATCAATATTTTTTAAAAACAACGGCCTGGCCATTTCAGCAAAAACATTATAATTGTCTGTTTGCATCGCCATCATATCCTTTGGACTTATATTTTGCATGGCAGCCAGTTTACGGTTAATGATAAAACCTCTGGGTGCCGGATATTCCCTTCCCAAATAATACGGATAAGAAGTATCTGCAGGACTTTGATTGGCACTGCTTACAAACCCACGTTCTGGATTATACTGGTATGGCGTTTCATCCATTGGAATCATACCCTGCCACATATAACTACTGTCAATACCAGGCATGATAAAATCGCCCTGGCCTTTCCATTTTGCAGGGAAATTACCTTGTGTACGAATGGCTATATCACCATTTTTACAGGCAAAAACAACATTTTGTCCGGGTGTTTGAAGCTGTACAACTGCAGTAGAATAATCAGTATAATTTTTTGCACGATTCAGTAAATTAAATAACAGCATTTCGTTACTTGGATCATGTGCCTTCCATCGTACTGCATAATTTTTGGAGCCAGCCCCGGTATTTCCGGTGGTGCCGCTTCTTTTACCACTGAAAGATTTGTCGTACATAACGGGGCCGAATAAGGTATAAGCAACGGTATCAATAAAATCTGGTCTGCCGGCAATTTTAATTTGCTCATACCGGAAAGTTGTTCTTTTCCATTCATTATTGAACCAATATGCTGAACGGCTTTCATCCTTGAATGTAATTTCATAATAGTCTCTCACATCTCGTCCTCCATTGGTAAAACCAAATGCACAACTATCATTAAACCCAATGATAACACCCGGTGCACCGGGAAAAGTAGCGCCGTAAGCGTTAAATGCAGGTGTGGAAATTTGCATTTCATACCACAATGAAGGCAGGTTCAGGCCAAGATGAGGATCATTACACAAGATGGGGGCACCACTTTGAGTTTTAGCTCCGCTTACTGCCCAATTATTGCTCCCGTTTTCTTTATCAGGTTTTTCATTTTCCTCAACTGCAATGTTTTGCCTGCTTAAATACAATGAATCAGCATCTGAAGGAACCTTTAATTGGATTTTTGGTTGCTGGTAAATGGTACCTTTTGGAATAATAGGATCCAGGGAATCCTGCATGGCAGGATATAATTTTAAAAAGTCATCAGGACTGAAAAAATTCCTGGCATTGGTCATTTCAAAGTCTGTTTCATGGGCTGCCAGATCCCATGACATATATTTTAAAAATAACGCACTCTTTAGGTTGCTCCATTTGCCTGGTTTAAAACCAAGTAATTTATATTCTAAAGGCAATGTACTTTCGGTTAAACTTTCAATATAAGCATTAACACCGGCCGTATAGGCATCACATTCTTTTTTTATAATTTCATTGGCTTCCATTTCTTTTAATGAATTTTCAGCGGCAAATACCATTCCCAATCTCCTGAATTCACGGTCATGGTTGAGTGCTATGTCGCCTACTACCTCACTGGCTCTTCCTGCAGCAGAAAGTGTTTGAAGGTCCATTTGAAATAACCTGAATTTAGCATGCAGGTACCCCTGAACAAAATATGCATCGTTTTCCTGTTCAGCAAAAATGTGTGGCACCAGTCTTTCATCAAAATAAACATTTACTTTTCCATCCAGTGTTGGGAAACTAAGATCTGCCGAAAAGTTCTGATCTGTTGGGTCTGCATTTTGCCATATTCCTTCCTGTGGTGCCAGTAATTTGCCTAGCGGAGCCGGCAAAAGCAATTTGGTATTTAATATAATACAAAGCCCTGCAGTAATTGCTGCTGTTAAAATAAAAAATAATATTCGCATAAATTATATTGTCGCTGTAAATTAAATAAAATCATTGTTGTAAGACTAAAAATCTTTATTCACTATAAATTAGTTGTTTTCAAACTAACTCCAACCACTCCCCAAGGTAGCGGAGTTAGGTTGAGGTCAGTTTAAACCTTTATTTTTGTGGCATGAAAGAAGCATTGAGTGAACATACAAAGAACATTTTGGGCTTACAGTTACCATCAGACCCCCGATGGGTTAACCTGGCTGAAATGCAACTGGAAGAAATTCTAACCGACCATGCTTATTGTGAGCAGAAAGCTGCAACAACCTGTATTACGCTGATCCAAAAAAATTCAGAAAAGGAATTACTGGTTGAAGAATTGAGTCCAATTGTAACTGAAGAATGGGGCCATTTCAGGTCTGTATTGGCAGAATTGAAAAAGAGGGATCTTAAACTGGGGCGGCAACGCAAAGATGTTTATGTAAATAAATTATTGGAATTTCAGGTTAAAGGAGGCAGCCGTGATGACAGTTTTTTAGACCAGATGCTGATCATGGCTTTAATAGAAGCACGCAGTTGTGAACGTTTTAAAAGACTAAGTGAAGGCCTGGATGATCCATATATGCGGAAATTCTATCGCAAATTCATGGAAAGTGAAGCCGGACACTATACCTTATTTATCAATCTTGCAGAATATTATATTGATAAAAAGATTGTACGCAAAAGATGGACGCAATGGCTGGCATATGAAAAGGAACTGATGAACAGCCAGGAAGTGAGGGGCGACAGGATTCATTAATCATTTTCATGAGATGACATCTTCTTATTTTACAACCCTCGAAAAAGATGTCATCTATTGTTTTTCAAGGAAAAATCTCCCTAATTATCGGTATTTTACCCATTGTTATGAATTGCTTAGTTGACATCTTTACGTATTCATAATCAAAAGATGTCATCTACTATGAGTATAACTAAATATAAAGCAACATTTGTTGAGAATGAATTTTATCATGTATATAACAGGACTAACAATAAAGAGTTACTATTTAAGAATGATCCCAATCGGAATCTTTTCCTGAATCGTT
The DNA here is from genome assembly GCA_031373525.1 of Ferruginibacter sp. Classification (GTDB taxonomy): domain Bacteria; phylum Bacteroidota; class Bacteroidia; order Chitinophagales; family Chitinophagaceae; genus Ferruginibacter. The sequence goes on from JANMMS010000083.1 coordinate 3,635, forward strand.
TTGATCATTACACTTCTCCATTTTTAGAGACTTATTCATGGAACCTTTTACCAAATCACTTTCACTTTCTTTTGAAAGTTAAAGGCTTTGAAAGTATTACGAATTACCTTAATAACAAATGTCTCAAGGATCTATGCTCAACCGAAAAAAAATTTTTAAAAAATTAAGCTAGCATTCATAATGTAATAGACAATGTTTTTCAACGTTTTCTGATTTCTTATTCAATGTGTTTTAATAATTTACATAACCGAAAGGGGAATTTATTACATCGGCCGTTTAAACATATTCAAGTAAAAAATGATGACCAATTTACCCAAACAGTTATTTACATTAATGCAAATGCACAAAAGCACAAGATAGTCACTGATTTTAGAAACTATAAATGGTCGTCATACAACACGATTCTTTCAGAAAAGCCGACTAAACTTTTTAGATGTGAATTACTGGATTGGTTCGGTGGTAAAGAGCAATTTATAAAAATACTAAAGGAACAAACAAAATATTACTATTCATGTGATACTGCTATTGATGATGATTGAAGGATATAACCGAGATGACATCTTTATTTAAAAGATGTCATCTCGGTTATTCAAAATGATAAATGAACCGAACAATTGCAGGAAAATAAATCAGGGTCCCTACTATATCATTGTCCGGAATCGGGCTTATCCTGTCTTTTTGGTCATATTCAATTTTTGTATATCCCGCCGGCACATTCATTCTATTGATCATTCTTTGTTTGATCCCAACACCGATATTCCCTTCCATTTCAAATTTACCATTTGCACTGAGCTTAAAGCGCTTTCCCCAGAATGCCCCAACTCCTAGTAAAGTATGTTTGGATCTGTAATTGAAACGGGTTATTGTATCCCCAGCCACAATATTTTCAAAGTTAGTCTGATCATCAAATGAATAATTTTTGATCCTGAATTCTACTCCGGTAAAAAATCCATGTTTGTTGTTATAAAAATATTTAAAGCTTGTAATATTTCGAAAACCTTTTAAATTTTTAAAATCATCCGGATCCTGGAAAAACCCCTTGTATAAATAATTAATTTCATTCCATATTTCGAAACGTTTGTTGATCCGGTAACCAACACCTAAACCAACAGCTCCCTGTTCAGGTTCAAATATTGAATGTGGATTGAATGAAAGATAAAATCCCTTTTGCAATACAGGTGTATACTTGTTTTGCTTTTGCGCAGATGTATGTAATGTGATCAGGATCAGAAAGCAGCTCAGTATTTTTTTCATAATTACTTTTGTAACTACAAGAGTACTATTTTGAAAAAAAGGTTGCTTCCTCACTTAAATTAATATATGGATATCGTTCCTGTATCTTTTTAACATGTTCCAGGTTTGCTTGTAAAAATTTCTGATGTTGTTCAGAAGTTGGATTGAATGCTTTGTGATTCTTTGCTGCAACAATAACGGCTATCTCTTTCATCAGTTGTTGAGAAGGTTCATCAATACAGGTTGTAACGAATTTTTCCCAGACATAATTCGTAGCTGCATAATTGGGATGCACCATATCCTCAGCATAAAAACGATAATCGCGGAGGTCATCGATCACCAGTTCATAGGCCGGGAAATAAAATACATCGATATCATTTGTCAAGGAATGAACCGCCTGGATCAATGCGGCCTTGCTCCGGTTATTCTCAATAAAGCCTTCCCTGAGATGACGAACCGGGCTGATCGTGAAAATAAAATTTACTTCAGGATTTACTTTCTTTACTTCCTTCATCAATACCGTCAATACATTTTTTACTTCAGCGGTATCGAGTAATCGCCGGTTGAATTTATCTGCAGGAACCTTATGGCAATTGGCTACAACCATTTTAATATCTTCATCTTTTTCTACAGAAGTATTTTCATATACAAAAGCTGACCCCAGCGTTAGTAATATCCAATCAGCTTCTTTAATAAAATTATTAGCTTTTGCCTGCGACCGGTTTATTTGATCAAGCGCTTTGATCTTATCAATACTTGAATATTTTGTGTGATGCTGCCAGCTTCCCCACAATTCATTGTAATAGAAAAGATCTTTTTCATCATACATTTTACCGGTGGCATAAGAGATGACAGCATTGGAAATACTCACCGGGTTGAATAAAATACCATTCGGGTTTTCCAAAACAGTAAACTTGTGCTGACTGAGTTTGTTTCCTATCTGTTCAGTAAAACAGGAACCTGCAAGCATGAGTTTATTTCTATGACTGATTTTTAGCGGAAATGTTTTTGGAAAAAATTCTGCGTGAAAATCCATTGTGCTAATTGTTGAAATTACTCCGGGTTAAATAAATATTTCTGATGCCAGTTGATTACAAATAGACAATTGATCTGTATCCAGCTCCATTGTCAAACCGGCATTTTTTAAATAACCGACCATGATCTCGGTATCCATATTCCCAACGAGGTCATCACCAGCCATTGGGCAACCACCGATTCCTTTAATTGCTGAATCAAATCTTTTGCAACCCGCATTCAACGCTGCTGAAAGTTTTTCAGTCCGGTTATGGGGAGCCGAATGTAAATGAACTCCAATTTCTGTTTCCGGAAAAGCGGGAATAATTTTTTTTAGTACAGAAGTTACTTGCTCAGGCTTTGCAAGCCCAACGGTATCTGCCAGTGAAATGATCTTTATATCCAGTTCGGCCATTTTCTCAACCCAATGCATCACAATACTTTCATTGTATTCATCACCATAAGGATTACCAAATCCCATGGAAATATAAACCACCAGTTTTTTTTGATTTTTGATACATAAGTTGTGTATCTCGCTTACGGTATCAAATGAAGTAAGCATGGATGAATTTGTATTCCGCTGTTGAAAAGTTTCAGAAATGGAAAATGGAAAACCCAGGTAAGTGATCTCATCAAAAACCACGGCTTCAGTAGCTCCACGGAGATTGGCAATGATGGCCAGTAATTTTGACCTGGAATTATTTAGATCAAGCCCCTTTAAAACTTCAACCGTATCTGCCATTTGCGGAATGGCCTTGGGTGAAACAAAACTCCCGAAATCGATGGTATCAAACCCAACTTTCAGCAATGCATTGATATAACTGATCTTTTTTTCAGTTGGAATAAAATGCGGCCAGCCCTGCATAGCATCCCTGGGACATTCAATTAAGCGGATCTTTTTATTTGAAGACTTCATAGTAGACAAAGGTAGCAAGTATTACTATAGTGATCTTTGCTTAACATGAATTTTATCCCGAAGGCGATTAAAGAAGCGTACCCTTTCTTTTTCGCCAACTTCACTGATAAGGGTAGATTTTTTCATGAGGTTATCCAGATTGGTGAACATGGCATTATTAAATTGTTCATCCCTGGTTGTTACAAAATAAAGTACACTGTGATTAATGAATGTTAGTCTGACATCATTCATCTCCGCAAGCAAAGTATTATCCAGTGTTACAAATTCATTTACAAAAAGCCGGTACGGAGCGGAATGTTTTGTTGGTTCTGTTCCTATATTAAATTTAAGACCTGTTTCTGCCTGTCGTTCAATATGATTGATCAGTTCTTCCAGTTTTTCATACAACCTTTTTACATCTCCATCATTTTTATATAAACCTGATTCACGTAGAAACTCGATCTGCCTGATGGTACTATTGATACTTTCTACATTCCATATTTCTGTAGTGGGCACTTTGTTATAGGCGTCAATAACATTTTTGCTTAACAAATGATATTTTTCATATTGGGGATCATCAATGGAAAACTTTACCTTTTGCATATTATCATAATGAAGTATGGACCGCATCCAGAAATAAAATTTAAATGCCGATAATTCAGGCACCTGGAAATGAACAAACGGTGGAATATCCTTCATCAGGAAATAAAGATGTCTTTTTTCAAAACTGTTGATAATATTCAGATTTCTGTTAACACTCTCCAGGTAATCTTCAAAAACGGTTTCAGATTCATAGTTTACCCTGCCTGTAAAGACCAGGGCTTCACTTTTCAGATGCAGGAACTGGTCAAGTGATACTTTGTAATGTACACATAGCTTTTGGATCTCTTCCAGACCGATCACTTTTTCTCCCCTGATACGACGGTAAGCACTGTCATTACTGATATTCAATACTTCGGCTACCTCATCAACCATTGATAAGTGTGCCGGCAGGTTTGCCTTAATATGCTGAAAAAAAAGTTGTTGTACCTCAGTAGTCTCCATGTATTGTTTATTTAGTAATAATTACTAAACAGGTTACCGTGTTTAGTATTATTTACTAAGAAAGATAAGGTAATTAGCATTTTTTGCAAAATATTCAAATAGTAAGCGCTAATTACAGCATTTAGGCAATATTCCCTAATTACAGAATGAACACGGGTTTTATCAATTATGAATACGGTTAACAGCAGTATAGCTTTGACTTATGAAACAAAAAAATATAAACTAAACTACTAAAAATGAAAAAGACAATATTAACCGCCAGTCTTCTTTTAGCATTACATTTTTTTGTAAATGCACAAATCGTTGCTTCTGTAAATACAGAGAATAAATTTGTTTGCAATGATACAAAAACATGCCAACCAAGCAATCATTCAAATTCCAATATGATCGGGTTGAAGGAATTCAATGCAAGTGAACTGATCAGCGACTATGATCGCTATATGAAAAAAAGTTACAATAAAAATACTGCAGCATGGATCCTGGTAAGCGGTGGAGCTTTATGTACTGTGATTGGGGTTATAAATCTGAGTCAGGCACCGTTATATATTTGGGATTCTAATGAACAAAAAAAGGCAGAAAACAAAGCCAATTTTGGAGGCACCCTTGCCATTATAGGAATTGCTGCAATGTTAGGCAGTATCCCTTTATTTATTTCGTCATCTATATATAAAAGTAAAGCCCGTCTTATTATCAGCAATCAAAAAACCGGTTTTGGAATTCCTCATAAATACGGAAAGGAATTAACCGGAGTTACTTTATCAATACCCATTGGAAGAAAGTAACTACAAAGGCATATATACATGTAAATACTTTAATAGAATCATTTTTACAAAAACAATAATCATTTAATTATTAAACTTACAATCATGAAAAAATTATTTGTCATTGCAACATTGATCTCCAGTAGTATTTTATTATTCTCCTGCGAAAAAGAACCGGTTGACATAACCGGTAAAACAAATGGCCTCGACTTAAATTTATTTGGAGGAACTGGATGGTGTAAGCCGGCTTCTACACCTGGTGGATCAGCTACGCATTCAAACCAGCAAACGAATACAACAGTTGGCATTCATCCGGGTACACAAACTCCTAAAAGGTAAATTGTTTTTCTGATCCGTTTTTATCCGTACGCTATTGAATCAATAGAACAATGATCTTTTCAAGCATGTATCCAAATGAAGATTTATTTATGATGCCCGATTCTAGAAAAAAACTATAAAAAAAACTTTTCAATAAACATTTAAAATTCATTTCATGAAAACAACACTAATTAGTGTCATATTACTCATCAGCATGAGTTTTATGGCATGTAAAAAAGAAAGTACAGTACAACCAAAAACTACATTAGAAAAAATATTGGGAAAGTGGAAACTGGTAACAACAGTTACAAATGATTTCTACAATGGTTCTCCTCATATTGATACCATCGTATGGACGGCAAGTGATTATATCGATTTTAGAATTGACGGAAAAGCGTATGGTTATAATAGTGGTTCATATGATACCACTGCCTATGGTATCATAAATAACACAAAACTCTGGATCGATGATGTTAGCTATTTATTCGATATAAAAATACTGACGGAGACTGATTTGCAATTGTATAGAAAAGATATTATTTCTCAAACAGAGTATAGTGAAGGTACTGCTAATGCTAAAAGATGATCAGGTAAAATATTGTTCAATAATTAAAATAGGTGATGACATTCAACCGGGGCTTTAAAAATATCAGTCTGATGTTTCAACATAAAAGTTTATCCTTTATTGGTTTTCTGATAATTTTACTTTTTTCATTTTCAAACATTTCAAAAGCCCAACCTTACCTGGATATTTTGAATTTGAAATATACCAATAGTCCGGATGCCGGTTTGTTAAACCAACAAAAGAATGCAGTTAATATTGATTATTTCAGTATTGGGACAAACCTTCCCGTTCAGTTTAAAAATAAAAAAGGTGCACTCATATTCAGTCCATATTTTGAAAAATGGTCCCAGCAGATCAATGGCAATAAACAACAACATTATTATGGCATCGGATTGCCTGTTACATTATCTAAAAGCATTCCGCATAGTAAGTGGAATATATTACTCACGGGCATCATCAGGATGAATGACAGCAGTATTTACAAAAATGCAGGCATGCAGGTTGGCGGGGCATTCATTGCGGCATATAAGAAAAGTACAACATTTACCTGGAAGCTGGGTGTTTATATGAATGATGAAAATTTCGGCATATTTGTTATGCCGCTGTTGGGTATTGACTGGAGAATAACTTCCAGGGATAATCTATTTGGCATTTTACCCGGCAATCTTACTTATGAACATAAGATAAACAAACATTTTTATTGTGGTGCCAATTTCAGGGCCATAACCAATTCATATGCAAAGACAAATGGTTATTGGCGCATCGATGAAAATCAATTGGGAATTTATCTGGATACTTATTTTTATAAAAATCTTGTATTGAATATTGAAGCAGGCCATTCTCTTTTTCGAAAGATAAGAACCGGTGTAAAAGATGTTTCAAAATATGACGCCGATGTGAATGATAACCTGTATTTTAAACTATCGCTTGCGTATAGAGTAAGGTTTACAAAATAAGCCTTTAAGTGAAATGGTTTTATTGTTGCCGTTGTTTCATAACTTCATACAATACAATCCCTGTAGAAACCGATACATTCAGTGAATCAAATTCAGCAGCCATGGGTATCTGAAAACTGTCATCACATATTTTCATAAGTGCGGGATAAACACCATGCTCCTCTCCTCCCATAATAATGGCACAGGGTTCGGAAAAATCACATTCGTATATTTTTTTTGTTGCCTTCATTTCACTGGCAAAAACTTTAATGCCATTCAAATGCAGTTCATCAACCGTTTTCATCAGGCTGCTTACCCTGCATACAGGTATTTGTTCCAATGCACCTGCAGAAGTTAAGATGGCATCTTCATTTAATGAACCCACCCCTTTATCAGGAATGATGATCGCATTTACACCAAAACAAAAAGCACTTCGGGCTATACCACCGATATTCCTGATATCGGTAATACCATCCAGCATTAAGAACAACGGTACTTCGCCTTTGTCAACAATGAACGAAATGATCTGTTGCAGATCCTGGTATTGTATCTTAGATATCTGTGCCACACATCCTTCATGGTTGCTGATATTAAAACCATTCAGTTTTTCTACCGGTACTTTATTGATGGGCACCAGTTTTTCTGCAGCGATCTTTTTTATTTCATCGATCACAGGCCCATGAACCGTTGATTGCAGGTATATCCTGTCGAGTTGTTTTCCTTCCTGCATGGCTTTGATCACCGCTTCCCTGCCAATGACCAATGTGTTTTTTTTGGGGCGTTGATGCTGATGCCTGAAATTTTTCATCATTCAAAATTAGTTTTTTATTCCTGCAATAAAAAAACCATAAGCCTTTTAAAACTTATGGTTTTCACAAGTCCCCATCAGGGGGATTCAGAAAGCATTATTTTAATCCAAAAACCCTTTTCACTTCTTTAACTGCATCCAGTTTCTCCCAGGTAAAAAGTTCCACTTTTTTCTTAATTGTTTTGCCATCAGGAGATGTAAAGGTTTTTTCCACTGTTTCATTTTTACGTCCCATATGGCCATAAGCAGCGGTTTCACTGTACATTGGGTTGCGCAGTTTCAGGCGTTGTTCTATAAAATATGGGCGCATATCAAAACATGACATTGCCATTACTTTTTTAGCAATTTCGCCATCCGTTATTTTTACTTTAGAGGTGCCGTAAGTAACTACATTGATACTGGTAGGCTGAGCAACACCAATAGCATAACTTACCTGTACCAAAACCTCATCACATAAACCAGCCGCTACAAGATTCTTAGCGATATGCCTGGTGGCGTATGCAGCTGAACGATCTACTTTACTAGGATCTTTACCACTGAAAGCGCCACCGCCATGAGCACCTTTTCCACCATAAGTATCCACAATGATCTTACGGCCTGTAAGACCTGTATCGCCATGAGGGCCACCAATTACAAACTTACCGGTTGGGTTGATATGGTATTTTATCTTGTTATTGAAAAGATGATTGTATTTGGGGTATTTTGCTTTTACCCTTGGAATAACAATATTGATAATGTCTTTTTTTATCTTAGCAAGCATCTGCTCTTCGGTACCTGAAACATGTTCGTCATGTTGTGTGGAAACAACGATGGCTTCTATACGAACCGGTTTGTTATTATCATCATATTCTAGAGTAACCTGGCTTTTTGCATCCGGGCGCAGGTATTTGATCTGTTTGTTTTCCCTGCGAATAGCCGCAAGTTCGATCAATATATAATGAGCCAGATCAAGTGCCAGAGGCATATAGTTATCTGTTTCGTTGGTTGCATATCCAAACATCATTCCCTGGTCGCCGGCACCCTGTTCTTCTTTATTTTTACGGTCAACTCCCTGGTTAATATCAGCAGATTGCTCATGAATAGCAGAAAGGATACCACATGAATTGGCTTCAAACATATAATCACTCACAGTATAACCTATCTTACGTATAACACCACGTGCAATTTCCTGCACATCCAGGTAAGCTTTACTTTTTACTTCACCTGCCAATATTACCTGGCCGGTGGTAACCAATGTTTCACAGGCTACTTTACTATTGGGATCAAAGGCTAAAAAATTGTCAATAAGAGCATCACTGATCTGGTCGGCAACTTTATCCGGGTGTCCTTCACTAACTGATTCTGATGTAAATAAATATGGCATATTGTTTTTTTAAGATTGCAAAGATAAGGGTGTAGTATTTAAAGAACAAAACCCTTAAATATACTTTCTATATTTAAGGGTTTTATTTTTTATTTAAATTTATTTAATTTTAGAATAGATAATTCTTAAGCGCATTTTATAATTAGGGTTAGAACCGCTACCAATCTTTACCCTACCAAATGCGAGACTGTTGTTATATGGAATATATGCGAAATATTGACCATAGTGTATAGAGAATGGAGCAAATAATCGCATGTCGTAATTTTTGCCTTGATCTCTTACAAGATGTTGCAAATACCTGGTAATATTAAAATTGTAATAAATATTACTACCCAATGGCCCGTATTTCCTACGTGCATAGCCTCCATAATATGAAAATTCAGGACCCGATGGTAATGGGAAAAAATAAGCATTAATATTTTCAGGGTCATAATAGACACTCGGATTCAAGTCGTAATATATAGGCTTATACTTTTTAAGTGCTGGTGGAATAACATTTCCTGTATCTTTAAGATCGAGATAAAGAAAGCTCGGTACAGAAAAAATACTGTCGGTAATTAAATTATCAGGAATTTGTTCAACGATCAGTTCTGCCCGGTGTATGATCCTGTTGCTATATCCGGTAAGTTGTGGAATAGAAAGGCTTGCAAATGTTCCGGGCTGAGTTTGCAAATATATTTCATCTACAGTAGGAATATCAGAAGGGGAATTGGATCTGTCGCGTTTAATATAATTGGCTGAAGCAGATGCATAAATTAATTCTGTAGCGGTTTGAAAACGAATAGCTCTTAATTTAAAAGATGAATAAGTAGTATCTATTCTTCCATTATCTTTTCTGATCCTGAAATGCACTTCCAGTTTAGTATTGGTATCAGCAAGATTAATATACATTAATGCATTTCCGGTTCCGGGTACTGAAGAGATACCCAATCCCTTAAATTCTTGACGATATACAGAATCATTAAAAAAAATATGGTTTCCCGTAGATGTTAAGGCAGTGCTATCTGCGTTCATAAGCCTTATCAGATAAGAATTATCCAGTTTTATACGGATCTGGCTCTTAACAGAATCTCTTTTATTTGCATAGTAAGTATATTCATCCAGCCTTGTAATATCAACGGTTTTGGATCCTATAGGATTCCCAATAACATTTGGTTTGTAATTGGTATTATAAACCGAATCTTTAAACAGGTTATCATCAACTTCATTAACGATTAATTGTTGCAATTGATTGGTGTCGCCATATGAACTCAGATAACTCAAACACAATACAACAGAATCAAAGCCTGCATTTGGGCCGGTTAACGAATCTTTTGGACCAAACGTAAATGGGTAAGCACCTGGTTTTAGTTGCAGGTAAATATTAGCGTTTGTTTTGCCAAATAACGGGTCGTTTGTAATATTACCCAACACATGAGATTCGGTATTTGAAACCAATGTAGTATCGAGGTAGTCTTTCTGAATTGCATTAATAAAAAAAGTATCTGCAAATGTATTTATGTTATCAACTGCAGGCAACAGATCACTTCCAAGATTGGTTGTATCTAATTTTGTGCAGCTCCAATTTAAAATGACTATAGAAATAAAGCAAGTTATTGCTAGTGAGTAGATTCTTTTAAACACAAAAATAATTTTTATAAAAATTTGATTGTTGACTATTTAGCAAGGTCGTTATATAATTGTAAATAGTCTGTTAAATCACTTTCTGCATTGTATTTTAAAATTCTTTTCCCTTTTACTTTTGAAAATTCTTCAACAAGTTTTTTATCAACATTTTCGGCTCCAAATGTTATGGCATCTGCATATGCAGCACCCCCACGGAATATGGCAGCATTGTTTACATCCTTAAAAGGTTCCAGTTCTTTTTTAGTAATATGGTCATTGATCGATGCAATTTTTAAAAAATCTGAACCCAGTTTCTCTTTAAAAGTAGTTTGCCCAATAGTAAATATTATTTTACTGTTGCTGAATACTGGTTCTTTTTTATAAGCTACTTTTATGAACATTGGAATTAAACCTGTCATCCAACCGCTACAATGAATGATATCGGGAGGCCATCCGAATTTCTTAACGGTTTCCAAAGCCCCCTTGCAGAATAAAACAGTTCTTAATCCATTATCATCAAACCAAACGTCTTTTTCATCTGTAAATATTGATTTCCTTTTAAAAAAGTCTTCATTATCAAGAAAATATATCTGTAATCTTGCATTTGGTAAAGATGCCACCTTGATTACAAGCGGATAATCATCATTATTGATAGAAACATTTATCCCCGAAAGCCTTACAACTTCATGTAACCTGTGTCTTCTTTCGTTTATTACACCAAATCTTGGCATAATACAACGAACTTCCAGGTTATTATCATTTGACATTACAGCCAATTTATTTACAATCTCAGCGAATTCTGTCATCTCTAAATACGGAGACATTTCGTTGGCTATAAATAAAATTCTTTTCTTTGTAGACATTTGCGCTTGGTTAAATGCGGTAATATTTTTTGAAATGGTGTGCAAAGTTACTGTTTTTTTATTGAAATTGTTATTCATCAAGCCTTTGAAGGCATTTAAATCCTTAAAATGATCATTTATAAAAATTCTGAAGAACTTACTGCATTCTTAAAGAACCAGTGCAGCAAAGGCAAGACCATAGGTTTTGTACCTACCATGGGGGCTTTACATATAGGGCATATTTCACTTGTTGAACGATCAAAAAAGGAAAATGATATAACTGTTTGCAGCATATTTGTAAACCCTACGCAATTTAATAACCCAAATGATTTTATAAAATATCCCGTTACCATTGAAAATGACATTGATATGCTTGAAAAACAAGCTTGTGATATTTTATTTCTACCGGATAAAGAAGAAATATATCCACCCGGATATACTAAATCTGATTATGAATTGGGTTACCTGGAAACAGTACTGGAAGGCAAATACAGGCCGGGACATTTCCAGGGAGTTTGCCAGGTCATCGATCGTTTTCTTGAGATAGTTAACCCGGTTAAACTTTATTTAGGACAAAAAGATTTCCAGCAATGCATGGTCATTGATACATTGCTAAAGCTGAAAAATTATTCTATTGAGCTGATCATTTGCCCAACACTCAGAGAAAAAGACGGCCTTGCAATGAGCAGCAGAAATAAAAGACTAAATGAATCTGAAAGAATACTTGCAGGCAAGATCTATGAAGCACTTTCTCTTGTTAAGAATGAGATCAAAAAAGGCAGTTTAAATGATTTGAAATTAAAAGCAATTCAATATTTAGCTTCTGTTGGTTTTAAAACAGATTATGTTGAGATCGCTGATTCCTCAAATCTAGCTTTATTGGAAAACTGGGATGGGCAAAAGAAGCTGGTAGCGTTGGTAGCAACAAATTTAAATGATGTCCGTTTAATTGATAACCTGGTTCTGAATTAATTTTTAGAAAATCGTTTTTAGATTATTATTAAAACCATTAGTAACTTGTAGGCAATTATGCGTAAACGTTTATTTTCTTTGTTGCAATATATTATCTTTTTAGGTGGTGGTATATTTCTTGTTTGGTGGCAGCTTAAAACGATGACCCCAGAACAGAAGATAGCTTTTCGGGAAGCGTTTACCTATGCAAATTACTGGTTGGTTGTTCCGGTTGTATTAATTAGCATTGTTGTTTATGTGAGCAGGGCAATGCGCTGGAAATTACTAATGGAGCCGCTTGGTTATGCGCCAACTCTCAAGAATACTTTTGCTGTTACCATGGTCGGTTATCTTGCCAATGCTGCTATACCAAGGTTAGGAGAGATATTGAAATGTACTTTCCTTGCACGCTATGAAAAGCTAAAAGTAGATAAACTCATCGGGACAATCATTGTTGAAAAGGCATTTGATTTTGTTTGTTATATTATTTTTATTTTCTTCACAGTCATTATTCAAATTGATATTGTTGGGGATTATGTGAAAAGATCATTGCAGAATATAGCGATCTCATCCGGTTTTCCATTATGGGGGAAATTATTAATCGCAGTATCAACGCTTTTAATAATACTTTTTATCATTAATATTCTCTTTAAAAGATTTCCTGAAAGTAATATCATTTTAAAAATTACTAATTTTTTAAAAGGTATTGGAGAAGGTTTCAGATCTATTAAAAACTTAAAGCACCGCAGGGCCTTTATCCTCCATACTATTTTCATATGGGCGATGTACCTGTTACAGATATATATTGGGTTCTTTGCCATGCAGGGAACATATCATCTGGGAATAAAAGCGGCATGTTCGGTTTTATCTCTCGCAACATTAGCCATGATCGCTACACCGGGCGGAATAGGTTCGTTTCCGTTTTTTGTAAAGGAAACCTTACTTATATATGGCATACAGTCTACACTGGGAATTGCATTTGGATGGCTGATGTGGAGTATATCAACCGGTATTGTAATTGTATCCGGACTTATTGCGCTTTTATTACTTCCATATATGAACAAAAAAAACAAGTATGAAGTCAGTACAAATAATACCGTCCAAGATTTATAGTTTATCTGATCTGGAAAGGTCTGTAAATCAGTGGAGGCTATTAAACAAAAAAATAGTTTTTACAAACGGTGTATTTGATATCCTGCATGAAGGACATATTGCTTCGCTTTCACAAGCAGCAACTTATGGAAATATATTGATTGTGGGATTGAACAGCGATGATTCCGTAAAAAGATTAAAAGGACCTATGAGGCCTGTGAATAATGAAAATGCAAGAGCCCTGGTACTTGCTTCTTTGCTGATGACTGATGCAGTGATACTTTTCAAAGAAGATACCCCGCTAAATCTTATTAATGCAATTATGCCCGATGTGTTGGTAAAGGGCGGAGATTATACCATTGATCAGATAGCAGGTGCCAAAGAAGTAATTGCAAACGGAGGAGAAGTTATTCTTGCTGATATTATTGAAGGTATTTCAACAACTGCTATAATTGAAAAATTGAATAAACAAATTTCATAATTAATTGAATAAAACAGATTTCATTTAAACTTAACATTGAAGCTCACTAAAAGAAAGTTTAAATATTTATTTTAATCTCTAATAAATTTCTTGTTTTGCAAAAAAGAAAAACGATCATCAGGGACATCAGCTGGCTTGCTTTTAACAGCAGGGTTTTGCAGGAAGCAGCCGATGAAACAGTACCGCTAAAGGAACGCATCTATTTTTTAGGTATCGTTTCAAATAACCTGGATGAATTTTTCAGGGTAAGAGTAGCAGCTCTCAGGCGAATGATAGAATTGGGAAACAAAGCGAAAATGCACCTGGAAGTAAACCCTGAAAATATACTGGAAGAAATTCAGGATAAGGTTATCATACAGCAAACAGAATTTGAACGCATCTGGTTTGAGATCCTCCGGGAACTTAAAAAACAAAAAATTTTTCTCATAGATGATAAAAAACTGAATACAAACCAACAGAGATTCGTATTCAATTATTTTAATGAAGAAGTCAGGAGCTATATTGTACCACTCATGATCGAAAGCATACAGGGCTTTCCCACATTAAATGACAAATCCATTTACCTTGCATGCAGGCTCTCCCGTTTTGACAGAACTATTCCACAAAAATTTGCATTGGTATCTGTCCCTTCCAGAAATTTACCGAGGTTTTTGATTCTGCCTTCTAAAAATGATGAACAATATATCATCCTCCTGGAAGACATAATCCGCTTCTGCCTGCCAAATATATTTTCCTTTTTTGGCTATGACCGGTTTTCTGCACATACCATTAAATTAACCAGAGATGCAGAAATAGATATCGACAATGATGTGTCTACTTCTCTAATACAAAAAATTGAAAAGGGGATAAAGAACAGGAAAAAAGGGAAACCGGTACGTTTGGTTTATGATAAAGAAATAGATCATTCTCTCCTTTCGTACCTGATAAAACGAATGGGCCTTTCACATAAAGACAACATCATTGCCGGCGGAAGGATCCATAATTTTAAGGATTTTATTAATTTTCCTGAAGATGTTTTTCAGGTTAAAAGTAACCGAAAAAAACCTTTTACCCATCCGTTGTTAAAACAGGCAAATAGTGTTACAAATGTAATTCTGGTAAAAGATGTTATGCTTCATTTTCCATATCATTCTTTTGACAGTATAATTGATTTGTTGCGGGAAGCAGCCATTGATCCGGATGTTGTAAGCATAAAGATAACATGCTACAGGCTGGCACGCAGGTCAAAGATCATAAATGCACTTACCAATGCAGTAAGAAATGGAAAACAGGTAACTGTCATGCTTGAATTAAAAGCAAGATTTGACGAAGAAGCTAACCTTATCTGGAAAAACGTTTTGGAAGATGCAGGAGTAAAAGTTTTACTTGGGGTACCGGAATTGAAGGTTCATGCTAAATTATGCCTGATTAAAAAGAGGGTAAATAATATTACAACACATTATGGATTTGTAAGTACCGGAAACCTCAATGAAAGAACAGCCCGGGTTTATGGCGACCATTGTTTACTTACTTCTGACAGGAATATCATGGCCGATGTAAACCGGATATTTCTCTACCTTGAAAATCCCATAAACAGATCAGAGTTTTTGAAAGCCTGCAACACACTAATCATCAGCCCTGTCAATATGCGCAGGATGATAATTCTTTTTATTAACAAGGAAATAAAAGAAGCAAAAAAGAATAGACATGCCTCCATTACGCTTAAATTAAATTCGCTGAGTGATGAATTACTGATCGAAAAATTAGATGAAGCAGCCAGGGAAGGAGTTGAAATAAAAATGATCATCAGAGGGATCTGTTGTATGTATACCGAAAGTAAAAAATATAAGATCCCGATACAGGCTATCAGCATAATTGATGAATACCTTGAACATTCAAGGGTAATGATCTTTTACAACGGTGGAAAGGAAAAAGTGTACATTTCTTCTGCTGATTGGATGGTGCGAAATATTGATCACCGTATTGAAGTCGCTTGCCCGGTTCTTGAAAAGGATATGCAGGCAGAAATAAAAGACTTGTTGAATATACAATTACATGACAACATCAAAGCCAGGGTAATAGATAATGATCTCAGCAACCAGTATATCAATCCCCGAAATACCAAAAAAGTCCGCTCTCAGGTTGAAACTTATTACTACCTGTATAAAAAATAAGTTTCACCCCGAGTATTCCTTTGTAAACAGCAATGAATTATCCACAGAAATAACACCATCTTTTTTTTATTCAATAATATGAATGAATTAAACGAATTTTGTCATACAGAAATAAGATTTAACTCAAATAAATATTTACCTTTTGAAACTCGCAGCGATTGATATAGGTAGTAATGCGGCACGGCTCTTAATAACAGAGGTATCACAAATAGACGAAGCCAGGCCTGTATTTACAAAAATGAATCTTTTCCGTGTTCCATTAAGGCTTGGTTTTGATGTTTTTGAAAACAGTTACATTTCAGAAAGCAGACAAGAAATGCTGATGCAGACAATGAAAGCTTACCAGCATTTAATGAAAGCTTATCAGGTGGATGCTGTAAAAGCCTGTGCAACAAGTGCTATGAGGGATGCTAAAAATGCATCAGAAATAATTCAAAATGTAAAAAAAGAAACAGGAATTGAAATTGAAGTTATTTCGGGCGACATGGAAGCAAATCTCGTTTATGAAAATCATGTAGCAGAAAATATGGATAAGGACCACAGTTATATGTACATAGATGTAGGAGGTGGAAGTACTGAATTATCTTTTTTCAGCAATGGTATTTTGGTTTTTAAAAAATCGTATAACATTGGAACAATCAGGTTATTAAAAAATAAAGTATCAGAAGAAGAATGGGATATTTTAAAAGAAGAGATAAAAGCTATTACCAAAGGGCATAAAGAAGTGGTAGCCATTGGCAGTGGTGGTAATATCAATAAAATATTCTCATTGACCAAGAAAAAAGACGGCAAACCTATCCCACTGGACTTGCTAAGGGATTATTACCGTGAGTTGGAAGCTGTTCCGCTTGAAGAGCGGATATCTAAATACGGTTTAAGAGCAGACCGTGCTGATGTGATCGTTCCTGCCCTGCTGATCTATATCAATATCATGAGATGGGCAAATTCGGAGAATATTTATATACCAAAGATCGGGCTGGCAGATGGATTGATCCAGCATTTGTGGGAAGAGATGAAAAAGCCTCAAGCTATTAGCTATTAGCAGGAATATCATGGATAGTACCTTTTTTTAAAATAGATCGAATTTAACAAGCAATCTTACAGCTAATAGCTAACAGCTTTTTCCCTACATTTACATTCCCAAGCGAACGCTCCAGGATTTGTTTTATTCTAATGCAGAGCCATCTCCCCTACTTCGCTGTTTTCTCAATACTAAATTTATAATCATGTCAGTTAACAAAGAAATAAAAAAGATCACAACCAATACATTGCAAAAGATGAAAGCAAGCGGAGAAAAGATCTCCATGATAACTGCTTACGATTATTCTTTTGCAAAAATATTTGATGCAACAGGCATTGATATCATTTTAGTTGGCGATAGTGCCAGCAATGTAATGGCAGGACATGAAACCACGCTTCCTATCACGCTGGATCAAATGATCTATCATGCACAAAGTGTTGTAAGAGGTATTGAAAGATGCCTGGTGGTGGTTGATATGCCATTCGGATCATACCAGGGAAATTCAAAAGAAGCATTGAACTCTGCTATTCGTATCATGAAAGAAACAGGCGGACATTCAATAAAGCTGGAAGGCGGTGAAGAAGTAGTAGAATCAGTAAAAAGGATCGTGGGTACCGGGATTCCGGTTATGGGACATCTTGGATTAACCCCCCAAAGTATATACAAATTTGGCACATACAATGTCAGAGCTAAAGAAGAATTGGAAGCTGAAAAATTAAAGAAAGATGCGATCCTGCTCCAGGAAGCCGGTTGTTTTGCGATCGTGCTAGAAAAAATTCCTGCAACACTTGCAAAAGTAGTTTCTGAAAGCTTACACATACCAACCATTGGAATTGGGGCCGGAGGAAATTGCGACGGGCAGGTTTTAGTCATGCATGATATGCTTGGAATAAATACCGAATTCAAACCAAGGTTCTTGAGGCAGTACCTGAATCTGCATGAACAAATAACTGCTGCTGTAAAACATTATATATCTGATGTAAAAAGCAGCGATTTTCCCAATGATAAAGAACAATATTGAATAAATGCAGGTAACCGGAATCTGTTTGCATGAACAGATTCCACCCTTATTCGGTAACTTGCAAAACAAAAATAGATCATCAAAAAATATTGACATGGATTTCTTAAAAGCATTGAATATTAATCAACAAAATCCGGGGGTTTCAACAGGATCAAACTGGATAAAGTCGACCGGTGAAAAAATAAATTCTTTTTCACCGGTCGACGGCAAACTGATCGGTACGGTAACTGCTGCCGACTGGACCGCTTATAATCTTGTAATTAAGAATGCTGAACAGGCTTTTATTGAATGGCGTAAATGGCCTGCACCAAAACGTGGTGAGATCGTACGCCAGGTTGGTGAAGCATTAAGAGTGAATAAAGCATCCTTAGGCAAATTGGTAAGTTATGAAATGGGTAAGAGCTTACAGGAAGGCTTGGGCGAAGTTCAGGAAATGATCGATATCTGCGATTTTGCTGTTGGGCTTTCACGACAACTACATGGACTTACCATGCACAGTGAACGCCCGGGCCACCGTATGTATGAACAATATCATCCACTTGGTTTGGTTGGGATTATTTCGGCTTTTAATTTTCCGGTGGCGGTATGGAGCTGGAATAGTATGCTGGCGTGGGTTTGCGGGGATGTATCCATTTGGAAACCAAGTGAGAAAGCGCCATTATGCGGAATTGCATGTCAGAAGATCATCCAGACAGTTTTTAAAAAGAACCAGGTACCTGAAGGGGTTAGTTGTTTAATAACCGGCGGAAGGGATATTGGAGAATGGTTGAGTAATGATGTAAGAATTCCATTGCTATCTGCAACAGGAAGTACCCGTATGGGCAAATCTGTTGCTGCTGCAGTTGGCCAAAGGCTTGGAAGAAGTTTACTCGAACTTGGAGGAAACAATGCCATCATTATTTCAAAAGAAGCTGACTTGTCCATTGCTTTGACCGCTGCAGTTTTTGGCGCAGTAGGCACAGCAGGTCAACGTTGTACTTCTACAAGAAGATTGATCATTCATGAAAAAGTATACAATAAATTCAAAGAAAGCCTTGTAAATGCTTACAAACAGCTAAAGATCGGTAATCCACTGAATGAAAAAAATCATGTGGGACCATTGATCGATAAAGATGCTGTTAAAATGTACCTCCATGCCATTGAAAAATGTAATGAAGAAGGTGGAAAATTTATTGTGGAAGGCGGTGTTTTAAAAGGGAAAGGTTATGAAAGCGGTTGTTATGTGAAGCCATGTATAGCCGAAGTGAAAAATGATTTTGCCATTGTGCAGCATGAAACATTTGCACCCATTTTATACCTGATGAAATATAAAACAGCGGATGAAGCAATTGCTTTACAGAATGGAGTTCCACAGGGCCTGTCTTCAGCAATAATGACAAATAACCTCAGGGAAGCAGAACATTTCTTATCGCAGACGGGAAGCGATTGCGGCATTGCCAATGTAAATATCGGAACATCCGGCGCAGAGATCGGAGGAGCTTTTGGTGGTGAAAAAGAAACCGGAGGTGGCCGCGAAAGTGGAAGTGATGCCTGGAAAGTATATATGCGCAGACAAACAAATACTATAAACTATACTGACAAACTTCCTTTGGCCCAGGGCATAAAATTTGATCTTTAAAGTTTAGCTAAAATTCAATACAACCCGGTTAAATTTGATGAAGTGTTATTATTTTCGCATCAATAACTTTGAAAATAATGTCGAAACATTTCATTAATTTTTTTATAACTGTATTGCTATTAAATGTCTGGGCATTTGCACAAGACAACGTATTAAAGAAGGAAAAAGTAACTATCCCAAATAACTGGTACCAGCTCGACCTCATAAAAACAGGATATTATGGCGTTAGCCTTGAAAATGCTTATTCCCTGCTTAAATCCAAAAAACTAAAAAGCAATCGTATTATTGTTGCAGTAATTGATACTGGTATTGATACCCTTCACGAAGATATTAAGCCGGTTTTGTGGACGAATCAGAAAGAAATTTCGGGTAATGGTATTGACGATGATCATAACGGGTACATTGATGACATACATGGTTGGAATTTTTTAGGAAATAAGGATGGACGCAATGTTAAAGAAGAAAGTTATGAAGCCGCCAGGATCTATTATACTTTAAAATCAAAGTGGGAGGGAATTTCCATTGACACAAATAAATTGACAGAAAATGAAAGGTTGGAATATCAAACATTCAACAAAGCAAAAGTATGGCTCTTTGGTGAAATTGATACTGAAGAGATCGCTGCAATAAAATCTACACTTCCAAAAATGATAGCAGGTGACTCTATTATAAAACTTGACCTGGGAAAGGCAGAATACAATGCAAATGACCTGAAAGATTATACAACCAGTTATTTGTTTGCACGCATAACCCGTTCTATTCTTTTAGAAATAGCAAATGATAATAAAGACTTTAGTATAACAAATAAAGATCTGCTGGAAGGCCTGAAGGCAAAGGTTCGCAAAGCTGATGCAGCAACTACCCCACCCCGTCGTTTCAGAAAAGAGATCATTGGAGATGACGAAACAAATATCAATGACCGCAATTATGGCAACAATGATATCATGGCTGATTTTTCTTTTCACGGCACCCATTGTTCGGGTATCATTGCTGCTGCAAGAAATAATAATAAAGGAATTGATGGCATTGCAGACAATGTACAGATCATGATGCTGCGTGCGGTTCCAGATGGTGATGAGTACGATAAAGATATTGCCAATGCAATATATTATGCAGTTGACAATGGAGCAAAGATCATCAACATGAGTTTTGGGAAAGATCTTTCACTGCATAAACAATGGGTTGATGATGCTTTCCGCTATGCAGAAAGTAAGGGAGTTTTACTGGTTCATGCAGCCGGGAATGATTCCAAGAATATTGATATTGCTGATAACTTTCCAAACCCTGTTTATTTGAATAAAAAGGAAAGGGCTACTAATGTAATAACTGTTGGTGCCAGCGGTAATATCAATGATGATGGACTAGCAGCCAATTTCAGCAATTATGGAAAGTCTGAAGTAGATGTTTTTGCACCTGGTGTAAATATTTATTCAACCATACCCGGCAAAAACACATACGGAAAAGCGAGTGGAACTAGTATGTCCAGCCCGATAGTTTCCGGAATTGCTGCTTTAATACTGGGATACTATCCTAAACTTTCACCCCAACAATTGAAGTATATTATTGAAAGAACAGCAACTGTGCCTGATGAAATGGTAAATATTCCCGGTACTGAAAACAAGGTTAACTTGAACGAAATATCAAAAACAGGAGGAATTGTAAATGCTTATGAAGCAGTAAAACTGGCAGGAATCATGAATAATGAAAAAGAAAAAACTGTTTTACCAAAGCCCAAAATGAAGAAAATAAAAATGGGTTAAGATATTTTTAGTTATTATCATTTAAATTATATCGCATATATTCAAACAAAACCAGCTATTATGTCAAAGCCTGTTGATGGTACATTCACGCCATATTTCAAAAATTATATTGATCTTGTTGTTGAAGACAACCTGAAGGATGCATTAAAAAATCAAGAGAGTGATATCAATAATTTTTTTGTTTCAATACCTGAAGCAAAATCAAATGATCCTTACGCACCCGGCAAATGGACATTAAAAGAATTGCTGCAGCATATCATAGATACGGAAAGAATATTCAATTACAGGGCGCTTGCTCTTGCAAGAAAAGAAAAAAATTCACTACCCGGTTTTGATGAAAATGAATATGCTGCAAACTCAAATGCAAATAACAGGAACTGGAAAGATCTATGCGAAGAACTGATTGCTGTTAGAAAAGCCACCGTGATCTTATTCAATAGTTTTACTGATGATGTTTTACATTATTCGGGTTTGGCTAATAATAAACCGGTAACTGTTTTAGCTTTGGGTTATGTAATTGCCGGTCATTTCAATCATCATAAAAATATTGTGGAAGAAAGATATTTATAAAGTAACGAAGGTTAAGGCAAAGGTTGAGGTTTAAAGAGACTATCCACTTAACCTCAACCATTGCCTAAATATTTCACTTACTGATTGGGCGAATTCTGCTGCATATTCTGCATATTCTCAGCTTCACCCTTCATATTTTTTCGTTTAAACAAAGCCACATCAAATTTTCCGAAACGCCAGTTGAAATTTAATCTGACGACCTGTGGATCTCTTCGACGTGAATTATCCTGATTAAAAAATAATGATTCTGTATGTGTTTCATATTTTTTTGTTCTGAAAATATCACTGAATTGAAGAGTTAGTGATGCAGCATTATTTTTCAGGAAATCTTTTTTGATGGCGATATCAGCACTGTAAATTGGTTTAATATACCCCTGTGAAAAAGGTTGAGAACCACCTCCAAACATCATGCCTCCTCCTCCTCCTCCTCCTCTGCCGCTATTAACGGGCACTAAGGTTTTAGATTGGTAATCTCCGGTTAATTGAATAGAAAAGTTCCTGGGAAGTTTAAAACTGTTATTCATTTTTACAAACCAACTAGACTGACTGTTGTCAGTACTTCCGGCTAAATTACTTGCCTCAATCGTTGAATTGTACAGGTTCATATTTAATATCAGATCCCACCATTTTGCAATTTTATTTTTGCCGGTAAGTTCTATTCCATAAGTATAACTTCTGTTTGCATTTGCATAACTTGTAAATAAGATACTATCAGATTTTGAAGGATCAGGATTTGCATCCTTGTATTGATATCTTGTTATTAAATCATTTGTATAACGTCCATATAAACTTACTAAGAGAGAATTACTTTTACTATACTGGGTTTGATATATAAGTTCAAGCAGGTTTGTAAATTCAGGAACCAGATCCGGATTACCAACTGTTAAATTCAAAGAATCAGAATAATCAACAAACGGTATCAATTGGAAAAAGTTAGGCCGGTTTACTTTCCTGGAATAATTCAATTGGAGGTCTGAACGTTTTCCAATTTTTTGTGAAAGGAAAATACTTGGAAAAAGACTTATCGGATATTGATTGGAAAATTGCTGGCTCTTTGTAGTAAGTTCCCCAACATAACGCGAACTTTCCATACGCAAACCAAGTTGAAAACTAAAATTCTTTAACTGTTGTGAATAAGTAGTGTATGCAGCATAAACTGCATCATCATATTTATATTTCACATTCAGTGAAGGGATATATATATAAATTCCGTTAATGTCCTGAATGAAATTATCATTATTGCTATTATAATTCCGTAATGCCATCCGTAAACCCATTTCCATTTTTTGGGTTTGGGTGATCGGATTAATAAAATCAGTCTGAGCTGTAAAATATTTAGTGTTTCCCCCACCGGAAGACCTTTCAACATTCTTACTGATCGGATCATTATTAACATCAAAATATTGATTCCTGTAATCTGATGTATTAAAATTATTACTGTAATTATAATTTACATCTGCAGTTAGTTCCTTCCCGGCTTTCGTAAAATTGTGTTTGAAACTTAAGCTGGTACCGAAATTCTTATAATCTGTAACAGCCATGAGGTTCCGCAGTCCGCTTTCAATGATAATATCAGTTGGTTTGATGGTATCTCTGTAGATATTGATCAGGTCCTTGTTTTTGAATTGACCTCGTACAATATTTCCGCCAACTGTTAGTGTATTTCTATTGTCTATAAAATAATCTAACCCTAGCCTGCCAAAAGTAAAAAACCCCTGGCCAACCGGATCGTTTGCCTGGATAAAATGAGCGGTATTGTTTCCTAAGAAGTCAGTCCTGGCAGTATTTACCGTACTGATCGTTTTTCGCATATTTGCATTAGCAGATGCAAATAGATTTATTTTATTTTGCCTGATATTTATTTCACCACCAAATCCTGCCCTGGCTCTTGAATCAATATTTGCACGAATATTTCCGTTGTATCCTGTTTTCCGGTTCTTTTTCAGTACAATATTCAGTATCCCTGCACCTCCGCCACTGGCATCATATTTTGCCGAAGGATTGGTCATGATCTCAACAGTGGCGATCTGGTCTGCTGGTATCTGTTCAAGCGATAAAGTTGTAGGCCTTCCATCAACGAATATCTGTGGTGGAGCATTCCTTAAAGAAACATTTCCATCAATATCTACATTTACAGATGGAACATTTTTCATAACATCCAACGCTGTTCCCCCCGCACTGGTAATGTCTTTTTCAACATTATATACTTTTTTGTCAAGATAAAGCTGCAACAATGGCCTGGTAGCATTTACTGTAACGTTCTGCAGTTGTTTTGAATCAGTAAAAAGCCTGATATTACCCAGGTCTTTATCAGTCATGCTGAGCAAATTCGAAAAGTCACCATTTTTGGCCGAATTCATATCAAGGTTAAAAGATTGTTTTTCATCATACAATTTGAATCCGATAGCATTTATCCTTAATCGAAAACTACCCATGACCGGTAAATTTTCAATACTGAAATCGCCTTTTTTATCTGATAGTTTTATTGCTAAAACAAAATCTCTTTTCTTCTTCAATACCGTATCCATTTTATTCTGAATAAGCTGTATAGAAGCTCCTTCAACCGCTTTGCCATTTTCATCAAATACTTTTCCATAAAAACGCCCCGAATTCATATTTTGATTACCCGGCTTATTTTGGTTACTTCCATTTACCTGGGCAGTAATGGGATTACCAAGAATGTTTAAAAATAATATTATGGATACAATTGAGTAGAATTTCATAATTTTTTTTCCGCTGCGTAACAGGTTATTTCATTTAAGGTCATTTCATCATAAAAAATAGTATAACTGAGGTCAAAATGCCACTAATCAACCCAAACAAAGTAGATGCGGCCATAAAATACCTAAACTCATTTTTCATGTTCTTATGAAAAACATCTTTTACAGTTTGCATTGATAAGGCATTAAATTTATCTGAAATGATGCCATCTAATTTTATTTCTTTTTTCAATTCACTCATATAGTTATTGATTAAAACTGGTAACAGGTTATCAATCTCTGTTAAAAAGGCATTCTTAAACTGATTCAGGGTTTTATCTCCTATAAAGGGAGCCAGAATCGGAAAAACTGTTTTTAATTTTTCTTTCAAAAAATGATCAATATGGACTTCTATTTCAGGTCGTAATTTTTCAAGTAATACCGGGTTGGCAAGTTTTTCATCCAGGCCTTTATATGCTTCAAAAGCTGATTGAAAGCTTTTGCCAATTTTTTCTGCAAGATACCCCTGCTTTGAAGGAATTATCCCGTGCAGCCTGATACCGGCAATATTTATTGGTTTAATTGGCCAGAACAATCCCTTTATCAAAATCCATGGAATAAACCACCCCGTTAATGATGAGAAAAAAATTATGACCAGGTAAGCTATTGGATCCATGAATGAAATTTCGGATGCAAAAGTAGGCAAATTAAACAGGCTGTTCAAATTCTCAAGAGGTATATAATAAATTCAATGAAGAAGTAATAACGACTTCATGAAATGTATTTTTCCTCTATTTATACTTCAGGATTTATTGTTTTCAGGTTAATTTCTCAAACTATAATTTTGTATGAGCGCAGTTTTTATCTACTTTTGCAGCGCAACTCAAAACGGTAGTCGTAGCTCAGTTGGTTAGAGCATCAGATTGTGATTCTGAGGGTCGGGGGTTCGAGCCCCCTCGATTACCCACTCCAAAGAGGCCGTCTCATTTCTAAAATGAGGCTGCCTCATTTTTTTGAGCAAAAAATTAGCATGAATCGTCAATACTTTTAGCGATTTTGTAAGTGATATTAAACTACTATGTGTTGATCATATTTCAAGTAAAGATATAGAATAGACCATAGTTGTATATCATTTTTTCCAAATAATCAAACTTCAGTTTTTAACTGTAATTACATAGTCTACTCAATCATCTGTTTTCTTTGGATGGGAACTTAAATCAAATACATGAAGTTGAATTTTTCTTTTTAAAATGATAAGAACCATAATATTATCTCAAATATTTTTGTTACTAAAAACCTATACCCTTACTTTTACCGAGGAGAGATGGCAGAGCGGTCTAATGCGGCGGTCTTGAAAACCGTTGACTGTTACAGGTCCGGGGGTTCGAATCCCTCTCTCTCCGCATAGAAGAACACCAAATTTATGGTGTTTTTCTCTTTTTTTGAATTATCCTCAATGCTGTTTTTGCTAAATTAATTCACGGAATAAATAAAGTCTAAACTGAAGATAATCTCCCGATTAATATATTCTATACTATCTTTTACAAATAACTAACTAATGAAGTAAAATGATTGTGTGATTAGATAGTTGAAATCCAATTTGATTGTTACTAAATTGTGCTAATAAAAGTATTCAAATGGCTGACATTAAAACAATTTTAAGAGAAACAAGTGTAGTTTTTGGATTTAAGAATATCACAGTAGATAAAATCCCTATATCTGATTACATTTTATTCTTAAGGAATAATCTAAAAAACTATGATAAAAATGCTATTGAAATAGATAAACTCAAGTCATTAGATAATTTTGATGACTATCAACCTATTCTTGATAATGGTTTTATGATTGGCCAAGCTATAAGAAAAGTTATGAATTATGATGGTGATATAAATTGGATTGGTGCTGAAGTTAATTCTATATACCCTTATGATATAAAAATAGGCAATAAAGGGATATCACTAAAAGAACATAGCTATATTTTAAAAAATCCTGCGTTATCTGATTATATAAACTCTCTGACTCAATATAAACCGCCCTTTAAAACTGTTCATATATTCAGATTATATGCTTCAAAATTATTTGAGGAATGGTTTAGTTACACACTTAAAAGATTATTTGAAACCACACAAGACGGAATTATAATTGATAATCTAAAGAGAGAATGTAGATTAATACGAGCCAGTGATGATATCATTTTTTTAGTTAACAATACTTCTACTACAATTAAAAAAACTGATAAAATAAATGAAGTAGAATTTAATAGGAAAGTTGGTGGGTATCTAATTGAGCATACTTTTAGTAAATGGATTAATTTTAAAATGGATGATGATAATGAATACATAAGACTAAAGAAAGCATGTTCAGAAACAGCAGGTAAAAACCTCAAAGATTTTATCGAAAAAAACTTAAATATTGATAAAAAATCTATCTGTGGGTTATTTCAAATTTATGATGACAGCTATTTATTTGCAAAGGTTGGATCCCCGCCGATTTTGCTTGAGGTTCCTTCATTTGATGAAGTTGATGTCGAATTGGATTCAATTGTTGTTTTAGTTCCAAAATCGCAATTAAATGTGTATTTTAAGTTTAAGTTTATCGCCAATGAAAAAGTTTCGCACATAAATGTCAGAGTTGAGTGCAGATATTCACACGGGCAATTCAAAGGTGTTCCAGAAGCTAAACTTTACTACACTGATAATGATGAAATAGGTAATATATATAAAAGAATAAATGTTGAGGAAAAATAAAATAATTTCTTTCAATGAGGTTACTATAATTTTGAATTAAAAATATTGACAATGGAGAAGATAATGGAGAAAGATATCAAACGTAAAGAGACTTCTAAAAAGAAGACAGAAACTAGTTCATTTGGAACTACAAGTCGTTCCAGTCATAATTCTGAAAAATTTTATTCATCCAAACTTTATAAAGATTTACCTAAAAATGGTAAAAAAGTTCTAATAGAAAATGAATTCCCTATTGATATAGAAAATACAATAATACTAGGTTCCTCAACTAATATGGATAATATTCCAGATAATAGTGTTCACTTAATGATTACTTCACCTCCCTACAATGTTAGTAAAGAATATGATGAGGACTTGTCATTAAAAGAATACTTAGACTTACTAAAAGGAGTTTTTAAAGAAACATATAGAGTGCTAGTAAACGGTGGCAGAGCTTGTATAAATGTTGCTAATGTTGGAAGAAAACCTTACATCCCTTTAAGTGATTCAATTTCAAAAATCATGATTGATTTAGGTTTTAATATGAGAGGTGAGATAATATGGAATAAAGGCGCCGGTGCTGGAGTTTCTTGTGCCTGGGGAAGTTGGAAATCTGCTAGTAATCCTACCTTAAGAGATACACATGAGTATATTTTAGTTTTTAGCAAAGGTGATTATAAAAGAGAGAAAGGTGATAAAAAAAACACTATTACAAGTCAACAATTTACTGATTGGACTAAATCAGTTTGGCTAATGAATCCTGAAAGTGCTAGGAAGGTAGGTCATCCGGCTCCGTTTCCTGAGGAGTTACCTTATCGACTAATTCAATTATATTCTTTTACTGATGATATTATTTTAGATCCTTTTATGGGTGCCGGTACAACAGGAATTTCAGCACTAAAATCTAGTCGCAAGTTTATTGGTTATGATAATGAGCCTAAGTATGTAAAACTCGCAGAAGATAGGATTAGTCCATATCTTTCTTTAATTTTTTAGAATCCTTACTGTAAGCGATGTCCATATAAAAGACTACCCTGTTTTAAACATTTTACTCTCGTCTAGTAATGGCTTCTAAAGTAAAAATCAGCTGATTCACTATGTGATTCTGAGGGTCGGGGGTTCGAGCCCCCTCGATTACCCAAAAATCTTCCGGAAAATCCCATCCGGAAGATTTTTTTATATATATAATTTACCTTCCATCCATATTAAGTTCCTTAAGTATCGTTTAACAAAACATTATTGCAAATATTGCGTTATCTCTAAACGGCCACAAGCTATTTTACGTTATTTTTACAACATGCAAAAAATTGCAGCATTTATGATGAGTAAAAAATTTATCCCGGTAGCATTGCTACTGATAGCCACCAGTTCCTTTTTCGCATTTCAAACACAGGGTAAGACAGATATAGATGATAACCCTAAGAGCAGGTATACCAAAGTTTTAAAAAATGTAGGTATTTTATTAGAAGAAGGACATTACAGTCCTAAGAAAATAGATGATGTTTTCAGCAAATCCGTTTTAAAAAAGTTTACAGAAGACCTGGATGATGAAAAAAATATTTTTCTGTTAAGCGATATCCAGGGTTTTAAAAAATTTGAGTCAAAGATCGATGACGAGATTCATGGCAATGAATTGGAATCTTTTTATGCTATCAATGAAGTTTATTTAAAAAGACTCAATGAAGTATCTGGTTTTTATGCCAGTATTTTATCAAAACCATTTGATTTTACAAAAAATGAATCTATTGCAATGGATCCTGATAAAATTGAATTTCCGAAAAATGAAGCCGAAAGACTTGAAACATGGAAAAAAAGATTAAAATTTAATGTACTTGGGAAGTATGTTGATCTTTTAGAAGAAAGAGAAAAGAATAAGGGTAAAAAAGATTTTATTTTTAAAGCTGATTCTACTCTTGAAAGAGAAGCAAGAGATCAGGCCAGGAAGTCAATTGAAAGATATTATTCAACAAAAAAGAGCAGGGAATCCATTGATGAAAATTTCAGCACGTTTGTAAATGCTATTACAGGAACAATGGATCCTCACAGTACTTATTTCCCTCCTATTGATCTGAGATCATTTAACGAATCAATGAGTGGACGTTTTTTTGGAATTGGCGCACAACTTAAAGAGGATGATGGTAAAATTAAAATTTCCAGTCTTATCAGTGGTGGCCCTGCATGGAAAAGCGGAGAATTGAAAGAGAATGATGAAATAATAAAAGTTGGCCAGGGAACAGAAGAACCCGTTGATGTAACCGGATATGCTGTATCGGATGCTGTAAAATTAATACGTGGAGCACAAAAGGGTTCAGAAGTCCGCTTAACAGTTAAGCGTATCGATGGTACCATTAAAGTGATCATACTGCTAAGGGACGACATAAAGCTTGAAGATACTTTTGCTAAATCTGCAATTATTAATGGAGAAAATAAGATCGGTTATATATATTTACCGGAGTTTTATGCCGACTTCGAACATCCTAAAGGGCCACGTTGTGCAACTGATGTTGCAAAAGAAATTGATAAACTAAAAGCTGAAAAAGTAGATGGCATTATTTTAGACCTTCGTGGAAATGGCGGTGGTTCTTTATATGATGTTGTACAAATGGCCGGGTTATTTATCGAAGAAGGCCCCATCTGCCAGGTAAAAGGCCGCGATGAAAAAGCAAATGTATTACGCGACAGGGACAAAACGGTTCAATATGATGGTCCGCTTGCAGTTATGGTTGATGAAACAAGTGCTTCCGCATCAGAAATTTTTGCGGCAGCTATACAGGATTATAAGAGAGGCTTTGTTATCGGTAGTACCTCTACTTATGGAAAAGGAACTGTTCAGCGAAATATCTCTTTAATTCCTGAAAGTGAAAATCCATTATTTTCAGAGAAAAAACCTGATGATCTTGGAACGGTAAAACTGACCTTGCAAAAATTTTACCGCATCAACGGCGATGCTACACAACTAAAAGGTGTAACACCGGATATCGTACTTCCTGATAGAATGGAGTATTTAAAGTTCAGGGAAAAAGATAATCCCAATGCACTCAGTTGGGATGAAATTTCTACTGCAGATTATAAACCCTGGATAAGTAACTTCAGTACATCTTCCCTGTTGACGAATGTAATAAATGAGATCAATCAAAATCCAACATTCAGCAAACTTAAAGCAAATGTTGCGTTACTGGAGAAGTTTAGTGAAAGGGAATATTCACTTAATATTGATAAATACAAAGACGAGCAAAAAGAATTAAAAGATCTGTTTAAACAGATCGAAACATTGTACAAATTACCAAATCCAATGGCACTAAATAACTTATCATCCGATACATTGGTTATCAATGCAGATAAAGATAAAATTGACAAGAACAAACAATGGCTTAAAGTAAGGAGTGATGATATTTATATAGATCAATCTGTAAAAGTGCTGAACAAAATAATAACACAGAATAATCTGGCAAAATCAAATTAATTTATTTTGCATAAATATACCGGGCAGCACAAATTATTGTGCTGCTTTTTTTATTTGCTTTGATAAATAGCATTAATTTGCTAAAATAAATTTTTTCTTCATGAAGAATATCAATGTAAAAAAGTTGCTTCCGCACTTAATAGCTATCGTAGTATTTGTGATCGTTTCAATTGTTTACTGTAAACCTGCCCTGGAAGGAAAAGTACTGAACCAGCATGATACTCAGGGCTGGAAAGGAACTGCACAGCAATCATTTGAGGTAAAGGAAAAAACCGGTAAATTTCCTTTATGGACGAATAGTATGTTTGGCGGTATGCCGGCTTACCAGATCGCGGGTGAACCCAATACCAATATTGCCAAACCACTTAATTTTTTTACTGAGATCCTGTCTCTGGGCTTACCCCAGCCATCCGTTTTTTTCTTCCTGGCCTGTTTATGTTTCTATTTGCTATGTATCGTTGCCGGAGCAAATGTTTGGGTAAGTATATTAGGCGCTTTGTCTTATGCTTATGCAACTTACAATCCCGTTATCATAGTTGCAGGACATAATACAAAAATGCTGGCTATGGCTTACGCTCCTGCAGTTTTAGCCGGGTTGCTGCTGATTTTTCAAAAAAAATATATTACAGGCTTTGCGCTGACTGCATTATTTTCTTACATCTTCATCTCTCAAAACCACTTACAGATCGTTTATTATACATTAATTATTGCAGCTTGTTTAGTGATCGCTTTCATTATTAAGTCAATAAAGGAAGGTGAAACAATACATGCTTTAAAAGCTGCTACACTGTCTCTTTTAGCCGGTGTCATTGGATTAGCAGCATGTGCTGTTACCATTTTACCAACATATGAATACGCTAAAGAAACCATGCGGGGCGGTGTGTCGCAACTTACTTTAAACAAAGATGATAAAACAAATAAGACCAAAGGCGGATTAGATAAGGATTATGCTTTCAGATGGAGCATGGGAAAAATGGAAACTTTTACTTTCATTGTACCCGGATTATATGGTGGAAGCAATGGTGGTAATGAACACAACGCTTCTGCAAAAATGGTTGAAAAACTAGCTGAGTTGGGTGTACCGGAGGAAAATGCATTGGGAATGACAAACGGATATTCATATTGGGGAAGCATGAGCAGCCTCAGTGAAACTACCAGCGGCCCTTCATACCTTGGAGCAGTTATTTGTTTCCTGTTCATTTTTGGAATTATTTATTTAAAAAGCTGGCACAAATGGTGGATCATTGCCGCAAGCCTTATTGGTATTGTGTTGGCATGGGGTAGTAATTTCCAGGCATTCAATTATTTCATGTTGGACTATTTGCCTTTTTATAGCAAATTCAGGGCGCCAAGTATGGCGATGGTTATACCACAATTGTGTATCCCATTACTTGCTGTTATGGCTGTAAGTAAACTTACACAGGAGGAAAACGACTGGGAATATGCCTGGAAAAAACTGCGTTTAACTGTTCTGGTTACTGGTTCACTCATTGTATTACTGGGTGCATTTTATTTTACTGCAGATTTTACCGGTAAAGGCGACACTCAAATAAAGGATAATTTTAAGCAAAGTATATTGCAACAAGTACCTGCCGGACAACAACCTCCGGCTGAGATGATATCGCAGGCAAATGAAACCAGCAAACAATTAATGAGTGCCTTAAGGCAGGATCGTAAAAGCCAGATGGCAGGTGACCTTATCCGTAGTATCATTTTTATTTTATTGTCTGTATTCTTATTAGGCTTATTTGTAAAAAAGAAGATCAATGCCATGATCTTATCCATTTCATTAATTGCATTATCATTATTTGACCTGATTGGGGTTGACAAAAGGTATTTGGATTTTGATAAATTCAGGGAACCTGAAGAGGTAAGCGATATTTTTACGCCCTCTCCTGCCGATGTTCAGATTTTACAAGACCCAGATCATGCCAATTTCAGGGTATTTAATCAATCTCCGAATTTTACCAATGAATCTCTTACATCGTATCATCACAATTCTGTAGGTGGATATTCGCCGGCAAAATTAGGTTTGTACCAGGATCTGATAGAACATCAACTTGGTAAAGGTAATATGCAGGTTTTCAATATGCTGAATACCAAATACTTTTTGATGCAGGATCAATCCGGTAAACAATCAGCACAATTGAATCCGGGAGCATTTGGAACCTGTTGGCTGGTGAAAGGTATCAAATATGTAAATTCTCCCAATGAGGAAATGCTTGCTTTGGATAATACCAATTTAAGAGATACTGCCGTAGTTTCAGTTTCTTTTAAAAAGAGTATCAAGCAGGAACCGCAATTTGATTCCACAGCCATATTACAACTGAAACAACGTCAAAATGATGCGCTTACTTATAGCATTAAATCAGCTTCGCCTCAATTTGCTGTTTTCAGTGAAGTATATTATTCTGCAGGATGGAACGCTTATCTTGATGGAAATAAAACTGATTATGTAAAAACAAATTATGTTTTAAGGGGTATGTATTTACCGGCAGGAAGTCATACGATCGATTTTAAATTTGAACCTGTTTCCTTCCAG
This sequence comes from Ferruginibacter sp., assembly GCA_031373525.1. Lineage (GTDB taxonomy): Bacteria > Bacteroidota > Bacteroidia > Chitinophagales > Chitinophagaceae > Ferruginibacter. Next base: position 37,115 of record JANMMS010000083.1, read on the forward strand.
ACCGGCAGAACGATCACGATCTGGAGTACGGTCTTAATATACCTTGCAATCGTTTTATCAATTGTATTTTTTATTAGAAAGAAAGATTAATAAGTAATTAAATTCGGGATAAATCAAACTTAAAGGATTTTGGGAAATTGCAACAGGAAAATAATTCAACTTGCCTTTCAAGATCAGATCTGAATGAAATAAATTATGGACCAGTATACAATAACGACAAAAGATACCCTTGAGAAAAGGTTTAAAATGTCAACTGATGGCGTTTATTTCGCACATCAGCCAATTTATGGGTATCGTACCTCAAAAGGTTCTACCAGTTGTATAGCAAGATATATGGTTACCAAGTCAGTATTAAATGCAATCAATAAATATGAATTTAAAACATTTGTAGATATTGGTGGAGCTGAAGGTTATACGGCAAACCTGGTAAAAAAAATATTCAATGTCCCGGTTAAGTCAACAGATCTTTCAGAAAACGCCTGTGAAATGGCTAAAAAAATATTTAATATCGATGCAATTCCCGCTGATATTCATAAGTTGCCATTTCATGACAATGAATTTGAACTTACGCTTTGTAGTGAAACAATAGAGCATGTTACCGATTTCAAATTGGCCATAACTGAGTTATTAAGAATCACTAAAAATGTTTTGATCATTACCGTTCCGCATGAAACAAAAGAGATCGTTGCTTATAATATTGAACAAAAGATCCCTCATGCACATATACACTACTTCGACTGTACTTCACTTGACTATTTGAAAGAGTTGGGTTTTACATTGAAATATGAAAAAACATTATCTCCCCTTTTGATCGTACCACGTGTTATTGCTGAAGGATTTAAAAAATCAGATACTAAATTGCATTTCAGAATTTATAATTTATTTACCCCTCTTTTCAAAAAATTATTTGGAATTGGAACAGCCAATTGGTTAACTGATCTGGATAGCAAAATGACGAAAATGTTTGGCTTATATGACGGGTTAACATTTATTATTGAAAAAAATACCACATTGAAAAAAGGAAAATCATCTTTAATAAGTGCTGTTGATTTTACAGGTATTGTTGTTGAAGAATTTAAACTTAAATAATGATACCGGTTTTAAAATTGGTACTATTGTAACCGGTAAACAGGAAACAAAACAAATGAAGTATTCAAACTCTTTTTTATAGTCTTATTTTGTATAACAATACATTTATTGAATTCAAGCAGATCTATTGGCCAATCGAACAAATATAGCAGCATTAGTTTCTTATACGTTTTTACCCCCAAAAATGGGAGGACAAAAGGGAATCGCTTTCTTTTATGATTATTTATCAAAGTATATCAAAGTTACTTGTGTTACAACCAAAGCAAATGATATCAGTGCCGTTTCTGATTATACCGTTTTGAATATTTTAAGCAATAACATCCTCAGATATATCAATATTTTTTACTTTTTTACCCTGCGAAAAATAATACTTGAAAAAAAACTGACCCACCTGGTCATCGAACATCCCTATTATGGCTGGTTGGGATTATTATTGAAATGGTTTTGCAAAGTTAAACTAATCGTTCATTCTCATAATATTGAATCGGTCAGGTTTAAAAGTACCGGCAGATGGTGGTGGCGTATTTTATGGCTATACGAGAAATTTGTACATCAAAAGGCAGATCACAATTTTTTCATTCATGAGGATGACCGAAATTTTGCAATAGCAAATTATAAATTGATTCCGGAAAAATGTGCTACCATTACATACGGATTTGAATTACAAAAACCTCCTGCACCAGAAGAAAAAGCTCAGGCAAAAAAAGCATTGTGTAAACTTCACCAGGTAGATAGCGATACAAAATTGTTACTTTTTAACGGCACACTTGATTACAAACCAAACCAGGATGCATTAGATATCATTTTAAAGGAGATCAATCCGATCCTGTTTGCCGAAAAACAATTTAAATATAAGATCATCATTTGCGGAAGAGGTTTACCAACCAAGTATGATGACCTTAAAAACTATGCCTCAAAAAATATTTTATATGCCGGATTTGTAGATGACATTAATATCTATTTTAAAGGCTCCGATATTTTTATTAATCCTGTAACCGATGGCGGAGGAATAAAAACAAAAGTAGTGGAAGCACTGGGATATGATCTTTCTGTAGTCAGTACTTACAGTGGCGCAACAGGTATTCCTGTTGAAATTACAGGTAACAAAATGAAACTAACCGCAGATAAAGATTGGAATGAATTTGCTGGAAAAATCATTCATACAGATACCAATTTAATAATACCTTCTATTTATTTTGAACATTTTTATTGGGGAAATATTGCGAAAAAAGCGGCTGCGTTCATCAATGAACCCTGATCCCAAGTTTCTTTTTTAAAAAATCAATTAAGAATTTATAATTCATCTGTAAAAAGATCATGATTACGAGAATCTTTTTCTGAAAATAATTATAGCTATTACTTACAGTACTGTCATTAAAGATATTTGATGAGATCAAATAGGCAGTGTATGTTTCAAAAAAAAGGGATTGTTTTTTATTGAATGAAAATTTTTTGATCATTTTTTTCTTCGTACCTGAATTACCTTCTGCTGACCTGTGATAACTGCTGGCATCAGTATAAGTCAGTTTTCCTAATATAGCTAATTTCGCCATGAATGACCAGTCACATCCGATATGCAGGCCGATCGGCTTTTCCAATAACAAGTGATTCCGGAAAACCCCATAAAAATTTCCATTCTTTCCAACTTTTGAAAAGTAACGGTATAAACGGGCAAAAGCTGTTCTTTGATTAAGGGAAAACATTCTCTCAGTAAAAAGGTAATTATCGCCCTCATAATATTTTGCTAACCCTGAACATAAAACGATTTCCTGGTCTTTTAATAAAACTGCAACACATTCTTCAATATAATTTGCATCAAAATAATCATCATCACTCATCCAGGTGAAGTAATCAGCAGTTGACCTGGCATATACGAAATTAAAATTTTCTTCCAGGCCGACATTTACCGGTTGACGGAAAGCTTTGATCCTGCTGTCTTTTGCTGCATACTCCTGGATGATCTGTTTTACGGCATCATCTGTAGAACAATTGTCGGAAATAATAATCTCAAGGTTTGTATGCGTCTGAATCAAAATATGATCCAGGCATTTTTTCAAACCTGCAGGCCTGTTATAAGTAGGCAAGCCAATAGTTACTAACGGTTCACTATTGGCTTGCACATGAATATTTGATGCGAGTGAATTCATTATTAATTAAAGCCGTTGCAGGCATTATTTGAAAATGTATCAGTTTGGGAATATGCATTAATTGTACAAATTGCCCGTCATTGCGAGGAACGAAGCAATTTGTAAACTTATAATGTTAGATTGCTTCGTTCCTCGCAATGACGAATGAATTTAAAATTGAACCTGAACACTATTCATTATTTGATCCTTTTCAAATAACCGCCGCCCAATGCTTCTGTAATTAATAATTTATCAGTAATGGCTTCATCCTTAATAAATTCTGTTGTGGTCTTTAGAAATGCTTCCATGGCTGTGTAGGGATTATTACCAACATCCCATGGCCTGTCTGTTACATAACCTTTAGGAAAAAACTCCACAAAGGTATCCGGCAATAAAATATAAGAATCCATGCTTACCAATGGGGTATATAATTCCAGTTCACGCAGCACGTGATCATGTGTATGGTTTGAATCCAGGACCACCATCACTTTTTTAAATCCCTTTGCAAAATCTGCTATTTGTTTAACGATCGCCTCATCAATAGATGAACCTTCGAGCATGGTGATATTCTTCATCATCGGATGTTTTTCAATTTCATCCCTGTTGTGTTTTCGGATGTCTATATCTACTGCAATGACTTTTCCTTTATTCCCCAGTAATTCCATCATACTGGAAGAGAATATGATCGATCCTCCATGTGCAATTCCGGTTTCAATGATCAGGTCAGGCTTTACATCCCATATCAATTCCTGCATGATCTGAATGTCCTGCGGATACTTGATGATCGGCCGTCCCATCCATGTAAAATTATAGGTGTATTTATACTTATCAGAATGCAGCATCCAGTCTACTGACTTTTTTCTTAAATCCTCATCCTGGCTCATCAGGCGCATTGCATCTGCCCGCTCTTGTTTAAATTGCTCTATTGGGTTCATTTGTGTTATTTTGATTGTAAGTAATAAAATAATTGTTCGATCTCTGATTCAAGTGTATAATTATTGTCTTCAGTAAACCCGAATTTTTTTAGTTTATCAAGACTGATCTCAAAAAAATTCGTGCTCGCAGGTTCTGTACCGGTGATATTTAATTGTAATGATTTATTATACATTCTTTCATAAACGGCTTTAACCTTGTTAGCCACTTCGGTCATGGTATCTGCCTGTGAAGACGCTAAATTAAAACATTCATAGTTATCGGGGAAATGTTCCATAATAGCTGAAATTGCCCGGCTGATATTTTCAAGATTGACAAAATTACGCATTTGGTTTCCTGAAGATTTTATAGTGATCGTTCCGGATTCATGCGCTTCCTTACAAAAACAACCGGGCACCAGGCTCCAACGATTAAAAGCATCCGATAATATTCTTCCATAAACATTGCTGGGCCTTACAGAAACACATTGCACTTTATGTTGCCTGCTATACATTTCAGCATACATTTCTCCGAATAAATGATTGATGCCATAATCATTCTGGTAATGTAATACCGACTGTTCGTTAATGGTTCCATTTAATTCAGTACCATACACCTGGAGTGTAGAAAAAATGATGCATTTGGGAATATGATTCCGAATTGCAAAATCCAGGATATTTTTTGTGCCGATCGCTGATAATTCAATTCCTTTTAAAGCATCTTTTGAAACAATATCATTTGCTGTGGCTGTATGAATGATCATATCAGCATGAACCGGAAGATGATGCAAAAAATGATTATCCAAAACATCCAGGTTAAACAATTGTGCCTTTTTGAGTAACTGTAAAGTGGAGGGATGAAATTGCCTGGAAGTGGCAATTACCTCATGGCCTTTTTTCAAAAAAAAATCAGCCAGGTAAGAACCTATGAATCCATTTGCCCCGGTTATTAGAACTTTCATATGATCAATTTTTATTTAACAATAAGCCCCTGGCCGGTTGGCAAAGATAATATCCTGATCCCTTTTTCTTTAGCCCATTGGTTATGTGCCTCATACTGAAAGTCGCAGGTAACATAAGCATAATCATCCAGGATGATCATACCGCCTTTGGAAACTTTATCCCAGAAATAATTCAAGGCGGAAATTTCGGGGCTGACACAATTCATATCGATAGAAAGAAAAGCGATCTTATCACTGTGTACCTGAACCAAAGTATCAGGCACAACGCCCTTTATGATTTTCACAAAAGGAAAAGATGAAAAAGTTTGTTTTACAGCTTCAAAACAATCTGAATATACTTCTTCAATGTGTTCTCTCTTCCATATTTTTTTTTCTTCATCGCTTAATAACGTATCAACCAATCCTTCAAAAGTATCCAACAGGTAAAAACGCTTTCCTGTCTTTTTAAAATCAATATATTCTAAAATAGCACGTGCAAATCCACCTTTATTTGTTCCACATTCTACAAAATCCCCCTCAATATTGGCACATTGATTAGCTGCCCATAAAACAGTATGAACACGCCAGTGTATATTGCTCCATGAACCGGTAGCAGCACCGGCTGCTTCAGCTTTTGCAAAATCAGGATCTTTCATAAATCCGTTATTATGCAAGGTAGTCAGCCCATCCTGGTTATAAGATGGTTTATGCTTTGGCGGTGCATTTAGTGTTTTCTTTATTTTTTGAATGATGCTCAATACTATTTTCCTTTTAGCTTTTTAATAAGTGTTTTAACAGGTTTCTTTATAAAAATATAATATAAAATGAAATCTTCATTAAAGATCAATCCCAATCCATTCGATAAAAATAAACCTGTTTTTTTGAATATACCCAGGTGTTTAAACCCGAACTGGTATGTCATATATTTTAAAAAATAGGCTTCAAAGAAATAGAACCTGCTGGTTATATTGAATGCTTTACGCACACGGTCCATATTGGTGGAACTACCTCCTCTGAAATAATAGAAACAGGATTGATTGGGAAGATATAAAAATTTTCCTTTGGTCAATGCTTCATAAATAAACATATGATCTCCACCCCAATTATTATTGAATGGAATATTTTTCACCAATGCTGTTCTGTACAAGCCACAAAAGAAGTATTTATTTTCATCGGTACTTTTTACAAAATTGAAACATCTTGAAAAAATATTTTGCTGCATGAATCCCCTGTTCAGTTTTGATCTTTTTGAATCTCCTTCCAGTCCAACAATGTTCAGGTCAGTCATACACAACACTACACCCTCATTTCCCTGCATTCCATCTACACATGTTTCAATAAAATTATTTTCCCAAAAATCATCATCTGCAGCCCACATAAAATATTCACCGTTAGCCTGGTCAAGCAAGAATTGAAAATTAGGAACAATGCTGATATTTTGTTGTTGAACAATGAACCTGATCCGATGATCCTTGGCAGCAAATTTATTCAAAAGCGTTAAAACAGCTGGATCTGCAGAGCAATTATCAGAAACAATGATCTCCAGATTTTTGTATGACTGATCTGAAATACATTCCAAGGTACGTTCCAGCCCTTGCGGCCTGTTATATGTTGGAATGCCAACAGTTACCAGGGGGAACCGGCTATCATTCATCATAAAATAACACCTGTAAATGATTCACTGATCAGTGGGATCTTCATGTCTTTATCAGATACCAGGGAAACCGGTAATGGCCATTTAATATTCACCTGCGAATCATCATATTTTACCCCGCCTTCACTCTCTTTATTATAAAATTCAGAAACCATATACGTGATCTCAGAATAATCAGACAACGTTTGAAATCCATGTGCAAACCCTGCGGGCACATACATCATGCGTTTATTTTCTGCAGATAATTCAGCACCAAACCATTGTAAGAAGGTAGGTGATCCGGCTCTTACATCAACAATTACATCAAAAATGGAACCCTGAACACATTTAACCAGTTTCACTTCGCAGAAAGGTGCATGTTGAAAATGCATCCCCCTTATTACACCAACACCTTGTGTACCTGAATGATTTGCCTGAACAAAATGCTTTACGAGTTTATGTTCGGCAAATTCTTTTTCACAAAATGTCCGGGTAAAAAAACCACGATTATCTTGGAATGGCTGAACATCTATTGTAAATGCGCCTTTTAAATCGAGTGAATTAAAGATCATGTAGTTGAATTAAAATTTTGAAGGAAAAAATAGAGGATCTTTTTTTGTTAATATGAGTTTTGGACTCAGGTCATAAACAATTTTGAACAGGTTATTTTCAATAAGTGCTTTTGAAGGCACTGCCAGCATATTAAAACCATGATGCGGAGGAGTTTCACAAAAAGTCCTATCTAAAGGGAGCAATTCGATAGGCATAGAACCGGTATCAATATTCTGGTGAAACTCTCTTATGGCAAATACTTCATAGCCAAGATCTTTTAACAGCAAAGCCGAATGTGAATTATCCAGGCCATTACTCCAGTCATCGTATAAACTATGTGTTTCAAAAACAACCACCGGTTTATTTTTTTTCAGCATCTCCACAGCACCTTGTAATACTTTTATCTCGCTACCTTCTACATCGATCATCAACAGATCTACTTTACCTGTTTTTTGCCGGCTGCAGTAATCATCAATTGTAATGGTATGTAATACATTTTCATCTGCGGTTTTTGCTTCAATAGTAGAAGCCAATGCATCTTCTCCTTCAAAGATCAGTTTCTCATCACTTTTATTCCACAAAGCCAGGTTATTTATCAGCACATTGGTTAACCCGTTAAGTTTTGCATTCTCGATGATCAGGTCTGAATTATTTTTATTCGGTTCAAACGTATGACAAATACCACCTGTTGTTTTAATATTATTGGCAACGGGAATTGCCTGGTCGCCAAAATAAGCACCGGCAATAATTACATTTTCGGCTTTGTTGGAAAAATGCAGCAATAGCTTTGTTGTCTGTGGCTCCCAAACATGATTGGGAATTGCAGGCTGAGATAACAGGAACTCCCTTGCAATTTTTGAATTGTAAACAAAATTCATCTTTAATCCATTCTCCAGTTCTTTGGTGAATTTTTCACCGCTGAATAATTCATCTGCCAGCGGCCCGGTAACAGTATCCCTTACACTGGATTCCGGGTAGCCGCACTTATTTTCGTATTCGATCAACGATTCTATAAAAAGTGATTTAAACCTTGTATTTTGTTGCAGCCCTTCTTTTATTTTACTGATATTATTCATTAAATCTTTTTTATAAATAAATGATTATCTATTACTTCATTGTCAATCAAATGCTGAATTTTCTTTAACCTGATCAGGTGCGACTCCCTGAAATTAGCATCATTGAATTGCATGGATTGTAATCCTTTCTTTAGATCAAGCACAGCTGCTTCCAGGCTGATCTGCGGCTGATGACCAGGTGCAAGTTTTTCATATAGGTCGAAATTTACCTTGTAAGAACGCTTATCGGGTTGCGCATTCGTATTTATACTGACTTCAACATCCGGGAATGATTTTTGTACTGCGGCAGCCAGTTCTTTTACCTGGTAATTCCATTGTTTGCTACCGGTATTGATGACCAGTGCATTTCCACCCTCTTTCCGATGAATGGCCCAATCCATAGCCCTGGCCATATCCTTTACATGTATCAAAGGGCGCCAGGGTGTTCCATCACTCAGGATCGTAATTTTCTTATCTGCTATTGCACTGGCAACAAAATCATTTAACACCAGGTCAAGCCGAAGCCTGTCGCTGTATCCACAAGCCGTAGCAAAACGAAGACAGGTAACCTGGAAGTTCTCATCTGCCAACGGCGTTAATCCTTGCTCCGCAAATACTTTAGATTTAGCGTAAGCTGTTAAAGGATTAACTGAGGAATCTTCTGTACGGGGTTCAGTATCAGCAAATCCATACACACTACAACTACTGGCAAATACAAAACTTTTTACACCCAATTGCTTTGCGGCTTTTGCAATATCAATTGCTGCATTGCAATTAATATCAATGGTTGGCTTTTCAAAAGCATTCCCCATAGGATCATTTGAAATAGCTGCCAGGTAGATTACTGCATCCATTCCCTTTAGCAGGCTTGTATCAAATTGCCTTACATCACCAAAATATTGATTGTGAAGCAAGGTATCACCCGCAATTCCATTGAAAGTATTATTTTGGATAAAATAACCAATATCATATCCCGAGACTGAATATTCAGGATGATCTGCTTTAAAATGTTTGGCTACCATTGGGCCGATATATCCCAGGTTGCCGATGACTAATATGTTCATTATATTATAATTATTGTAATAGTCTTTCCATTTGTTTTGTCATGCTGCGGTAGGAAGCATCTCAAGAGATTCTTCCTTCGTCAGAATGACAAACAGGAACACTATCATTATTTCCAGATTTTCCAGGGAGCTGTTTTATTATCCCATAATGCATTCAATTCGATCTTATCCCTCAATGCATCCATACATTTCCAAAATCCATTGTGTTTATATGCGATCAGTTGTTTGTCTGCAGTCAGGTTTTCCAGTGGTTCATCTTCCCACATCACATTACTCATGTCTTTTTCAAGATAGTTGAACACTTCCGGTTTTAATACAAAGAAGCCTCCGTTTATCCACTGAGAATCTGCCTTCGCTTTTTCCCTGAATGAATTTACTGCACCATTGGCAGCAAGATCCATTCCCCCAAATCGGGCATCGGGCTGAACGGCTGTAACGGTGGCAAATTTATTATTCTTTTTATGATATTCCACCAAAGCTGCAATATTCACATCAGCCACACCATCGCCATAAGTAAGCATAAAATCTTCGTTGCCAATATATTTTTTCACCTGTTGTAAACGCCCGGCAGTTTTAGTATTAAGACCTGTTTCCACCAACGTTACTTTAAATGACTCAGCATTGGAATCATGGATATCCATTTTATTGTTTTTCAGATCGATCGTAATATCAGCATTGTGTAAAAAATAATTCATTAAATATTCTTTGATCACGTAGCCTTTATAACCCAGGCAGATAATAAATTCATTGAAACCATAATGGCTGTATATTTTCATGATATGCCAAATGATCGGTTTACCACCTATTTCAACCATTGGTTTTGGCCGGGTATCCGTTTCTTCTGAGATCCTTGTTCCGAGTCCTCCTGCAAAAATCACTACTTTCATGTTTATTGGGGTATTAATTAGATTCTAACTGAATATCAATAATTTCGCAAAAATAGTTCATAAATTGTTTCCATCCATTACCAACCAATGTCACAAATAAGAAAAAGAAGTTTAAAGGCCACTTCGTGGATTTATATTGGTTTCCTAATAGGAGCATTAAATACCTATTTTCTTACGCATAAAAACTGGTTCAGCACCGATCAGAATGGCCTTACGAGGGGAATGATCGAAATTAGCCAGTTGATCTTTGCCTTTTCTTCTTTGGGAGTTACTTCATATTTAATTAAATTCTTTCCATATTATCATGACAATATTTCATCAAAAAAGAATGACATTCTTGGAGTGGCACTTGCTGTTGCAGTAGGTGGGTTTATTCTTACATGTGCAGGGATCTTTCTTCTGGAACCCATGATCGTTAGAAAATTCAGCGCTAACTCACTTTTACTGGTAGAATATTTTTACTGGATCCTTCCCATGGCCTTTTTTGTATTGTTATATAATATCCTCGAGGCATATGCATATGGATTTGATAAAGGATTACTCACCAGCCTTTTAAAAGAGACCATTCTACGATTATATACTTTGATCATAATCGTTTTGAAAGTATTTGGTTATATCGATTTCAAAACATTCATCATACTGTTTTCCATACAATATGCCATCATTGTGGCGATACTGTCAATTTATCTCCACCGGCAAGGTTTATTATGGATCAGTTTTAAACCCAGCCGGGTTACTTTTAAATTCAGGAAAAAGATATTTGCAATTCTGGCACTTACATTTATAGTAATCATTGTAAATGTTTTAAGGCAAAGTATCGATGGACTGGTACTTGCTGCAAAACAAAACCTGGGGAAAGTAGGTATTTTCGGATTGGCTGCTTATATGGTTTCTGTAATGCAGGCACCATACAGGAGTATTGTTGCTATTACAGTACCCATTTTATCAAGGGCATGGAAAGATAAAAACTTTCCGGAGATACAAAGAATATACAAACGTTCTTCTATTAACCTGCTCAGCTTTTCATTGTTTATTTTCTTTTGTATATGGTTGAATTTTACGAACGGGATAAATTATTTTGGCATTAACCCGGATTACCTGGAAGGGAAATGGGTTTTCTTTTTGTTGGGAATGGTAACCATCATTGAACTGGGTACAGGTGTAAACGGGCAGATCATTGCTACTTCCATTTACTGGAGGTTTGAATTGTGGACCAGCTTACTGTTAACTGCACTTATCATACCGTTGAGTTATTTTTTAACGGTAAAATATGGTATCCTTGGGCCTGCCATCGCAAACCTTGTTTCATTCGGTATTTACAATGCTATTCGTTATTGGTTTTTATGGAAGAAATTTAACATGCAACCATTTTCAACTAAAACAATTGAGATATTCCTGATTGCTGTAGGTGCTTACCTGGTAACTCATACTTTATTGAAAAATACGGAAGGGTTATTTTTCATCATTGTTTCATTGATATCATATGCAGTTATTTTCCTGAGTTTAGTCTATTGGCGAAATATTTCGCCCGACTTTAAGCCAGTTATAACTAATATGGTCAATCGGTTAAAAGGAAACAAATAGCTTATCAATCCATAAAACGGATCTTTTCGAGAAAAAGATCCATTGCCTGCTTTTTCTTTTCATCAAACCTGTAATCAATATTACTGGTATAATAAGTGTAAAGGTCATAATCATCAAATTGATTGGCAGCAACTATTTCATTCAAATGATGTAAACCTTTGCCGGTTGCATTGTTAAAAGAAAGTAATACCGGATCAGGTAATTTTTTATTAGCTATCCAAGCTGCAAATACAAAAGGCAATCCGGTCATTTGTTGCCAGGCTTCAGCCAGGTCATAAACATACGCTGATCTATTACGTTGTGTAAGTGCTCTGTCGCCTATAACAAGTCCTGCAGTACTTCCTTTTATCATTTGCAGATAACCTTCAGTTGTTTTCGTTAAAACAGGATCTATAAACCAGAATTCCCTTAAAAGTATCTTCAATAATGCGGCAGATGTTTTACTTTGATAATCGAACAATATTTCTTTTATCTCATTTAGCGGAACATCACTGAACAGGCAAACGCTTGCAACCGGGTTTACTGCGCCAATACAATAATCTGAAATGAGATAATATTCTTTTAATTGTGGAATGATGGCAACCGGTACCAGTCCTATATCTGCTTCATCATTAAGCAACATTTCGGCAACCCTGGCCGGGTAATCAAAAAGCAGTTCTACCTCATCTTTCATCATTCCCTGCTCAAAACCATAGATCAATGGTTTGGTATTTAAGTAACTTACGGCTGCTACCCTTATTTTTTTGTCCAATTGCTTTATATTAATTTCGGGGCAAATTTACTTCAATCTCAATTAATAATATGCATTTATCGGCTTTGACTGCAATTTCGCCCATTGATGGTCGTTACCACAACAATACAAAACAACTTGCATTGTATTTTTCAGAATATGCATTGATTAAGTATCGTTTAAAAGTTGAAATTGAATATTTTATTCAATTGGCTGAGAAAAAATTTTTTAAGGCTGATGCGAAACTCAAAGACCAGTTAAGGCAACTGGCAGATGATTTTTCAGTAGAAGATGCAGCAATAATTAAACAAACGGAAGGCATAACCAACCATGATGTAAAAGCGGTTGAATATTTTTTAAAGGACAAATTGGAAACATTTGGTGCAGGTGTTTTAAAAGAATGGGTACACTTTGGGCTTACCTCCCAGGATATTAACAATACTGCTGTGCCAATGCTCTGGAAAGATGCCATAGAACTGGAATATTTGCCTGCAGTACTAAACCTGCAAATGAACATCAGCCAGCTTGCCAACAAATGGAAAGATGTGCCGATGCTGGCAAGAACACATGGACAGCCTGCATCCCCCACCCGGCTTGGTAAAGAACTTTTTGTTTTTGTTGAAAGGCTTGAGAACCAGGTGCAGTTATTCAGTTACATACCTTTTACCGCCAAGTTTGGTGGTGCCACCGGAAATTTCAATGCTCACCATGTAGCATACCCGAAATTCAACTGGCTCAAATTTGCTGATGAATTTGTTGAAGAAAAACTGGGATTACAAAGGCAGCAATATACTACGCAGATAGAACACTATGATATACTGGCTGCACATTTTGATGCTATTAAAAGGATCAACACAATAATGATAGACCTTTGCAGGGACCTGTGGACTTACATCAGTATGGATTATTTTAAACAGCAGACTAAAAAAGGAGAGATTGGCAGCAGCGCCATGCCACACAAAGTAAACCCGATCGATTTTGAAAATGCCGAAGGCAACCTTGGAATTGGCAATGCTTTGTGGGAGCATCTTTCTGCCAAACTACCCATATCCAGATTGCAAAGAGACCTGACTGACAGTACCGTTTTACGCAACATTGGTGTACCGATGGCACATACGCTTTTGTCGGTAAAATCAATTGAAAAAGGCCTTTCAAAAATAATACTAAATGAATCCAAGCTAAAAGCCGATCTGGATAATAACTGGGCTGTTGTTGCCGAAGCAATTCAAACCATTTTACGCAGGGAGAATTATCCCAATCCTTATGAAGCATTGAAAGAATTGACAAGGGGGAAAACTGCTATCGATAAAAAAGCGATACATGATTTTATTGCGAAATTAAAAGTGAGTGCTGCGATAAAAAAGGAATTAAAAACTATCACGCCGGCAAACTACACTGGTTTATAAACTTAGTTTCTCAATATCATCCAGGTCTTTATACCTGCCTGATGCTTTTTTTGCCTGTATCAATGTATCTATATAAATGTATCTTATTTTCAAATCATTTTCATCAAAAAGATTACTTAACTGATAAGCTTCTGCAAAATCACAGCCCTTTAAAACTTTCATGATCTCTATACATACTGGCGGTACTCCGTAGGTGAATACTTCTATTTCATTATTGTTTAAAAAATTTTCTTCAGAAATATCCGATGTAGGCAACCCAAATGATAAAATGCTTTAATTAGTCGTTTATGGTTCGAGGGGGTGACATTGACCCATATATTCATATCGCCGGTTGATCGCCTATATCCGTAAAGAATAACGGCATAACCTCCAACAAGCATATACTCTACTTCCTGCTCATTAAGTGCAGCAATAAAATCTCTGAAATCATTATTGAATATATTAGGCATTAATCCAGCTTTTTTTGGATGCTGATTAAACGCTTTTGCATGCGGGGAACATTTTCAGGGTCAATGCCATAAGCCATACAAGTCAGGTACCTGGCTTGCTTTAGCCTCTCACTTAACGTTACATCAGGAGCAAATTTTTTACTTTCTTCTGCTTGTTTATATGTTTTAATTCCAGATATTTTCTTATCCAATTTATACATATTCAAATATAAAACTTAAAAGGGAAAAGTTTGAGATTTTAAGGTTGGTTGCATTGCCTAAAGTCTTTATCAAAGTGCTATGTTTGAATCTAAAAAACTCGAACTTTCAAACTATGAACTATGAACTTATTTATGTATTTCGCTGGTAAAATGAAACTCAATATCCGGGTTATTCGTCCTTTCTGTATTTAAGAACCATTCACTTTGTGCCAGGTACACCAGGTGGTCATCTTTGTCAGCAGCAATATTAGCCTGTTTGTATTTTACAAAATCCTCCAGCTTTTTAGGGTCCTTGCTTGTCAACCAGCAAGCCTTGTAAAAAGGTAGGCTGTTCATTTGAACCGAAGCACCATATTCCTGCATTAACCGGTATTGAATTACTTCAAACTGCAGTTCACCCACACATCCAATGATCTTCTTATTACCGCCAAATTGGGTATATAATTGGGCAACACCTTCATCTGTAAGTTGAGATAATCCTTTTTCCAATTGCTTGGTTTTCATTGGATCTTTATTGATTACCTCTTTAAATATTTCAGGTGAAAAACTAGGTATACCGGTGAAATAAAAATTCTCTCCTTCGGTCAGTGTATCTCCTATCTTAAAGGTTCCGGTATCAAATAAACCAACCACATCACCCGGATATGCTTCTTCAATAACATCTTTCTGGCGGGCAAGAAAGCTATAGGGATTACTGAAGCGGACATCTTTATCCTGGCGTACATGATGATAATAGGTATTCCTGGCAAACCTGCCACTGCAGACCCTTAAGAAAGCGATCCTGTCGCGATGCTTGGGATCCAGGTTGGCATGTATCTTAAAAATGAAGCCACTGAACTTATCTTCTTCCGGTTGAATATCACGTGTTGTGGTATGTCTTGGCCTTGGTGTTGGAGCAATCCGGATAAAAGTATCCAGCATTTCTTTTACTCCAAAATTATTAACAGCACTACCAAAAAAAACGGGTGCTGTTTTCCCGCTCAGGTAATCAGCATCGCTTAATTCGCCATAAACGCCATCGATCAGTTCAACATCTTCCCTTAAAGTATAAGCGTTATTTTCACCTATTTTAGAATTCAAAATAGGATCATTCAAATCACTGATATTCAGTACATCTTCATCATTTGCTTTTGTTCCTGCGGTAAACAATACAAGGCTTTTTTTATGCAGATCATATACACCTTTAAAGTCTTTTCCACTATTAATGGGCACTGTCATGGGATGTAATTGGATCTTTAATTCATTTTCAATTTCTTCCAGGAGGTCGAAACGATTCTTACCATCCCTGTCCATTTTATTGATAAAAACGATCACAGGCGTGTTTCGCATGGCAATTACTTCCATCAAACGGCGGGTTTGTTCTTCTACACCATTTACACTATCGATAACTAGAATCACACTATCAACGGCTGTCAGTGTACGGTAAGTATCTTCGGCAAAATCCTTGTGCCCCGGTGTATCCAGGAGGTTTATGAGGTGACCGTCGTATTCAAAGGTCATTACACTGGTAGCTACACTGATACCACGTTGCTTTTCAATTTCCATGAAATCACTGGTAGCATGCTTTTTTATCTTGTTGCTTTTAACAGCTCCGGCAGTCTGAATGGCGCCGCCAAATAAGAGGAACTTTTCTGTAAGCGTTGTTTTCCCGGCATCGGGGTGAGAAATGATGGCGAAGGTCTTACGTTTGTTGATCTCGTTGATGTATTTCATAAAGGGCGCAAAGATAGGAGGAATGGATGATGTATGATATATGATGTATGATATATGATGTTTGATATATAATGTATAATTTATGAAGTATGATTTTTAGGATGTGCTTTAAATCATACATCTTACATCATAAATCATATATAAATTATAGTTCAATTCCAATCTTCTTCATCAATATTGAAGCATTCATACTGGTACAAACACCCGGTTTTAATTTATAGTCGAAATAAAGCTCTTCATTATTCACCTGTACATCGAAATGATAATTAAGTATGTTTTTTGGGAATTCATTTTTAATTTCTGCCAGGGTCAGGTCATGTGTTGCGATGATACCAGCAGCCTCATGCCTGATCAGTTGTTTGATCAGAGCATCAGAACCGGTATGCCGGTCGAGTGAATTGGTACCCCGCAGAATTTCATCCAATAGAATAAATACTTTGTTTCCCGCATTTACTTCATCGATCACTGTTTTCAGTTTCTTCAATTCGGCATAAAAAGTGGATGTACTTTCAGCCAGGTTGTCGGCTATACGCATGCTGCTGATCAGTTGAACAGGTGATAAACGGAAAGTAGCTGCACAAACAGGTGCTCCTGCCATTGCCAGCACGATATTGATACCAACGCTGCGCAGGTAAGTACTTTTACCGGCCATATTGCTACCTGTTACAAGCATCAATTCTCCCCTGTTTTCTATTTTTATGGTATTATTGACTCTTTTATTTTCATTGATCAGGGGATGTCCCAGTTCGGTTGATTCAAGAGAAAAATGTTTATCGAGCAGAGATGGGAAGCACCATCCGGGATTATTGAAATGCATGACCGCGAAACTATTCAGTGCTTCAAAGATGCCCAGGGTATGGAACCAGCTTTCTACATCACCTGCATGTTGCTTTTTCCATTTTTCAAGTTCAATGACATGTTGCAGGTTCCACAACAATAGTAAATTCAATGGGGCCGATAAAACTATATTGTACCTGATATCCAGTTTATCTAATATCTTTTTAAGTTTTTTAATTTTCACTGAAGCTGTTGCATTACCTGTAGTAAAGTTTTGTTGCAACTGAATTGAAAACGGCGATATGAATATTTCTGTTTCTATAGCAGCAACACTTATCGAAAGTGCATCCATTTCATCCACCATCTTTGAAAGTTTTTCATGAACGGGTGCTATATATTTATTTAACTGAAATGCAATTACAGCGTATATCAATAAAAACAGGTACATGATATTCATGGGTATCCATTCAGCAATAGCGGCTGTTACAATACTTAGTATCACTGCAGGTAAAAAATACCGCAGCCATTGCCAGTGACTGAATTGAAGAAATAAAGTTGGCTCATGCAACCAGGCCATTAACCTGTTAAAAGTAGATAGTTGAATATTTTTTTCTTTCCCGAATGCCTGGATATCCTGTCGCCACAACATTTTTTCTTTGATTTCATTAATGGATTGCTGTCTTTCGATGATCTCATCTTTTTTAGCAGGATTTAATAACCAGTCTGCCAATTGCGAAGCGCCCATGTCAGAAGTAGTTCGGTTAGCAAATTGAAACAGGGAAGCATGTCCGAAAATATCAATATCCGATGCATAAAAATGTTCTTTGGGGAGATAGGCTGTGCCATCACCGAACTGGAAGTATTCGCCATCAATCGCATTTACTTCAGCTTCATTTATAGCTATCAAATGCCCAAGATGTTTAATGGTAGCTTTATTTGCCAGGTCTTTATAAACAAGCTGAATAAAAATAAAAAGAAGTAAAACAGCAGTAATGACAACCCAGATCATTCCAATGTTCCACAATAAATAAAATGCTGCAATAATGGCTGCAATTGAACCAAACCTGATCACGCCTAAAACTGATTTCAATTTCAATAATTTTTTCTTTTTGAACTTAAGATCATCCAGCCTTTTTATGTAAACAGTTTTTGGATCCATTAATAAAATATATGTTGCTTCGCAAAAGTAATGGAATGTAATTTCTGGATATTCTAAATTATTTCACGAGATCGTCTGTGTAGATTTTAAGCTATTATTTCGTTTGAGCCTTGTTTTATCATCAAATTAATTCGTCATTGCGAGGAACGAAGCAATCTGTGGACATAAACTGATAGATTGCTTCGTTCCTCGCAATGACGGCGTTACCTCGCAATGACTGTTTTATCAGCTATGACAGACATTATCTTTAATTGATAAACACTTTAAACTGAAGGACCACCCGACCCATTATGAAACTTATTTTCGCTTATAAAATCATATCTTTAATTCATATATTTAATAAGATGCTATGAATAAGAAATGGATCATTATTTTCTCTCTTTTATTTACAATTACAGGATATTCACAGAAAAAAACAATTTCTGAAAAAGATTATGCTAAGAATCCCTACTGGATCGACATGATGAATACCGAAGGCGTTAATTTCAATGAAACGATCAAAGCCTATGATATTTACTGGCAAAACCACAGCCTACCGGAAGAAGAAGGCGACAGGTACATCGGCAAAGGGGAAAAGGAAAATAAAAAGATCTCCAAAAAAGAATTGAAAGATCGCAGATCAGGAGCAGCCATGCGTTTTGAGATAAAGAAATTCGAGCACTGGAAAATAAAGAATGAACCCTTTGTTAAAGAGAACGGCAATATTATGACAGCCGCCGAGAGAATTAAATTCCACAACGAACATCAATAAATTTTTTCTATGTTAAATACCAGGTTACTGTTAATTATATTTTATTTTATATCAATTCAGGCATCGGCACAAACCTGGAAACAGACCGGGCCGGTAAACTTTCCGGTAAATGTCAGCGGGCAGATCAATGGTATCGGAAGGGTAACACAAATTAAGTTTCACCCTACCCTTCCGAATAAATTATATGTAACCAGTGCCAGCGGAGGTGTATTCAGTAGTAATGATAATGGCAATAGCTGGACATTGATGAATACAGATAAATTTCCTTCCACTGCCTGTGCGTCCATTTGTATCGATCATACAAATGACAACATCATTTACCTCTCTACCGGAGACCCCAATTATTATGGCGCTGATTTTGGCATCTATAAAACCACCAATGCAGGAATAACCTGGGCGCCAGCAAATACTGGCATCGGTAACCGAATGGCACTTGAAATGATCATGGATCCTGCAGATCATAATATTGTAGTAGCAGCAACCAATGATGGCATCTGGCGGACCAATGATGGTGGATCTTCCTGGACAAATGTAAAAAGCGGCGGTGCTTTTCGGGATATGAAACGCCGGCCAAATAGTAATACATTGTATGCTGTGACAGCTTCTCAGTTCTGGATAAGTAATGACTTTGGGCTTTCGTGGAACCAGGTATCTTCAGGACTTACAATTCCATCCGGTACAAATGGATTACGTATAGGTGTAAGTGCTGCTGACAATAATATTGTATATGTTATTGCAAACGGAGGAAACGGTGTTTTATTCAAATCGACGGATGCAGGTATTAATTTTGTTCAATCTTATAGCAGTGCAACACAATGCATCGTTTGTTATGATGCAGATCCGGCTAATCCGGGGCAGGGTAATTACAACCTGGGTATGTGTGCCGATCCTTTTGATGCCAATCATATATACGTTGTGGCACATTGCTTATGGGAAAGCAATGATGGCGGAACAAGTTTTCAGCAAAAGACAGAATGGTATGCCGAACTGCATACAGATCATCACCAGGTGGAGGTAAGCCCATATGATGTTAATCAATTGTGGAATGTAAATGATGGTGGTGTATGGAAGCGAACAGGCACCAATGATAGTTTGTGGGATGCAAAAAGTGATGGTATTGGTGCTACGGAAATTTATAAAGCAGGACAAAGCCCGGTAAATAAGAATATCATCAGCATTGGCACACAGGATAACGGGGAGCTATATTATGATGGTATCTGGAAAACAAACCGTGGCGGTGATTGGACGAGCAGAGTTAATTTTGACTTTTCCCCTGAAAGCACTATTTATTACCTGGGAAATGGTCAACGTCGTTCCTTTGTACCTTATGGCGGCAGTAGCAGTTACAATAGCCCTTTTACAGCTACAAACAGTTCCAGGATTGCATTTCATCCCAACCAGCCAAACCTGGGAATCCTTGCAAAGGACAATATTTTTTTGACAACCAATCTTACAGCAGCATTACCTACCTGGACAAATATTTATACTACAATCAATGCCATCAGGGGACTTTGTATCTCAACTGCAGATTCAACCATCTCCTATATTATTTCCAATAATTCAAAATTCACCCGCATCACTAATTTATTTGGTACACCGGTTGTAACTTCTCTTAATGCACCAAATTCAACATCCTCACAAGAAAGTGTAGCTGCTGTAAAGGGAAATGTAAATGTTGTTTATCTCAGTTGTAATAATAAAATGTACCGTTCTGCCGACCAGGGTAATACCTGGGCAGATATCACATTCAATTTACCCGGTACCAATATTTTGAAAATTTATCACGACGACTACAGCACCGATGAAACTGTTTATGTATGCACAGGTAATATGCTGTATACAAAAAATAATGCAGCATCCAGCTGGACTAACATAACCGGTAATCTGCCCAGTATAGCCAATATAACAGATTTTATGATCTATAATACTGGTACCGTAGCAAGTAAATTAAGAGTTAGTTATTACGGGCGAGGTGTTTGGGAATATGCCATGCATCCGAATTACCTTCCG
The DNA here is from genome assembly GCA_031373525.1 of Ferruginibacter sp. Classification (GTDB taxonomy): domain Bacteria; phylum Bacteroidota; class Bacteroidia; order Chitinophagales; family Chitinophagaceae; genus Ferruginibacter. The sequence continues at coordinate 58,152 of JANMMS010000083.1, forward strand.
GTAGCCAATTTCAGTGGTGACAATGTATATGTTTGTACCGGCCAGTCAGTTCAATTCACTGACCTGAGTGATGGAGAAGATCTTACATATAACTGGAGTTTTCCCGGAGGAACACCTGCAAATTCAACATCACAAAACCCATTGGTATCATATCCAGCTGCCGGAACTTATAGTGTAACCCTTGTTGTTACTAATTCGAACGGTTCAGATACCAAGACGATCAGCAGTTATATTAATGTAGGTAATAATACAGCACAGATCATTAAAGAAGGATTCCAGGGGACAGCCTTCCCTCCTCTTGCATGGTCATTCCGGGATGACGGAAATGACGGGTTGAACTGGTACAAAAGTAATGCAGCCGGTGGATTTAGCAACAGCAGCAGGTCAATAGCCTTTGATAATTATAACAATGATACGGAAGGTAAGAAAGACCAGATACGTTTACCCGTATTAGATATGACAGCATTTTCTGCTGCAAAGCTAACTTTCGATGTAGCCTATGCACCCTATAGTACAACGACCTACCTGGATAGTTTACTGGTAGGAGTATCGACAGATTGTGGTATAACCTTTAACTATCTCTATATAAAATACGGTAGCAATCTTGGTACAGCACCGATAAATACCAATACTACTTTTGTTCCAACTGCAGGACAATGGAGAAAGGATACCATTGTTTTAAATAATTATATCACTTCAAATAACCTTTTGATCGTTTTTGAAAACAGGGGCCGTTATGGTCAGCAATTATTTGTTGACAATATTAACCTGCTGGCAGATCCCACAACTAAGTTTACGGTAAATGATACATCCATCTGTACTGGAACAAGTATCAATTTTACTGATCAGAGTACAGGTTTGGTCAATAGCTGGAACTGGACTTTCACTGGAGGTACACCTTCTTCATCAAATCAGCAAAACAATACGGTAACTTATAATACGGCAGGTTTATATGATGTTGTTTTAACTACTGGAAATGGCAGCGGAAGCCAGGTAAAAAACAAACCAGGTTATATTAGGGTATATGATCTTCCTGTCCCGGTTATTACTGCTTCCGTTAATTTACTAACCTGCAATATCAATGGCTCATCCTATCAATGGTTTTTAAATAACAATATTATTAACGGTGCCACTCAGCAATCTTATACGGCTCTTGAAAGTGGCGATTATACTGTTTCGGTAGTAGATGGAAATGGCTGTAACGGTACTTCAGCTTCCATTGCTGTGACTATCCTGGAAAGCGGTATTGTTGACATTTTGGTTTACCCGATACCATCTGCCGGATTGGTAACTATAACATCAAGAACGATCAAGGGCCCTGCAACATTAAAATTATACAATGCAATTGGCGCATTAGTACTTGAAAAAAATATCAATGACATTTCATCAATCAATGATATAAATATAGGGAATATAGCTTCCGGGGTTTATGAACTAATACTGATGACCAATGCAGGTGTTTTTGTTAAAAAAATTCAACGAAGCGGATATTAAAAATACAGATGAAATAGAGTTCGTATCTTTATATGTCGCTGATTTAGCTTCTAGCTTCTAGCTTCTAGCTTCTAGCT
>JANMMS010000019.1:0-140358 GCA_031373525.1 Ferruginibacter sp.
ATTTGGATATGCATTCACTTTCAATGATACACTCGCATTTGTCGCAACCGGTGCACTGTACTTTGTATTGCCTGCAATCGGTGGAGGTGCACAACCTGTTGGACCTACTACGATTCCGTTCAACACTCCGATACATCCAAAGAAGTCTTTCACATATCCATCATAAGTGCCTGCTGCTAGATTTAAGAATGTATTGCTTGACTGGTAAATATTACCATCTATGCTGAATGTGAATGGTCCGGTTCCACCTGTTCTGAACAGGAAGATCTTGCCATTGTTGCTTGCACACGTAGTTGCTGTTACCGCTGTTGCTGTAACGCCGATCGAGTTAACATTGATCGTAACGTTCAGGCTTCCGGTACAATTCTTAGAATCCTTCACTGATATAGCATATGTACTCGCTCCCAAGCCGCTGAACGAATTGCTTGCCTGGTATAATCCGCCATTAATGCTGTACGTATATGGAGCTACTCCACCTGTTGCATTCACCTGGATACTACCATTTGATACACAACTTCCCGTATTTGTCTTAAACGCTGTTACGCTTAGTGCTGCTCCCTGGCCTACTGTTACAGGGGCTGATCCGATACAACCATTGCCATCCTTCACATTTGCTGTGTAAGGGCCCGCTGCTAATCCGGGGAAGAAGTTACTTGACTGATACGCTCCTGCATTCAGGCTATACGTAAACGGTCCAACTCCGCCGGTCTTAAAGATCTGGATAGATCCATCCGCATTACAACTGCTCGATGCAACTGCAAACGGATTAGCAACTATTGCTGATATTGTACCAACTGTTATATTTTTTGAACTAACACAACCGCCTGCATCTTTCACAAATCCTGTGTAAGGACCTGCTGCCAATCCGGTAAACGTATTACCTGCCTGGAACGCTCCAGGTGCCGGTGTAGGTTGTCCTGAACCTGCACTCAATGCAAACGTATATGGCAATACACCAGAATTACCATACAAAGTAACAGACCCTGTACTACCGCAAGCGCTGGAAGAACTTCCGTTATTGGTTATAAATACTGAGAATGCAAATTGAACGTGGATATTAGAGATCGTTACACTGCCGCATCCGCCTGCATCTGTAATCGTTACATTGTAAAAACCGTAATTCAATCCGGTAATTGATGATACATTTCCGGGGTTAGGATAAACAGTAGTGGCCGGATTACCTGAACCTGTAATGCCCGTCCAGGCATAAGTATATGGAGCAACTCCACCTGTAGGCGTTACTGTGATGCTGCCGTCCTGAAGGCCGCCGCTGCAACTGCTTAAATTATTCTTAACAATCGTAGCAGTAAATGTTGCCGGAGTACCCACATTTACTACAATGTCCGATGATACACAACCGCCTGTTGTAACTGTAGCAATAATGGTATGGTTGCCTGCTGCAAGATTTGTAACAGTAAAAGGATTGGTTGCATAAGGTTGTGGTGCCCCACCATCAAGGGTGTAAGTACCCGGAGCACTTGCACCTGTACCTGTTAATGTTATGGTTGCAGTACCGTTGTTTCCTCCGGCACATGTTGGAGCTGTTGTTGTACCTGAACCAGTGACGGCACAAGTAGGTGGGTTAACAGTAATAGTACCATTGGCGGTAACATTTCCGCAGCCACCTGTAAGGTTAACTGTATAATTAAATGGTGAATTCACAGTGGTGTTAGGAGAACCGCTGATCGTAACAACATTGGACGCCCAGTCACCGTTTACACCTGGAGGTAACCCACTGAATGTAGCGCCTGTTGCACTGGTTGTAGCATAAGTAATATTTATTATTGGCGTATTAACCGTTACTGACTGTGCATTTGTGCCTGGTGCCGAAGTAAGGGCAATTGTATTAGAGAGTGAATAAGTACACTGACTGCTTGATTGACCTATAGCGAAAACGTTATTATTATAAGTCCAGTTTGCAGTATTATAAATGATGGCAGACATCTGCAATGCCGTACAGGCACCAGCAGATGATAATGCACAATTGCTGAATTTTCCGTTATCGGGTTCTACCGTGCCCGGCACAGGTGATGTTGCTTGTGGCAAAGGACCGGGTGACATCAGAAAGCATGTTTGTGCGTTTACCAAGCCTGGAGGAATACTGCTTTCGTTCTGTACATTTGGAGCTACATCCCAGGCTGCATAACTGGTAGGAGTTCCTACATTTGTTGGGCGGATATTGGCAAGTATTGCTGTAATAAATCTTCGTGTAGCATCATTATAATTGGTTGCGGGGCCAGCCGGTGAGCCTGTTTGAAAAACTAAAATATTACCGCCAGACTGATAGAGGCTCATACCATCAGTAAATCCATTGGGCTGAGGAAGGCCGGTAGGAACGATAGGTGTATCGTTGGTTATAGTACCAAGGGGAATAGTTCCAGATTGATCAGAATAGGCAAACCACTGATAATATTCGGACCCCGCCGGCAATTCATCATGATATTTATTTATAAAGAAAACTTCTTTTCCCTGTATAATACCGCCGGCTGGTACAATCCATTTGATTACTGCTTCGCTACCTATACCAAAGGTAAATGGCGGATACGCTTCATCCAGCCAGATATTATTAGGACCATCCCAGCCACGGCTGGTAATATAAATTACTGTACCAGCTGCAAGCCCACCTGGCTTGAGCACCACCATAGAGAACCGGTCATCAAATTCCAGTAATGCCGGGTTAAAAGTATTGGTTGGATCTGTATCTGACTGGTAACTCACAAAGGCCAGATCACCGGCAGCAAGGTTATTCTGCGCAGCAATTTTTCCTGCAAAGAATAAACAAATAAAAATTACAGAAACAATTTTGTAGATTTTGAACATTTTCATAAAATTATTTTGATAGGTAAATTATTTTATTATCAGAAAAATTGATCAGTTTAACTTAAGTTTTATCAATCATAACACTTTAATATTATTGAAGGCTGGTGATTATAAAGGGAAGCAAAAAAGAAATATAAAAAAATTGCAGCCGTTTAATTAAACATGTTTTTTATCATTCAAATTATAGAAACAGATAAAAAAATCAACAGTCGTTTTCACGCAGTTTTTTATAATTCATTGACAGGTAAATTTTTGAAATATTTTAAACCTGAGTTAACAAGTTAAGATAATATGTTTCAAAATCAAAATAAATAATTCAGGATTTTGTAGGTTTTAAATATAGTTATTAACACTAGTCATAATATTACAATTACTTAAGTTCTCTTATTTTAAAAAATGGTTCTAATATCAGTCCTGCATGGAAAAATAATTTGCATTATGAAGCAAACCGGTCTTTTAATTTTAATCCATAAGCTGCCAGCTTATTACCGGTAAAAAAACCGTCGGGGGTGTAAATAATATTAACCCGGATCACCCTTTTATCGGAACAGATCACTTTCAGGCCGCCTGATGCATCCAAGTACACAATTGTTCCGGGTTGCAGATCTTCGTTTATAATCTCAGGAGTAATTTCAGCATCAGTTAAGCAGATGACCTGGTTGTTTATGATGGCACCTGCCCCTTTATTCCAGGGATTACAGGCGTTGATCATCCGGATAACCTGTTTGCTGCTCATATCCTTCCAGTTGATCATCAGGTCGGCAGCAACGGGCTTCTTAAAATAATTTGCCAGCGATTCATCCTGTGGCCTGGAAGGAATATCCGGCCCCAGGTTCATCATTTTGATGAGCTGCAACGCCATGGATGCTCCAAGCAGACCAAGTTTACGGCATTGTAATCCGAAACTGTCCGTGTCTTCGATCGGGATCATTTGCTGCAGGATAATGGGGCCGTTATCTATTTTTTCATCAACAACATGTACCGTTATTCCGCTGTGGGTTTCATACTGAAGCATTTGTGCCAGTATTGGGTTGGGCCCTCGGAATTTCGGGAGAATACCGTAATGAAAATTAATAAATATTCCGGGTAACGCCTGTAACAATGATAGTGGAAAGATATACGGAAAGGTCATCAGCCAGCAGGAGGTTGCTTTTTTTTCAACAACCAGGTCTTTCATCCGGCCTGAAAAATTTTTTTTATTAATAGATATGATATCAATATTACTGCCGGCAAGAAACTGATTGAGTATAAAAATTAGTTCTTTATTTTTTTCCGGTACAACAACTGCTTTTAATAAAGCTCTTTGAGCCAATTCACTGATGGCACCCAAAGCAATTTCATTATTGCAGCAAATAATAATATGGGGGTTGCTGTTTATATGCACAGGTAAGTATTTCGCCAGGCTGAAAATTCAGTTTCGGGAATTTGTGCAATCATTTCACTTAACGCCATCGAAACATCTGTAATGGTTTCTTCAACGGTGATATCAAGGTTATTCGTTGCATGAACCAGGTACGCGGGCCCCAAAACCAAGCGGTCATCATTGATAACAATGCTGCCTCTAGGGCTACATATTTTTTTATGCTTTAATTGATTGATTGCCGACTCTGTATTAATTGCATCTTTTCTATGTTTAAAATATTCCATCAGAAGCAGCCCATTCTCCCATCCCTGCATGGAAAACAGATTGGGATCTTTTCCATTCTTTTCTATATAAAAATGATTGAATTCCCTGTTGCTTTCATTATCCAGTAAAGGCACCCAGGAAGTATACCCAGATATGTTTTGAACAAAGGGCTTGGGTTCTTCAAAATCACCGGCAGTACAATCAAACATCATCGGGGAACCGTACCATTGCAGATTGAATTCTTTTTGCACCGGTTCCATTTTTTTATAAAAGTAACGGGCCATATCGCCGGAAAAAACAGCCATGAGTTTTCTTGTAGTGGGATTATCTTTAATAAATGCAGCCAATGCCTCTGTATTAAATTCTTCCTTTTTATAATGGCTAACAAAATTGTGTTTTATTTCTCCGCCCGAAAGAACAAAGGCATTGTTCATTGCATGGAAATGGCGGTAACCCCCGTCAAAAAAAGAGGTTGCCAGGATGGCTTCATGCCCACCCACCTCGCCGGTGCAATATTTTCCGGTAAGAAAAGTACAAAGACAATCATTGAAAGAATGAAAAATAGTATGAGTGATATTGCCGGTAGCGATCGGGTAATTTGCACCTGGATTGCATATCATCAGTAATTTTCCGGCAGCAGCAAAGAGTGGCGATAATTTATTTGCATGGTAATCTTCTGCATAAAGTACTACCACATCAGCATTATTTACCAGTAAAAATTTTTCTGCCTCTTTATAAATTTCATCATCTTTTAATCCAAACCCTATTGTTGAAACCTGAATATCAAAATCGTTATACTCATGAAAATTATAACAGGACCTGATTCCCTGAAGAAAATCAATCCCGATAGATGGATAAAGGGTTGAACCCGGTAAAAGAATTCCGATTGTTGGCATACCTGTTTCTAAAATACTAATTCCTGGATGGGTAAATACCAAACATACAAATGATGTAGTTCATTCCAATAATAGGTTGAATATTATTTACCGGTTGTTGAGAACCCGTAAGGCCTGCCGTAAGGGCTAACTGCATGTTTCCCATGCCACTGGCATTATTTGAAGTAGCATACATGGGTGTACCCGCGAATGTAGCAGGGTAATTTCCCTGTGAAGAATCAGAATTACCCGCAGCTGCAGTGCCTTTCATAGTTATTGCGCCGGTTACCGGATGTGTATGAGCAGGAAAATTACTATTAAGTATGGTGAAATTTTCAGCTCCTCCGGATTGGCCTAGCTGGTATGAGGAAAGGCCAGGCCCCTGCCCGGCACCAACGGCTACGCGGCTACGAAAATCAGGCAAAGCAAATGTGGTCTGGCCATTGCCGCCATATGTTGTACCTAATAAAGAGAATAACGCGGTATTTTGAGCGATTGACATTATTTGGCCATTACAATAAGCCCAGAACTTTGGGTTAAAAGTTCCGGCAAAAAATCTTATTTCTGCAATTGTACCTTCCATGATCTTATTATTTAATTAATTTATTAAATTTTATTTAATTCCTGGATGGGTAAATCCCAAACAAACAAATGATGTAGTTCATTGCCAGGTAGGGTTGTATATTATTTACAGGCTGGTTTCCGCTACCTGCTTGCGGAGCACTTGTTAATGCCAATGATGCCGGCGCCATTACACTGGCATCCGGAGTGGATGAATAAATATTTTCTCCGTTAATGGCGGGGAAATTATTAACCGCTGATACCTGGTTTCCATCGGATGAAGACATGATAATGCCGGCATTACCGCTTGCAGTATGTGTATGGTTACTTACATTACTAGCCAGAAGGGTATTAGATTCTGTACCTGCCATTTCCCCTAAAGTACGACTTGACAGGCCCGGTCCCTGGCCGGTATGTATGGCAACCCTGCTTCTAAGGTCGGGCAATCCAAATGTATTTTGACCATCACCACCATATGTTGTACCAATAAGCGAAAACAGTGCGGTGTTTTGAGCGATTGATTGCAAGGATCCATTACAAAATGCCCAATTCGCCGGAGCAAAATTTCCGGCAAACAATCTAATTTCTGACATTGTACCTTCCATGATCTGTAATTTTTTTATTAAATAGTTTATTTAGTTCCTTGATGGAAATATGCCAAACATACAAATGATATAATTGATAGCTGTATAAGGCATCATATTATTAACCGGGCTACCTGCACCTGCTCCTAAAGAAACAGCAACATCGGCGGGCTTCATCGTGCCACTTCCCGATGTTTTGTATTTAGCACTTCCATCATTGGCAAAATAATTATTAGCAGGATTATTAGCATTGGCAGCAGCAGGAGTTGTAAGCATTTTTGCGGTCCCGCCTATAACATGCGTATGAGAAGGGACGTTAGCGCCTGTAATTGCAGTTGATTCAGTTCCTGACAATTGGCCAAGAACATAATTAGAAAGGCCTGGACCAGTTCCGGGGCTTACAGGTGCTCTCCCCTGCATACCCGGCAGGGCAAAAGTGGTTTGGCCGTTACCACCATAAGTAGTTCCTAAAATTGAAAACAAGGCGGTGTTTTGTGAAATCGGTAAAAGCTGGTTATTACAAAAAGCCCAATTCCTCGGATTAAATGTTGCTGCAAACATTCTTATCTCGCCAATATAACCTTCCATATAAATAATGTTTAATGGTTATTGTATATAATTATTTTATAAAAGAGAAGAACACCAAGTTAAGGTAATTCTGAATAAATTGCAATGTTTTTTAAAAACTTATTTTTTATTCATTTGGGTGCGTATAAATTCATACGAAATATTTTAATGAACGCCCATGATTTATTTTCAAGACCAGTGTTACCCTTATCTTATAATTTACCAATTAACTTACAGGCAAATTCAATCTTAACCAGAGGTTTGCCAGGCTTGTATAATTAAACCTAGAAATTAATAACAGAGACAAAATTTGTACAGATTTCTTAAAAAAGTGAATTTTATTTTTTTGAAGTATTGAAAAATAGCATTACATTGTTACCAATTCTTATTTAAAAAAAATGTGCCATGAATAATCGTAGAAAATTTTTATTGCAAAGCAGCATGGCTGCCACTGCTTTTGTTGCAGCAAAACCTTTTAATATTCTGGCGAATTACTCATCCACTTTTAACGAAGGGAGGTACAAATTTAATAGTTTAACTTTTGTACATACTTCTGGTAATGATTACAATATCGTGTCAAGGGTGAAAAAAATAAGTGATAAGAAATCAACAGTAATATTACTGGATGCAGGCAATACCGGCTCATACGGGGCCCTGCAATTGAATTATGATGCCTCGCACCATTCTCTGAATAATGATCATTTAAACGGATATAAAATTATCTGTAAAGACAATATCAGGGTGGGCGTAATTGCAGTCAATGCAAATGAACATCAATCTTCAAACAGGATAAATGACCTTGCGTCTATGTTGAAAAAAGACGAGAACTGTAACCTGGTTGTATGTATTTCCCAGTTGGGTTATAAAGACAATGCCGACGATATTACTTTGGCCAGCAACTCTGAATACATAGATATCATTGTTGGAAAACAAACTTCGGATTCTCCCAAACGCCCCATGATAGCAGCTAATAAAAATAAAGCTGAAGTGATCATTCAATATACCCAGGATATTGAGGCTGCTCTTGGTAAAATAAAAGTTGATCTCGATCAGTTTGGTGGCAAGTTCAATATCTCCTTTTAATTAAAGTGCCAGAGATCTTCTTCTTCGGTTGAAATACAGTTATGATCAAATACCTGCAATTGCCTTTTCATTTTGATGCAAAAAAAATGCAGGAAGAGCTGCTGCAAATTGATCATAGTGCATGGCAGCTACATTACCAGAAACTTCACTATGAAGGCGATTGGAGTGCAATCCCGCTACGAAGTGTAAATGGCGTCGCCTCAAACATATTTATTTCCCCGGAAGCGAACCCGCAATACAAGAATACCATTTTTCTCGACAAGAGCACTTATTTCAAAGAGGTGTTATCAACTTTTAAATGCACATTATTGGCAGTACGACTTTTAAAACTAAATGCGGGTGCATTAATAAAAGAACATAAAGATGCAGACCTGTGTTATGAAAAAGGGGAAATACGGATTCATATACCTGTTGTTACGAATGAACAGGTAGCGTTTTACCTGGATAAAGAGAAAATGATTTTGCATGAAGGAGAATGCTGGTATATGAATTTTAATTTACTTCATTCATTAAACAATAAAAGCAAGGTTAACCGGGTACACCTGGTGATAGATGCTATAGTAAATGACTGGGTGCATGAACTGTTTGCACAACCTTCTATTACCAAAAAAGAAATGGATGAACCGGGTTATGATGACAAAAGCAAAATGGATATGATAGCCGGGCTGCGTGAACTCAATACAGAAACATCCAACCGCATAGCAGATGAACTTGAAGCGTCCATAATATCAATGGGTAAGGCTGATACAACATTATGATGAGTAATAAGCAACAACTAAAAATAATATGCTATTTTATCGCGGGGAGAATATGATCATAAACTATATTTATTTTGTTCCTTCAATTCTTATATTATTTATCTGAAATTAAATAATCAGCACTTTGGTAAAAAAACAAAAAATAATAAAAGCAATTACCTACAGGATATATTCTTCCATCATCACTTTTTTAATATCTTATATACTTACCCAAAACCTGGTAGCTTCCATTTCCATCGGGATATTGGATTCAATCATAAAAATATTTTCCTATTATTTTTTTGATGAAATATGGGCCAAACTAAGCGGTTTTAAAGCAACACCCGCCGTTATTTTTCTTACCGGTTTAAGCGGTTCCGGTAAGACCACGATTGCAAAAGAGCTCATGGAGAAATTTAAAAAAAAGGGAGTAGTCCCGGTCATGCTGGATGGTGATGAGATAAGGCATGCGATTAAACTTACCGGTTTTGATGAAGAATCAAGAAAGAAACATAATTTAAATGTGGGTTTTATGGCCTCCTTATTTGAACAGCAGGGAAATATTGTAATTGTATCACTTATTTCGCCTTATGATGATATCCGTAATAAAATAAGAGAGATGTGCAAAAATTTTATTGAAGTTTATATGTCAACTGATATTAAAGTATGTATGGAAAGAGATACAAAAGGATTGTATGAGAAAGCAATTAAAGGCGAAATAAAAGATTTTACAGGTGTGTCAGCGCCTTATTATCCGCCACTGAACCCGGAAATTACATTAGATACAGCTGTATTAAGTACAAAGGATTGTGTTAACAAAATATATTCTTTTTTTAAAAAATGAAATACAATTTATTCATCGGCCGCTACCAAAGTCCGCATAAAGGACACATGCACATTTTTGATACCTTTTTAAAAGAAAGCAAACCGGTTCTGATCGCCATCAGGGATATTGAACCCGACAGCAGCAACCCGCTTCCTGCCACTGAAGTAAAAAAACTTTGGGAAACTGTTTATAAAGACAACTCATTGATAAAGGTTATCATTATCCCTGATATAACATCAGTAAATTATGGCAGAGGTGTAGGATACGAGGTTAATCAAATCAATGTACCGGAATCTGTTGCTTCCATTTCTGCTACTGAGATCAGGCAGCAAATTATAGAAGGTAAAAATGAGTGGAGAGAATTTGTAGATGAAAAAATTCATGGTATGCTTATTGATTTTTTACTGGCCAAACCGCAATAGATCTTTTCCAATTTCCTGATCCATGCTGTATGAATGAATATTTATTTGACAGCATGTGAAATAAATATTCATTAAAATAAATTTGTTTAAAAAGATGAATGAAAGCATTGCAACAGCTATAAAAAACTGGGTGCCTTACAGGTTTTTTGAAGAAGGTGGAAACAATTGCTGCCGGTGGATATACCTTGGCAATGAAAAAATTTCAGAACCTTTTTTTGATGATACCGTTTCCATGCGCAGGATGTTACCAGAAAATTCGAAGTTGTTCCGGGTTATCAGCAACACAGAAATATTACCTGAATGGGCCATGCAGGTTGAAACCGTTAAACCGACTGCCTTTATTTTTCACATTTCCCGATGTGGATCTACATTGGTATCCCAGTTGCTGGGTTTGTCAACTGCCAATTTAGCTTTGTCTGAAGTTCCTTTATTTGATGAGTTGCTCAGGTGGGGCCATAAAAATAATGCTATGCCGCCGGCATTAAAACTTTTAAAAGCAGCCATAGCATTAGTTGCTTCAAAACCAACTGATGACTGCAGCAATTTATTTGTCAAAGTTGATAGCTGGCATGTGCACTTTTATAAAGAGTTACGGGAACTTTATCCCCGTGTTCCATTCATATTATTATACCGCAGGCCCGATGAAGTGATTCGCTCCCAGCAAAAAAAGCGGGGTATGCAGGCTATTCCCGGCCTTATTGAACCGGAAATTTTTGGCTTTGATAAAAATCAGATCCATCAACAAAGTTTTGATGAATACATGGCAAAGGTGATCGAATCTTACCTGCAGGCATTCATCAAAATCCTGGAAGACGATGAGTTTTCGATGGCTGTTAATTATAATGAAGGAGCCATCAACATTGTAAAAAAAATAACTAAATACTGTGGCATTTCTATCCATGAAAAAGAAATGGAATTGATGAATCAACGCATGGGTTTTCATGGCAAATACCCCGAACAATTTTTTTCAGAACCCCCATTAAATGTGCCTGCGCCCCCCTATTTAGACAAAGCTTTTGAATTATACCATGAATTGGAAAAAATAAAGAATAGTAAACCCGTCTTACTGTAAAGTTCATTAAATAATTACTCCAATAAATTTTAAATGATCATACATCGGCCCACATCCGGAAAAGATTGGAATAGGTTTGCAGGAGCTGATTGGCTTCCGGCGAATGTTTATCCTTCTGCTGCAAAATGGCATGTACCTGGTTTAATTCAAACAACAACTGCCGTTGTTCTGCCGATTGAATATTACTTTGAATCCATGTAACAGCAGCAATGCGTTCTCCGCTTTTAATTTCATTCACGCAATGCAAAAACTGGCAGGGATATAATATTGCATCACCCTTTGCGGGTTTTATTGCAATATTACCGCCCGAAGTCAGTATCATCAGTTCGCCTCCTTCATAAGTAGATGGGTCACTTAAGAAAACAGTCATTGCCAGGTCGGTACGAATCGCAGGATCTCCCATGATCGGGCTATCTACATGCCAGCCATAAAACTGGTGGGGCCCGTATTTACTGATTATAAAAGGATGCACTTTTTTTGGTTGTGATGCTACCTGGAAAAAAGGGCTTGTTTGTATAGCTTTATCCAGAATATCATGAATAGATCTCAATGTTTCTGAGTCTGTACTATGTATCTGTAAATTATTCTTTACATCTTTAGCCGACATGCTGGCGGTTGCTTTGCCATCCACAAATTTTGCAGTGCTGATCAGCTTTTCCAGTGCTGAGATCTCTTCGGGTTTAAGTAATGCAGGTATATGGTGAAATTGCTGGCTCATGAATTAAAATATTATTATAACACAGGTTTAAAAAATTTCTTATTAGCTGCGAAGCCATTGCAACATTGCCGGGTAAACAGGTTTACCGGGTTCCGTTTCATCCTTTTTTTCCTTCGTCATTCCAACCCATTGCAGCATTGGTACGCCAAAATAATGACCTTGTTTAAAATTTTCTGCTATGTTGCTTCCACCTCCTTTGTACCCGTGATCATGAAAAACAAAACCGGCATCAATGTCCAGATGAAGACAAACAGCATAACTCCAGGCAATGGCCATCATTTCTTCCGCCTCTCTTTGTTCCCTGTTCGCAATTGAATGTTCATTTATGGTATTTCTTTCTGCTGCAGGTACCACGGCAATATGGCCTGCTTCATGTAAGATATCGCCGGGGTATTTCAACTTTTCCAGGTCCACTTCAATTTCACCATGTACGATACTGATGCCCGGTAAAAAACAATCTGTTGTTATTGTTCTGAAATGAACCGGTATCCCAATAGATCTTAAAAATTCAATGCATTTGTCTAATAAAGAAATGTCTGTTGATAATTCTTTGATCTCCATATATCATTTACAGGTTTTATTAATTTGCTATTCTTGAAATGTAAATGTAAATTTATTTTCAATGTATTGAAAAGATTTACTCAATTCAAAAATGTAAATGAAAATATCAACATTCCAAATAACAGATTCAACTGTAGCCTGCAGGCTTGATATTATGCATTTAAAACGTTACTGGGAAAAATGCATGCTAAAAAAAGATGGCAGGGCAAGAGCAGATGAATGGCAGGAAGAATGGAACAGGGATATTACCATGCTTGCTGCACTGGGATTAGGGTTGGAGCAGACCATTAAATATGTTTATTCATCATCCGGAAATTTTGAGGAATTTGAAAACTGGATACTGAAAGTTAATGGCGGAAAAATAGTGCCCTTAAAAATCGAACAATTCAACCAGACTTTTATCAACGAAAACACAATTATAATACCAGCTGCTCCAATAGAAAATATACTTACAAAAGCTGATATTGATTTCTGGAATGAGCATGGATACTTGATCATCCGGGAAGCTATATCCAAAGAAGATTGCGAATCTACGATTGATCTTATCTGTGATTTTATCAACATAAAAAGAGATGATCCTTCTACCTGGTATAAAGCTCACCCGGAAAAGCAGGGAATCATGGTCCAATTATTCCAACACCCGGTATTGGAAAAGAACCGCCGGTCTGAAAAAATAAAACTGGCTTATGAACAATTGTGGGGCAGAAAAGATATTTGGGTTAATACAGACAGGGTTGGATTCAATCCACCTGAAACGCCCACCTGGAAATTTCCCGGCCCTGGACTTCATTGGGATGTCAGTCTTCAATTGCCTATTCCTTTTGGACTTCAGGGGATCCTTTATTTAAATGACACAGCTGCCAACCAGGGTGCGTTTACATTGGCACCCGGCTTTCAAAATAAAATAGAGGCCTGGTTAAATGGACTTCCTGCTTCTGTTGATCCAAGATATGAGAACATCCATGCATTAGGAACACTACCGATAGTGGCCAATGCCGGTGATTTTATCATTTGGCACCAGGCCCTGCCTCATGGCAGCAGCCCCAATACAGCTTCCTTGCCAAGGTTTGTTCAATATATAAATTATGCCCCGCTGGATATGGAAGTAAGGGAGAAATGGATATAGCATTTATACGTTCCAGTTAACAATGAAAATATGGATATAACTCCAACAAACAATAAAATACCCAATATTGCAAAGCTTGATGCTTTCTTTACGAACGGATACCTGCGTTTACCCGGAATGGTGAATCATGGATTATTGAACAGGTTAAGCGCAATGTTTGATGAACTGATTGATACCAGTCAATCTACCGATGAAAAAGTCGTAATATCTAATAAAGGAAAATCGTATGTTACAAACCTTGACAATATTTGCCCCAAAAGCAACCTTTCCTGCCTGGAACTTTTAGGCAGCCCTTTTATTCTTGAACTGGCAGCCAGCATCTGTGGTGATGATTTTTTTCTGATACAGGAATTCGCAGTGATCAAATGGGCGGGCGATGAAATGCCTGTACTCTGGCACCAGGACATGGTTCACCAACGAAGCGGAAAATGTTTTACCATGGGTATTTACCTGGATGATGCAGCTGAAAACGAAGGAGCGCTGCGTATTGTTCCCGGAAGCCATCTCGATGACAGAAATATTTGCGAGATAAGCAAAGATCCGGCTATTGATATCCCAATGAAGGCAGGTGATATACTGATTCATGATATGATGCTGGCCCATAGTTCGGGCCTGATGAACAACAACCCTGTGAGGCGCGTGATCTATTTTGAATTTCTTTCTGCTGCCCATGTTTTGAAAGAATGCATATATTCAGCTGAATTGATAAAAAGGCGTAGCCGTTTACTGTTTGCTGCCACAAGACATTATGAAATGCTGCATCCGGGTGAAGAATATTTTATTCATAGGAAAATAAACCCGTTTCCCGGAGATGATGAGAAAGATATGAACCAGGTATTGATGGAAATATATAAAGAGCCGATCCATGCAAGGCCATCAGCCTATTGTTTGGAGAACATACACATTTAAAACAGTTGAGAGCACAAATCATTAACAGGATCATATTACAGTAACTATGAAACCCGGTTTACTTCCCATATTGTACTGAAACAATAATTTAACAGGGTACTTATTAATTGATGCTGTCTTCATTAAATGAAAAGGAATGGATATGCCAGATTCATTATAACCCAAAACATGATCACCGAATACCCGGATTGTTGTTATAAGTACCAGGCTTGTATATTGTGGGTCCGGCAATTCGGATATATCCAACATAATACCTTTTGAAACCACCTCCACATCTCCCGGATTATTATTGATCCGCACAGCCATTTTAGCATCTAATTCAATCAATGTTTTTAAAAAATATTTTGCATCCGGGTTATTGATTAAATTACCTTCCAGGTAAACATCCACTTTGATCGATTCGGGAATAAGAATCGGATCCCGGTTGCATTGAGACAAAAGATATGCTACTATGCTCACCTGTGGTTCTTTATCTAACCCGGGCTTCATTGTTTCAGAAACAATGATATCAGGCTGAAGGTTAGATGGAATGGTCCAGGTAGCGGCATCTGCCAGAACAGCTTCAACCAGATAATCTTTCATTCCGAACTGTTGTATTGTTTTTTGAAGAAAACCGAAACTAACAGGATTGATCTCCAATAGAACCATCTTCAATTGCGAAGGACTGAAAACTGTTGTCAATGGCGTAAGCAACGTGGCAAAAGGCCCGGTACCTGCATACAGCAACGTTACAGGTTTACCGGGTTCTTTCTTTAACCTTGTTTCAATGGCCTCCCTGATTCCTAAGATGAATTTTCTTGTACGCATCATATCAGTAACACAAAAAGCAGCTGTCCATGGCCCAACCGCCTGCCCGGATCCTGTAAGGATATGTTCCCAGTTAGTTTGATCATTATGATCAAATGCAACTTCATCTTCGAACAATGCCTTCAATGAAACAGATGCATTTCTGATTGCACTGTAATCCAATACAGGAGACAGCAAGTCACGGGTTATTATTTTCAATTTTTCAATAGCAGGAGTCATTAAATGATCTTTTAATATTCACGGAATTCCTACATGTGATGGTACTTAATATAATTTTCATTTACCTTTTCATTTCTATTACTTGTTGAAATTATAAAAAATAATCAACGCAGGAGTAATTAGATCCCTTTGTAGCATTGCTCTATAAACGATCAAATAGTAATGCTAGAAACATCAGAATAATGATAAATTGCATTAAATAATAACTTTATGTCAAACGACTATACAATCCCCTCACAAACACATATTGGCCATGTACACCTGAAAGTTGCAGATCTTAAAAGATCCCTGGGTTTTTATTGCGACCTGCTTGGTTTTGAAGTAACGACGATTTACGGAACTGATGCGGCATTTATCTCTGCGGGTGGTTATCATCATCATATCGGGCTAAACACCTGGTATAGCAAGAATGCAAAACCAGCACCTTTAAACAGTGCAGGTTTATTTCATGCCGCTATTTTATATCCTACCAGGAAAGACCTGGCGATTATCTATGACCGTTTACTGAAAGTATCTTATCCCTTTACCGGTTTTGCAGATCATGGTGTATCGGAAGCATTGTACTTGAATGATCCGGATGAGAATGGTGTAGAATTATATTGGGATAAACCAAAAGAGCAATGGCCGAAAAATGAAGATGGTTCATTGTACATGTATACAAAGGCATTGGATATGAAAGGGTTATTGATGGAATTATATTAATTTATTGAGCCAGTTTCACCACTGTTCCATCTGTTGTGCAGGCCCATCCATGATTGGCATCGGTAAAATGAATTTCGAGGATTCGTGCATTACCTAATGCAACAACGGGCAACCAAGTATTTCCACCATTCACTGTCTTATAAATTCGATTACCGGAACAAATATATCCTTCAGTAGTATTAACAAAATCTATATCAACATATTCTGCCTGATTAGGTGCCTGGAAAACAATTTGCCAGGAAACGCCGCCATCGGATGTTTTTGAAATAGTAACTACCGGCACTGTATCGTCGGAAAGGCTGCTATATCCAATGGTTGAACTAACGAAATCCATGGCTCCATATCCATTTGACTTAGGCAAAAGCAGGTTCCAGGAATTACCCCCATCGATAGTTTTGTACAACCCTTCTGACCGGATGATCCAACCCGTTTGATCATCAAGGAAAAACAATGAACTAAAATTGGATAAATTCTGAAAATTATACACTGTATCAAAAGATGAACCCCCATCAGTAGATTTCCAGATAAACTTGACACTGGAAAGGTAACAGCTATTAGTACTCGAAAAAAAGCAATCCGCAAAACCAACACCTCCTCCTGGTGCAATATATGATGTTGTCTGAAATGTTGTGCCACCATCCTGTGTAACAAATGGAATGCTTGCATTATTTACAAAACATACCCTGTTTGAATTTGCTGCGGAAATATTTACTGAATTTAGTACGGTATTGATCTTTGTCCAACTTACCGCAGCATTTACAGTTTTATAAATGCCTTTTGAGCTGGTTGCATAACCCTTAGCAGAGTCGGTAAAAAATATATCGGTAAAAAATTCATTTGGAAGTGAATTGATCTTCGTCCAACCCATTGATAAAGTATCCGGCAGAATAACAGGAATCGGCACAGGCGCAGGATCAGTTTTTTTTGAACAGGAGGTGATCAAAGAAATAAAGACTAAAACATTGATTAATTTCTTCATTGTTCTTTTTTAAGAGTGAATTAAAATAACAAGGGTTAACTTAATAATATACTGATCGAGTAAAAGTAATCAAATATTGCTACTCTTAGATATTTCATAAAACGGCCATTCCTTTTTCATTTTTGCCTGAAGCAGGTATACTACAATACCACTCAGTAATACAATTAAAAAACTCGCCATGATCTTTAAGCCTGTTGCATAAAATATGAACAGCCACATGATGATCACGAGGATAACAGGTAATGGATATAATGGCATCTTATAAGGTAAGTGCTTTTTACCGTTTCGTTTTCTGAGTAACACAATCCCAGCTGCTTGCCCGATGAACTGAACCATGATGCGCATGGCCAGGATGCCGCTGATTACATCTCCCATCCTGAATAATAAACTAAACACAAAAGCGAAACCTGCCAATATCAATAAAGAAATGTATGGGAAATTTTTTGTTGGATGTAATCTTGCAAAGATCTTAAAAAAAGCTCCATCCAATGCAGCAGCATAAGGCACACGGCTATAACCCAACATCACCGCAAACAAGGATGCCAGTGCAACCCATAGTATCATAACTGTTGCCACAATGGCTGCAGTATTACCATACAATCGTTCTATAAAAACACTCACCACGAAATTATTCTGTCCGTTGTCCTGCCAGGCTTTCACTTCCTGCCAGGGAATTACACTGCCAATACTCATGTTCATGGCCATGTAAAGTATGGCAATGCCAATAACTGATATGAACATACTACGGGGAATATTTTTTCCCGGTTCTTTTATCTCTGATCCGAGGTGACAAACATTATAATATCCCAAATAACTGTATATTGTTTTTACACAGGCTTGTCCGAACATAAATGAAACCAGCGTTTCCCAACTGAATGCTGAAGGCAATTCACGCAAAGGCTGCAGGAAATTTCCATGGCTGATGCCAGCAAAGATGATCCAGCCGAGTGTAGCAATAACGCCGGCCCATAACAAAACGCCTATCTTACCAATACTGTCAATTTTACGATATAATAAAAATGTGATAAAAATGATCACAATGCCAGAGATCAGCTTTTGCTGCCAGGATTCTAACGGAACAAGATAAACGAAGTATGAAGAAAAACCGATTGCGGCAGACGCTGCAACCAATGGCGCCTGAATGATGGTTTGCCATACATACAAAAAGCTCATCATTTTTCCTGCACCGTTCTTTCCATAGGCTTCTTTTAAAAAATTATAACTACCGCCGGCCATGGGATATGCAGCGCCCAGTTCGCTCCAGATCATGGCATCTACCAGTGACAATATTGCCCCTGCTATCCATGCATATAAATACATGCCACCAATAAGCCCCATCACTATTGGTAATGTAATGAATGGCCCGATGCCCACCATATCGATCATATTCAATACAGTTGATTGGAATAGGCCTAACCTGCGGTGAAGGGAAGTAGCAGTTGAAGACATGAGATGAAGATACGAAGGATGGGGGATAATGCCCGCCCGGCTGAACGCCGTTCGGACGGGGATGCTGGATAATGGATGTTCTAAAAATTATCTATTCCAATTAGAAGTTTACGATTATAACATACCAGCCAGATTCCAGAATCTAGTATCTGGTATCGATTTCCCATCACCACTCCTTCTTCATATTCTTATTAAATTCAACAAAACTCTGGGTTTTATAAAATTCTTCTCCAAAATATTTCAGTGGGGCTTCCATGTCTCTTGCAGATAAATAACCGGGCAAGGGTGCAGGTGTTGCGTCTATGGTTGGCAGGAAAACAGTTGTTGGAAACTGCATCTGGTTATACAAAAGATATTCTGCAAGCTCATTGCTTTTATATTTCTTTTTATAACCGTATTTCTTATCATTAAAAACCAGGCTATCGGGAGATTCGGCATTCAATTTTATTGCATAATAATGTTCATTGATATACTTTACCAAATTCACATTTTTATAAGTTGTCCTGTCCATTTCTTTGCACCACCCACACCAGTTTGTATACACATCAAATAAAATTGGTTTTGGATCTTTACTGTATAATTCGTTTAACTCTTTTAAGCTGACCCATTTAACTTCATTTTCATTTGGTTCAATAAATGAATTGATTGAAAAAGCCATCGTAAAAATCATTAAAAAAAGAATAACCTTTTGCATCATTAATTTGTTTAGTAGCTTAGATATATCAAACGGAAAATTAATGCAAAAAATTGTGGTAGCAATAACCGGGGCCAGTGGATCGGTTTATGCAAAGGTCTTATTAACAAAGCTCTTACAATTAAAAGATCATTATAGTGAGCTTTCTGTTGTAATCACCGAAAATGCAAAACAGGTATGGCAGACTGAACTGGATAACAATGATTATCAAAATTTTGACGTGAAATATTATTCACAACAGGATTTTAATGCCCCTTTTGCATCCGGCTCAGGTCAGTATAATACCATGATCATTATTCCTTGTAGTATGGGCACTCTGGGACGAATTGCCGGCGGCATATCCAATGACCTTATTACGAGGGCGGCTGATGTGATATTGAAAGAAAGAAGAAAACTGATCTGCGTTGCAAGGGATACACCTTACAATTTGATCCATATTAAAAACATGGAAACAATCACCTTGGCCGGTGGGATCATCTGCCCGGCCACTCCATCTTTTTACAGCAAACCCACAACCATTGAGGAAGTTGCAGCTACGGTTGTTGACAGGGTGATCGACCTGGCTGGATTGCCGGTGAAGACTTTCAGGTGGGGAGCATAAGAATGTTGAACCTGCCTTTGCCGGCAGGCAGGCAAGGAACAAGGAATTTTGAATGTCGAAGTGTTTAACTCCGATCATGATTGGAAAGCCCTTTATCGATATTAATAAAATATGGCTTCGTGTAAATTAAACCTCCAAATATTTAATATAACTAACCTGTTCATGCTATCCAGCATCCAGATTCCAGCATCCAGCATCTTTTACCTCAAATCCACCACCTCTACCCCAGGGTACTGCTTTACATCAAAATTAAATGTAGCATCAGCAATCGTAGCATTAGTAGCCATATTGCTTACACTATAGGTATACCTATTGCCGGTCTTTTCAAACACTTTTGTTGTATTAATAACTGATTTATCTACATATACCAGCACTTTATGAAATGCTTTTGTTTTATCGATCGGTGTTAATTCAACTTCCTGCATTGCTTTACCAGCCATGGTAACATTTCCATTGAGTTTGTACAAAAAATCTTTATCATAGAAATTGGTAAATAATTTCTGGGGTGTAATTGAATTTGCTGACGGATCGATCTTATTGATCGTTACTTCTTTAGAAGCTTTATCATAGGTCCAAATATTGCTTCCATCGCAATATATCTCCTGCCCTGTAACACTGATGCGGTATTTGGTTCCCTTCATGTAAACTGTTCCTGTTTTAGTACCCAGGTTCTTACCTGAAGCATTTTCGATCTTCAATAAGAATTTTGCTTTCACTGATTTATAAGTTTTGAATTTAGCACTTACACCATCCAACACTTTTTTTGCTTCCGGATCACTGCTTCCCATTCCTTTTGGAACCTGTGCATGAAGTAAAGAAACAATTGAAAACATCAATACCAGACCGCTGTAAATTTTCTTCATTATGTTTTTTTAAGCCTTGTTAATCGTCCTGTTAAAGGTGGGCAAAGATAAGTATATAGACATAATCACAAAAAGCGTGTTTAAGTTTAATCTTACAATAAACTGTTAATAAATATCCTATGGAAAAATAAACACAGTATCATACCGTTAATCCGGTCAAGAATATTTATTTTGCAACTACTTCAACGCTACATTTCGGCTCAACTCAACTTTTGAATTTTTATTCATTATTTTAATTTTTTAAAATGACATCCAGAAATATAGCCGTTTCGCAAAGGGAATCTTATACTCCATCCGTCATTACTGAACTTTTATGGTGGTTATCCACTGCCGAAAAGGAAATACTGGTTGATTCAGTTATAGACCGGAACCGTTACCGCATCATTGGTATGACGGTACTGGCAACCTGGGCTTTTGCCAGTTTCACCTGGACCTACTTTTTTATCACAATTACCCAATCCCTTATTATGGCTTTTGGACTCGGCTTGTTCATGGGATTTATTATTTTAACCATTGACCGGGCTTTAATCAAAGGCATAACCAAATTCAATAAAAGAAAATTCACACCTCTGCTATTCAGGGGATTATTGGCACTTACGATTGGTACATTCATGGCTCAACCAGCCGTACTTTATATGTTTGATGCCGAAATAAAATTGCAGGTTTCTCTCGATAATGAAAAAAAGAAACAAATCAAGCGGCAGGAATTAGATGTATTATATAAAAATCAGAAAGAAGAACTGATCCAACAAAAAGAAACAATAAAAAAAGAATTACAGACGAAATATGACCTGGTAACAAAAGCAAGAGAAACTTTTTTGAAGGAAAGTGATGGTAGTGGCGGCACCGGCAAGATCGGCCTGAAAGACATAGCCATTGCAAAACGCACAGAATACCTGAAATTAGATGATGCATATATAACCTTGCTGAAAGAAGATCAACCAAAACTCGATAGTACAGAAGCTGCTTTGAAAAGCATTGAAAATAAAATAAAAATAGCTGAAGCTGATTTTGTAAACTATCTCAATAATGGTTTTCTGACAAGAGTGGAAGCACTTAATAATATACTTAAAAATAATACGGCCCTTCAGTTTCGTTATTACCTGATCGTTTTTATTTTAATGCTGATAGAATTAATGCCGGTCATTGCAAAGACCATGTTACCCTCAGGAAGTTATGATGAAAAAGTAATGCTTCGGGAAGAAATGGAAATTGATATAGCCCACGGTAATATGAACAAAGAACAGCAATTGAAAGAATTATACAATCAAATGGCTTTTGATCATGATAGCGATGCCATCAACTCTTTTTTCTCTCTTACCAAAGAAGACCGAAATGAAAAGATAAAAGCATTCAGCAAAAAATGGAAGGAAGAAAATCACCAAAGCTTTGATGGATTGTGGGAGAAGATGAAGAAGGAAATTCTGACAAAACAGGAAAATTAAGGCAATGGATGATCTGGAATTTATGATGTATGATTTATGACTTATGATTTATGATTTATGATTTATGATTTATGGCATTTTATAGAAAATATCCACAACAGGATAGCCTCTGATTTTCAGGATATCATACATCACACATCATACATCAAAAATGATTTATCCTTCCTCAAAAATCTTATTTTTGCCCACTTATGGCAAAAGCGGCCGGTGAAACTCCCTTAATGCAACAACACAATGCCATCAAGGCAAAATACCCTGATGCCATTTTACTATTCAGAGTGGGCGATTTTTATGAAACCTTCGTACAGGATGCAATCACCAGTTCAAAAGTATTGGGAATTACCCTTACCAAAAGAAATAATGGAAATGCATCTTCAGCTGAACTGGCCGGTTTCCCTCATCATGCACTTGACACCTACCTGCATAAGCTGGTAAAAGCCGGTTACCGTGTTGCCATATGTGATCAGTTGGAAGACCCAAAATCTGTAAAAGGAATCGTAAAACGTGGGGTGACAGAACTAGTGACGCCCGGTGTGGCTACCAATGATAAATTACTGGAACACAGCAGCAATAATTTTCTGGCAGCACTACATTTTGCAGAAGACAAGATCGGCATAGCTTTTTTAGATATTTCTACCGGAGAATTTTTTATTGCTGAAGGTGATAAAGAATATACCGACAAATTATTGCAGAGCCTTCAGCCGGCAGAAGTGATCTTTCAAAGAAACAAACAAAAAACTTTTAAGGAATTATTTGGAAATACATTTTTCACTTACACGCTGGATGAATGGATCTTTGCTGAAGCGTATGCAACTGAGAACCTGTTAAAACATTTTGGTACACATAGCCTGAAAGGATTTGGAGTTGAAGGACTGACAGCAGGTATCATTGCTTCCGGTGCCATTCTGCATTATTTAAAAGACACTGAACATCCGAATTTACAGCACATCACTTCCCTTCAACGTATCAACAAAGATGATCATTTGTGGATGGATCGTTTTACCATAAGAAATCTTGAACTGATCAGTAATTACGATAACAGCCATACGCTTTTCAAAACCATCAACAATACGGTTTCACCTATGGGTGCACGTCTGCTAAAACGCTGGATGCTCATGCCTCTGAATAATATCATCGGCATCAATGAAAGGCTTCAGACAGTTGAATATTTAATAAAAGAAACAGACACACGAAATAAGATTTGCCAACACATCAAACTGGCAGGAGATGTTGAAAGATTAGCCAGCAAAGTTCCGCTGAAAAAAATAAACCCACGTGAAGTATTACAGGTAGCCAAAGGATTACAGCAAACTGAAATAATAAAAACCATTTGCAGTGCTTCTGCCAATGAATACATGAAACGATTGGGAGATTCACTCAATAGTTGTAACTATATTTTACAAAAGATATTAAAAGAGATCACTGAAAATCCTCCGGCAGCAGCCAATAAAGGCGGATTGATCGCAACCGGTATCCATGAGGAACTCGATGAATTAAGAAAGATCGCCAGCGGAGGAAAAAATTACCTACTGGAACTCCAGCAAAAAGAAGCTGTGAATACCGGAATATCTTCATTAAAGATCAGTTTCAATAATGTTTTTGGGTATTACCTGGAAGTTACAAACCTGCACAAGAATAAAGTACCCGACACCTGGATACGCAAACAAACACTCGCCAATGCTGAAAGATATATAACACCTGAATTAAAGGTCTACGAAGAAAAGATCATTGGTGCTGAAGACAAGATCTATATGATCGAACAACAACTTTTCCAGGAATTATTAAATGAATTGCAGGATTATATTGCTCCCATGCAGGTAAACGGACACGTTATGGCTGTATTGGATTGCCTCAGTTGTTTTGCCAATAATGCATTACAAAGCAATTATAAAAAACCGATCTTGCATGATGGCGATGAAATGGAATTAACCGACAGCAGGCACCCGGTTATAGAAAAGAATTTACCTGTTGGCGAGAATTATATCAGCAATGATATTTTCCTGGATGCAGAAACACAACAGATCATTATTTTAACCGGGCCAAATATGAGTGGTAAAAGTGCTATCCTCAGGCAAACAGCCCTTATTACCCTGATGGCACATATGGGTAGTTTTGTTCCTGTTTCTTCTGCAAAGATCCCTTTAACTGATAAAATATTTACAAGGGTTGGAGCATCTGATAACCTCACCGGGGGTGAAAGTACATTCATGGTGGAAATGAATGAAACAGCCAGTATCATCAATAATCTTACCAAGCGGAGTTTGATACTGCTTGATGAGATCGGGCGTGGCACATCCACTTATGATGGTATTTCCATTGCCTGGAGTATTGCTGAATATTTACATCAATCCCCGTTTGCACCTAAAACACTTTTTGCAACACATTACCATGAATTAAATGAACTGGAAAACAAATTCAGCCGAATAAAAAATTTCCATGTCACCAATAAAGAAATAGGGAATAAAATAATTTTCTTAAGAAAACTTGCACCGGGGGGAAGTACACATAGTTTTGGTATTCATGTTGCCCGAATGGCAGGTATGCCTCCTTCCTTAATTGACAGAGCGAATGAAATATTATTGGAACTGGAAAATAGCAGGGAAAATGGACAGGCCACTGAAAACAAGCAAGCAATGAGCAAAGCCACGCCAAGTGGACAGGCCATTGGTCAAATATCCATGCCCAAAATGCAGTTGAATATATTTGATGCTCATTCTGCCACATTTGAAGAGATCAGAATTTTACTGGAATCTGTTGATATTAACAGGCTGACACCGGTTGAAGCACTGCTCAAATTACAAGAGATAAAAGCGAAAATAAAATAACCAGATGATATACAGAGATGACATCTTTTAAAGGAAAGATGTCATCTCTGCGAACTTGTTAAAACTAAACCAACACCAGCAGCATAAAATGCATTTCCGCAGTCTTTAAATATCTTTGCTCCAGCTATGATGAAATATTTTCTTATACCGGTTTTTTTGCTGATACTTTTAAACCCAAAACTTTCAGCTCAAACCTGTACGGATCTGGGGCAAAACCCTCAAACTGCTTTTCCGGTTTGTGGTACAACCGTTTTCAACCAGGGCAGTGTTAGTATTTGTGGTAACAGGTCCGTTCCTTCATTATGCACGGGCACCCTTTTTACGGATAAAAATCCATATTGGTATAAATTCACCTGTTTTCAAAGTGGCACACTTGGCTTCCTTATCACACCTACCAATATCGGTGATGATTACGATTGGCAATTGTTTGATGTTACCGGGCGAAACCCGGCTGATATCTATACCAATGGTTCATTATTTGTTGCCTGTAACTGGAGTGGTGATGGTGGTTTAACCGGAGCTTCTGCTTTAGGCACATCCCTGGTAAGGTGCGACGGTCCCGGGGTTCCCTTATTCAGTTCTATGCCAAACTTAATTGCCGGGCATAATTATATTTTACTGGTCAGTCATTTTACCGATTCACAAGTCGGCTATTCATTATCGTTTGGTGGCGGTACAGCAGATATAACAGATCCGCTTCCGCCGCATGTGGTAAAAGCTGATGCAGGATGTGATGGCACCACTATTACGGTCAAGATAAATAAAAAAATGAAGTGTAAGAGCCTGGCTTCAAATGGCTCGGATTTTTTGATCAATGCTCCTGGAAATAGTATTGTTGCCGCATTGGGTGCAGGTTGCGCAAGCAGTTTTGATATGGATTCGGTTATACTTACTTTAAGCAGTCCGCTTGCACCTGGTAATTATGTTCTTACTGTTAAGAACGGAAATGACGGGAATACACTGAATGATAATTGTGACAGAATGATACCAGAAAATGAAACACTTCCTTTAACGGTTTTTCCATTAATTCCAACTCCAATGGATAGCCTGACAAAACCCGGCTGTTCACCACAAACACTTGAATTGGTTTTCAGGAAACCAATCAGGTGCAGTTCAATTGCCGCCGATGGCTCTGATTTTTCTGTTATCGGACCTTACCCTGTAACGGTAACGGGTGCCTCCGGAAATTGTTCCAATGGGCTTACATCAAAAATAACAGTACAATTATCGGCTCCCATGCAGCAAGCAGGGAATTTTATCATCCGGTTAAATAATGGATCAGATGGCAACAGCCTGCTGGATGATTGCACACAGCAAACTCCTGTAGGGTCATTCCTCCCTTTTGTTTTAAAAGATACTGTTAACGCCAATTTTACTTATAATGTTTCTCTGGGGTGCCTGCAAAATATCGTAAATTATAATCACATTATCAACAATGGAGTAAACAACTGGAACTGGAATTTTGATAATATCCAAATCAGTAATCTTCAAAATCCTGTTATTACGTACAGCAATTTTGAACCAAAAACAACAACCCTGATCGTATCAAATGGCACCTGTTCTGATACCTCAACTTCCACCCTTTCTTTTGACAACCTGTTGCATGCTAAATTTGAGATAAGCTCATTGGTTTGCCCCGGCGATAAAGCTTTCATTAAAAATTTGACCGTTGGAAATGTAATATCAAACTGGTCATGGGATTTTGGAAATGGGAATAGCAGCAATCTAAAAGATCCGCCACCCCAATCATACACCGTACAAAATTCAAGTTATGGGGTGCTGGTAAAACTTATTGTGACAAATAATTATGGTTGCAAAGACACTTCGATACAAAAAATAAGTATTATCAACAATTGTTACATTGCAGTACCATCTGCATTTACTCCCAACAGTGATGGGCTCAATGATTATTTATATCCCCTAAATGCATACAAAGCCATTGGCCTATCCTTCAGCGTTTATAACCGCTTTGGACAAAGGTTGTTTTACACGAACGACTGGACAAAAAAATGGGACGGGACATTTAAAGGACAGGGCGCAGACCCGGGTACTTATGTATGGGTTTTATCTTACACCGAAAAAGATTCAAATAAACGAGTGGAACAAAAAGGGACAACTGTTTTGATTCGTTGATTCGTTGATTCGTTGATTTGAAAATTTGAAGATTTGAAGATTTGAAAATTTGAAAATTTGAAGATTGACAAATTATTACCATAAGCAATTTATTCCCCTTCATTTTCAAATCTTCAAATTGCCTATGTTTGCACCAAAATCATTATCATGGAACATAAACCGGTTTATTACGGAGAATATTTACAACTCGATAAAATAATAGATGCCCAACATCCCGTAAGTTTTGAATCAGGTAAAGTACCTGCTCATGATGAAATGCTTTTTATTATCATTCACCAGGCTTATGAACTTTGGTTCAAACAGGTATTGTTTGAGGTGAATTCTGTTTTGGGGATCATGAGCAAACCTGCTATCAATGACAACTCTCCCGAATTACAAACCATTGTTCACCGGATGCACCGGGTGGTTACCATTTTAAAAGTATTGGTTCACCAGATCGATATCTTAGAAACCATGACTCCCATGGATTTTCTTGATTTCAGGGATATGTTGCGGCCGGCATCTGGTTTTCAAAGCTGGCAATTCAAAATATTGGAAGCAAAACTTGGGTTGAAATTTGAACAAAGGCACGGACAGCAATATTATGTATCGCAACTTAATCAGAAAGACATTGATATTATAAAAGATGCAGAAAGCGGGCCATCTGTAATTCAACAAATAAATAACTGGCTTGAACGTATGCCTTTCTTTGATGAAACAGGTTTCTGGAAAGATTATAAAACTTCCGGAAACAAAAAGGATATCCATCCATTCTGGTCAGACAATGAAAATATTTATACCAATAGTTTAGCAGAAGGAGAAAAAAATAATGTCACTGCTTTTAAGAATATTTTTTTTGATGAGGACAAAAACAGTGAAAGGGTATTATCTGCCACTGCCTGCCGTTCGGCTTTATTCATCATGATATACCGTGGTTATCCCATGCTGGAACTTCCGTTTCAATTATTGGATACCTTATTGGAAATTGACAACCAATTAGGCAACTGGCGTTACAGGCATATCAATATGGTTCGCCGCATGATCGGAACACGTATAGGAACAGGAGGAAGTACCGGCGCCGGTTACCTGCAGGGTGCGATGGACAAGCATTATATTTTTAAGGAGATATCACAACTGAATAGCTTCTTAATAGACAGGAGAAAACTGCCCGCACTTCCTGTAACTTTAACCGAAAAACTTGGCTATAATTTTTAATACCCTGATCAGGAGTTTTTATTGGAGAAGTCAGTTAATTTCAATTCCAATGCCAGTATAAAATCTTTTGGATCATCAACTAAAAACAAAACAGCATCTGCCCACTTCCTGATTCCGAATATTTTTGTTACCCGGATCGGTTGCTTAAGATATACAACACAATTATGCCCTTCCATTGTTTTTAATAAGGATATTTTTATTGCTTTTCTGCCAACCGGCATTTTCCCCGATAACTCATATTTTTCTATATTGGTAAATTGAATGTAAGCATCCCCGGCAAGTCCGTTGTGAATGCCGATCGAATTATAATTCATTGTGATCGGACGTGCTTTAATAGCCCGGATATGCGCATATAATTGTAAACATGTATAGATACTTAATCCTGTAATGATCCAGGCGGCAGATTTACTCCAGTTCGAAATTAAAAAATGTACCCCCATTGTTTCTATAAGGAACAATCCTAAAATGGTGAATAATATAAGTATGATCCCATTTCCCCTGTAAGAAGTAAATTTTGACCGGTTGTCAATTTGTGTTTCCTTACCGGCGATAAATGCATAATAGAACACAGCTATTTCCGATGAAATGATATTCCCCGCTTTTTCATTACTGGTAACTTCATGCATGACCATTCGGCAATGTGAAAGAAAGTCTGGATGACAACTTCCTGATAGCTTTGCAGATTTATTGGCCTGATAAAATTTTCTAACAACAAAAAATATTATGGTTGCTTCAATGAATGGCGATACCCATGTTTTGATAAAGTGCAATAAATTGTTTGAATGTGTATTTAATATTAACCCGGAAACTATGACTCCAATGATAAATATCCGGATCACAGTAAATTTTGAAACATTGCTTTTCCGGATCAATAGTAAATAAGCCAGTGGCGCTGTGATCAAAAGATCGCCGATGATCGCATTTGAAATAAGTTGTTGATTTACCTGGTAGCTTTTAGTAAATGTTATTAAAAAACAAGCTGAGAAAATAATGAGGGGAATTCCAATAGCAAGTGACCAGTTTGGTTTCGTTGTAATTGCCATCATGCTGATATTTGACTGCAAGATACGTTAGAAAGCACTCCTTAATTTATTTAATATCCCCACGGTATCACAAATATTTCGACGGTATCCCGGCAGTTTTACCGGTCTCATTGCTAAATACTTTATAGAAAATGATGAAAAAAGATTTACTGTATAAGTGAGTGACACAACGATGGTGCCATGAAAAACAAATGCCGGTTAAATAATAGAATTTGGTATTGGTCAGAAGAGGGCGTCAGACCTATACCAAATTTTTCAATTTTTCCACCACTGCATCCACTTCTTCCTTTGTATTATGCTTGCTAAAACTAAAGCGAACGGTTACCTGGTTGGGATTGTTGTTGATGGCACGGATTACGTGGCTTCCCTGTTCTGCTCCCGAAGTACAGGCACTACCGCCACTGGCGCAGATATTATTGATATCAAGATTAAAGAGGATCATTTCTGATTTTTCTGACTTGGGAAAGCTGGCACTTAATACTGTATAAAGGCTATTTCCTAAAAGATCTCCATTGAAGCTTACACCATGGATATTTTTCCTGAGCTGATCATGCATATATAATTTAAGCGTTCCAATATGTGCACTGTCTGATTCATAATTTTCTGTAGCCAGTTCAAGTGCTTTTGCAAAACCAACGATGCCATATAAATTCTCCGTTCCGGCACGCATATTCCGTTCCTGTGAACCACCATGTACAAAAGGTTTTATGCGAACATTCTCATTGATGTATAAAATACCAACACCTTTAGGGCCATGGAATTTATGTGCAGCTCCTGTAATAAAATGTACAGGTGTATTGCGCAGATCGAAAGGAAAATGTCCTACTGTTTGTACCGTATCACTATGAAAAATGGCATTGTATAATTTACATAATTCACCTGCAGCATGTATATCCAGCATATTTCCAATTTCATTATTGGCATGCATCAGGCTTACCAGAGTTTTTTCTTCAGATGCTGCCAACAGTTCTTCCAGGTTTTCAAGGTCAACCTGTCCGTTCGGTAACAATTTTACATAACTGACGGTCACAACATCCAGATTATTTAAATGCTCAACGGTATGGCTAACGGCATGATGTTCTATCGGCGAAGTAATGATATGCTTACAACCAAGATCCCGCACAGAAGCCAGGATAGCAGTATTGCTGCTTTCTGTACCACCACTGGTGAAAAATATTTCTGCAGGATGGGCATTTAAGATCTTTGACACTGATTTACGGGCTGTTTCAATAGCCATTCTTGTTTCCCTTCCATAAGAATATATAGATGAAGGATTACCAAATTTTTCAGAAAGAAATGGCATCATTGCTTCCAGTACTTCAGGGTCCAGAGCAGTAGTGGCAGCGTTGTCGAAATAAATTCTATTCATAAATTCAAAGTTCAAAGTTCATAGATTATAGTTCATAGTTTAAAGTTCATAGTTCTAATAATGCGAACCCATCTATGAACTATAAACTATGAACTGTTTTTTACATTGCTTCTTTTATATCTTTCATGATCCTCATGGCAATATTATTTGCAGTAGTTTCAAAATTACTTTCTGCATAAATACGAATGATCGGCTCTGTATTACTGGTACGCAAGTGAACCCAATCATTATCAAATTCAATTTTCAAACCATCTTCGGTGTTTATCGGATGGTTTTTATACTTCGTTTTTATTTTTTCAAACACATCATTTACGTTAATGCCCTTTTCCAGTTGAATTTTATTTTTACTAATAAAATAATCCGGGTAAGTATTACGCAATTGTTTGATGCTTTTTTTACTATTTGCCAAATGTGTCAGGAATAAAGCAATACCGATCATGGCATCACGGCCGTAATGAAGATCGGGCACAATGATACCTCCATTGCCTTCTCCTCCGATCACTGCATTCACCTCTTTCATTTTATTTACCACATTCACCTCACCTACGGCACTGGAGAAATATTCTCCCCCATGCTTGATTGTCACATCTTTCAAGGCTCTGGTAGAAGACATGTTACTTACTGTATTGCCCTTTTGTTTACTCAGAACATAATCGGCAACAGCCACCAGTGTATATTCTTCACCAAACATGCTACCATCTTCGCAAACAAAACAAAGCCTGTCAACATCAGGATCTACGGCTATGCCCAGTGAAGCTTTTTGGCCGATAACTTCCTGGCTAAGCTGAGTAAGATTTTCGGGAAGCGGTTCAGGATTATGTGCAAAATTCCCATCCACCGCTTCATTCAATAATATGAAATCTGTTACCCCCAATGCATTTAATAATGCTGGAATTGCAATGGCACCTGTACTGTTAATTACATCAATTACAATTTTAAAATTTGCAGCAGCAATGGCTTCTTTGTCGACCCATTTATTTTTTAATATCAGGGAAATATGTTCATCCAACATGGAATCAGCTGTTGTGACCTTCCCCAGTTCATCTACGGTAGCAAAATGGAATGCTTCTTTTTCTGCAATTTCAAGAATAGTTTTTCCCTCATCAGCACTGATAAATTCTCCTTTACTATTTAATAATTTAAGTGCATTCCATTCTTTTGGATTGTGACTGGCCGTTAATATGATCCCACCATCAGCTTTAAGGATCTTAACAGCCATTTCAACTGTTGGAGTTGTGCTGTAATCAAGATCAACCAGGTCAATTCCTAAGGATGTTAATGTTGCATTTACCAGGTTCTTAACGATCAGCCCGCTTATACGACCATCCCTGCCAATAACTACTTTTTTATTTTTTTTACCGGAACTTGTAGTTCCCAGGTTTATTAACCAGGTGCCATAAGCTGCTGAAAATTTTACCACATCCAGCGCTGTCAGGTTTTCAGTTACTTTACCACCGATCGTTCCTCGTATGCCGGAGATACTTTTTATCAAAGCCATTTAAACCAAATTTAGGGATTGCAAATATAATGAAGAGTTGGGATAAGGGGTATTAGATGCTGGATACTTGATACTGGATACTTGATACTGGATTCCAGATGCATTGAAATTAATGAAGGTTAATTAATTATTACAACATAAGCTATTAAGTGACAATCAATAACTGTTAACTTTGCCTTATGCAACCATGGTTTAAAGATTGGTTTAATTCGCCATATTATCATCAATTATACTTTAACAGGGATGAATCGGAAGCCGCATCATTCATTAATAAGCTCATTGCTTATTTAAAGCCGGCACCGGGTTCTCTAATGCTGGATGTTGCTTGTGGTAAAGGCAGGCATTCACTTCAACTTGCAGGAAACGGATTTGATGTTACCGGTATTGATCTTAGTATTGACAGTATAACAGAAGCCCTGAAATTTGAAAGTGAAAATCTGCATTTTTACCAACATGATATGCGATTACCGTTCAGGATCAACTATTTTGATTATGCATTTAATTTTTTTACCAGTTTCGGATATTTCCAGACACAACGGGAAAATGACAATTCCATTCGCACCATTGCCCAATCATTGAAGCCCAATGGGACTTTTGTAATGGATTACCTTAACGTTCATTATGCAGAAGATCATTTGATACACAGATCAGAAAAAGAAATTGACGGTATTAATTTCATTATAACCAAATGGCATGATGAAACACATTTTTTTAAAAAAATAATGATAGAAGATGAGGCTTTAAAAGAGCCATTAGTGTATACAGAAAAAGTATCAAAATTCAGCGTTGGAGATTTTACAGAAATGTTTGCGTACCAGGGCCTGCAGATCAAAGAAGTATTTGGAGATTATAACTTTTCAAACTATTCGATCAATAAATCTCCCAGGCTGATCATGATCGCTGAAAGACATCGGGTAAAATGATCTAACTTTAATATTGGCTTTTTTTATAAACCCTAAACCCTAAACCCTAAACCCTAAACCCTAAACCCTAAACCCTAAACCCTAAACCCTAAACCCTAAACCCTAAACCCTAACCCCTAACCCTTCTTACTTATTCTTATTATTCAACAACATCCACCTGGCGGTTTCATACATGCCGGAAGTTAACTTTGATAAATGTTTTTTTACTGAATCTTCCCTTGATTTTGTCATAGCCTTTAACCCGTTTTTTACCGGAACCAGTTCATCTTTATTAAACCGGATATTCTTGCGGTAAAAATAATCATCGCTTACAACCCCGATCCATCCCGGGGCATGGTAGATGATAAATGCTGCATTTTCTTTTTTTGATGTATCCAGCAGATCCCTGCCTAACGTGTTGTTGGTATAAGGCTGTTGCAACATTCCGGCAATAGTTGGCAGTACATCTATTTGCGAAACCGGCTCCTGATGTAAAGCCGGATTTAACATGGATGGTGCATAATACAGTAAAGGAATATGTTCATCAGCCAGTCGTTGTTCCGTCCATGCATTTGGATATAAAGATCCAACATTGCCCTCTAATCCATGGTCGCCTACAAAAACAAAGATGCTGTTGTTAAAATAACTCTCTTTCTTGGCTGCCTCCATAAATTTCTGAAAACAATGATCCGTATAAGCAAAAGCATTGTATTCCTTTAATGATTCGAAACCATTTTTTTGAAGTTCTTCATCAGGAATGACCTTACTAATAAAACGCTTGTCATTTTCCGGAATATTGAAGGGACGATGGTTATCGGCTGTTTGAATGATTGCAAAAAATGGCTTTTGCTGCTTTGCCATTATCTGGTTGGCTTCCAAAAACAAATCCATATCACTGATACCCCAAACATTTAATTTCTGTGCAGCATATTTCCCTTCTTCGTATATATGTATGTCCCGGATATTACTCACAAGTCCGCTGAAATTATTGAACTGGCTGCGGCCCCCGATGAAATAATATTTCTCATACTCTTCAAAATCATTGATGATACAACGTTGATTAACAGTTGCAGCATTTCGAGTTGCAAACTTACTTAACTGCACATCCGGTATTCCGGTAAGAATTGCAAATACGCCTCTTGCAGTTCCAAATGACGGGGAAA
The DNA here is from genome assembly GCA_031373525.1 of Ferruginibacter sp. GTDB lineage: Bacteria > Bacteroidota > Bacteroidia > Chitinophagales > Chitinophagaceae > Ferruginibacter. Next base: position 34,375 of record JANMMS010000019.1, read on the forward strand.
AACACCTGTCAAAAAAAATACCCTGCTTACAAAGTTCATTAAAGTATGGAGTACTGTTCAATGCATTTCCACTCATGCTGCTCTTATACATACTGAAACTTTCACAAATAACCAATATAACATTGGGTTGACTTTCCAGAGCTTTACTACCGGGAAGGAATAATCGGGAATAATTATCCGGTTTTGTAACGGATTTATGAATGTTTAAAAACTTAGCCATTAATGGATAATATTCCTTTGCCTTTGTATTATAATCAGGATCCCTGAAACGAAGTGTAGTAAAAAAGTTCTGTAGCGGGTTGAGCGCAAGATTACTTTTAAACTCATCATTCAGGTTAAATGCCCTGAAAAAATCAAGTGGTTTCAGTGTCAGGAATCCATACATGAACCAACCCAGGATCAAAAAGGCGGTTAAATGCCATCTGCGACGATAAGAGAATTTATGTACATTGATGTTCTTATCTTCAACTCCTACATGTGTGCGGCTGAACATCCATATCATCATTAAAACCGCACCAATCAAACCAAATAAAATCCAAACTACCGGGTAGCTTTGCCACACCATTTGCAAGCTCTCCTGCGGGTCTTCAACAAATATCAGTGCATCTGCATTAAGCCTTGCATTGATATATGCGAACTGGCCAAAATCAGCGCCGTAAAAAAACAATACCAATAAGGTCAATATACCAAGGTATATCGTCCAAAATCTTTTTAGCTGCAGGCTGTGAAAAGGAGAAAACTTGGGATAAATAGAAAAAAGCGCAATAGGAAACAGGATCACTGCTATCCAACGCAGATCATATCGCAAACCCAGCCAGAATGATGGTAATAATTCAAAAACTCCGGTTGTTTTCGGTTTAAAAAAAACAACCGTAGCAATTCTGAAAGCAGTAAAAATAAACAGGTAAATTAAAAACAATTTTACTAACCACTGTATTGTTTTTGACACCCGCCATTTTATGAGCATAGTAAGAATTCCTTTTAAAAAGTGTAGTGAAATTAGCAATTATTGCGATAATATGATTGCTTTATTTTATTACGTCTTTGTGATGTATATATTTTACCCTTATTAAATTAACACTTCGCTTGTTTTAATACGGAAGCATCATTAATAAAGGTAAGTTTTTGTAAAAGTTTGTTACTACATCGTTGTATACAAACAAAAAATAAAAGTTGTTATAAAAGATAAAATACAAATGAATCTGAATTGATCACTTAACATCATTTACATTCGCCATAGTTTAATGAATGCATATCTTTGCCATTAAATTAAAGAGCCTCTTTATACTATGCTAAAAAAAATTATTGAATTAGACAGATCCCTGTTTTTAATAATAAACAAAGAAAGCAGAAACGATCTTTTCGACATAACAATGCCTTTCATAAGGCAACCTTTATTCTGGATCCCATTATATCTTTTTCTGCTGGTATTTCTTTTTGGAAATTTTGGAAAAAAAGGATGGCGGTGGTTGCTTTTTGCAATCATTACAGTAGCAGCAACTGATTTAGTCAGCAGTAGAATCATTAAACCATTTTTTGCCAGGCCAAGGCCATGCCTGGACCCTGATTTTTCAGTAAATGTCCGCCTGCTTGTAAACTATTGTGGCACTAACGGAAGCTTTATTTCTTCACATGCAGCTAATCATTTTGGACTTTCCATGTTTTTATTTATCACTTGTCATCATTTTGTACCAAAAGCTATGTACCTGTTTTTTATTTGGGCCACAGCTATTTGTTTTGCACAGATATATGTGGGTGTTCATTATCCCAGTGATATTTTAGGCGGGGCTATTTTCGGCATTCTTGCAGGATGGTTTACAGGAAATTTCTATAATAAAAAAATGGGTTTGTTGCAATAAGGAAAACAAATAAATCATTTATAGTTTTTAATATTTTGTTCTTGGATTATTCATAAATAAAAAGGTTTTAATACGGGGAAATAACTGCTTGAAATATTTTCTGTCATATTTTAAATTGTCATACTGTTTTTTGTTCACAAATACTTTTTGGCTTTATTTACTCCATTAATAACAAATGAAGCTCTGATTGAGTTTGTTTTCGGATATTTGTTGACAGAATCGTTTAATATAAATTACCATTTACCAAATATTTATGACCGAAGTCTTTATTTTATTATCTCTGATCTTTGTAAATGGGCTGTTTGTAATGAGTGAAATTGCACTGGTAAGCGCCCGCAAAGGCAGGCTGGAAAGCATGGCAAACAAAGGAGATCTGAAAGCAAAAGCTGCACTTGACCTGGCAGAAAATCCTGAGAAATTTCTAAGTACAGCACAAATAGGCATTACCTTGATAGCAATCTTAACAGGTGTTTATTCAGGGGAAAAATTCGGGAATGATCTCCAGCCTGTTGTAGCAAAAGTTGAATTATTCCAACCTTATTCCCATACCATTGCCACAACCATTGTTGTAATAATTGTTACTTTTCTTTCCATCATATTCGGTGAATTGATCCCAAAAAAATTCGGGCTGATCAGAGCTGAAAAGATCTCCCGCCTTGTTGCAGGCCCTATGAACATACTTTCAAAAGTAATACACCCTTTTGTTTGGCTATTATCGGGTATTACCAATATGATCTTTAAGATATTTAATATTTCAAAAGCCAGTGACAGCTCAGTTACGGAAGAAGAAATAAAAGCTATGATCTCTGAAGGAAGTGAACATGGAACGATCGATGAAGATGAAAAAGAAATTATTGAAAGAGTATTTCACCTGGGCGACAGGAATATCACTTCTTTAATGACACACCGAACCGATATCGTTTGGCTTGATTCAAAGGATACTGTTGAAATTTTTAAATCAAAGTTTGCACAAATTGTTTTTTCAACTTTTCCTGTTTGTGACGGTTCTGTAGATGATATTAAAGGACTCGTATATGTAAAAGACCTTGTAATGGCTGAACCTGGTACATTGTTGGAAAGCCTGATAAAACCGGCATTGTTCGTACCTGAAAATAATAAAGCATACCAGTTGCTTCAAAAATTTAAAGAAACCAAGATCCATACCTGTTTTATTGTAAATGAATATGGTACTCTGGAAGGTATGATCACCATCAATGATATCTTAGAAGCGATCATTGGTGACGTGCCACAGACCGGCCAGGAAGAATATGAGATTATAAAAAGAAACGATGGCAGTTTCCTGGTTGATGGCCAGATACATTTTTATGATTTCCTGAGTTATTTTGAAAAAGCTGACTGGCTGAATGAAGCGGAACATGAATTTGATACCATTGCAGGTTTTGTTTTACATGAACTGGAACACATTCCAAAAACAGGCGAAACTTTTGAATGGCGTGGTTTTGATTTTGAGATCATAGATATGGATGGCCAGCGTATTGATAAAGTACTGGTAAAAATTTCTGAAGAAATAAAAAAAGAAATGGATGATGATGCGGTAGATGTTTAATAACACGAATTACATGTATACCTCACCCCAGCCCTTTCCGAATGAGAAGGGGTAAAATCCTGATTAATTAGTGGGTTTATGTAATAAAGATTAATCTAGATCTAATTCAATATTCGAACCTGAAATTTTTGTTCTTATTTTAGAAAACAAATGAAACTTTTTCATCCGGGTTATTGAGTTTTGAACTTTTCCTGTTTTCATTTACGGTCACATGAATAAACCCCATCTGCTCTTTTTTGTACTCATACAAAATATTGTTTGTAATAGAAATATTTTTAAAAGCAAATACTTTGTCTACTTCGTAATAACTTACAATGCCTTCCTCAATTTGCTCATAACCTATAAAATGCATGGATGCAGTTTTTCCCTCCAGGGAAATTTTAAGATGCTTTTGTACATAGTCACTTACTAATGTATTCATAGCTTCTTTTTCTTTTGGGTCCAGGAGGTCAACATGTTTTTTATATGCCTTCCGTAGGGCTTTTTCAAAATCATCGGTAAATACCTTACAACTTATCTCAAGTGTTTTTTCTTTTGAATTGTATTCAATTTCCGTAATACTAATATACAAGGGATGCTTGTTGTGTGAATGAAAAAGTAAGCTTATTGAAGCTACTATAAACCATTTATATAATATTGATACCATTTAGCCAAGATATTTTCAAATAAGAAAAGTAATACAGACTTTTGACAAATTAAAAATAAGATAAAGAACCAAGCTACAATGCTGCAATGAATGATTTTATATTTTATTTTGGTTTAGGATGGCATCATATCATCAGTTGGAGCGCACTGGATCACTTATTATTTGTAATAGCATTAGCAGCTATTTATCTTATTGGCAACTGGAAACAGGTATTGATTCTTATTACAGCTTTTACAATTGGACATTCCCTTACCCTGGCATTGAGTACATACAACCTTGTAAGGATAAATAGCAATTGGGTTGAGTTCTTAATACCTGTTACCATCATATTAACAGCATTCTTTAACCTGTTTCAAAAAGATTATTCCGCTGCTTCGTTCAAATTAAATTATTTTTTGGCGCTCTTTTTTGGTTTGATCCATGGATTGGGGTTTGCGAATACCATCCGTTTTATGCTTTTTAAAGATCAAAGTATTTCTATACCATTGCTTGGATTTAATTTAGGACTAGAAGCAGGCCAGATAGTTGTAGTTGGTTTTATTTTATTAACCGGCTTTATCATAATAAAAAAAATGGGGCTAAGGCAAAAATGGTGGGTTTGGTCTTTATCAGTTTTTACACTGCTGATTGCGACAAATATGGTTGTTGAGAGGTGGCCATTTTAAAAAATAAATTATTTTACTTTGTTACTCATTCATTCAATATTTATTAGCATTAAAACAGTTTCCAAATAACAACAATAAAATAAACTATCTTCATCAGTCTGTAATAAATAATAAAATATCAACATGAAAAAAGTATTTGCATTGATGCTTCTATTTGCATTTGTAATTTGTTCAAATGCACAGGATATTAAAAACAATCCCGGCAGCAATCATGGGAACAGGTTTGAGCAGCTTGGCACCATTTTACCAACACCCAATGAATATAGGACTGCCAGCGGAGCACCCGGGCCAAAGTACTGGCAACAACGCTGCGATTATGATATAACCTGTGAGCTGGATGAACCCAACCGCAGGCTAAATGGTAAGGAAACACTTACTTATTACAATAATTCACCGGATAATTTAGCATACTTGTGGATACAACTTGATGAAAATGAGCACAGCACAATAAATAACTCCGGTTATCAGGGAAGCAGTACCATGCCGAAAAATTTATCGGAGCAGGATATTGACAGAATGAGTAAAAAATTTGACAGAGAGTATGGTGTTAATATTATAAACCTTACAGATTTTTCCGGCAAAGCTTTAAAATATACCATCAATAAAACAATGATGAGGGTTGAACTTCCCCAGACCTTAAAACCCGGCCAGCAATTCATTTTTAAGATTGTGTGGAATTATAATATCATTGAAAGAACAAAATATGGTGGACGTGGTGGATTTGAAAATTTTCCTGAAGATGGGAATGACCTCTATACAATGACGCAATGGTTTCCAAGGTTGTGTGTATACAGTGATTTTCAGGGATGGCAAAATCATCAATTTGTTGGTTCAGGTGAATTTGCGCTGACATTTGGAAATTATAAAGTTGCAATGACCGTACCAGCAGACCATGTTGTTATGTCGACCGGACAGGGACAAAATTACCAGCAAGTACTATCAGCTAAGGAATATGCACGTTGGCAGACTGCACAAAATGCTAAAGAAGTGACTGAGATCGTTACACTGGAAGAAGCAAAAGAAAAAGAAAAACAAAAATCATCACAAAAGAAAACCTGGATCTTTAAGGCAGATATGGTAAGAGATTTTGCCTGGGGCAGCAGCCGTAAATTCATCTGGGATGCGATGCCTGTTTATGTAGAAGGAAAAAAAGTAATGTGCATGAGTGCTTATGGAAAAGAGGCTTACAATTTGTACCGTAAATACAGCACTAAAGCAGTCGCACATACCATCAAGTCTTATTCTAAATTCACAATACCTTATCCTTACCCGGTTGCACAAAGCCTGGAAGCAGCTAACGGAATGGAGTATCCGATGATATGTTTCAACTTCGGCCGTTGTGAAAAAGACGGCACATATAGTGAAGGAACCAAAAATGGCATGCTGGGTGTAGTGATTCATGAAGTAGGCCACAACTTCTTCCCTATGATCATCAATAGTGATGAAAGACAATGGACCTGGATGGATGAAGGCCTGAATTCTTTTGTAGAATACTTAACGGAAGAATTGTGGGATAATAAATTCCCTGTTGGCAAAGGCCCTGCATATAAGATCATTGATTATATGAAACTTCCAAAAGATCAACTGGAGCCAATCATGTCGAATAGTGAGAACTTAATAAATTTTGGAGCAAATGCATACTCCAAGCCGGCAACAGGATTAAATATTCTTAGAGAAACGATCATGGGAAGGGAACTCTTCGACTATGCATTTAAAGAATATGCAAAAAGATGGGCATTCAAACATCCAACGCCAGCAGATCTTTTCCGTACAATGGAAGATGCAAGCGCCGAAGACCTTGATTGGTATTGGCGTGGATGGTTCTATGGCATTGAACCATGCGACATTTCATTGGATACCGTAAAATGGGCTAATTTAAATACTGAAGTATCAGCGCCATCAAATAGTCCGGAACGTACGATCACACAAAAAATAGCAAAACCAATCTTAAATAATTTTGATGATATTTCCAAGATCAGGAACAGGGAAGACAAGAATATTGTTTTTGCTACAGATGCTGACTTGTCGCTCAGGGATTTTTACTGGAGATACGATCGCGGGCTGGCAAATGTTGATACGGCTTCAACCACAATAACAATACCTGAAACAACAAATGAAATACTAACTACAGAACAAAAAATTCAAATCGCAGGTGGCAAGAATTTATATGAACTTACTTTCAGTAATATTGGTGGACTGGTAATGCCTATCATTATAGAATGGACATTTAAGGATGGAACTAAGCAAATTGACAGAGTACCAGTATATATATGGCGTAAGAACGAAAATAAGGTAACAAAAACCTTTCTAAAAGATAAAGAGGTTGTTTCTATAAAACTTGATCCGATGAGAGAAACAGCCGATATAAATGAAAAAAATAATAGCTGGCCAGCTTTTTCAGAACCAACTAAGTATCAAATATTTAAATCAAGAAGTGGTAATACAAGAGGCGGTGCTAATATTAACGCTAATCCAATGCAAAAAGAAATTAAATAATAATTATATATTAAATAAAGTTGGATTGGTTCCAATCCAACTTTATTTTCGTAAAGTGCTGATTTTTAAAATAATTATTTTATTTTTACATACTGAATATTTAGAATGGTATACTTTGATTGTTTCATTTTCTTCAGTAATCCAATCCTCTCCAATATCTCTATCTCTTAAAAATACATCGGTTTGTGTATGTATCTTTTTTGTGTAACTATTCCATGGTACTCATGAAAATTACTATTTGTTAAACTCTCAAACCGATTTAAATCATGAAAAAATTTACACTATTAAATTCCAGAGCCATCTATTTAATGATGCTATTGGTCTCATTTTTTGTTTTTACCCTCAAATCTACCAAATTATCAGCACAAGCTTTTTGTGCCAATGAACTTATTTTCTGGAATGAAGATTTTGGCACCGGTACTACTTCTACAAGCAATTCCAATGTTAGAAACCTAACTCATCAACCAAACGGAGTATTTGGAAATGAGGGTACCTACCGTATTATCAATAATACGCAACAGTTATCAGATTGGCATAATTCTGAGGATCATACTACAGGTGATAGCGATGGCAAAATGCTTGTGATCAATGGAGAAGCCGGAATATTTTATAGAAAGGGAGTTTCAAGAACTCTTGGTTACCCGGCAGGTTTCTATTCTGTAAGTTTTTTTCTGATGAATGTTAACCCCCCCCCGGGTACTTGCTCTCCTAATCCTTTATTACCAAATATTACTTTGAAAGCAGAATACCGTAATGCATCAAACAATTGGATTGAACTGACAAATTCCCCGATAACAACTGGTCCTATTCCACAAACTGCTAACCCTTTATGGCTTAAAATTGGAGGAGTTTTTACTCTGCCAACAACCGGTTCTTTCCTTGTAAACAGAATAAGATTTACTTTATCAAACGAAACAGTTGGTGGTTGCGGTAATGATTATGCAATAGATGACCTGAAATTTGCTTCCTGCCCTACCGGCGGCCCGTTACCGGTTCAGTTTTTAAATGTTACAGCCCGCCAGAAAGGAAGTGGGGTGGCCATTGATTGGGCTACTGCTTCTGAATTCAATAATAAATATTTTGAGGTGGAAAAAAGTATCGATGGAGGTTTGAACTGGACGGTTATCAATACTACTCCAAGTAAAGGCAATGGCTCAGTTACAAAAAGTTATAATTCATATGATGCAAAACCTGTTAGCGGATTGAATTATTACAGGATCAGGCAGATTGACAATGACGGTGCTTCGAAGTATTCATCAACGGTTGTATTTAAATTGAATATCACTAAAACAGAGGTTTCTGTTTTAAACAATCCTTTTAATACAAATATCATTGTAGATTTTTTAAGTCCCCGAAACCAGGTTGTAAACAACCGCTTAATTGATGTGACCGGAAAACTGATCTTTTCTCAACAATTAAATGTTACAAAAGGAAGTTTCAGGAAAATCATTGAAGGAGTAAGCCAACTAAACAGAGGTATGTATATCTTACAGATCACTGATGAAGATGGTTTGATCATTTATAATGGCAAACTGATCAAACAATAAGAACTTTGTACAATAAAAAAGCTGCTCAATTAACCGGGCAGCTTTTTTATTGTATATAGTTAACTAAACGTAATTATAACCCTGTTCTTCCATCCCTCAAAGCATTTTTCTTTCCCTTATTTTTCCTTTCCCACTCTAACATTTCAGCCGTTTTATCTATTTTTTTCGGTTTGTCTGAATTTGTTGTTACTGCTGCTTTAGGAGCACCCGGAATAATAAGATTGTTTCTTGCCCACTGCTCCGTTCTTATTAACCTGCCTGAACCAGGTTCAAAATACCTCCAATCACCATCCTTAACACTGTAGGGTTCTGCTTTTACTATTTTATAATCAATGATCTCACCGCTCCCGGTACCATAAACCGGAATGGTATCATATGGGGCATCAGGATTGTAGCCTTTCCAGTTCTCTTCCCTTAACAAGTCTCCGAGATAAGAAAAATATTGTTGTAAACCGTCTTTACCACCAAGGATATAATGCTCAACTGCCAACAGGTCTCCCTGCAGGCTGTACCTGCGCCAGTAACCATGTTTCTCGCCTTTTTTATACATACCTTCTTCTTCATAACCCGGTTCACCCCTTATTTCATCGGTATGCACAACCCATTTACCCTGCTTTTGGCCTTGCTGGTTTATGGCATTGATCGTATCAGCTTTTGCATTCAGTTTATATTCTTTTAATTGAGCAATACTGTTTGAGGAACAAAAAAAGAACAACATTGAAAACAAAACAAACAAGCGGATTTTAAGTCTTTTCATTTTAATAAATATTGGTTTTAAGATACGCGTACCAGATAAACTATTTTTTTTACCAAAAAATGTATTCAAATTTACAGGAATACTAATCCCAAAAAAAGTTAATTCTTATTGCAAAATGAAAGATTATAAAAAATACTTTATCATTGATGCTCCACCTGAGGACCTGTATAATGCTCTGACAAATGAAGCTACGATCAGATTATGGAGTGGCGAAGATGCAATAATGCCACTGGAACCTGGTGCAGAATTTTCGCTTTGGGATGGAAGTATTACCGGGAAAAATATTGAACTGGTTCCCGGGAAAAAGATCGTTCAGCAATGGTATTTTGGTGAACAGGAGGAACCATCGATAGTTACGATCATTTTACATAAAGCTAAAAATGGAACTTCGGCAGAATTACGCCATACCAATATTCCTGATGCCGACTTTGAAAATATTACCGAAGGATGGAATGAAAATTATTTTGGGTCGCTTATAGAATTTTATGAGCCCTGATAATTTTCCCGCTGATTTTTTAACATCTGTTAATATGAAATTTACTCATAAATTATATAAAGGAATCTGTTTACCAGGTGTTACTTACCGGGTATTGAATCAAATTGCTGTTCAGAAGAAATTCATGAGGGCAAATACAGACATGATCTTACATGATGCTCTTAAGAGTAATGATGGTTCACTGGATCAACAAGATATTAAAAAAATAAATCAGTATTATGGCCTTGCTGTGCCAGCAATACTCGGAGAAGCATTTTGTGCGCTCCGTGGAGAAAAAATGACATTGACTGAAAGATTGGCCAGCACAAGCCAGGGAGCTATGACAGGATTGTTTGACGATTTTTTTGATAAGGATTATATGACCGATGATGCTGTTGAAAAAATGATCAGTACAGAAAATACAACTTTGAATAAAAGGTCAAATCAGCAATTATTTGACCTTTTTTATAAAAATGCTTTGAATCTTTCTCCAGATAAATTACTGGTACAGGAAACTTTATTGAATGTATATAAGGCACAGGTAGAAAGTAAAAAACAAACAGGCCATATAATAACGTATGAAGATCTATTGGATATAACCTTTCAAAAGGGTGGCAGTTCTGTAATTTTTTACCGCAGTGTATTTTCTCCGGCTGCATCAGCTGAAGAACTGAAAATATTATACAACCTGGGAGGATTAATGCAATTAGCCAATGATATTTTTGATGTATATAAAGACAGGGAAGCCGGCATTAAAACATTGATTACTGAAACAAGCAGTATACATGAGATCCAAATCTTTTTTAAGAAAAGCTTACATGAGTATTATCAAAATGCTTTTGAAACCCGTTTTTTTAAAAAAAATATACGTGTTTTTTTAGATATTATTTCTATCGGGATATTTAGCAGGTGCTTTGTTTGTCTCGACCAGTTATTGAAAAATGAGACATATACCGGAAACAAATTCGATGTTCACAAATATTCAAGAGAACAGCTGATCTGTGATATGGATAAAAAAAGAAACATATTATGGTCTGCCTGGAGTTGTATCAATGACATTCCCTGATCAAAATACCAAATTCCTGATTTACTTTATATCAATCTTTAATATACTTTTATCTTCCATAAATAATTCCAGTTCATCTCCTACCATACACTCTCCTACTCCAGCCGGAGTTCCGGTAAAGATCAGGTCACCTATATTCAATGAAAAATAATTAGAGATATGAGAAATGATCGAATCAAAACTAAAGATCATACTTCCTGAATTACCTTTTTGAACAGTTTCATTATTCTTATTTAATGAAAAACTGATATTCTTCATATTCATTCCGGGAGTAATATCAACAAATTTGCCAACTGCTGCAGAATTATCAAATGCTTTTGCTTTTTCCCAGGGCAATCCTTTTGCTTTACACAGATCCTGTATATCTCTTGCTGTAAAATCTATTCCAACAGTAATACCATTATAATAATTGGATGCGTGCCTTTCCTGTATATATTTCCCATTTTTACTGACTCTTAATACCAGTTCAGCTTCATAATGCAGTTCATTGGTAAATTCAGGGTAATAAAATGGGGTATGTGCCTGTAATAAAGCACTTTTGGGCTTCATAAATACAACTGGCTCATCAGGTATTTCGTTACCAAGTTCTTTGGCATGCTCAGCATAATTTCGTCCAATACAAATAATCTTCATGGCAACGTAAGTTTTGAAATAGGTTTTGGTTTATACTACGAAAATAAAGAAAAACAGCTTAAAAAAATAATATACGTTCTATTTATTCTGTCGGATTGTAACTGAGGTTGTTTACACGGCTCATTGTCAATTCCAATCCAATACTGGCAAAGCTTTCAATGATTTCTACTGATTTCAGTATTTTATAATTCACAAACGGGATTTCTTCTTTTCCCCATTTTCCCAGTACAAAATCTGACTGCATTCCTTTGGGAAATTTATTCCCTATGCCAAATCTTAGCTTAGGATAAGCATCAGTACCAAGGATATTCTGAATATCCTTCAGGCCATTATGCCCTGCATCACTTCCACTTCCACGTAATCTAAGTTTATCAATAGGTAATGCAAGGTCATCAACAATCGTTAACGTATGATCAATGCTTACTTTTTCCTTATCCATCCAATACTTAAAGGCTCTGCCGCTCAGGTTCATAAAAGTTGTTGGGCAGATACTGATAAATATTTTCCCTTTCCATTTTACTTCTGCCACATAAGCCAGCCTGTCTGCCTTGAACATGCTTCCATGTTTCAAAACAAAAGCCTGCACAACATCAAATCCTATATTATGCCTTGTATGAGTATATTCATCTCCAGCATTGCCAAGACCAACTATTAAAAATTTAGACATGATTCTACAAATAAAAACACGAATTATTAAAACGAATTAAACGAATAAAATAAATAGTTACATTTTTAATTCGTGTAATTCGTGGCTTCAATTCGTGTTATAAAAAATATTACAAAATCGCACTTAAATGCTGCTGAAGGTCGGCATCTGTTTTTATCAAAACGTCCCTTGTTTTACTACCTTGCGTAGGGCCAACAATACCAGCAGATTCTAATTGGTCCATCAGCCTGCCGGCACGATTATAACCCAGTTTAAGCCTGCGTTGCAACAATGAAGTACTACCACTCTGACTGGTTACAATAAGTCGGGCTGCATCTTCAAACATGGAATCCTTATCATTCATGTCAAAATCTCTACCTTCCATTTCCTTTTCATCTATGTATTCCGGTAACAGGAATGCGTCGGGGTAACCACGTTGCGCTCCAATAAAGTCTACGATCTTATCTACTTCCGGTGTATCCACAAAAGCACATTGTAACCGAACAATTTCTCCGTTATAACTGATCAACATATCTCCTTTACCGATCAGTTGTTCTGCTCCTCCGGCATCTAAAATAGTGCGGCTGTCTATTTTACTGCTTACTTTAAATGCTATACGGGCCGGGAAATTTGCTTTGATTGTTCCGGTAATGATATTTACGGAAGGCCTTTGTGTGGCAATGATGAGATGAATTCCAATTGCCCTGGCCAACTGTGCTAAACGTGCAATTGGCATTTCTACTTCTTTACCAGCGGTCATTATCAGATCAGCAAATTCATCTACTACTAATACAATAAATGGCAGGAACTGGTGTCCTTTTTCAGGACTTAACTTGCGGGCAATGAATTTTTCGTTATATTCCCTGATATTCCTGCAGCCGGCTTCCTTCAAAAGATCATACCGGTTATCCATTTCAATACACATGGCATTAAGGGTATGAATTACTTTCTTGGTATCCGTAATGATTGCATCTTCTTCACCCGGAAGCTTGGCAAGAAAATGCTTTTCAATAGTACGGTAAATACTAAGTTCTACCTTTTTTGGATCAACCAACACAAATTTAAGTTGCGACGGATGCTTAGAATAAAGCAATGAAACCAGTATGGCATTTAACCCGACCGATTTACCTTGTCCGGTAGCGCCAGCCATCAGCAAGTGAGGCATATTGGTAAGATCAACAATAAAATTCTCATTATCTATCTTTTTTCCAATTGCAATGGGCAATGAAAATTGATTTTTCAAAAATCTTTCAGAAGATAATAATGTCTTCATACTAACCAATGTCTTTTTTGCATTGGGCACTTCAATACCTATAGTTCCTTTGCCGGGTATGGGGGCTATGATGCGAATGCCGAGGGCGGCAAGGCTCAGTGCAATATCATCTTCGAGATTCTTAATTCTTGAAATACGAACACCCGCAGCAGGTATAATTTCGTATAAAGTTACTGTGGGACCTACAGTAGCAGATATTCGCTGAATATGTATGTCATAATTTTTCAGCGTATTAATGATCTGGTTCTTGTTGTTTTCCAGTTCAGTGGCATCCTGAACAATTTTTTCACTTCCATGATTTTCCAGTAAGTCAAGTGATGGATATACATAATCCCTGAGATCGAGCACAGGGTCGTAAGGTTTTAGTTGCTGAACTTTTTCAGCAGTCATTGTTTTTTCAGCAGGCTTTTCTTCGGCTGTTTTAATTTCAAGTTCAAGCGCCGAAGGAAGGACTGGTTCAATTTTTTTCTTTTGCGGAATAATTGTTTCCGGTATTATCTCCGGAATAGCAGATTTAGGTATTTCCAGTTGTTCTTTTTCAACGATCCCAAGGTCATGATTGAGTGCGGAATTCCCCTGTTCCGGAATATTTATTATTGCAGCATTCCCTTTCATTGAATTTCCCTTTAAAGAAAGATCGATCACACCTTCTTCCTCGGGCCATTCTTCTTTAGCAGTACTGATCACTTCACCGGGAGCAATTTCCGCTTCAGCGTTTTTATTTGCGTGTGAAAGTTTTTTGAAATCGGGATTAAAACGCCAGATGATATATGCTAAAAATGAAATGGCAATAATACCGATGGTACCGATCTGGCCAATGGTTTTATACATCCAGTCTTTACCCATATCACCTACTGCACCGCCCCAGGAAAAAGCATTTCCATTCATTATGACAGATGCAGTGATACTGATCAATGGTAAACCAATGATGAGATACTTTAGATTCTTAAGAATTGAAAAAACTTTTTTTCCAAAAAATAAATTAACCCCTACAACAAAAAACAAAGTACAGATCAGGTAGGATGCAATGCCGAATCCTTTGTATATAAAAAAGTGAGAGATATAAGCACCAAAAGTGCCCATGAGGTTTGCCACTTTTGTTTCGGTGCCAATTAATAAACGATATCCTTGTTGAAAGACTTTGTCCTGGTCCTCATCCCAGGTAAAAAGATAAGAAGTGAATGCAATGAATAAAAAAATAGCCAGTAACAGGCATATACTGCCGGCAATTTTATGAGTACGTTCATCCTTAAGCAAATGCTTAACATTGATCTTTACTTCTTTTTCCTGCTTGAGTTTTTCACTACCGGCAGCTTCCGGTTTGGTTTTCTGCGATTTTGTTTTATTGGCCATCTGTAGCAAAGATATAAAATCAAATTGTCATGCTGAGGAACGAAGCAACTCTTTTATTTGAATTAAAACCTGAATAATTAGTTTTCTTCTTCGTTGGAATGACAACAATATTTAGTTTCAACGAATTTATGCAGGTTTTTAAACAAACCGGGCATTTTGATTTTTTTTATTGCTCCAGTAATTTCTTTCCTGTTATCAGGTGCAATCGCATAAACTATGCCAGACAGTTTATTTGTTAAGTGCGATTTGGACATCATTAATTCAATATTATTATTTATTGATAATAACGTAAAAACTGGCCTCAATTTTTCCTGAAAAAAGAAAGAAACAACAATAGCCACCCTGCAATAAAACAAATTCCGCCGAAGGGTGTTATGGCTCCTATCCAGTTATACCCTGGCTTTACTGAAGCCTGAACAATAGCCAACGTATATAATGACCCGCTGAATAAAAGAATTCCCAATAAAAAAAACCGGCCGGCCCAAATCAATATTCCGGATGGAAACTCTTTATAAAATATTCCAACAGCCATTAATGCAAACACATGATAAAACTGGTAACGAACCCCGGTCTCAAAAGTTGTCACGGAATGATCACTGACCAACCCTTTTAATGCATGTGCTGCAAATGCTCCCAAAACCACTGATAATATTCCGGTGATGGCTGCGATCTTCAAAAATCCCTTATGCATTATGATTGTTTATTTTGAAGATTTAAAAAGTGGGGCAAGGCTTTTGATATCCAGTGTTTCGGCATTCAAAGAAATTTTCGCCTGGTTGTAAAACGGAGATCTTTCTTTTAATTTTTGTTCAATAAAGAATAATAATTCTGCTTCATTGATATGCTTGATTATTGGCCTTTTTTCTTTTTCTAACAACACTTTTTCTAAAATATATTGTGATGTAGCAGTTAAGTAAATGGTTGTTCCGCTTTGATTCATCAAGCTCATATTATCATAAAAACACGGAGCGCCACCTCCACAGGAAATAATACAATCTTCATATTTTAAAAGATCCCGTAAAACACTGGCTTCTTTAACCCGGAAATAATCTTCACCTGCTTTTTCAAAAATATCAACCACCGATGCTTGTTCTTCTTTTTCAATAAGTGAATCGATGTCGAAGAATTCCATTTTAAATTCTTCAGCCCACTGTTTACCCCAGTGAGATTTTCCTGTTCCCATAAAGCCTATTATAAAAATTCTCATTTACAAATGTAAGTGTGTATAGATATAATAAAAAAGTAATTTAGAAAAAATATAGTTCAGATAATATAATTACAGTTAGCAAGGCAATCCGTATTTGGCTTTTCAAATCTGAATTTTAAGGATTGAGGCCAAAAAGTAACCATTAAAAGAAAATTGATCAGGATTTCTTTTTTTTGTAATCCCCCCTTTTCCATGCTTTTATAAATTCATTCCATGCAAATGGATTAAATATATTTTGTGGAGCGATCTGGCCAGAATAGTATAATTTATTGGCACTTTGCCGGAGGTATTGGTTGGATGCTTCTCTTCCATCTGCAGGCAAAGATGACATTAACAGTCGCCGGGTGTCTGCATTGGTATTGTTACGTGCAATTGAAATATCATCATCGGGAACTTTTGTATTGGTAAAATCCCTTTCAAACTGTTCTCTGCTGATACGGGGTTTAATAATTGTTGCTGGCAAAAAAATGGTGTCATTTACCATTAATTGTATGATGCTATGCTGATTACCCTGTAGATCAACCGGTATATTTACCAATTGGGATTTATATCCAATACTAGAAAATTCAACATTATCGCCTTTAATGACCACTATACTGAAAACACCCCGTTCGCTTGTGACAGTTCCCCTGTTTTGTCCTTTTACAACAATACTAACTGCCGGAATACCTTTCAGGCTGTCGGCAGTCATCACTACTCCATATAACTGCACTACAGAATCTTTAAAACTCTCAAACTGTGCTTTAGCTGCAAAAGGGAAAATAAAGAAAGCTATAAGTGTATATCGTAAAAATTTTGTCATTCGCTAGCAGCTGATATTATTGATCTATTTTAAAGACTCAATGTTTTTTTATACAATGAACCCCGCCCTGCGGGGAGAATGCCTGATAATTGTTTAAATGATTGCTACCAAAAATAGCAACATTTCGTAAATGATAAACAAAGTAAGGGTTTCAATGTTTAATTTTGCAATTGAAATTTTTATTTTAACAAATAATTGAATGATGAATAACGAAGATATTCTAAAAGCACTCAGCAATGTACAGGAACCGGACCTGGGAAAAGACCTGGTAACACTGAACATGGTTAAAGATATTGAAGTGGATGGAAACAAGGTGTTATTTACGGTAGTGCTTACCACTCCGGCTTGCCCACTAAAAGACATGATCAAGAATGCGTGTATCAATGCGATTAAGATCCTGGTCAATAAAGAAGCTGAAGTTACTGTAAACTTTACCAGCAATACCAGCAGCAACAGGCTTGATGGTAAAACTGTGTTAGGAGGTGTAAAAAATATCATTGCCGTAGTGAGCGGTAAAGGCGGTGTTGGAAAAAGTACAGTAGCAGCAAACCTGGCACTAGCGCTAAGTGCTGAAGGGGCAAAAGTCGGTTTGATGGACGCAGATATTTATGGTCCAAGCCAACATATCATGTTTGGTATCAGGGGCGAAAAGCCATTAATGAAAAACGATGGTGAAAAAGGCCTGATCGTTCCCATTGAAAAATTCGGCATTAAAGTAATGAGCATCGGTTTACTGATAGATGAAAAACAGGCAGTTATATGGCGTGGCCCGATGGTGAGCAGTGCCATAAGGCAATTTGTTACAGAAGTAGATTGGGGTGAACTTGATTATTTAATTATTGATATGCCTCCTGGAACAGGTGATATACATTTAACCATGGTACAAACAGTTCCTGTTACCGGTGTGATCGTTGTTACAACACCTCAACTGGTTGCATTGGCGGATGCCAAGAAAGGTATTGCCATGTTTTCACAGGCACAACTAAAAGTACCTGTAATAGGCCTGGTAGAGAATATGAGCTATTTCACCCCTGAAGAATTGCCTGGAAATAAATACTATATTTTTGGAAAAGATGGCGGCAAAAACCTGGCTGAAGAATTTGATATCCCATTCCTCGGCCAGATACCATTGGTTCAAAATATACGTGAAGGCGGTGACCTGGGTGTTCCGGTAATGGTAAGCGATGATGAGATCAGCAAAGCCGCATTTGTTGAATTTGCGGGTAATGCTGCCCGTGGTATTGCCATGAGGAATGCGAATATGGCTGCTACTGAGATACAGGAAATATTGGTTTAATGAATTGCCCCGGCCTTAATGGCGGGGCAATTCATTAACAGATTGACAATGGGCTTCAGCCCACATTTTAACAATTTAATAATGCATATTTTTTCCAAATTAATATTAATCGCCTTCATCTTACTTGCATGTAACAATTCAAAAAAAATGACTGATCATAGCGAAAAGTTACCACCCAACCCTTCAGGGAATCCGGAAGTTTTCGACAAACAAGGCCACCGGGGTTGCCGTGGGCTAATGCCCGAAAACACCATCCCTGCTATGTTAAATGCGATTGGCATGGGTGTAACAACATTGGAAATGGATGTTGTTTTTACCAAGGATGGAAAAGTGATCCTGTCGCATGAACCATTTTTCAATCATGAAATAACAACAAAACCTGACGGGACATTCATTGAAGTGAAAGATGAGAAAAGTTTTAATATCTATCAAATGAATTATGAGGAAGTTCAAAAGTATGATGTGGGAATGAAAGCGCATCCGAGATTTCCAACTCAGGAGAAAATGAAAGCAACAAAGCCTTTGCTTGCTGACGTATTTGAAGCAGTGAAAAATGATATGATGACTAGGAGAAGGCCTTTCCCTAATTATAATATTGAAACAAAAACTAGCCCGGCAACAGATGACCTGTATCATCCCAAGCCTGCTGAATTCGTTGAAGGATTAATGAAAGTGATCAAAAATCATCAAATGGAAGAACAGGTTATCATTCAGTCATTTGACTTCAGGACATTGCAATACCTGCATCAGCATTATCCTTCCATAAGAACTGCAATGCTTATTGAAAACTTTGACAAAAGATCGCTGGAAGAACAATTAACTGCATTGGCTTTTACCCCAACAATATACAGCCCTGCTTTTGAATTGGTAAATGAATCTCTCATAAAAAAATGCCATCAAAAAAATATAAAAGTCATTCCCTGGACAGTGAATGATAAAAAAGAAATCGATAGATTAAAGTCATTAGGTGTTGATGGTATCATTACTGATTATCCCAATCTCTTTAATGAATAGTTTTTTGCCACAAAGACACAAAATCACCAAGTTGCACGAAGGCTAGCTGATTATATTTTTCTTTGTGCTGCTTCGAGCCTTAGCGTCTTCGTGGCAATTTCTAATTCGCCACCGGGCATCCATACTTTTCTTTGCTTCCAAATTTATATGCAGCCCCGATAGTTATGCTTAAATAATGATCTTTAAACCCCGGATTTGCAGAATAACTGAATCCATCAAGGTAATCCGTACGCATTAACCGGTAAGCAGCTTCCAGGTTCAATACGATCCTGTCTGATATGTGATACCGGACCCCGGCACCAATAGGCATTACAGGTATTACCCTTGGAGTTGGAGTCGCCACATCAATGATCAATCCATCCTGAACAACTGATTTTTCTCCAAAATATGCCAGATTTACTTTGCTATAATTACGGTTACTATTTACAAAAGATACGCCCGCTCCGGCAAAAACATAAGGCTCATATTTTACTTCATCGTAATTGGTACCAAACACATTCCAATGTAATGAAAGGGATAATTCCTTGACTGAAGCAGTAAAAGAAAAATTACGCTGTTGCCTCCAGTCAGGATATTTATAAATGGATTCATTGCCAGCCAGTCTTGCCATGTTGAATAATAACCTTGCAGAAAAAGCGCCATTGATGATTCGTGTACCGGAAATTCCAATACCGGGTTGAATGGTTTCAATTGAACCAAAACGGTGTGGTGTAAGATCGCCCTGGTAAATATAAGCGCCGATGTTTATACCGGCCTCATATTTGGGTAAACTTTTCTTTTGAGCATAGCCAACACTGGAAATAAAAAATGTAAAAGGCAATAAAGCTTTACAGGTAATTTTTGATGTAAACATTGGATGCAATTTTAATGAAGAAAAAAAATTCCAATGTACAATTACTGAATAGTGCCTGATTTAAAATGATAAAGGGAAATGACTAATAAGAGAAAGCTAAACACAAGCCTTTTATTGCGTGCTAACAAAGATTTAACAGGGGCAGGTTGACCTCACCCCCAGCCCCTCTCCGAAAGAGAGGGGAGGATGATCCAGCAAGTGAAAAGATTTGTGCAAATAAAAAAATATATAGAAACAATTGAGGAAAAAGCAATGAGTTGAAATTACTACTAACAGCTAATGGCTTATATCTAAAAGCTGTTTTGCAGCGATAACCAATCAACCGCATTTTTATAATTCAGTTTATCAGAGAGCGCTTTTGTAAAATTCATGGATTGTATCAGTTTACCCGGATGATGTTCTCCTAGAGGAAAAGGGTAATCACTACCCAAACATATATTGTCTTCACCCATTGTATCAATGATGAACTGCAAAGCTTTTTCATCATGTACTAAACTATCGATCCAAAATTTACCGATATAATTTCGTGGATTGATGGCATTGTCAATAGCAACCAGGTCCGGACGTACATGATAACCATGTTCAATTCTACCGATCGTTATCGGGAATGATCCGCCACCATGTGCAAAGGCAACTTTTAATTTTGGGAATTTTTCAAACACGCCGCCAAAGATCATTGAACAAATGGCACGGGATGTTTCTGCAGGCATTCCTACCAGCCAGGGTAACCAGTATTTTTGCATCTGGCCCTCTCCCATCATTTCCCAGGGATGAACAAAGAGAGAACAACCCAGTTTTTCAGCAGCTTCGTAAAAAGGAAAAAATTGAGGATCACTTAAATTTATTCCATTGATATTACTGCCTATCTCCAGTCCCGGCATTTTTAATTCATTTACACAACGTTCCATTTCCTGTATGGCCAAAGCTGTATCTTGCATCGGTACGGTTCCAATACCTATAAATCGTTTGGAATTTTTTGAAACTTCACCTGCAATATGATCATTTAAAAACCTGGAAGTTTCTAAGCAATCGGCTGGCTTTGCCCAATAGTTAAATAAAACAGGAATAGTTGATAAAACCTGGATTTTTACATCCGTTTCATCCATTTCCTTTAATCGAACTGTTACATCAAAACAATTATCATCCACTTCCCTGAAAACCTTATCCCCTTTCATCATACACGCCTTGCAGTTCCTGTGCTCCAGGTGAATAAAATCTCCATACCCGAATTTTTTAACCCAGTTGGGCATTTTATCGGGCATGATATGGGTGTGTATGTCTATTTTCAAAACGGAACGCTGATTTTTAAGATTTTTAAGATGGTTTAAATTCAGCAGAAAATACTTTTCGCTTAAATGAAGCATTTTTTCCGAAGTTCAGCAGTATTCCAACTTCGATTTCAGTTGCACGAAGATAGTTGGTTAGTTGAGCTTCGTGTTCAACGCAAATATCAGAAGCTGCTTTTACTTCAATTATTACACAATTATTTACGATCAGATCGGCAATATAAAATCCAATTTTTTCATAATCGTAGTATACATCAATAGGGCATTGCGTTTTACAATCCAGTCCAAATTTTTTCAATTCTATACACAAAGCATTCTCATATACTTTCTCAAGAAAACCGTACCCCAGCTTATTATAGACAATATAAAATGTTTTGATAATTACTCCAGTGACATCAGAATGTTTATAATTATCCATCATACTTTATCTTAACTATCATAAAAATCTGCGTTCTGTTCTCAGCCTTTTTTAACCGGCGGGCTCATAACAGAACCGCACTTACTACAAGTCCGTTTATTTACATCCGCATAAAAACCTTCCATAACCGGAGGTAATTGCTTAACGATATCCGAAACATGCAAATGCTCTTCATATAATTTTTCGCCACAATTTTCACAATACCATAAAAAGCCATCATCTTCGGTTTCCCTGACTTTTTCTATAACAAGTCCAACGGTATTTGGCCCACGTTGAGGAGAATGGGGTGTTTTAGGTGGCAGTAAAAACATATCGCCTTCATTAATATGAATATCCCTCGGAACACCATTATCTATGATCTTCACCACAATATCACCTTCAACCTGGTAATACAATTCCTCTGTTTCATTATAATGATAGTCTTTACGGGCATTTGGACCGCCTACAACCATGACTATAAAATTTTCAGCGTCTTTGTATATACATTGATTGCCCACCGGTGGTTTTAACATGTCGCGGTGTTCATCGATCCATTTTTTTAGATTGAAAGGAGATGCTATAGCCATAAAAAGTGATTTAGGACTCTAAGTTAAGGAAATACAGGATACAAGATACTGGATACAAGATGCTGCATAGCGGTTACTCGATTCCGGATCAGTTGAGATTGAATTTTCACTTTTAGTTTTTCACTTTTCACTTTTCACTTTACCTTTAACCCATGCAACTGGATATTCCTTATCATCTCGAAAATCTTATAGGCGGAAATTTCATAGGGCCACTGAGTGGAAAATTCATTGATAATGTTAATCCAGCAACGGGAGAAGTTTACGGACAGATCCCCGACTGCAATGAAAAAGATATCCAGGCTGCTGTACATGCAGCGCAAAAAGCTTTTAGCTCATGGTCGGTTACTCCTGTAGAAAAACGTTTCAGCATATTGAACCGTATTGCAGAACTGA
This sequence comes from Ferruginibacter sp., assembly GCA_031373525.1. Lineage (GTDB taxonomy): Bacteria > Bacteroidota > Bacteroidia > Chitinophagales > Chitinophagaceae > Ferruginibacter. Next base: position 57,194 of record JANMMS010000019.1, read on the forward strand.
TTGATGATAATCTTGATGAACTTGCATTGGCAGAAACAAACGATAACGGCAAGCCATTGTGGTTAAGCAAACAAGTGGATATTCCCAGGGCCTCGTCAAATTTCAGGTTCTTTGCCACCGGCATCATGCATTTTGCTGCAGAAAGCCATAGCATGGAAGACAAAGCCATCAATTATACTTTACGCCAACCGATTGGCATTGTAGGCTGTATCTCACCCTGGAACCTTCCTTTATATTTATTTACATGGAAAATTGCCCCTGCACTGGCAGCAGGCAATTGTGTTATTGCAAAACCATCAGAAGTTACACCCGTAACTGCTTTTATGTTAGGAAAGATATGCAAAGAAGCCGGCCTGCCTGATGGTGTTTTGAATATTGTTCATGGAACCGGGCCAAATTGCGGGGAAGCCATTGTAAAACATCCTGATATAAAAGCCATTTCTTTTACAGGAAGTACCAGGGCAGGTGAACATATTACATCTGTTGCGGCACCAATGTTCAAAAAACTATCACTGGAACTTGGAGGAAAAAATCCGAACGTCATTTTTGCAGACTGTGATTGGGAAAAAATGATGCAGACAACGATCAGATCCTCTTTCAGTAACCAGGGGCAAATATGTTTATGCGGCAGCAGGATATTAATTGAAGCTTCTGTTTATGAAAAGTTCAAAAAAGAATTTGTTGATAAAACAAAAAAATTAAACGTTGGCGATCCATTAGATGATCAATCAAAACAGGGATCCATAGTAAGCAAAGTTCATTTTGATAAAGTGATGAACTGCATAAAAATTGCAACAGAAGAAGGCGGGAATATTTTATGCGGAGGCAATGCGGTTAACCCGGGAGGAAGATGCACCAAAGGGTATTTCATTGAACCAACAGTGATAGAAGGCCTGGGGCCCAATTGTAAAACAAATAAGGAAGAGATCTTTGGCCCCGTTGTTACGCTTCAGCCGTTTGAAACACTGGAAGAAGCATTAAAATTGGCCAATGCATCCAGTTACGGACTTGCCGCTACCATCTGGACACAGCATATTTCAAAAGCCAATATCATTGCAACAAAAATTGAAAGTGGAATTGTTTGGATAAATTGCTGGCTGCACCGTGACCTGCGCACTCCTTTTGGTGGTGTAAAGAACAGCGGTGTTGGAAGAGAAGGTGGCTGGGAGGCTTTGAGGTTTTTTACAGAAGCGAAGAATGTTTGTATACAATTTTAAAAAATAACCGCTAAGACACTAAGGCGCTAAGAAAAACCTTTGTGTCTTAGCGCCTTAGCGGTAAAAATATGAAAGAGATTATAAATACAGAATCGGCTGCAAAACCATTAGGCGCATATCCACATGCCAGAAAAGTTGGAAATCTTTTATTTCTTTCAGGCATTGGTTCAAGAAGTGCTAAAGACAATTCTATTCCAGGTTTACAATTGGATGATAATGGCAATATTGTGAAATATGATATTGAAGCCGAATGCCATTCTGTTTTTGCTAATGTAAAAGCAGTGCTGGAAGCCAGTGGCAGCAGTTGGGATAACATCGTTGATGTAACGGTTTTTCTTACGAATATGAAAACCGATTTCCCGGTTTACAATAAAGTTTACGGAGAGTATTTTAAGGATGTGAATGCATGCAGGACAACAGTTGAAGTAAAAAGTTTACCGACACCGATTGCTATTGAATTAAAAGTGATCGCAACTGTGGGATAGAACGCTGATTTTTATGATTGTTAAGATTAACACAGATTTTTCTTAATAGATCATAAAAAACACATATAGGATAGAACGCTGATTTTTATGATTGTTAAGATTAACACAGATTTTTCTTAATAGATCATAAAAAACATATAAATCTGCATTCAGAATGAATTCAAAATTATTAATATGAAATTTGAAAACAATATAGACTTTGCAAAATATTTAGATGGTAAGGATCCTTTAAAACATTTCAGGGAAAAGTTTTATATCCCAATGATCAATGGTAAAGAAAGTATTTATTTTACCGGAAATTCATTAGGACTTCAATCAAAGTCAACGCAGGAGCATGTTTTAAACGAGCTGGAAGACTGGGCCAACTATGGTGTAGAAGGCCATTTTCATGCAAGAAATCCCTGGGTAAGTTATCATGAAATGTTTTCTCCTTTACTTGCAGAAATTGTTGGCGGATTACCGGAAGAAATTGTTGCAATGAATCAATTGACGGTAAACTTGCATCTGCTGATGACAAGTTTTTACCGGCCAACAAAAGAACGGTATAAAATTATATGTGAGGCGAAAGCATTTCCATCAGATCAATATGCACTGAATTCCCAGGCTCAAATACATGGATTAGATCCGTCAAAAACGATCGTAGAAATATCACCAAGGGAAGGCGAACATCATATACGGACTGAAGATATTCTTTCAGCCATTAAAGAACATGGAAACGAAACAGCCGTAGTTATTTTTGGCGGAGTAAATTACTACAGCGGACAGGTATTCGATATGGAGACGATCACAAAAGCTGCACAGGATGCCGGTGCCTTTTGTGGTTTTGACCTGGCACATGCTGCAGGAAATATTTCCTTAAAACTTCATGATTGGAAGGTGGATTTTGCATGCTGGTGTTCATACAAATATTTAAACAGCGGTCCGGGCGGTGTAGCCGGAGCATTTATTCATCAACGTCATATTACCAACAAAAAATTGATCAGGCTTGCGGGTTGGTGGGGACAGGATAAAGCAAGCCGTTTTAAAATGGAAAAAGATTTCGATCCTATTCCGACTGCTGAGGGTTGGCAATTAAGTAATGCCCCGGTATTGAGTATGGCTGCACACAAAGCTTCCTTAGATATTTTTCATGAGGCTGGGATGGATAAGTTAATTTCCAAAGGAAAACAACTCAGCAGTTATATGTTATATATATTGGATGAGATCAATCAATCTGTCACAGAAAATATTATACAGATCATCACTCCAAAAAATGAAAATGAAAGAGGTTGCCAGGTTTCAATGTTAATGCTACAGAATGGAAAAAATATTTTTGAAGGATTAAAAAAGGAAGGCGTTATTGCAGACTGGAGAGAACCCAATGTGATAAGGGTTGCACCTGTTCCATTGTATAATAGTTTTGAAGATGTTTACAGATTTGGTGAGATTATATCTAAAATGATTGCTTAATTAAATTACATGAATAAAAAGAATATTACAATTATAGGCGCAGGTCTGGTAGGCTCTCTCTTATCCATTTACCTGGCAAAGCGAGGCAACAAAGTCAGCATTTTTGAACGTCGGGGAGATATGAGGAAAGAATCCATGAGTGCCGGCAGGTCTATAAACCTTGCACTCAGTGATCGTGGTATAAAAGCCCTGGAAGAAGTAGGTATCATGGATGAGATCAGGAAGATAGCAATACCGATGCATGGCCGGCAAATGCACAATGTTGATGAAAGTTCTCCCTACCAGGCTTATGGTAAAGAAGGACAGTTCATAAATTCTGTATCCAGGGGTGAGCTGAATTGTAAACTGATGGACCTTGCAGAAGAAAACGGTGTTGAAATATATTTTAATCAGAAATGTAACAGCATCGATTTCAAAAAAAATGAGATCGTTTTTGAGAACAGTATTAATCAACAACTTCAAAACCATCTTGCAGAACTTATTTTTGCCAGTGATGGTGCCTTTTCTGCCGGCAGGCTTACCCACCAGTTACAACACGACCGGTTTCAGTATTCACAATACTATATTGATTTCGGCTATAAAGAATTGAATATTCCTGCAGGAGAAAAAGGTACATTTCTATTAGAAAAGAACGCCTTGCATATCTGGCCCAGGGGTAATTATATGTTGATAGCATTACCAAATATTGATGGCAGTTTTACCTGCACATTATTCTTTCCATTTGAGGGAGAACCTTCTTTTCAAACACTGGATACAAAAGAAAAAGCAAGAGCATTTTTTAATACAACCTTTTCAGATGCATCGAAACTGATGCCAACCCTGGAAGAAGACTTTTTCAATAACCCGACTTCATCCCTGGTAACAGTGAAATGTTTTCCCTGGATCAGGAAAGATCAATTCGCATTGATCGGAGATGCTGCACACGCCATTGTTCCGTTCTTCGGCCAGGGCATGAACTGTGGCTTTGAAGATTGTGCGGTATTAGATAAACTGATAGATAAACATGCAGAAAACTGGAAAGATATATTAGCCGAATACCAGTTACTTCGCAAACCCGATGGAGATGCCATTGCAGATCTTGCATTGAATAATTTTGTTGAAATGCGGGATAAAGTTGGCGACCCGAAATTTTTATTACAGAAAAAGATCGAAGCTGATTTCAGTTCAAAACACCCGGATAAATGGACACCAGCCTATGCACAGGTTACATTCAGCCCACACATCCGATACAGCGATGCATTAAAGAATGGCAACAGACAGGAAAAGATCATGCAAAAAATCATGGCTTTACCTGGCATAGAAGAAAGGTGGCAGGATGCAGAGATTGAGAAAATGATTTTGAAGTTTATTGAGGAGAGAAATTAATTTCATTTGAATAGCTCTGGCCTTTAGGCCAGAGATTAAAGAATTAATAAAGGCTTTAGCTCATATAAAAAATGTACAAACTCCCCTATTTTACAGAAGAAAATCCCGAAAAAGTGATAGCATTTATGAAAGAAAATGCATTTGCTGTAGTAACCGGTGTTGGGGATGAATATCCGGCGGCTTCACATTTACCCTTAAATTTTGAAAAAAGAGGAGAAAAAATATTTCTTACCGGCCACCTGATGAAAAATACAGATCATCACAAAGCATTTGAAAAAAATGAAAATGTTCTGGTAATATTTAATGGCCCACATTGTTTTGTAAGTGCTGATTGGTATAGCAATCCAATCAGTGGAAGTACCTGGAATTATATTACGGTTCATGCTAAAGGCAAAATTAAATTCACTGATGAAGCAGGAACTTATAAAGCAATTAACTCGATCACAAATAAATATGTAGGAACAGGAACTGCTGCCTCCTTTGATAAATTGCCCGAAGCGTATATCAGCAAAATGATTAAAGCAATCGTTGGTTTTGAAATTGAGGTAATAAGCTTTGACAATGTTTTTAAATTAAGCCAGAACCATGATGAAGCAGATAGAAAAAATATCATATCCCATTTGAAGGAAAGAGGTGACAGGCAGTCTTTGGCAATTGCTGAAGAAATGGAGAAGAGAATCGGAAACAGTTAGTGGTTTGTCTACATAAAATAAAAAAGATGCATCGTAAAGTTTTAATAGAAGAAATAAAAAAGAAAAATACTTTTTTGTGTGTAGGACTGGATACAGATCCTGATAAAATACCCGAACACCTGAAAGGAAATAAAAATTCAGTCTTTGAATTTAACAAGCAGATCATTGATGCCACCAAAGATCTTTGTGTGAGCTATAAAATAAATACCGCATTTTATGAAGCTATGGGATCAAAAGGTTGGGAAGCGATGGAACAAACAGTTGATTACATTCCTTCAACATACTTTAAAATTGCAGATGCCAAACGCGGTGATATCGGCAATACATCCACACAATACGCTAAAGCTTTTTTTGAGACATTGAAATTTGATGCAATTACCGTTGCACCATACATGGGGGAAGACAGTGTGAGGCCTTTTTTGGAATTTGAAGATAAATGGACCATTGTACTAGGGCTTACCAGTAATAAAGGAGCTTTGGATTTTGAAATGCTTAAGGTGGTTGGTGAAGAAAGTAACCAAAGTGGCCAAGGATTCTTATATGAAAAAGTCTTAGAAAAGATAAGCAAATGGGGGAATATTGATAATCTTATGTTTGTCGTTGGTGCCACACAAGCCAATGAACTCGAAAATATCCGCAAGATGATCCCGGAACATTTTTTATTGGTACCTGGCGTTGGATTCCAGGGTGGCAGTTTATCAGAAGTGTCACAATTTGGTATGAATAAAGATTGTGGCTTATTGGTCAATGCATCCAGGGCGATCATTTATGCCGGAAAAGATGAAAACTTTGCTGTTGAAGCAAGAGCAATTGCTTTGCAATACCAAACGGAAATGGCTGGATTATTAAAATGATATTGCCACGAATGGCTGGAATTTAGGTGTAGAGTAATCAGTTTAAATACCAAACATCATTCGTGCATAGAGGCAATAAAAAATTAATCGAAATGGGCTAAAATCATTTGAGAAAGTTTTATCGCCCATTTTTCATACTCCCTGCCGGAAGGATGTAAACCATCTGATGTTAAAAATGCTGCATTGTTATCTTTTCTTTGACCTTCAGTAATATTTATGAAATTAGTTTTGAAAGCAATTGCAGATTTTTCGCAAACCAGGTTATATTCATCAATTTCAAAAGCTATTTTACTTCTGTCTAAGTGGGTAGCAAATGGTGTTACACCCCAATCCGGTATACTTAATACATATACATTTTTTTCTACGCCGCCTGCAACCCTTATTGCCATCTGCAATAATAATTCAAACTCAATTTTAAATTCAACTACAGTTCTGCCACGGTATTGATTATTTACGCCAATTAATAAACTCACAATATCATATTTGGGTAAAAAAGCTGTTTGCCCGATGGCAGTTGTTAGTTCATCTGTCGTCCAGCCTGTTTTTGCAATGATCTCAGGTGCATTGAAAAAAACATCCATTATCCCCTTTTGAGTATTCTTCTTTCGTAAAAACTGAACAGTTTGATACGGAAAAGAATCTGCAACCGGAACCTGCTCTCCTATTGTATAACTATCGCCCAATGCCAGGTATGAATATAATTTCATATGATTAATTTACTTAAAAATACAAAAGGAAGCTAACAATTAGTGCATTGTGAAAGGAAAACTCAACAAAAAATCATCATCTGATATAAGCTATTTATATTTGCACTTGTGATACCTAAAAGAGTGAACAAGTACACACTGCACAATGCTATTCCGCACAAATGTTCCGAAAGATTCGGATGTTCCATGCGAGGCAAAAATGATGTGGGTTATCTAAATGTTCGCTCCAAAATAAATAAACTAATAAACCGATAAACTAATAAACAAAAACGATGGCTGTTAAAACCGACAATTTCCAATCACCGGATTATTTCAATGTAGATGAATTACTTACCGAAGAACATAAGCTTATCAGGGAAAGTGTTCGCAATTATGTAAAAAAAGAGATCTCTCCTATTATTGAAGATTATGCACAACGTGCAGAATTTCCAAAACAGATCATCAAACAAATGGGCGACCTGGGTTGTTTTGGCCCAACCGTTCCTCAACAATACGGCGGAGGCGGTTTGGATTATATCAGTTATGGCCTGATGATGCAGGAACTGGAACGTGGCGATAGTGGTGTACGTTCAACTGCGTCTGTGCAAGGTAGTTTGGTGATGTTCCCCATTTACCAATATGGAAACGAAGATCAGCGCAATAAATATTTACCAAAGCTTGCCAGTGGAGAATGGCTGGGATGTTTTGGATTGACGGAACCTGATCATGGCAGCGATCCGGGTGGCATGCTTACCAATATCAAGGATGCGGGTGATCATGTTATTTTAAACGGTGCAAAGATGTGGATCAGTAATGCTCCTTTTTCACAGGTTGCTGTTGTATGGGCAAAAGATGAAGCTGGTGATATTCGTGGAGTCATTGTTGAAAGAGGTATGGAAGGATTTACTACACCCACTACTCATGGTAAATGGAGTCTGCGTGCCAGTGCAACCGGCGAATTGGTTTTTGATAATGTAAAAGTTCCCAAAGAAAATATCTTACCCAATGTGAAAGGATTGAAAGGCCCGCTGGGATGCCTTACAAAAGCACGTTATGGTATTGCCTGGGGTGCCATTGGTGCTGCGATGGATTGTTATGATACCGCATTAAATTACAGTAAAGAAAGAGTACAGTTTGGAAAGCCTATTGGCGGATTTCAATTGCAACAAAAGAAATTAGCCGAGATGGTTACCGAAATCACCAAAGCTCAGTTATTGAACTGGCGCCTGGGAGTTTTAATGAACGAAGGAAAAGTAACGCCTGCTCAGGTAAGTATGGCAAAAAGAAATGCCTGTGAAGTGGCCACTAATATTTGCAGGGATGCCCGCCAGATGCTTGGTGGAATGGGTATTACTGGCGAATACCCTGTGATGCGCCATATGATGAATCTGGAAAGTGTGATCACTTATGAAGGAACACACGATATTCATTTACTGATAACAGGAATGGATGTAACAGGTTTGAATGCGTTTAAATAATTGAATTGCTCCGGCCTTAAGGCCGGAGCAATTCAAAAAATATACATTATGATTAAAAATGTAAGTGTAATCGGTGCAGGCACCATGGGTAATGGTATCGCCCATGTATTTGCCCAGGCAGGATTTGCAGTTAAACTGATTGATGTAAATCCTTCGCAGTTGAACAGGGCTTTGGCTACGATCACAAAAAATCTGGACAGGCAAATTGCAAAAGGCACCTTGAGTGAAGATCAAAAAAAAGCAACACTCAACAATATCAGTTTCGTTGAGGTTATTTCTGAAGGTGTAAAAAATGCTGAATTGGTTATAGAGGCAGCTACAGAAAATGTGAATTTAAAACTGGAAATATTCAAACAACTGGACCTGGTTGTGCAAGCCGGTTGTATTCTTGCTACCAATACTTCTTCCATCTCTATTACAAAAATAGCAGCTGTTACCAAGAGGCCCGAAAACGTAATTGGCATGCACTTCATGAATCCGGTTCCTGTAATGAAACTGGTAGAGATCATCAATGGGTATGCAACTAAAAAAGAGGTAACAGAAACCATTATTGAGTTGAGTAAGCAACTCGGTAAAACTCCATGTGCTGTAAATGATTACCCGGGTTTTATTGCCAACCGTATTTTAATGCCGATGATCAATGAAGCTATATATAGTTTATATGAAGGTGTAGCCGGAGTTGAAGAAATAGATACTGTTATGAAACTTGGTATGGCTCACCCAATGGGGCCTTTACAATTAGCAGATTTTATTGGCCTAGATGTTTGTCTGAGTATATTAAAAGTATTGTACGATGGTTTTGGAAATCCTAAATATGCACCTTGCCCTTTATTGGTGAATATGGTTATGGCAGATAAACTGGGTGTAAAAAGTGGAGAAGGTTTTTATACATATACAGCAGGCAATAAGGACCTGGTTGTTAGTGAAAGTTTTAAAAAATAATAGTGTTCAATCCCATATCAACTGAAAAAGTTTTGTATTATTTTATTTAGACAGCCTGATTCGATGATCAAACTGTCATTCAACAAATAAATGATTCTAAAATGTTTTCTTATGAAGGAAAAAGTAATTGATTCATACATTTCCAAATCAGCAGATTTTTCAAAACCAATTTTGGTCCATTTACGTGAACTGATTCATAAAGCCTGCCCAAATGTAGAAGAAAAAATTAAATGGAGTTTTCCTCATTTCGATTATAAAGGTGAAATGATGTGCAGCATGGCAGCATTCAAACAACATTGTGCATTTGGTTTTTGGAAAGCATCTCTGATGAAAGATAGCGTACTGATAGAAAATGCCTTGTCAGAATCTGCTATGGGACACCTGGGCAGATTAACTTCCATTACAGATCTTCCCGCAGATAAAAAGATCATTTCCTGGATCAAAGAAGCAATGAAATTAAATGACTTAGGCATTAAACTTCCTTCCCGGATAAAAACAACCATTAAAAAAGAACTGGAAGTTCCCGGGGATATGATCAAAGCACTTTCAAAGAATAAAAAAGCAATGCAAACATTTGAAGCATTTGCGTATTCACACAAAAAAGAATATATACAATGGATCTGTGAAGCAAAAACAGAAGTTACAAGGGATAAACGTATTGCCAGTGCTGTAGAATGGATATCTGAAGGAAAAGGCAGAAACTGGAAATATGAAAAATAATAAATCAATGTTTATCCCGTAAAACATCTTAACGTATTATAGTAAGGTTTCCCCTCAAAAATACATCCCGGCCATCCAGTAATTTATATTCTATCACAAAATAATACGTTCCATCGGGTAAAGGTTTGCCTTTATATGTTCCTTGCCAATCATTTTTATAATCTCTATTTTCATAAACAGGATTGCCATACCGGTTATACACATGCACACTGGCATTACTGATACAATTCCCATTAGTTACCAACCAGCGGTCATTGATACCATCACCATTGGGTGTAATTGCATTCATGGCCTTTATACAATATGGAACAACAGTTATGATAACATCAGCTGTACCGGTACAACTTTGTTGAGATGTTATTCGTAAAGTATACGTTGTTGTAACCAAAGGATTTGCTTTCGGGTTCAGAATATTTGTTGCAGATAATCCGGTTGATGGTGTCCATAAATAATTTCCCTGGCTTCCACTACCTGTCAATTGTATCGTTTGTCCTTCAATTATAGTTCTATCATTACCTGCAGATACAGTTACTCCCGGCACAACATCCACTTTGAACGATTTTGTTGTGGAACAGTTACCTGTAATAGCAGTTACTGTATAATTAGTTAAAATAGTTGGTGATAATATCGGGTTAACGACAGATACATCGCTGACACCTGTTACGGGTAACCAATTGTAACTTGTTGCATTACCGGAACCATTTGAATTAAAGGAGGCTCCCAGGCAAATAGTAGTATCTGCATGTACATTTAATATAGGCAAAGGATTAACTGTAACTGTAAATGACCTGCTAATGGTGCATGTTCCGGTAGTGCCAGTGACAGTGTATGTTGTAAATCCAGCAGTTGGTGACAAAACCGGATTGGCAATTGTTATATTACTAACACCAACAACCGGAGACCAGTTATAATTGCTTGCATTACTAATGGTATTTGCATTAAATGAAGTACCTGAACAGATAGCTGTATCAGCATGTACTGTCATTGTTAAATCGTTTGTCAGCCCGATTGTTACCTGGAAAGTACTTATACAACTACCCGCATCAGAAATGGTTGCAGTGTAATTACCAGGTGTAAGATTTGTGGCAGTAATACTTGTTTGAACGGGAATGGTATTCCATGAAATATTGTATGGTGAAGATGAGCCCGTAACATTTAATGTTACATTACCACCTGCTGAACAAGAAGCATTATTAATAACGGAAGTTATTTGTTGAGAATAGGAAATGCCGGACATTGCCATAATAACAAGATTCGGATATGGAGCATTATTACCAGCAGTTGTAACATTAGCAAAATTTATTCTTTGCAGATTTTTTTGCCTGTCAGTACAAGAAAGTGGAATATTGATATAATACATTCTAGGGTTATTAGGAAATGCATCAGCACCCGAAGCAGGTGTGGCTCTTGTACAACGCCCAAAACCAGACAAAACAAGATTTCCGGTATTATTAAACCAATCACCTAATGAATAATTTGACAAGACACTGGTTTGAGAACCATCAGAAAAAAATAAAGTTGCATTTACAAGACTTGACCCCTCTGTTGAAAATGCTAAAATCCTTATCGTACTATATTTAGCAGATGTGATCAAATTGATATCCGCATTCTGGCTTCTCGGTATCACTAAGGCATTACTGGAATTATAAGGAGCCAATTGATAACTATCTGAACCGCTGTTGATAATACCATTGTCGGGAATCCCTCCCCCTCCAAACGAATTCAATGTTCTGAAAGTTTGTGTATAAATTACTTTATTTGATACCGTCACTCCATCTAGCGTTGTTGTTGTTGTTGTTAAGGAACTGGTACCAGATTCTGCTACTACATCGTGATTAAAGCCAGTTATTGCAATAGGGGCAAATTGAGAAAATCCTTTCAAAGGAATTATCAGGCTGAAAATGAATATAAATAGAAATACTTTTAAACAGTTAGAAATAAATTTCATTTGAATTCTTTTATTTGAAGTTGAATATAATAAAGTTGTCAAAAGCATATAGAGAAAAAATTCTCTTGGGAAGTTAATAAATTAATCTGACCCCGTTCATTATTTATTCTTCGTTACCAGGTTGTACGAATGATCGATCATCTCAAACAGTTCCCTTTTTGGTAATTTCCCCTCTGCAATAATAGTATTCCAGTGTTTTTTATTCATATGATACCCGGGTAAAATATTCTCAGGATATGATTCTCTTAATTCGATTGCCTTATCGGGGTCACATTTTACATTGAATTGTAAAGGTGAACTTGTAAGAGATACCAAAACAAATATTTTATTATTCACCTTAAACACAAGTGTATCAACTCCAAAAGGGAAACCCTCTGTTACATCTGATTTTTGCAAAATATATTCTCTGAGTATTTCTGCATTCATAATACAAAAAAAATAACGATATAATTATTCTTCACAAAATGAAGAACAAATTCATTGTACAAATAATTTATTTATCTCAAAATAGTCAGATCTGTTTTAGCTGTAAATGATTTACCAGATATCAATACAAAATCAACCACTGCATAATAAGTTCCATCAGGAAGTGATTTGCCTTTATACTTTCCATCCCAGTTGTTCCGGTAATCTTTAAATACATAAACTTCATTGCCATACCTGTTAAAAACATGCACAGAAACATTTCTCAGGCATTCATAGTTATCATATACCAGCCATTGGTCATTAATCCCATCTCCGTTTGGAGTAAACGCATTTCTAACTTTTATACAATAAGGAATAACAGTAACCAAAACAGCATCCGTTGCTATACATCCAAGTGGATTTGTTGCAGTAATAGTATAAAGTGTAGTAACAGTAGGTTGAGCAACCGGACTAAGTATCATTGTTGAATTTAGTCCGTTGTCCGGAGTCCACAAATAAGATGTTGCATTTGTGGCTGTAGCAAATATCTGTGCATGATCGCCACTGATTATAAAAATTGGCAGGCCTGCATCTACAGAAACAGATTCACTATTGCCAATGAAAACATCATCTGATTTGCTGCACGAACCTAATGTTGCTGTGAGAACATATGTTGTTGAGACTACAGGAGAAGCAACAGGACTTAATATTGAAGGGTTATTTAACCCTGTTGCAGGCGACCAGTTATACCCAGAAGCATTGCTGATTGTATTTAGAACTACTGATTGACCTTTACAAATGGTTGTATCTGACCGTCCTGTAAGCGTAAGGTTGTTTGTAAAATCTACAATCACAGGAGTTGTAACCCTGCAGCCCAGGCTATCAATTGTTGTGATAACGTATGAACCGGCATTTGCCTGAAATACATTCGATGATTGTGTAACAGTTGGATTAGAACTTATAGAATAAACAATGGGTGAAATACCGGTAATATTAGTAACAGAAATAGTTCCATCGTTGGTACAATTAGCATTGATACTTGAAACTGTTGAATTAACGGTATCCAATACAAGCGTAAATATAGCTGTGTCCTTACATCCTGTTGAATTTGCAGCAATTAATTGATAAATACCTGCAAGGTTAACCGATGTAATATTGGTTACAGGAATCCCTCCAAAAGTCCAGGCAGCAGTTAGTCCGGTTGTATTGAACACATTTGTCAGGTCTGCTGAACTGCCATCACAGCTCCTTCGGGTTGAATCAGTTCCCAATGAAGGCTTTGTACCTACTATTACTGTTGTTGTAGCAAAACAGGAAGAACCACTTGGCGTGGTAGCAGTAACGGTATATACATAGGTTCCAGGAGTGGTTGGTGCTATTACACCTGTAGGATTTTGTTGTGTTGATGTAAAACAGTTGGGGCCTATCCATGAATAAGTAGCATTTGCCACTGAAGCTGATGTAAGGTTAAATGTTGCCCCTCCACATACCGGGCCACTGTTTGATGCAGATGTTGTGCATATAATTGAACAACTACTTGTTCCTGTACCGCCTGTTTGCTGAAATGTTATTGTGCCCGGTTGATTTGAATAATTGGTTAGCAGTAAAATGTAAAACTCACCTGCCAGTGCATTATTTATTATTGCGGTTTCAGTATTAGACGGAGAATAGCTGCAGCTTATGTTATTGGCAGCTGTAAGTCCTCCACAACTTGCAGCAAGTGATGAAAATGGCCCCCACAAAGCAAAATCAACATCCAGAGCCACACCGGTATTGCTGGTTTGACTGATCCCAATTGTTATACTTCCGGAATTTTGAACCTGCATATAATACCAAACGGGGTTTGGTGTAGTTAATAAACATCCATAGATACCAGATCCTCCCAAAGAAGGAACATTTGTATTATTGGGGAAACTGTAAACATTACTGGTACAAAAAGGCAATGCCGTAGAACATGAACCAGCCGGACCCGGAGGTGGTGGAACAGTTACACATATACCAAAACTTCCCTGGTTGTCATTACCATATTCCCAAACCCTTATCCAAACGGTACTGCCAGGTACCAGGTTTGTGGCATTTATTTGTGGCATCAGTCCATTCAGACTGTTGTCATCATCACAATCAATCAATGTTAAAGCATTGCAGCTTGTACCGCTGTAAATAGACATACCCGCATCCGTTATGAAGCCTGTTTGTGTATCAAAACTTAAAGCTCCCCCACAAGGAACCGTTACTTTAAACCAAACATCTCCACCCAGGTAATTTGCACAACCGGGATCCGGAACAGCAATAGAGGAGGTAGCCCCATCATTTGAATAAGTGGCATAAGTGCAAGTAGGACCTGCCGTTAAGTCTATTGCTGTACAAGGTTCATCATTTACAGGAGGTGGCGGTGGAAAAGTTACACAAATACCAAAGGTTCCGTTGTTATCATTTCCATATTCCCAAACCCTTATCCAAACTGTTGATCCGGGTGTTAAGCCCGATGCATTAATATAAGACATTAAACCATTTGGGCTATCATCATCATCACATTCAATAAGTGTTAAATTGGTACATACTGTACCACTATATATGGCCATTCCGGCATCTGTAATAACACCTGTCTGTGTATCGAATTTCAATCCACCTGACGAAGGAACCACCACTTTAAACCAAACATCTCCACCCTGGTAGTCTGCACATCCGGGAGCAGGAACACCTGCTGAAGCTGTAGCATTGGCATTTGTAAATACAGCATAAGTGCAGGTAATACTTGCCGTTAGATCAATTGCATTACAGGGCTCATCATTTGACGGCTGTGCATATGAAGTTAATGCGAAAACTGAAGCAATCATAAACAGCAATAACTGTTTTGCTGCTTTATTAAAGACTGCGAATTTGATTCTAAACAATACCATTTTATATTTGTTTACATTATTCGATCAATTATTTTTTTTCTTTGCATTTTCAAGCCTCTCACCAATCTGTCCTGTTAACATATGCCAGAACATGACAAAATCTGAAGCCAGGCTATAAAAAGGGTATGTAAATGTTGCCGGTCTGTTTTTTTCTATAAAAAAATGTCCTACCCATGCAAAACCATAACCCACAACGGGTATTAAAATAAACAAAACCCATTTACCGGTAATAGCACCGGTTACAAGGCAAATCAGCAAGAGGAATGTCCCTAAAAAGTGAAGTATTCGGTTCATTGCATCGCTATGTTCGGTGAGATAGTAAGGATAAAAACTTTTAAAATTTTTATATTTTTTTTCTTGACTCATTGGAATAACAAAATCTGGATAAATCATTTTTTCTTAAAACTAAATTGCAATCCGATTTCATGAGCACCAGAACCTTCAGCAAATATGCTTATTGGCGTTTGATAATAATCATAAGAATAAGTTAACCGTACTCTATGTAATATCTTAAAGCCAGCCTGTATACTCCAGGATTGTTTTACCCTCCAGTTTAAAGCCCACCATATCTTATCCTGGTAATCTACTTTTGCTCCAAAGTCAAACTCACTGGGTGAATTTTGTATTACCCTTGCCATAAAATTTGGTATGATATAAATATCTTCTCCTGTTTGTATCTTATAATTAGCAGTAAAATTATAATGCCTGTATAATTTGCCGCCTTCGGTTGAATTTGGCACATTAGCCAGTTCTAGTTTGGATTGTATCAATTGGCTAACAGCTGCTCCAACACTCAATTTGTCATTTGTCCAATATAAACCGGCCCCGGCATCAATCCCGATCTTTTTATCTGATCCACCTAATATAGGATCATTTCCGCCCAAAGCTTCACTCAGTTTACTTTTATCTATAGCAAACTGCAGTGCTCTTAATTCAAGCCCTACACCTAATCTTCCATGCTCACCCGTTTTGATATGATAAGAGTAAGCGATTTGGATTCCTGTTCTGCTTGTTGGCCCTGTCTCATCCCTGTAGATATATGTGGCCAATCCGGATTTTAATTTTCTCAGATAAAAATCACCATATATCATAAATGTCCGGGGGTTACCAGGAAAAGAAGTCCACTGATTTCTGTATGATACTCCTACCATACTTTGATCAGAGATACCAGCTGCAGAAGGATTATACATCGTATTGTGCTGCAAATACTGACTTGTAAAATGCAATTGTTGACTAAACCCCGATTGAATTATTAAAAACAGGGTAAAAAGAATAGTGATTTTTTTCATATTCATAAGCTTGAAGAAAGATAAATGTAATGCTAATTTGTTAATACGCCTTTAACAAATTTTATAAATTAAAGTATTTCTTTATTTCAATATTATGCAGATCATTGAGTTTGTGAAGTACTTCATCAAGCCTGTTCAACGGTATCCCTGTTTTGATTTCTGAAAATAATTGTAATTCTTTTTGCAGGATAGTACAATTACACTGTTTCAGTATTTGCATGATGTTATTTACCTGTGTATAATCAAACTGAATTGAATAGTTCACTTCGATTTGTTTCTGTACAATGGGTATCGTTTGTAAAACAAGAGATGACACCGTTTTATAAGCATTTATCAATCCCGGGACCCCTAATAAGCTGCCGCCAAAATACCGTACAACAATAATCGATGTATTAGTAAGTTTGCGGTTATCTATTTGTCCTAAAATAGGTTTACCGGCAGTTCCGGCAGGTTCTCCATCATCACTAACTCTAAAATTATCTCCTGATATGCCCAACCTGTAAGCAAAGCAATGGTGCACTGCTTTCGGATGCTCTTTTTTTAATTCACGGAGATGTTTTTTAAAAATTTCTGCATTTTCAACCGGAAAAGCATAGGCAATAAACCTGCTTCCCCGATCCTTAAATTCTTCTTTAGCAGGTTTGTCAATTGTAAAATAGTACTCGGCTGATTTCAAATTAATTTTTTAGTCTTAATTGATTTATTGAAATGAAGCAGTGTTGTAATAATAACATATTTCATCTGTTAACAACTGTTCTTTTTTTATTAGTCTGTTATTTTGAAAAACAGGACCCGGATTACCATTTTTAATTTCCAGGTTTTTATTTGTGATAACTCTTGCTTCATCCCAACAACCTGCTTCAATGAATGATTGCAATAATATAGTTCCTCCCTCAACGATCAAAGAAGTTAAGTTTCGTTGATATAAAATTTTCATTGTTGACTGAATAACATTTTCTCCTTCGCCAACTTTAAAATAAATATTATTTTGCCGCTCTTCCTGCCGGGTATTATTTAAAATAATAGTAAGCCCGGTATTATCAAACACATTCAGGTCAGCTGGTAATATTAAATCTGAATCAATAACAACCCTTACCGGGTTTTTACCGCTCCATAAACGGGTAGTTAGCGATGGATTATCATACAGCGCCGTATGTGTGCCAACCATTATAGCAGCTTCTTCACTCCTCCATTTATGCACCAGCTTGTTGGTAATCTCATTGCTGATCATTACCCTCGAATGATCCGCATTGGCTAATCGTAAATTATTGCTCTGAGCCCATTTTAAAATAACATATGGCCGGTGTTTTTGATAAAAAGTAACAAAACGTTTGTTTAATTCCAATGCCTCCTTTTCCAGTATACCGGTTAACACATTAACACCTGCTTCTTTTAATTTTATAATCCCGCTTCCGTTAACTTTTTCAAAAGGATCGGTACATGCAATTACAACATTTGGGATTTTATTCTTAATGATAAGATTTGTGCATGGGGGGGTTTTCCCAATATGGGAACAAGGTTCAAGCGAAACATATAATGTACTGTCTTTTATTAAATGCTGCCATTTTCCGGGAACACTATCAATACAATTCACTTCAGCATGAGCTTCACCATATTTTCGGTGATATCCTTCTCCGATAACAATATTATCATGAACCAACACAGCGCCTACCATTGGGTTTGGTGCAACATAACCTGCTCCATGTGCAGCCAGTTGCAAACAACGGTTCATGTATAAGTCATGTGTATCCAAGGCGTCAAAATTAAGTATGTTTGCGTTGATGACAGTAAATGAACTATTCAGGTCCATATTAACCGATCTTGAGCAAATATATGAACGAACAGAAGCTGCTAATATCAGTTACCTGTTATTTGAACATTTTACAGGTATCCACAGGCAGGGAATTATTAGTGATCCCGGGATAATAATTGATAAAAAAACAGCAGAGCTTTTTGAAGCTAGTGTTTTACAATTAAAAATGCACAGGCCTGTACAATATGTTATCGGTGAGGCCTGGTTTTACAAAATGAAATTAAAAGTTTCTCCTGCTGTGTTAATACCCAGGCCTGAAACGGAAGAACTGGTTGAATCAGTGATCAGTTATTTAAAAGAAAAACCTGGTTTATCCGTTCTTGATATCGGAACAGGGAGTGGATGTATTGCCATTGCCATAAAAAGGAATCTGAAGAAAATACAGGTTACTGCAATTGACGTAAGCATCGATGCACTAAGTATTGCAAAAGAAAACTCAACGGCACAACAAACGGATATTCATTTTATTCAAACTGACTTCCTGGATGAAAACACCTGGAAGGCATTACCATTATTTGATGTAATCGTTAGCAATCCTCCTTATATACCTGAAAATGAGAAAAAGGCACTTGATAAAAATGTTGTTGCATTTGAACCTCACCTGGCATTATTTGTAGAAAATAACCGGCCGCTGTTGTTTTATGAAAAAATAGCCGCCTTTGGTAAAACACATTTAAATGAAGCCGGAAGAGTATTTTTAGAAACACACGAACAGTTTGCTGAAGAAACAGCTGCTTTATTTAGTAATGAATATTATAAAGCTGAAATAAAAAAAGATCTTTTTGAAAAACAAAGAATGGTTATTGTTAGTCGTCGTTGCCGGTGACCGTTGCTGAAGTAGTAGCTCCCAGTTTGCGTGCAGCTTTCATCACTTTTACGATCTCGCCCCATTCTGCTACAGCATCTGCATTAATAACAACAGCAGGCTTTACACTATCACCTTCATTGATATATTTTCGTAATTCTGAAAGTAAAGAATCACTGATGATCTTCTTGGTACCTATATAAATATTCTTGCTTTTATCCACGCTCACAACAACACTTTGCTTCTGTTTGGTATCACTTTTTGCTTTGGGCACGCTCATCTTAATTACATTCGGATTTGCAAGTGTTGAGATCATTAAAAAAAACATCAACAGAATGAATAATATATCATTCAATGGGCCGGTGTCCACTTCTGAATGATCTTCCCTGAATTTTGCTTTTCTTAAACTCATAAAAAAATATTGAATGTAAAATTTTAAATGTAACAGCTATTCCTTTTCACATTCTACATTTAGTATTTATCATTTTACATTTATTTCGTTGGTTCCTGTAATACATCAATAAACTCACTGCTGGCTGCTTCCATTCTGTTGGCAGTGCGGTTGATCTGGGTATCCAAATAACTATACCCAAGATATGCCAGCATACCAATGATCAGGCCACTGGCTGAGGTTATTAATTTTATATACATCGCATCGGCGATCTGGCTTATAGAGGGATTACTGATCGTTGCGAATTCCTTCAACAAGATAACCAGTCCAACAATGGTTCCAACGAAACCGAATAACGGTGCAATACGGGCAATAACAGAAAGCATGGTAAGGTTCTTCTCCATCTTATACATTTCCAGTTTACCTACGATTTCCATGCTTCTTTCAATTGCATCTATCGGTTTCCCTATTCGTTGCAAACCTTTGTCGATCATGCGAGCCACGGGGTTGTTGGTATTCTTTGTTAGGCTGCGTGCTGCTGTTATATTTCCATTGATCACGTGATCACGAATGATGCTCATGAAATTTTCATCGATCTTGCCGGCTTTCCGGACAACTATCAATCTTTCAATAAAAAAGTAAACGGCCAATGCAAATAATATTCCCAATGGGATCATTAAAGGACCTCCCTTACTTAACAAACCCCATACGGATTCTACTTTTGCGGTTGAAGCTGCTGCTGTACTTAAACTATCTGTCTGTAAAAGGATATCAAACATGCGTAATAATTGATTGCTGATTTATTAAAGATACTGAGCTATTTTATAAACATCCTGCAATAAAACGAACAAATGCTGCAATGCTGCTTAAGAATTTGTTAATCTTATCTTTTTACAATAACCAAATAAAAAAGTGCCGCAATAATACGACACTTTATTTCCGTATTATTTACAAATTATTTTTTCGATTCAAGTTGCTGCATGGCCATGATCTGCTTCATTGTTTTTTCCATTCCATCACTGCCGCCATCTAAAAATATCACATTCCCTTTTCCATATTCTGCAAAATTCTTGATCGCTTCAACCCACATACTGAATAAAATAACATTCGTGTCAAGATTTGCCTGTTTCATTTCTGATGCAGCCTGGCTCATACCTTTAGCAACTTCTTCCCGAAACAATGCCACCCCTTGTCCGCGCAATTGAGCTGCCAGTCTTTCTGCTTCTGCAGCAATTTTTATAGCATTTCCTTCTGCTTCTGCCGCTTTGGTTTTAGTAATTAAAAGTGCCTGGCCTTCATTTTCTGCAGCTGCTTTTAGATTGTTGGAAGCAACTACTTTGCTCATGCTTGTAATGATGGCTTCGTCAAAAGTGATATCGTTTATCTGGAGATCCTGCAAATGATAACCCCAACCTTCCAACGCCACATCGACCTGTTCTTTTACATTTTCAACAATATCCCTTCGTACATTTAATACTTCAGCCTGTTTTTTTGTAGAAACAAATGCACGGATACTCCCTTCTACGGTACGGATCAAAGCCTGCATCAGATCTTTATCACTGATAAATTTAAAGGCAACCTTCTGAATGGTTTCCTCCTGTTCATTTTGTACAGAATACAACAACATGGATTTAAAATACACATTTGCCTGATCAATGGTTACAGCCTGGAATTCCAGTTCTACAGACCGGTTTTGAACACTTACTTTTTTAAATATCTGTTCAAAAAAAGGTATTTTAAAATTCAATCCCGGGCGTAATATCCGGCGGTATTTACCAAACATCGTAACTACACCTATAAAACCCTGGTTAACCGTAACAAAGCATCCTAAAAATGCAATCACAATTATAAGGAGCCACCAATAATCTCTTAATATTTCCATGATCTGAATATTTTAATGTAAGGTAGTTATTTTTATGAGGAACCAATTATCTATGATGTATGATATTTGATGTATGATTTTATAACTTCAATGGATTTTCGTATACTTTACGTCATAAATCAAACATCATACATCGAATATTTCCTTTAAGTTTTCTCCTCCCATATCGAACTCAGATGTACGATCGTCTCTACAGCTTTTACCATATCATTTACCCCTATCCATTCTAATTTACTGTGAATATTCTGCATACCGGTAAAAATATTCGGACAAGGCAAACCCATATAACTCAACCTGCTGCCATCAGTTCCTCCACGGATACTTTCAGTTTTTACTTTTAAACCTGTACGTGAGATAGCCTCAGCAGCATATGCCGCAACCCGCGAGTGTTTATCCAGTACCTCTTTCATATTTCTGTATTGTTCCTGCTGCACATATTCCATGGATGTTCCCTTATAACCCGCCACAACATCTTCAGCAATTTTCTTTAGCCTGTTGTGGTGTAATGCTAAACCTGCTGTTGTAAAATCTCTTACAATAAAACCGATCGTTGCTTTTTCCGCGATGCCTGTTAACGATACCGGATGCACAAAACCTTGTCTTCCTTCTGTTGTTTCGGGGCTCCACTCTTTTTTGGGTAAAGCTTCCAAAATGGCACCTGCAATTTTCATTGCATTCACCAATTTATCTTTTGCATAACCGGGATGAGCAATCACTCCATGAATAATAATACTTGCAGCATCTGCACTAAAAGTCTCATCTTCCATACTTCCGGCCTCACCACCATCTAAAGTATAACCAAAGTGTGCACCAAGTTTTTTCATATCGATCTTTGCAGTACCTTTTCCAACTTCTTCATCCGGTGTAAAAACAATTTTAATGCTGCCATGTTTAACCGCCGGGTTTTGCATTAAATATTTTGCAGCCTGCATGATGACCGCAACGCCCGATTTATCATCGGCCCCCAATAAGGTTTTACCGCTTGCCGTAATGATATCAGCACCCAAATGTTTTTCCAGGTAAGGAGAATCTGATCTTTTCAAAACCTGTAAATGATCATCCGGCAAAACAATATCATTACCATCATAATTTTTATGTAACAATGGTTTTACATTGTTTCCACTACAGTCAGGTGCGGTATCTACATGCGAACAAAAACAAATGACAGGAATGTTTATTTTATCACTGTTTGAAGGAATGGTTGCATAGACATACCCATATTGATCCATTTCAACTGCTGAAAGCCCCATTTGTTTAAGTTCTTCAAATAGAATCTTACTAAGGTCTTTTTGTTTTTCAGTAGTAGGGTACGCATCGCTGTTGGGATCGCTTTGTGTATCTACCTGAACGTAATGCATGAAACGTTCTGTGAGTGCTTGCTTGTTTATGTTGATCATATTTTTAGAATAAGGAAGTAAAAATAAGGAATAGGAACTTAAAGTGATTCGTCATTGCGAGTAACGAAGCAATCAATATTACAAATGAAAATAACCTAAAGATTGCTTCGTTACTCGCAATGACGGGCAAAAAATTAAAAAAAGCAGCTACTTACGTAAACTGCTTCAGTCATTGGGGGTCAGTCGTCGGTTGTCCTATACGATCTCCACCAATTCAATATCAAATACCAGTTCCTGTCCTGCCAGGAAATGGTTAGCATCCAGAATGATCACATCTTCTTTTACATCAACAACTACAACCGGCACCGGTTGGCCCTGTTGATTACTTAGTGTAAGTCCCATGCCCGGTTCTAATTTCATATCTTCCGGCACATTCTCTTTTGGAAATTCTATGATAGCCTCTTCACTTCTTTCTCCATATCCCTCTGCCGGTGTAATATTTATTGTTTTTTTATCGCCTTTTAGCATACCGGGTAATGCAGCATCAAATCCTTTTATCATTTGTCCGGCACCTACTTTAAATTCCAGTGGGTCCCTTCCTTCTGAAGAATCAAATTGTTCACCCGTTGCTAATTTCCCGGTGTAATGCACTTTTACTACATCCCCTTCTTTTACTTGTTGCATGGTTATATTTTTTTTAAAGCTTGTTGAAATGATCATCTAACGAGAATTGTAAAATTATGAAAAAAGTTAAATCTTACTAAAAAATAAAAATAAATTAAAGCATCTTTGACACATGAAATACAATAAAATCATATTTTTTATTACCCTGGTCGCAGTATCTGCTGTTGGGTGTGCACAACCCCCAACAAGACAGATGACCCGGAAAGGTATTACAACCGGTGCAGACCGGATGGAAGTATGGCTTCCTCTTCTGAAAGGTAAGTCTGTAGCGGTTTTTGCTAACCCATCAAGTGTTATTAATAATACTCATTTGGTTGACACTTTATTGAAAAGCGGGATAAATATTGTTAAAATATTTGGCCCGGAACATGGTTTTCGGGGAGTTGCAAATGCCGGTGAAGATGTGAATAATTCTGTTGATAAAAAAACAGGAATCTCTGTGATCAGCCTCTATGGTGATCATAAAAAACCAACAACAGCAGATCTTAAAGACGTTGATGTTCTTGTATTTGATATACAAGATGTGGGAGTTCGTTTTTATACTTATATATCATCATTACAATATTTTATTGAAGCGGCCCTGGAAAATCACAAGCCACTTATGATCCTCGACAGGCCAAATCCAAATGGTTTTTATGTTGATGGACCGGTACTCGATACAAATTTTAAAAGCTTTATAGGAATGCAGCCTGTTCCTGTAGTTTATGGCATGACCATTGGTGAATATGCATTAATGCTAACAGGAGAAAATTGGCTTTCTGCTGAAGCAAACAGGATCAATGCTTATAACATCACAACAAATCCTACAACAGATACGCCATTTCACATGACAGTCATAAAATGTAAAAATTATGACCACAAGATTAAATACAGCCTACCGGTTAACCCATCGCCCAATTTAAAGGAAATGCAGTCTATTTATTTATATCCTTCTACTTGTTTTTTTGAAGGTACTGTTTTGAGTGAAGGCAGAGGCACCGATAAACCATTTCAGATCTTCGGACATCCTTCCTTACCAAAAGATTTATATACTTTCATGCCAAAACCCAACGAGGGTGCAAAAAACAGCAAGTGCTTTTACCAGCGATGCTATGGCTGGGATCTGTCTGGAAGTATTGAAGATGTTTTAAAAAAGGTAGAGGGTAAAATTCAATTAAAATATATTCTGAATGCATATAATTTATTTCCGGGCAAGGATAGTTTTTTCCTGAAAAACAATTTTTTCAATAAACTTGCCGGAAATGATCTTCTTATGAAACAAATAAAAAATAAAAATTCTGAAACGGAGATCAGGAAAAGTTGGGAGCCTGCATTAACCAGTTTTAAAGCGGTCAGAAAAAAATATTTGCTTTACCCGGATTTTGAATGAACTATTGAATATTTTAATGATCTTATTTAACAGTTTACTTCCCGATCATTTACCTTCGTTAGTATGAATGATTACAAAAATCTCCGGATAATTTTCATGGGCACTCCTGAGTTTGCTGTAGCATCTCTTGATAAACTTATACAGGCAGGCTGCAAAATTGTAGCTGTTATAACTGCTCCGGATAAGCCGGCAGGCAGGGGAATGCATTTGCAACAAAGTGCAGTAAAAAAGTATGCCATCGAAAAAGGATTACATATTCTGCAGCCGGAAAAATTAAAAGGGCCGGATTTTATTGAAACACTTCGTTCATTAAAAGCAGATCTACAGGTTGTTGTTGCATTCAGGATGTTACCGGAAGTTGTCTGGGATATGCCACCGATGGGTACTATAAATGTTCATGGTTCCTTATTGCCTCAATACCGTGGAGCAGCACCAATAAACCGGGCAATCATAAACGGTGAGAAATATACCGGCGTTACTACTTTTAAATTGAAACATGAAATTGACACAGGAGATATATTACTCAGCACAAAGATTGAGATAGGAGAAAATGAAACAGCTGGAGATTTACATGATAAGTTAAAAGAAGCAGGAGCTGAATTATTATTAAGAACAATTGAAAGTATTACCAATGGGAGCCTTACAGAAACTCCTCAACATCAAACATCAAATATTGAACATCAAATATTATATCATGCCCCAAAACTTACTTCCGAAACCTGTGAAATTAACTGGAACAAAAATACAGATGAGGTCTATAATTTAATAAGGGGCTTATCTCCTTATCCCACCGCTTTTACAAAACTGGATAATAAAAAATTAAAGATATTCAGTGCAATAAAAATAAATGAAAAACCAACTGCTATTCCCGGTGACGTTGAAACTGATGGCAAATCTTACCTGCGATACGCCTGCAAAAACGGTTACATTGCTATAACAACATTGCAACTGGAAGGGAAAATAAAAATGGCAGTTAAAGATTTTTTAAGAGGTTACCGGTTTGAATAACACAATTTAATACCCTTAATACATTTATTTGATACCCATTTTTAAAAGCAACATCTTATCAATAGATTCTTTGGGTACAACAAGACTGATGGTATTCATTGCAAAATAAGTTTCAGAAATATTTATATAACCATTGTATGGTCCGTTTATGCCCCATGAATTTTTTACAATAAAAAATGTTTTTCCTTTTTTTGATTTTTCTATACCTGTAATATGCATCAGGTGGTCATCTTGTGTTGTAAGATTATCAAAATATTTCTGTCGCATTGATACATCCCATTTAAGTTCTTCCATATCTGCTGTTACCGGATCTAATGTTTCCTGATCACGTTTGTCGATAAATAAACCCAATCCATTATCCTTTGCAAACCCGCTGTTACTTACATCAGCATCCCACATTACAGTATAACCTTTATTAATAGAATTCTTTACAACCTGTATCATTTCATTCATCGGAATATTATAATAACTACCATTGCTGAAATTATCAGGCACTTCCAAAATAAAAGAATCATAAAAACTATGATCTGTAAAAGAAGTGATGTTTACATAATCGCCGGCTTTAAATTTTAAAATTTCGGTTGCATATATTTTAGGGCTGTATTTTCTATTGTTGATTTCAAATTCAGTTGGCGGTGTTCCTAAATGTTCATTTAATATTTTTTTATAATCATCTATCCATGTAGAGGAAATAGGTATAGATTTTAAAAGATCATCAAGATAACTTTTTAGAATAATGATCAGCTTTCCGTGATTCATAGTTACAGCCCCGGATTGTTTTCCACTGAAAACAGATTCCGGCATTGCCCCATATAATGTGATGGCCCTTATTACATCATGTCCAAGTCCTCCTTCTCCAAATTGGGTATGACCCATTCTGCGAAGATAATTTTTTGCCTTTTCAATGTACATATTATACACAGTAAACATTTCACTAAGATCTATTTCTGAATTATTATATTTCAAATACTGGCTTTCTATCAGCGAAGTGGTTGAATAGCTCCAACAGGTATTTGTTCTTGACTGGTCTTTGACGGGTGTTGCCTTGTTATTTTTTTCTACAATAAACCCATCCCCAAGTAATTGGGCTTTTTTTCCCGGTTGGGAAAATAAGCTACCCGATACAAACATTACAAAAATAACAATCACTACAATTTTTTTCATTGCCGTTTAAGTTTAATATATAATTGATACTTCAAAAGTATCAGACATGTTTCCCAATTCAGAGGCAGCTGCATTACTGATTCTTATAATCAATCCTTTATTCTGACTCAGGTCAGGTATCAGATCCAGAACTTTTGCATAAACAGCATGCTGATTTTCAGGGTTTGTAATTTTTAAATAAGTTCCGGGAACTGCTGAATTACTCAGGCAATAATATTTACCATCATCCCATCCGCTGGTACTTTTAAAAACCCCTGCCTGGCCCTTTTCTTCAGCAAGTTTGGATTTTCCTTTAACCTGCTTTTCGTATGAAGACTTAAATAAACCTCCATTGTATGTCTTGCCCGAAATTTTATCCGTTTCATTTTTAACTGGCAGACTGGCCTCTTCTTTTTTTACCGGTTCGCTCTTTACAATTTTTTCATCAACATTCTTTAAAGGCTCAACCGGTTTTGAAGATTCTTTTATCATTTCATTACTATCATCATTCTTTTTTTCATTAACAACTTCAGTAGTTTTCACTACCGGTTCATTAGTATAACCAACGATGAGATTAGTTCCTACATTCAAACCATCTCCTGAAAGTTTATTCCATTTTTTTATTTCATCAATAGTCACATTCTTATACCGCTTACTTATAACATATAAGTTCTCTTTTGGGGCAACTTTATGATAGACAGGTTTGAGAACCACTTTCTTAACCGGAACCGCTGATCTTTCCACAGTTTCTTTTTTAATTACCGGCTCCTTTTTAACTTCTGGCTGTTTAGTTATTTCCGGTTCCTTTTTCACAACGGGTTCTGCTTTTACAGGAGGAATATCTGATAATGGCGCCATTGTAGTTGTTGCAGGGATCTTTATTAACTGGCCTACAGTCAAACTGGTTGTTACCGGTATATTATTAAATGCTGCCAATTCTCTTGGATGAATATTGTACAGTCTTGCTAATGAATATAAGGTCTCCTTTGTTTTAACCGCATGTGTTTTTTGAGCACCTGCGAACAATGGAACAAAAAAGAATACAATGATCAAATTTTTCATGGATGAAAATTTATAGCTGCAAAGATGCGTAAATAAGTTGGTTAACAAAAGCCCAATCAAATGTAATCGCAGCAATGAAAAAATTAAGATATTTATAAATGTATGCCCAATTGTTTAAAAGATTGGAATTCACCTGAATTCTGTTACGATTTTAATAGATCAATTAACAAATATTTTGTAATCACTTATTTAAAATTCGCCAGCCTTTAGGATAATAATTATTGACCCGGTTAGCTAATATCTTTATCCATCCCAATGGCGACTGTTGAAATTTTATTAAAACCCATCCTTTCTGTTTTATATCAATATTCAATTGCTGTCGTCTCAGGTATTGAAGTGCTGATTCTTTATCTACAACAATTGAAGGAACTGAATCTGCCACAAGATTGCTCAAAGCCAGTTCATGATCAGGTATCAGTTCATTTCGAATGATGGTACCGGCCTTTACCCCTGCTTTTTTTATGTACATTGATGATTGTAATACTAAAAGATCATTCAACAGCGGTATCGGAAAAGAAATGATTTCTTCCTGCCATTTAAAAAAAGACAGGGAATCAGTATTATTAAAATAATGCCTGATAACTTCTATTTCTGTTTTTAAAAGTAATGGTAACTTATTTTTTGGCCTGGTTCTGTTTTCGTCATTTTCAATACCATTTTTTTTAAAAGCTGATATAAAAAAGCCTTCCCCTTTTAATTTATCGGGGTAAAAGCGATAACCATAAGCATGATTTTCATTTGAAATTGTTTCTACGATATTCCATTCATTTTTTAAATTAAGACGGATGCTGGATACTGCATACTGGATGCTGGATGCTGGATGCTGGTTACTGGATATGAGCCAATCACCGATCTCTTCATTTTCAGATTCAGAATAGGAACAGGTAGAATAAATAAGTATACCTCCGGGTTTTAAAGCAGGTAAAATATCTGATAGAATTCGCTTTTGTCGCTGACTACAGAGTGTTACATTGTTTAAACTCCATTCATCGATCGCATCGGGATCTTTACGGAATAAGCCGCTGCCGCTGCAGGGCGCATCAACAACAATAAGGTCATAGAATTCCGGAAGTCTTTGAAAATCTTTCGGATCATTATTAGTGACAACTACATTGTTCGCACCCCACTTGGTTATGTTCTCTGATAAAATATTTACCCTTGTTTTAATGATCTCATTACTGACCAATAAACTATTATCGGAAATGATGGATTGTATCAATGTTGATTTTCCTCCGGGTGCTGCACAAAGATCCAACACACGGATCGGTTTAGTAAGATCACATGTTTGTTTAATGGCTTCCTCCAAAAACATACTGCTTGCCTCCTGCACATAATATGCACCTGCATGAAATAACGGATCGGTTGTAAATGATGGGCGTTGGTACAGGTAATAGCCGTGTGAACTCCACGGCACCTTCTCCAGTGCTGATTGATCAATGTTAAGTGTTAGATGCTTTTTGGTATTAAATCTTATAGAAGTTATTTGTTCACCCGACTCATGCAAATGAATAAAGGGATTTTCATCAAAACCTGTTACATTTTGTAAAGAAGCAAGTAAATCGGGTGGCAATTTTTTTGGCAAAATTCATTGTTTGATTGATGCAAAATTAATTTATTGCAACTGATTCAATTATTCAAATGATGAAAATAAAAGTTACCATTGTTTCGCAGATTACTTTATAAGCAACAAATAATTATTTCATCTGGAATCTACTGCAATACTTTTTAAAATTGGATCAACCAGATTTTATCTCAGCAACTAAGTCTTGTATTACTTTTTTTGCATCTCCGAATAACATAGAAGTCTTGGGTTGAAAGAACAGGTCATTTTCAATACCGGCATATCCGGGTTTCATGCTTCGCTTGTTTACGATCACATTCTTGGCCAGTTCAACTTCCAGGATTGGCATACCATAAATAGGTGATGACGGATCGTTTTTAGCAGCAGGATTTACCACATCGTTTGCACCGAGTATTAAAGCGACATCGCATTTTTTAAACTCTTCATTTGCATCTTCCATCTCGAGTAATTTCTCATAACTTACATCAGCTTCAGCAAGCAATACGTTCATATGTCCTGGCATACGGCCTGCAACAGGGTGTATGGCATATTTTACTTCCACCCCTTTTCCATTTAATAGCTCTTCCAGTTCATGACAAATATGTTGCGCCTGTGCTACCGCTAACCCATAGCCCGGAACGATCATTACTTTATTTGCATAACTCATTAACATGGCGGTATCTGCCAAACTTATTTCCTTATATTGACCCTGTGCTGTTGCTGAACCTGTAACAGCATTATTTTTATTTCCACCCCCAAACGATCCGATCAATACATTGATCAAAGAACGGTTCATGGCTTTACACATGAGCATAGTGAGTAATGTTCCTGCAGCACCTACTAAAATACCTCCTGTAAGCATAGCCTTATTATCATAAAGGAAACCACCACAAGCTGCTGCTACACCGGTAAATGAATTGAGCAAAGAGATCACAACAGGCATATCGGCACCGCCTATTGGCAGTACAAATAATACACCATAAATAAAAGCAAAAAGACCTATTAGTAAAAATGGAAAATAGATCGTTCCGATCGTTGACCGGTAAGCAAATACAGATGCAATGATTACCAAAAGAAGCACGATCATATTTACTATATGCTGTCCTTTAAAAGAAAAATCTTTTACCCGGCCGTTTAATTTACCCCATGCTATGATACTTCCTGTGTAAGAAATGGTACCAATGATGGCTCCGGCAACAATGGTTATATAATGGCCAACTGTTGCCAGTTCAGAAAAAGGAACTTCAGGAGAACCCTGGTGAGCTTTATAAATATGATAGAATTCGGCAGCAGAGATCAAAGCAGCACAAGCACCACCCATTCCATTAAATAAACTCACCATTTCAGGCATAGCTGTCATCTTAACCTTTTTTGCAGAAATAGTTCCGGCAATAGTTCCAATCAATAATCCCGCAAATATCCAGGCATAGTTGTGGAGCTTCTGTCCTTCTGCTTCATACAAAAAGATCGTAGCAAAAATTGCAACTGCCATTCCAAATGCCGCCACTAAATTTCCTTTACGTGCTGTTGCAGGACCAGATAACATTTTAAGCCCTAGAATAAATGTAACCGAAGCTATTAAATAACAAATGGTAAGTATGTGTTCGCTCATGATATTTTATTTACCTCACCCCAACCCTCTCCAAAGGAGAGGGTGTAGGATTTCGATCAATTCGATTAATTCGTTTTATAAACCTCTCCTATTTCTTTTTCTTAAACATTTCCAGCATCCTGTCAGTCACTACAAAACCACCGACAACATTTAATGTACCTAAAATCACCGCAAAAAATCCTAATGCTAAAGCTAAATAATTATCTGTTTCCGCTTTGCCCATTACTATAATGGCACCAATAATTACTACGCCATGTATTGCATTAGCACCACTCATTAATGGGGTGTGAAGGACACTTGGTACACGGCCAATGACTTCTATCCCAACAAAGATCATCAGGATAACAATGTAAATGATTTGCTGATTTTCCGAAATCCAGCCTAATATATTTTCCATGATCAATATTTAAATAAAACAAAGTGTATCAACCCAATAATTTTTAAACCAATAAACTATTTACCCGTTCATTTGTCAGCTTTCCTCCATATGTAATACAAGTTCCTTTAACGAGGTCGTCTTCAAAATTCAAATTTATCTTTCCCTCTTTTTCGATGATCAGTTGTAAAAAATTCAAAATATTTTTACCATATAATTTACTTGCATCACTAGGCATTGAAGAAGCTAAAAAAGAATTTCCAACTATTCTAACACCCTGATGAATTATGGTCTGATCTGTTTTTGTCAGTTCCGTGTTACCTCCAGTTGCTGCAGCCAGATCTATTATTACCGAACCATTTTTCATTTTCCCGATCATTTCTGCTGAGATCAAAACCGGTGCTTGTTTTCCGGGAATTTGTGCAGTTGTAATAACAATATCTGCTTTTGCAACACTCTCAGCAATCTTGGATTTTTGACGTTGCAAAAATTCTTCGGATTGTTCTACTGCATAACCTCCGGCTTTGCTGGCATCTGCCGCACCTTCCACTTCTACAAATTTCGCCCCAAGGCTTTGCACTTCCTCCTTTACTGCAGGCCTGGTATCAAACACTTCCACCACTGCACCCAATCTTTTGGCTGTTGCAATTGCCTGCAATCCTGCAACACCCGCACCCAATATCAGCATTTTAGCAGGAGGTACACTACCTGCTGCAGTCATAAACATGGGAAAATATTTTGGAAATAAATTAGCTGCTGTTAATACAGCTTTGTAACCTGCAATATTTGCCTGGCTGCTAAGTATATCCATACTTTGTGCCCTGGTTGTTCGGGGAAGCATATCCATACTAAAAACTGTTAATCCTTTTTCCGCCCAGTCTTTCATCAGTGCTGAATTAAACAATGGCTGATAAACCCCCAAAACTATTTTTGATAGTTGTCCTGCTTTACCTGTTGACAGTTTTTCGATATCTGATTGCTGAAATGGATTGATAGATAAAATTATATCGCTGTTTTGTAAGACTTCATCCCTTGATTTTACAACAGCTCCGGCATCAGTATATTTATCGTTATTGGCAAAGGCAGTAACTCCTGCATTACTTTCAATGCAAACATCTACATTCCATTTCTTCAAGGTGGCCAAATGTTCAGGTAGCAATGAGACCCTGGTTTCGGGAGATGGTTCTTTTAAAATACCAATTGTCATATGAAAAAAATAATTGCCGCAAAGATAATAGAAATTAGAACCTTAAACTGAAGTGTTGTTTAACTTTAATATCATAGTTCATACAAACAATACCAATAAAAAAAAGGTCAATGGTGAGCGTTACTTTAGGATGTTTCTTAATTTGTTCCCAGGCATCTTCCATTCCCGAACTCCAGTGAATATCATCCAAAATGATCAGTGTTGAAGAAGTGGAGAGGTTAAGCAGTTGTTCAAAATATTCAAGCGTGGGTTCTTTTCGGTGATTTCCGTCTATGAAAGCTAAATCTACTTTTTGTATCATTGAAAAAAATACCGGCAAAGTTTTGGCAAAATCGCCCTGTAAAAGATGAATGTTTTTTAAAGCTATCTTTTCGAAATGCATCTGAGCCACAGATGCTATTGAATTGGCACCTTCAAGTGTGTATACTGTTGCTTTTGAATTACCGGAAGCTAAATATGATGTTGTTATACCGAATGAGGTACCGAGTTCAACAATGGTCTCCGGTTCATAATATTTTACTATGCGATAAAGTAGTTGTGCATATTTTCTGGGTTTTAATGAAGAAGCTGCCATTTTATTAACAGCCCTTAAATTGGTTTTTATTACGGATGAACCTGCACCAAAATCCTCCACTTCTATGATATGATCGTTATGTAACAATTTTCTCCGCAGTTCCTCTATACTTTCATAACAATCATATTTCTTTTTATCGTTCAGCACATTATTGATAAAATCGAAAACAAATGGAGAGTGAACCCCATGGCCTTTACCATTGGAAGCATGGATATAATAGGAAAGGTATTTTTTTGCTAATTTAAATGAAGAATACAAAGTAATAAGGAATAAGAAATTTAAAATAAGGAATTAGAAAGTTGAAACTATGTATTGACTTACTTTTTATCCCAGGTTTGAAAACTATAATTGTATGCATGTTTTTCATCGGCAACAAAATCAAGGTTTTCTATAAGCTGCCATTTGGTTTCATCGATAACAGGGAAAAAAGTATCGCCGTGAAGATCAACATGCACCCTTGTCATATAAATCCTCTCTGCTATCATCATACTTTGTTTATAGATCTCTCCGCCACCAATGACGAATATCTCTTTGCAATTAGTTGATGCAGCTTGTTTTAAAGCATCATCCAGGTCTTTTGCTACCCATACATTTTCTGTTTTCCAGTTCTCCTGTTTTGTAATAACAATATTTACCCTGCCCGGCAATGGTTTGTTTACTGCTTCAAATGTTTTACGCCCCATGATCACTACCATGCCCCAGGTTTTGTTTTTGAAGAATTTTAGATCATTCGGTAAATTCCAAAGCAGCTGATTGTCTTTACCAATAGCATTGTTTTCAGAAGCCGCAACTATAAGCGATATTGTCATAAGTTTCCTTTGTTTTACTTTGCGCCTTAGCGTCTTTGCGGTTAAATTTACCGCTAAGGCACAGAGACACAAAGAATATTAAACCGCAACAGGTGCCTTTATCCCCTGATGCGACTGATAATTCAGCAATTCAAAATCCTCATACTTAAATCCAAAAATATCTTTTACATCAGGATTTATCTTCATTTGCGGTAATGGATACGGTGTTCTTGTAAGCTGCAGATCTGCCTGTTCAAAATGATTGCTGTATAAATGCACATCCCCAAAAGAATGAATGAATTCACCCGGTTCCATATCACATACCTGGGCGATCATTAAATTAAGCAATGCATAAGATGCTATATTAAATGGCACACCTAAAAAAACATCAGCAGAACGTTGATACAATTGACACGAAAGACTGCCTTTAACTCCCCTCTCCTTTTGCAAACTGGTTGGGGGTGACACATAAAACTGAAACAAACAATGACAAGGCATTAGTTTCATCTTTGGAAGCTCGGCCACATTCCATGCGCTTATGATCATCCGCCTGCTATCAGGATTTGTTTTCAATTGTTTTATGAGATCAGAAACCTGGTCAACTACCACCCCTCCATTCCCTTCCCAACTTCGCCATTGTTTGCCATAAACCGGGCCAAGATCTCCATTTTTATCTGCCCATTCATCCCAGATCTTTACATTATGTTCTTTTAAATAAGCAATATTGGTTTCGCCTTTTAAAAACCAAAGTAATTCATGAATGATGCTTTTTAAATGTGTTTTTTTGGTAGTTACCAATGGAAAACCATCCTGCAAATTAAACCGCATTTGGTATCCAAATACACTGCGGGTTCCTGTTCCGGTGCGATCACTTTTATCCGTTCCTTTTTCGATAATATGTTTTACGAGATCTAAATATTGTTGCATGGATGCAAAGTAAGTCAAAAGGTAAAAGTGAAAAGCTAAAAGTTATTAAGAAGTTTAATGAATACAATTGAAAACTGGCTTTCGCCTTTAACCTCAAACCCTTTTTTGTATCTTTGCATCGAATTTTTTCGATATGAGTAAAAAAGGTAAAGTATTGATGGCCATGAGCGGCGGTATTGACAGCACCGTGGCAGCTTTGATGCTTCATAAAGAAGGGTATGACGTAGTGGGGATCACTATGAAAACATGGGATTATGCTACCAGTGTTGGCAGCACCGGTAAAAAGGAAACAGGTTGCTGTAATATTGATAGTTTTAATGATGCCCGACAGGCTGCTGTTCAACATGGTTTTCCACACTTTATTTTAGATATCAGGGAAGAATTCGGAGATTTTGTGATCGAAAATTTTGTAGAAGAATATATTGCTGGCCGAACGCCAAACCCTTGTGTAATGTGTAATACACATATAAAATGGCGTGCCTTGCTAAAACGAGCTGATGCACTTGGTTGTGATTTCATTGCCACAGGCCACTATTCACAGGTTCATCAACACAGCAATGGCAGGTATTTTATCCGGAAAGGTTTGGATGAAACCAAGGACCAGAGCTATGCCTTATGGGGATTGCAGCAGGACCTCCTGAAAAGAACATTATTGCCTTTGGGTACTTATCGCAAAACTGCTATCAGGCAATTGGCCCATGATTTTGGTTATCCGGAACTGGCAAAGAAAAATGAGAGCTACGAAATTTGTTTTGTTCCTGATAATGATTACCGTGGATTCTTAAAACGCAAAGTACCTGGCCTGGAACAACAAGTAAATGGTGGAAATTTTGTAGATCCTGCCGGTAATATTTTAGGCAAGCATAAAGGTTACCCGTTTTATACTGTTGGTCAGCGTAAAGGATTGGATATTGCCCTTGGAAAACCGGCTTTTGTCACTGAGATCATACCTGAAACCAATACCGTTGTATTAGGAAATGAAGATGACCTGAACCGCATCGAAATGCAGGTAAATCAACTGAACTGGATCAAATATGAAGGAATTACCGAAGGAATGGAAGCCATAACCAAGATTCGGTATAAAGATAAAGGAGCATTAAGTAACCTGTACACATACGAAAATGGTATTAATGTTCGTTTCTATGAGCATGTTAAAGGAGTTGCTCCGGGCCAGAGTGCAGTGTTTTATGAAGGAGATGACGTAATTGGTGGCGGGATCATTCAACGTTCTGAACTGATTTGATCAAAATACTGAGGCAGCTTTTTTGATATTTACTTAGTCTTGATTTTTATAAAATTGTATCTTGTATTTATGAAGAAATATTCATTCATTTTATTTAGTGTAGTAATAATCATTTCCTTTAGTGCCTGTAAAAAATCTAATGAAGATTTTCAAACAGCTTCGTTGAGTGTTTATTCTCCATTAACTGTGGGTAAATACATTACCTATAATCTCGATTCTCTCATTTATATTAATTTTGGTACCAGTACTGTTGTCCGAAGTTACCAGGTAAAGTATGAAACAGATGCTCTGATAACGGATAACCTTGGCCGCCCTGCTTACCGCATCATCAGGTATATTCGAAATACCCCAACAGCTCCCTGGCTTTCCGATGCTACATTTATGGCAGTTAATACCGGAAATACTCTTGAGTTTGTTGAAAATAATTACAGGTTTTTAAAACTTCATTTACCTATTAGAAATAATTATTCCTGGAAAGGCAATTCATTCATTGATACCTATTCTTTGAATTCAGAAGTCAAATACATGGACGACTGGGATTATATGTATGACAGTGTTGCTGTACAGCAACAGGTAGGAAGTTACACGCTCGACAATTGCCTGGTGGTTAATCAAAGGGATGAAGAGATCGGTAATCCGCTGGACCCTAATTCATATAGTGAGATAAATAAAAGCAAGGAAATATATGCTCCCGGAATTGGAATGGTTTACCGGAATTTTTTTCACAGTGAGTATCAGCCACCCGTACCCGGACTTGGCGGCTTTTTTGTTACCGGTTCTTACGGTATTACGCTTACGATGATCGATCACAATTAATTACTTCTTTCTGCAAAAAGTTACAAAGTCAGTATTGGGAATATTTTTAAGACCAACCTGGTGAAACATTGTTATCAACTGACCCCGGTGATATGATTGATGGTTGAATAAATGAAGCAATGTATCATACACCGGCTGTTTAAATTGCTCTTTTTTTGAATTCCTGTAAATAAATTCATGCTCCAAAGCAGCTTCTGTTGCAATGTCAACCCACTCTTTCCAGTGCTTTGATTGTTTTAAAAGATTATTACCCAGTTCCAATACAGAACCATTAAAATGCGAACCGGGAACATCAATTTGCTCCTGCAGTTTTACCCGTTGCCACCAGATACTTTCAGCATCCCATAAATGTATGAGTGTAGCATAAATACTTTTAAAACTGCTGTCGATCTCTCTTTTGATCTGTTCATCAGAAAGGTTTTCTATACAATCAATTAATTTTTGATTTGCCCATACATTATATGCCGCATATTGTAATAGTAGTTTTTTCATAATCATCTGTTTGATCATCAAAAATAACAGATTTCAGTAAGCTGTTTGCATTTTTACATCAATATCAAAACTTGTAAGTATTTTCAGTTCTTAATATTATAAAACATGAGCATAACAATCAGGAAAGCAGTAAAGGAAGATTGTAAACGAATGATGGAATTGATACAAGAGCTGGCTTTGTATGAAAAGGCTCCCGATGAAGTTACTGTTGATTTTGACCATTTTGTTGAAAGTGGTTTTGGAGAAAAACCGGTTTGGTGGGCTTATGTGGCTGAATTGCCACCGACTTCTGATTTACCCCGGACTGAATTGCCCCGGACTTTAGTCCGGGGAGAGGTGGTTGGTTTTGCTTTATATTATATCCGCTACAGCACCTGGAAAGGCCAGCGCCTTTATCTCGAAGATATTTTAGTAACAGAAAAAATGAGGGGAAAGGGTGTAGGTAAATTATTATTTGACAGGCTCATCAAAGAGTGTAAAGAAAAAAATTACAGCGGTATGGCCTGGCAGGTACTCGATTGGAATGAACCGGCCATAAATTTTTACAAAAAATATGAAGGAGTGAATTTTGATGCAGAATGGCTTAACTGCATCCTTCCATTAAAATAATTTATAGAAATAAATTTACCTGTAGGCAGCAGCATAAACTTTCAGGTCATCTAACCGGTAATTCTTACATTAATCCATCTTTAACTATTTAACATGAACACATTCATTCAAAACAAATTTTTCCGGGTAATTGTACCGTTAATTGCCATCTTGTTTTTCCTTTCATGCCAGAAAGACCTGAGCAATGAAGATGGTTTGTTTCCTGGACAGGTTGCAGACCTGACAACAAAAGTCACTTCATCCGTTTCAGGATTTGTAACAGATGAAAATGATGCGGCTGTATTGGGTGCTTCCGTAACTGTAGGAAGCAGTTTTGCAACGACAGATAAATATGGATTTTTTGAAGTGAAGAATGTACATGTAGTTAAAAATGCAGCCATGGTAACAGTCAACAAGCCAGGTTATTTCAAAGGCATTAAAACCTATATAGCAACAGAAAATAAAGCAGCATTCTTTCGGATAAAATTAATACTAAAAACAAATTCAGGCAGCATCAATGGGACTTCAGGTGGTAATGTTACGTTAAGCAACGGGCTAATTGTAGCCTTACCTGCCAATGCAGTTGTAAATGCCGGAAGTGGGGTTGCATATACAGGTGCAGTGAATGTGGCAGCTCATTGGATCGATCCAACAGCTACCGACCTGAATCAAACCATGCCCGGCGACCTTCGTGGAATT
This sequence comes from Ferruginibacter sp., assembly GCA_031373525.1. Taxonomy (GTDB): domain Bacteria; phylum Bacteroidota; class Bacteroidia; order Chitinophagales; family Chitinophagaceae; genus Ferruginibacter. The sequence goes on from JANMMS010000019.1 coordinate 96,001, forward strand.
GCTACAGATGGTTCATTGAAAACATTGACCACATATGGCATGGCTGCTGTAGAACTAACCGGAGCATCCGGTGAATTGTTACAGATTGCTCCCGGGAAAAAAGCAACATTAACTTTATCAATACCTTCTTCTATACAAAGTGCCGCTCCTTCAACCATTCCTTTATGGTCGTTCGATGAAACAAAAGGATTGTGGAAACAGGAAGGAACTGCTACAAAAACAGGAAATACTTATGTAGGCGAAGTAAGTCATTTCTCTTTCTGGAATTGTGATGTGCCGGCTAATTATGTACAATTTAATTGTACGATCAAAAATATTGATGGAATACCAATTCCATTTGCATTGGTAAAGATCACGGTAGTTGGCACTAACTCTGCCGGATATGGTTACACAGATTCTTCCGGTTTTGTTGGAGGTGCAGTACCGGCAAATGCACAATTACTTTTAGAAGTAATTTCTAATTATTCATGCTCTACTCAAATCTATTCACAAAATTTTGCTACTACAAATACTAATTTATCATTGGGAGTGATCACAGTTAATTCAGGTTTAACAACTGCAACCGTTTCAGGCACAGTAACTGACTGTTCCAATAACCCTGTTTCCAGTGGTTATATCGTTATGATAAATGGCTACCAGTATTACAGGTATGCTCTAAGTAATAACGGAACCTTCAGTTTCAATGCTATTCTATGTAATAATACAGCAACCGCTACTTTCATTGCCGAGGATAATGTTGGACTTCAGCAAAGTAATCCAATTACAATGACACTAACTGCGGGAGCAAATGCTATTGGCAATCTCCAGGCTTGTGGTGTATTAACTCAGCAATTTGTTACATACACAATAAATGGAGGTTCCCCAATATCATTTATTTCACCCAGTGATTCAGTTATACATGTTGGATCCGCAGGCACTGGAGGTGCTATTATATATTCCTATTCTAATACGGGTGGCAATGGGGATATAAATATATTATTTGATAATATCGGGATTGCTTTAAATAGTTCTCAAAGGTTGTTAAGCTTTACTTCAAATAATGCACCACAATTTCCACCTAATATTCAAACAACTATACCAACACCCATATTCGTAAACATTACTGAATACGGTACCGTTGGGCAATATATCAGTGGCAATTTCACCGGCGCCATTGTAACAACCGGTCCGCCACCAAATACGACTTATAATATTGTTTATAGTTTCAGGGTGAGGCGAAGTTTTTAAGTTTTAATTTGTACACTAAAAGAAAGGTTCCTGATTTAACGGGAACCTTTTTTTATTTAAAAAAGCTAAGGCTTTATTTCCTTTCAAATCTTCTCACTTACTTTTGCACTTCAAAATGAAAAAGATGGCTCAGAAAATTACCATGGGAACCGATGGAAAACTAAACGTTCCCAACAACCCTACGATCCCATATATTGAAGGTGATGGTATCGGTCCGGATATCTGGAAAGCAAGTGTGCGTGTGTTTGACGCAGCTATTAAAAAAGCTTATGGCGGATCAAAAAAAATTGAATGGCTGAAAGTATTGGCCGGGCAGGAAGCATTTGATAAAACGGGCGAATGGATGCCCGAAGCAACCATGGATGCTTTCAAGGAATATTTATTATCGATCAAAGGGCCGCTGACAACACCGGTTGGTGGTGGTATTCGCAGCCTCAATGTTGCCCTGCGCCAGGAACTTGATCTTTATGTTTGCTTACGACCAGTAAAATATTTTGAAGGAACACCCTCCCCAATGTGGCAACCCGAAAAGGTAAACATGGTAATCTTCCGTGAGAATACCGAAGATATTTATGCAGGTATTGAATTCATGACAGGAACACCGGAAGCAAAAAAATTATTGAACTTCCTGGTTGATGAATTAGGGGTGAAAGCTTTTCGTTTTCCTGAAACAACTTCATTGGGCGTAAAGCCGGTGAGTAAAGACGGATCGGAAAGATTGATCCGTTCAGCCATTCAACACGCAATTGAACATAAGTTACCGTCCGTAACGATCGTGCATAAAGGCAATATCATGAAATTCACCGAAGGCGCCTTTAAGAACTGGGGATATGAACTTGCAGAAAGAGAATTCCACGGCCATGTGTACACCTGGCAGCAATGGGAAAGAACAAAAAAAGAAAGTGGTGAGGCGGTGGCCAATGAAGAAATGAAGATCAGTGCCATTGGCGGAAAAGTGATCATCAAAGATGCTATAGCAGATAATTTTTTACAACAGGCTTTGCTGGCACCACAGGATTACAGTGTTATAGCAACCCTGAACCTTAACGGTGATTATATCAGCGATGCACTGGCGGCTCAGGTTGGAGGAATTGGAATAGCTCCCGGTGGAAATATGAATTACTTAACAGGCCATGCAGTTTTTGAAGCAACCCATGGCACTGCTCCCAGGTTTGCAAATACCAATACCATGAATCCTTCGTCCGTTATCTTAAGTGGTGTAATGATGCTGGAATATATGGGATGGAGAGATGCTGCCGAAATGATCACGAATGCTGTTGGAAAAACGATCCGGAATAAAACAGTAACGATCGATTTTTATAACCTCATGAAGGAAGCAACTTTATTAAAAACAAGTGAATTCGCTGATGAGATAATTAAGAATTTATAATAACGATTAATACCTTTTACCGCAGAGAACATGAGAAGCTGAGTTTGCGCAGAGTATCTCTGCGAAGCCTCCATTTCCTCTTTTCTCTGCGGTTTTGATTTAGCTCCCCTTTTGAATTTCTGGTTTGTCTCTCATATTCCTTATTATCGTATTTTCGCAACTCAAAATAAAATTACTAATGAATAAAATTAAAGTAACAAATCCAGTGGTAGAACTGGATGGCGACGAGATGACCAGGATCATCTGGAAATTCATTAAAGACAAACTGATCATTCCATATATAGATGTTCCCATTCAATATTACGACCTTGGAATGGAATACCGTGATGAAACAAACGACCAGGTTACCATTGATGCTGCCAATGCTATTAAAGCATGTGGTGTAGGAATCAAATGTGCAACTATTACTCCCGATGAAGCTCGTGTGGAAGAATTTAAGTTGAAACAAATGTGGAAGAGCCCGAACGGCACTATCAGGAATATCCTGGATGGAACCGTTTTCAGAGAACCCATTGTTATGCAAAATGTACCCAGGTTGGTCACAAACTGGACTGCACCGATCATTGTTGGCCGTCATGCTTTTGGCGACCAGTATCGGGCAACAGATACCGTTATAAAAGGAAAAGGTAAGCTTACCATGACATTTACACCGGAAGGTGGCGGAGAACCACAGGTTTTTGAAGTATATAATTTTAAAGGTGATGGGGTTGCCATGAGTATGTATAATACGGATGAAAGCATTACCGGTTTTGCCCGCAGTTGTTTCAATATGGCGCTTAGCAAAAAATGGCCCTTATATCTTTCTACAAAAAACACCATTCTTAAAAAATATGATGGCCGTTTTAAAGATATATTTGAAAATATTTTTCTAACTGAATTCAAAGAAAAATATGCTGCTGCAGGTATAACTTATGAGCACAGACTTATTGATGATATGGTTGCCAGTGCATTAAAATGGAATGGTAATTTTGTTTGGGCCTGTAAAAATTATGACGGCGATGTTCAAAGTGATACAGTAGCACAGGGTTTTGGCAGTTTAGGCCTGATGACATCTGTTCTGATTACGCCCGATGGCAGTACCATGGAAGCAGAAGCAGCACACGGAACTGTTACCAGGCATTACCGCGATCACCAGGCAGGTAAACCAACAAGTACAAACCCGATCGCTTCCATTTTTGCCTGGACTAGAGGTCTTGCTTTCCGTGGAAAACTGGATAACAATCAACCATTAATTGATTTTTGCAATACATTGGAGGCGGTATGTATAGAAACCGTTGAAAGTGGTAAAATGACCAAAGACCTCGCTGTTTGTATTCATGGAAATAATGTAAACCATACAGAACATTATCTATATACAGAAGAATTTTTAGATGCCATTGATGAAAATCTGAAAAGGAAAATGGCTTAATAAAAATTAAATAATGATAAGAAAAGGGATGATTTTCATAAAATCGTCCCTTTTTATTTTCTTCAAAAAAAGCTCTTTTTAATTGATTTTAGGCCAATTTTGTACCATTTTAAGCACATTTCATGCCTTTTCTAAAAAAATCGGAATTTAATACTTGCTTATTTGAATAATGATTCCCTATCTTAGCAACCCGTTTCTTTATCCAAATTAACAATTTAATAATATCACATGGACATCAAACAAATTCAGGAACTTGTAAAACTAATTAACAAGACCTCTATTGGAGAAATAACCATTGAAGAAGATGGAAGAAAAATAACGATAAAACAAAAGAAAGACCCGGTTCAGAATATTGTAGCAACAACCTCAACCCAGTCTTTTGCTCCTCAACCAACATCACAAGCATCAGCCGCCGCTGCTCCTGCTGCTGCACCTACAGCCCCGGTAAAACAGGATGCTGCACCAAAAACAGATAACCTGATTACAATTAAAAGTCCGATGATCGGTACTTTCTATCGCCAATCTGGGCCGGAAAAGCCCATTTTAGTAAATATTGGTGATGAAGTAACACCAGGCAAAGTGGTTTGCATCATTGAGGCCATGAAATTATTCAACGAAATAGAATGTGAAGTTAAAGGTAAGATCGTAAAAGTGCTGGTTGATGATGCAAGCCCTGTTGAATACGACCAGCCATTATTTTTGGTAGACCCAAGCTAACCAATTTGAAAATGAGTTAATTTGAAAATTTGAAGATTAAATTCTTACTATTAGAATTTTCAATCTTCAAAATGTATAATCTATCGGATTCAATTTTCAAATACTCAAATTTCCAAATCTTCAAATTATTAAGATGTTTAAAAAAATATTAATAGCCAACAGAGGAGAGATCGCACTCAGGATCTTGCGTACCTGCAAGGAAATGGGCATTAAAACGGTTGCCGTTTATTCAACTGCTGATAAAGACAGCCTGCATGTAAAATTTGCCGATGAAGCGGTTTGTATAGGAAAGCCAGCCAGTGTGGATAGTTACCTGAATATGGCCCATATTATGGCGGCGGCCGAGATAACCAATGCAGATGCCATTCATCCGGGTTATGGTTTCCTGGCTGAGAACAGCAAATTCGCAAAAATATGTGGCGACCATGGAATTAAATTCATAGGCCCCACTCCTGATATGATCAATTCAATGGGAGATAAGATCACGGCAAAAATAACCATGATAAAAGCCGGCGTTCCTGTTATACCCGGAGTAGAAGGACTTTTAGAAAGTGTTGACCATGCAAAAAAAGCAGCCAAAGAAATTGGATACCCTGTTATTTTAAAAGCAACTGCCGGTGGTGGTGGTAAAGGAATGCGTGTAGTTTGGGAAGAATCTGAAATTGAAAAATCTCTTGAAAATGCCAAAACGGAAGCAGCAGCTTCTTTTAAAAATGATGGTATTTACATGGAAAAATTTGTAGAAGAACCACGACATATAGAAATACAGGTAGCAGGTGATCAATACGGAAACATTTGCCACCTGAGTGAACGTGATTGTTCCATTCAGCGTCGCCACCAAAAACTCGTAGAAGAATCACCGTCACCCTTTATGACGACAGAATTAAGGGATAAAATGGGTGAAGCCGCCATCAAAGCTGCCCAGGCTATCAATTATGAAAGTGTAGGAACGATCGAATTCCTGGTAGATAAACACCGCAACTTTTATTTCATGGAAATGAATACCAGGATACAGGTTGAACACTGTGTAACAGAAGAAGTGATCAATTACGACCTCATCAAAGAACAGATCAAAATAGCTGCGGGTGAAAAAATTGTTGGAAGAGCATATTACCCTCAAATGCATGCAATAGAATGCAGAATAAATGCAGAAGATCCATATAATGATTTCAGGCCTTCCCCAGGGAAAATTACAGTACTTCACCAACCAGGCGGGCATGGTGTTCGTGTAGATAGTCATGTTTATGCAGGTTATGTTATTCCTCCGTATTATGATAGTATGATCGGTAAACTAATTGCTATAGCACAAACACGTGAAGAAGCTATTAATACCATGAGCAGGGCATTAAGTGAGTATGTGATCGAAGGTGTAAAAACAACCATCCCGTTTCACCTTCAGTTAATGAAAGACGAAAGTTTTAAGAGTGGAAATTTTACAACTAAATTCCTGGAATCATTTAAAATGCAATAAAACAGCAATTAGCTTTTAGCTAATAGCTAATTGCTAACAGCTAATAGCTTTATGTCAGTTGATACAGAAACATTATTAAAAGCTTACCGGTTGATGTGTACGGCAAAAGTAATGGCCGACACTTATGAAGCCAACAGGCAGATCTGCAAATACGTTCACAGTACTTCCCGTGGCCACGAAGCCATTCAACTTGCTACTGCATTTCAATTACTTCCCTGCGATTATGTAAGTCCATATTACAGAGATGAAAGTATGATGCTTGGCCTTGATTTTTCACCTTATGAATTAATGCTTCAGTTATTGGCAAAACGGGATGATATATTTACCGGTGGGCGTGAATATTATAATCACCCGAATTATAAAGGAACAGATAAACCTAATATTATACATCAAAGCAGTGCTACGGGTATGCAGGCTATTCCCACAACCGGAATAGCACAGGGAATAAAATTTTTAGAAGAATCCTCCTCTCCTCTCTGTAGGAGAGGGGCTGGGGGTGAGGCCTCTATAGTGATCTGTTCACTGGGTGATGCCTCAGTAACTGAAGGTGAAGTTAGTGAGGCATTTCAATTTGCAGCATTACATCAACTACCCATTATTTACCTGGTACAGGACAATGACTGGGGTATCAGTGTTACATCTGATGAAGCAAGAACAACCAATGCGTATAAATTTATCAAAGGATTCAAAGGTATCCAACGGATCAGCATAGACGGCAGTGATTTTATAGAAAGCTATACAACCATGCAAGAAGTTGTAAACCAGGTAAGGGAAAACCGCCAACCCTACCTCGTGCATGCAAAGGTTCCTTTGCTGGGTCACCACACCAGCGGGGTTAGAAAAGAATTTTACAGAACAGAAGATGACCTTGCCAAACACTATAAAGATGATCCGGGGCCCAAACTGAGAACAGTATTACAACAACTCGGTTTTGAGGAAGCAGCATTACAACAGATTGAAGATGAAACTACAGCTCTTGTAAAAAAAGATTTTGATGCAGCAAATGCTTCACCTGAACCCGATCCTGCTGAAGTAAGTAATCATGTATTCGTTCCTACACCTGTGATCAATGAAACAGGTGAAAGAAATCCCACCGGTAAAGAAAAAGTATTGATGGTTGATGCAGCTTTATTTGCGATCAGGGAGATCATGGAAGATTTTCCGGAAGCAGTTCTATATGGCCAGGATGTTGGAAGAAGATTGGGTGGAGTTTTCAGGGAAGCGGCTACCCTTGCTGAGCAGTTTGGGGATCATCGGGTATTCAATACTGCTATACAGGAAGCTTATATTATTGGTTCAACTGTAGGGATGAGTGCTGTTGGAATAAAACCGATCGTAGAAGTGCAGTTTGCAGATTATATTTATCCGGGTTTGAACCAATTGGTAACAGAGATTTCTAAAAGTTGCTACCTCAGTTGCGGAAAATTCCCCATACAAACATTGATACGTGTACCTATAGGTGCTTATGGCGGCGGCGGTCCTTATCACAGCGGTTGTGTTGAAAGCACTTTACTCACCATCAAAGGGATAAAAATAGTTTACCCGTCCAATGCAGCTGACATGAAAGGCTTGCTGAAGGCGGCTTTCCTTGATCCAAACCCGGTTGTAATGCTCGAACACAAAGGACTTTACTGGAGTAAGGTCCCCGGAACGGAAGAAGCAAAAACAACCGAACCATCCCGTGATTATATCATTCCATTGGGAAAAGGAAATATTGTTCTGCAGGCAGATGAAGCTAAAATTAAGAACGGCGATACTTGTTGTGTGATAACTTATGGCATGGGGGTTTACTGGGCAAAAGCTGCTGCTAAAAAATTCGAAGGGCAGGTCGAGGTCATTGACCTGCGTACCTTATTTCCCCTGGATGAAGAACTGATCTTTTCAACGGTAAAAAAACACGGTAAATGTTTAATACTAACGGAGGAACAGCAAAATAATTCGTTTGCTGAAGCACTTGCCGGCAGGATATCAAAAGCATGTTTTCGATTGTTGGATGCACCGGTAGAGGTATTAGGAGCCCTGGATCTTCCGGCAGTTCCGATGAATATTATTTTAGAAAAAGCCATGCTGCCAAATGAAGAGAAATTAGCTGCCCGTTTGAGGGAATTGATGAATGGATAATGGATAATTCCGCCTTGGTTGCTGTCTTCACCACAAGTTTTCATAAGATTGATATCTTATTAAATCAAATATTTTCGAATCGGAAAAGGCATTTTAACTATATAAACTTCGTCTATAAGAGTAGGATTACTAATGCCTGGACTACTATGCTTAACTGTACCATATAGCTCCTTCCCGAAATCGGGCTTTATATCGATTTCGGGGTCTTTTTTTGGACAAGCAAAAAAGAACATATCAATTAAACGAACTTCCGAGCACTTGAGCTGTCTTCACCAACCACAAAAAGAAAATTATTTTGACTGTATGAAAGGTTTTATCAAAGTTACCCATACTGCATAACCTGCTTTATTAAGGTGTGTACCATCATATGTAAGTTCCTTTTTCATTGATCCGGCTTTATCCAGGAATGAAGCATTCAGATCGATCAATTCATAAATTTTTTCTTTTGCATGCGATTTGATCATCTCATTAGCTTTGTTAATTTGATCATTTACGATTGTATCAGCATTGGGTAAAATAGTTTGCAGGTAGATCTTTGTCTCCGGGCTTTTATTATAAATGATCTCGGTTATCTTAAAAATGTTATTGGTTATATATTCAACAGAGGGAATTTGTTTTTGATAACTTAAATTGAAAAGATCATTGGTACCAATGAGTATGAATACCTTTTCAGGCTTGAAGTAAGTAATTTCATCAAGCCTTTTCAATACTCCTTCAGATACATCTCCTGAAATACCGCGGTTTTTTACTTTTGGATCGTCCAGTTTCGAGAACAAATATTTTGCATATTCAGTATTACTATCTCCTATAAATACAATGTCGCCGGTTTTTAAAGGATATCTTTTAAATTCCTTAATGCGTTCCCTGTAATTTTTTTTTGTCCATTCAGAATGGTAAATAATCATAGCGCTATCAGGCGGATAAAGATTGTCCAAATTTTCTTGATTTACTCTTTTTGAATTTATGCAACTAAAATTATTTACAATAATATATATCAGTAAAATTTGATTTCTGATTGACTTCATTTCAATTTCCTTGAGTTATATAACCTGCACAATATAAAGCATAACCAATGTTGGGTATCATTTTCTTATTTCAGTATATCTTTAATAATGTCCAAATGATGCCTGGTGTGAATTTCAAGAAAGCGTATTGTTTGTTTTAGTTTAATATTTCCAAAAACAGGATGTTTAAAATATTTATTCTCAGCCATAGAATTTAATTCTTCAATTGTTGCTTTTGTTTTTGATATATGATCTTTCAAGCTATCAATGCTATATTTTTCTTTTGGCTGAACAACCTTTGGTGCATTTGCTCTTCCTCTCGGAATTTTTTTCATTGTAAGTACAATAACCCGAATGAAATTAAATTTCCACTTGTAGTCTTTAGGGTTCGAATTTGCCAAAGAATTAGTAATTGCTGATAATGTCAATAAGGAATGTTCAATATGCCATCCTACATTAGATTTCGAAATCGAAAACTTTGATTTGTCAAAATGAATAATCTGTGTTTCAAGTTGATCTAGTAGTTTTTGTAATTCTTTCATTTGATAATATTAATTATATTTCAATTGGTCTGAAATGAACGATAATTACCCAAATGTTAAGCATTTACGTATGTTCGGAAGAATTTCGTCTGTCGTTGCTTATCGCCCGATAAAGGAACGAAATTTTTACTTGAAATAAATATTAATTAATGAATGGACAAGCCGGTACTGAAAAAGATTAAGGAAATGAAACCGATTTTACTCCCATCTGCCGGGCTTGCGTAATTGCTTTTGTTAACGTTAGTTTTTATTTTTAAGTTTTTTTGCCATCATTATAGAATGCTTCAATGAATGTATGTTTTTCCAATCACTGTGTGCAACAATAATAAACTTTGGTTTTCGGAATTTTTTCTGAACTTTTATTAAAGTAGACGCATATGTTGTTACATTTCCATCGTCCAGATAACCCAAATCTTCAGCATCAGCACCTTTTATTAAGCATCCACCATAGAGGATTTTTTCTTTTTTAAACCAGATTACAATATTGTCTTCAGTATGTCCTTGTCCGGGGTAATAGGTTTCAAAAGAATATTGTCCCACATTAAAGACAGTATCCTTTTCCATTAAAAATTCAGCTCTTTTTTTATTATTCTTTTTACTTAATTCATCTGTAAGAACAGTAGTATAGGTTTTAATTCCCTGTTTCCTGTAATATTCAAGCCCGGCAGTTTTGTCGCTATGCCAATGCGTTGCAAAACACATTACCACAGTTTTGTTATGCCTTAATTGTATGCTGTCAAGCAATGGTTGAAATTGTGTTGTGTCCCAGGGTGTGTCAAACATTACAACAGCATTGTTGGTAACAAGATACATCCCATTTGCCGGCACTTGACTTTCCTGGTATTTATTATAAGTTGTATAAATATAAAAGTCTCCTGTTAAATGTGAGATTTTCAGTTTCGCATTTTCTGCTTGTCCGAAAAGATTGGCAAGAGAAAAAACAAATGTTATTGTCAATATAATTGTCCGCAAATGATACTGTATTTTATTTGATGATGTTCTTTAAAATTTCTGCTAATTTAAAATATCTGATCAAACCCAGTAACTATCAAGCTTTACATAAATGAATTAATATATTAGCAAATCAAAAATTATCCATAATGCATTAACCATTAATGATCCTTCCATCTTTCATGTGAAGTATCCGGTCGCCCATACCTGCCAGTTCTTCATTATGCGTTACTATTAAAAATGTCTGCTGGTATTTATTTCGCAGTTCTATAAAAAGCTGGTGCAATTCTCTTGCATTGGTAGAATCTAAATTACCTGTTGGTTCGTCTGCCATAATGATAGCAGGATTGTTAATGAGTGCCCTGGCAACGGCTACCCGTTGTTGTTCGCCACCCGATAATTGGTTTGGTTTATTCTCCAGTCGCTGGCCAAGACCGAGTATGTTTAGTAATTCCATTGCCCTGGTTTCTGTTTCTTTTTTTTTGCTGCCGGCGATCCATCCGGGAATACAAACATTTTCAAGCGCAGTGAATTCAGGTAATAAATGATGGAACTGGAAAATAAACCCGATATGCTTATTTCTGAATTTGGATAACGCCTTTCCTGATAATTTATCTATCCGCTGTTCAAAGAGTTTTACTTCACCTTTATCGGGTTTATCAAGGGTACCCAGGATATGTAGTAAAGTACTTTTCCCTGCTCCGGATGAGCCCACAATGCTTACGATCTCTCCTTTTTGAATATTTATATCCACATTTTTAAGCACATGTAAATTGCCATAATGCTTTTCGATATTTTTTGCACTTAACATGGTTCGAAAATAACCTTTTATTACTATAAATAGAGCCTCTGAGCCGATTCCGGCAGGTATTATTTTCCTGAATTAAGCCACTGAAAATCCATTTATTTCCCTCCTGAAAATCAATTATAGGCAGGTTTTAACCATAAGTTTAAAAAACACTTTTGGTTATTTCGTACGAACTTCTACATTTGCAAAAAATTAAACCTATTTCAAACGATGTTTTGGACCCTAGAATTAGCCTCCCATTTAGAAGATGCGCCCTGGCCAGCCACAAAAGATGAATTGATCGATTACAGCATACGCAGCGGTGCTCCTATTGAAGTAATTGAAAATCTGCAGGAACTGGAAGATGAGGGCGACCTGTATGAAGGATTGGATGATATCTGGCCTGATTACCCCAGCCAGGAAGATTTCTTTTTTAATGAAGATGAATATTAAAAAAAGTCATTAGCTGTTAGCATTAAGCTATAAGCCAACCTTAATTAATAAAAAACCTCCCGATCGATCGGGAGGTTTTTTATTAATCGTCATTGCTAGGAACAAAGCAATCTATAAAATTTGTGAAATAGTCAGAAAGATTGCTTCGTTCCTCGCAATGACGTAAGTCGTTCCTCGCAATGACAGTATTTTTAGGCTTATCGTAATTTATTTTTTCTTAAAACTGAACTTGAAATAAATAAGTACAAGTGAAAGAATACAAATGATACCGTTACAAATGATCACCGGTAACAACCCACGACCGAATCCATATATCAGCCAGATGATCGTACTGATGAAAACTATGATCATCATCGACAGGTTAAGATCACCAACACTTTTTGTTTTCCAGGCCTGGTAAACCTGTGGCATAAAAGTAATACTGCTTAATGCAGACCCCACATGACCGATAACTTCTGTCCAATCCATGGTTTGGTTTACTGGTTTATTAGTTTATCGGTTCTCTAGGTTGCCCATGATCGGTAGTCTCCATTTATTTCTCCATCTGATCGATCACAGCTTGTGTAACTCCTGTAAAAGAAAACCCGCCGTCATGAAAGAGGTTCTGCATAGTGACCATCTTTGTCATATCACTAAACATCATCACAATATAATTACCGCAATCTTCTGCACTGGCATTTCCCAATGGACTCATTTTTTCAGCATAGTTAATAAACCCGTCAAATCCTTTTACTCCGCTGCCCGCTGTAGTCCGTGTAGGTGATTGGGAAATGGTATTCACCCGTACATGCTTTTTAACAGCATAATGATAACCAAAACTACGTGCCACACTTTCAAGCAAAGCTTTTGCATCAGCCATTTCACTGTAATCGGGAAATACACGCTGGGCAGCTATATAAGTAAGTGCAATAACACTCCCCCACTCATTCAGGGCATCTTTTTTCATACAGGTTGCCAAAACCCGGTGCAGGCTTACAGAAGAAATGTCGTTGGTCTTTACATTAAAGCCATAATCAATTTCTGTATAATGTTTCCCCTTTCTCACATTTACGCCCATTCCGATTGAATGCAAGATGAAATCAAAACCGCCACCAAAATGTTCCATCGTCTTTGTGATTAAATTTTCAACATCTTCATTACTACTCACATCACAAGGGATAACCGGTGCGCCGATCTTTTCAGCCAGCTTATTTATTTCTCCCATGCGCATAGCTACCGGGGCGTTGGAAAGTACAATATCAGCACCTTCTTCATGACATTTAATAGCAGTTATCCAGGCAATGGATCTTTCATCAAGAGCGCCAAAGATGATTCCCTTCTTTCCTTTTAGCAGGTTGTATGACATGGTTTTATTTTTTGATTAAAGTAATATTCGGTAAAAATAACCAGTTATTTTTTAAACATTAAACTACTGTATTGAAAAATTAAAAAACTTGTTATAAATACCAGTAAAAACACAGCAGCCAGATGCAGTATAACATAAAGAGCAAAATAACCTACCGATCTTTTCGGATCTATATTTTTCTTAATTACTTCATGTACAACATAAGTTGAAATTATAGAACCAATAAGTATGATCAGTATTATTAGCTTTTGCATTGGTTAAGCTGTTAGCTGTTAGCCGTTAGCCATAAACTCTTAGCTGTTTTAAAATTTCCAGTTCAAGTTACTAATTCGAGTGACATGGTTCTACTAATAGCTAGCAGCTTACAACTAACAACTAATTCCCCACCATCTCCCTGGCATTTTCCAAAGCTGCAGCAGTAGGTTTTTCTCCGCTTAGCATTTTTGCAATGGCTGTAATACGCTCATCATTATTCAATAACCTGACAGAAGTAACAATTTTATCATCCCTGATCTCTTTATAAACAAAATAATGTGCATTCGCTTTGGCTGCTATCTGTGGCTGATGAGTAATAGAAACCAACTGATGCGCTCCAGCAAGGCCTTTCATGATGATCCCAACCTGCCTGGCTGCTTCACCACTGATCCCGGTATCAATTTCATCAAAGATCAATGTTGGTAGTTCGAGTTTTTGTGCTACCAGGGATTTAATGATCAGCATCAGCCTGCTCAATTCACCGCCACTGGCCACTTTACCCAGTGGTTCAAATCGGTTACTCTTATTGGCGTCAAATAAAAAATCAATATCATCAATTCCGAATACAGAAAGTTCTACCTGCTTAATTACAATCTTTAACAAAGCATTTGGCATACCAACCTGGGCCAGTAATTTATTAACCTGGCTTGTAAATGCTTTTATATGGCTATTCCTGTTCGTTGAAATGGTTGTGGCAATTTTCAAACATGCTTCATACAATTTATTTACCTGTATTTCCAGTTTTTCAATCGCTGCTGAAATATTCAGTACTTCATCCAGTTTTTGCTGTAACTGATCCTGTATGGCCAATAAACCGGCTGTATCATTCACTCCATGCTTTTTTAGCAGTTTATAGCCTGCTGACAGCCTTTCGTTTATTATTTCAATGCGCTGGCCGTCAAAGTTCACCCCTCTGTCTATAAGCTCCAGTTCATCTGCGACGTCCCTGATCTCAATAATTGCTGCCGATATCCTTTCGCACAAAGAATGGATTAAAGGATGATATTGTTGAAGCACAGCCAACTTATTATTCAATACTTTTAATTGCTGAACGACCGGCTGTTCATTTTCCTTTAATTCAAAATAAATACTTTCCAGTTGTTGTTTTACATGTTCTGCATTGCTTAATAATTTTATTTCCCCATCCAGTTCTTCCAATTCATTTTCCTTAAAAGATAATTCTTCCAGTTCCTCAAAAAGGAATTTATTGTAGTCTAGTTCTTTATCTGCATTTTTTTGCTGATCCTGTAAAGCTTCCAGTCCCTTTTTTACTTTTGTATAATCAGTGAATTTTTCTTTTAGTTCAATCAACAATTCCCCATTACCGGAAAAAGCATCCAAAACATCTCTTTGAAAATTTTCTGTCCCCAGGTCCAAAGTATCAAATTGCTGATGCAGGTCAACCAGCAAACCACTCAATGACTTTAGTTGTGATAGATTTACGGGTGTGTCATTTATGAAACACCTGGACTTGCCGTTGCCAGCAATTTCCCTTCTGATCAATATCTCCGAATCAATATCAAGGTCATTTGCTGCAAAGAAATCTTTTATTCTTTTGGTTTGTTTGATCAAGAAAAGCCCTTCAACGATACATTTTTTATCCGGCTGTTGTAATACACTGCTATCAGCTCTTTGCCCCAATATCAAATTCAGGGCGCCCATTAATATGCTCTTACCAGCACCTGTTTCACCGGTAATGATGTTCAGGTTGTCAGAAAAACTGATCTCCAGTTCATCAATAATAGCGTAGTTCTGTATGTGTAATTTTTGTAACATAGAATGAGAGGCAAATTAGGGAAAAAAAAGATATTAGCTATAAGCTGTTAGCTGCAAGAAATACAAAAATCTTATTTCTGAATAAATATTAGTTGGAAATTAAAAAGCCCACTCTAAAAAGAATGGGCTAAAAAATTTATTGACTGGCTTATAGCTTGCAGCAAATAGCTTACGACTTACTTCACAACTACAGAATCATTCAGATCAGAATCAACGAGTATACGACCACAGTTCTCACAAACCATCACTTTCTTACGTAATTTGATCTCACTTTGTTTTTGCGGGGGGATCGCATGAAAACATCCACCACAGCTATCTCTTTCTACCGGAACAACAGCAAGGCCATTTCTGTAATTCTTCCTGATACGGTCATAGCTCATCAAAAGTCGTTCGTCAACATGACTTCTTGCTTCAGTTGCTATCTTGTTGTAATGCTTCTCTTCTTTCTCTGTTTCTTTAATGATCTTCTCCAGTTCAGATTTTTTACCATTCAGGTTTGTTTCTTTCGTAGAAACAGCTTTTTTTGCTATTTCCAGTTGTTTAGCTTTTTCTGCAATTTCTTCCGTTGCATCTTTAATATGTTTCTCACAAAGCTTCTCTTCCAATTGCTGCATCTCAATTTCCTTATTGATCGCTTCAAATTCACGGTTGTTCTTTACATTATCGCTTTGTTTCTCATACTTTTTTATAAGCGCCTGTGCATCCTTGATACCTTCCTTCTTCTGATCAATAAATTCCTGGATACCATTGATCTCTTCTTCCACTCTTGTCTGGCGTGCATGCAATCCTTCGATCTCATCTTCCAGATCTTTTACTTCCATGGGCAGTTCACCTTTCAGGATATGTACCTCATCAAGCTTACTGTCAATTTTTTGTAAAGTTACCATTGAAGATAATTTTTCTTCGACTGAGAATTCTTTTACTGAAGCCATACGTTATTATTTTTTAGTTTGCCGTTTGAACCAATCAATAAAAATAGTTGACTGGATTGGTCTTAACAGCAGTTTTTTGGACTGCAAAGTTAGGGAAATTTTCACTCAAAATATCAAACAAAAGGTCAATGGTGAACTGTTCACTTTCATAATGACCAATATCGGCAAGCAAAAGTTTGCCATCAGCGTCAAAAAATTCATGGTATTTTATATCTGAAGTTATATATACATCGGCCCCAGAAGCAATGGCAGCAGAGGTTAAGAAGCTTCCAGCCCCTCCGCAAATGGCGACTTTTTTAATGGGTTTACCGGTAGAGGCCGTATGACGTATCAACGAAAGATTAAATTTGTTTTTCAGCAATGCCAGGAAAGCCATTTCATCCATTTCTTTAGAAAACTCTCCCAAAATCCCAGAACCCGCAAATTGGTTGCTGTTGTTTAAAGAATAGATATCATAGGCTACTTCTTCGTATGGATGATTATTTTTCATGGCTTTAAGCACCTGTGACTGCAACCAAACAGGAAAGATCACTTCAATTTTAACATCATTCTCGTAATGCCTCTCCCCGGTTTTACCAACGAATGGATTGGTTCCGGGTTTACCCATAAAACTACCCACTCCGGCAACCGAAAAACTACAATCACTGTATTGGCCAATATTTCCGGCACCTGCAGAGAATAAAGCCTCCATTAAAGCAGGTTTGTGCTCTTCAGGAACAAAAACAGACAGTTTTTGCAGAATATCTTCTTTTGGAACGAGAATACTGCGATTTACCAACCCGATCTTATCAGCAATTTTGCCATTTACGCCATCTAAAATATTATCGAGATTTGTATGAATAGCATAAATAGCTATGTCATTTTTTAAAGCGCATATGATCGTTCTTTCAACATAATTCTTGCCGGTGATCTTTTTTAACCCTTTAAAAATTATGGGGTGATGTGCAACTACCATATTACAATTCTTGGTAATTGCTTCACTTATTACTTCTTCCGTTGCATCAAGACAGGTTATTATACCTTTACAATCCCATGATACATTGCCGGTAAGCAAACCGGCATTATCATAATTCTCCTGTAAAGAAGGAGGAGCAATTTTTTCCAATAATTGAATGATATCCTGAATTTTCATTTTAAAACAATTTTTACCATGAATAGTGCTGCATTATACAACGAGTATAAAACAAAGATGCAAAAAATTGCCGATGTAAAATACGCATCAGCTGTTTTGCAATGGGACCAGGAAACTTATCTGCCGCCAAAAGGCAATGATACCAGGGGAAGGCAGATCGCTACTTTAACTGAATTGGCTCATCAACAATTCACAGATGAAAAACTGGGCGTATTACTAAATGAACTTGCTGCAAAAAATGATCTTGAAGACAAAGAAAAAAGAAATATCGAATTAACACTCGAAGATTATAACAAAAATAAAAAACTAAGTTCAGCATTTGTACATCGCATGAGTGAAACAGTTAATAAAAGTTTTCATGCCTGGATCAGCTCACGAAAAGAAAATTCATTTGCTGTTTTTCAAAAACCTCTGAATGAAGTTATTGAATTAAAAAAGCAGGAAGCCGACCTGCTCGGATACGAAAACCATCCT
Source organism: Ferruginibacter sp. (assembly GCA_031373525.1). Lineage (GTDB taxonomy): Bacteria > Bacteroidota > Bacteroidia > Chitinophagales > Chitinophagaceae > Ferruginibacter. The sequence goes on from JANMMS010000019.1 coordinate 113,986, forward strand.
TATAATGCATTATTAAATGAATATGACAAAGGCCTTACAGTAAAAAAAGTAGATTCTGTTTTCAACACATTACGTCCTCAACTAAGTTCATTGTTAGAAAAATTATCAAACCTGCAACAGGTTGATAACAATTTTCTGCACCAGCATTTTGATAAAGACCAGCAATGGAAATTTGGAATGGAACTTTTAAAAAGAATGCATTTCGATTTTGAAGCAGGCAGGCAGGATATCAGTGAACATCCTTTTACTATAAATTTTTGCAGCAATGATGTAAGGGTAACTACCAGGATAGATGAAAATGATTTTGGCAACATGACCTGGAGCTGCCTGCATGAAGGAGGACATGCATTATATGAGCAATCATTACCCTCCGATGAATATGGTTTGCCTTTAGGAGAATATTCCAGTTTAAGCATTCATGAAAGTCAAAGCAGGTTATGGGAAAACTGTATCGGCAGAAGCAATGCTTTTGTAGAATATAATTACCCGCTATTGCAATCTTTTTTTCCATCCCAATTAAAAAACATCTCAGCGGATCAATTTTATAAAGGCATCAATAAAGTTCATCCTTCATTTATACGAACAGAAGCTGATGAACTAACCTATCATTTTCATGTAATGATAAGATATGAAATAGAAAAAATGCTGATTGAAGGAAATATCAAAACGATAGATATCCCTACATACTGGAATGAGCATTATAAAAAATATCTTGGAGTGGTAGTTCCTGACGACAACCGGGGATGCCTGCAGGACGTTCACTGGAGCCATGGCAGTTTTGGATACTTTGCAACTTACAGTATTGGAAGCCTTTATGCTGCACAATTTTTTGAAACCATTTTAAAGAATAATACAGAATTATATAATGACATAAAAAATGGAAATAATCTGATAGTTTTCAACTGGCTGAAACAACATATTTACCGGCATGGTCGTTATTACAACTCTGAAGACCTTTGCAAAAAGGCTACAGGTGAAGATTTAAACAGCCAATTTTTTATTGATCATGTTTCAAAAAAATATACCGATATTTATAAAAAATAACTTTGAGGTTATGACTGTAAAAGCATACAGATCCAGGTATATTATTGCAATTTTATTTGCTGTTCTTTTATTGGCTACCAGTTGCAAAAAGACGCAGGATGCTATTACACAGGATGTTTTACAGCAATATTTTGAAACAAATATCCTAAACCGGGTCTTTATTGTAATATTAGCTACAGATAATGGAACGGACCTTACCTCGCAATTTACCGGTTATAACTTTACTTTATTAAAAAGTACTAATTACAACGGTCCAATGATTGGAGCAAAAAATGGGGTAACTTTTACCGGTACCTGGAGCTCAAACAATGATTTTAGCAAGCTAACCATATCACTTACCGAACCAACTATTCCAGCCGAATTCATTTTTTTGAACAGGATCTGGCGTTTTACAAAAAAAGCTGTTCCGGTTATGGAACTTGCCCCATCGGGCAGCTCAGCCCCGATTGTTTTGCACATGCAAAGACTTTGATCTAAATCCGTCATTCATACAATAAATACTCGGCTTTTCTGTTATACAAATTGTTAAAGGGTAATCCAAACTATCCTAATGATTTATAAAGACAAAACCATCCTATGACTGCTTTAGTTCAGATTAGATCACTATGTATTATATTTTTACTGGTCCTAATTAGCTTTTCCGGAAAATCCCAATTAAATGCAGCATTCATTGCAAACCCAACTTCAGGTTGCACCCCACGTCTAGTGAATTTTACCGATCAATCTACCGGTAATCCAACTCAGTGGAGATGGGATCTGGGTAATGGTACCATTTCATTTTTACAAAACCCATCAGTAACTTATTTTATACCCGGACAATATACTGTTAAGTTGGTTGTTCAAAATGCCGGAGGCAAGGATTCGATCATCAAAACTCAATACATTACCATATTTGCATTACCGGTCGTAGATTTCACTGCTTCACCCAGGGCAGGATGTTTTCCAGTACCCATTCAGTTCACAGACTTAAGTACTACATCCAATGGCACCATTAATCAATGGCAATGGGATTTTGGTGACGGAACTTTTGGAAATACTCAAAATCCGGTGCATACATATACTTCGGCAGGTAATTATAATGTATCTCTTGTTGTAACCAATAGCAACGGTTGTTCTAAAAGCCTTACGAAAACACAGTATGTTACCATTGCCAATGGGGTAACAGCAGGTTTTAGCAATAATACCTCCAACAGTTGTACACCACCAGTAAATATAAATTTTCAAAATTTATCATCCGGTGTAGGTGCATTAACTTATTTATGGAATTTTGGAGATGGTACCACATCAACACAATTGAGTCCATCTCATAATTACAACAGCCCCGGTAGCTACACCGTACAATTGATTGTAACAAACACTACCGGCTGTAAGGATACGATCATACGGCCAAATGCAGTTGTTATCGGAAATGTTCAAACTATGTTTACGGCTCCTGATAGTATTTGTTCAGGTGTTAGTATCACTTTAAATAATACAACTTCGCCTCTACCTGCCAGTACACTTTGGAATTTTGGTGATGGAACTACATCAAATCTGTTCAATCCTGTAAAAACATATTCACTGCCCGGCAATTACCAGATAAAACTGGTTAATGATTTTGGAGCATGTAAGGATTCATTAACAAAGAACATTGTCGTTTCTCCTTTTCCGTCAGTTGTGTTTACAACAACTGATACATCGGCTTGTACAGTACCTTATACTGTACGTTTTACCAACAGCAGCGCAGGAGCAACCTCATACCTGTGGACTTTTGGTGATGGAACTACATCAACATTGGCAAATCCGGTTCACACCTATACAGCATTAGGGAATTATTCTGTAAAATTAGTATGTACCAATGCAGTTGGCTGTACAAATAGTTTAACAAAAACGAATTACATAAAAATAAATCAACCCCAGGCAAATATTCTCAATTTGCCACAACAAGGTTGTAGTCCATTTTCATGGGCCTTTTCGTCCACAGTAAATGTAACAGAACCTATTACCGCATATTTATGGAACTTCGGAGATGGGGCAACTTCTACATTAGCAAATCCAACACATATTTTCGGTCCGGGCACATTTACCATCAGTCTGATCATAACAACTGCAAGTGGCTGTATTGATACTGTTATTTTTAATAATGGAATAAAAACAGGTATAAAACCTCAGGCAAATTTCAGCGCTAATCCCCGTGATGTATGTGCTAATGTTCCTGTTGACTTTACGGATCTATCAACAGGTAATATTGACCAATGGCTTTGGGATTTTGGTGATGGGGGAACCTCTACCGTTCAAAATCCATCTCATATTTATACAGATACCGGTTATTTTAATATTCAGCTTATTGTATGGAATAACGGATGTCCTGATACAGTTCATATTGATAATTATATTCACATAAAACCACCTATTGCTGCTTTTTCAGTAACATCAACTTGTGCAGAACCTTTCAAACGGATTTTTACAGATCTGTCTATTGGTGCAGATGAATGGAACTGGGATTTTGGGGATGCTACAACATCAACAGTACCAAGTCCGACACATATTTATGCAAGCGCTGGAACATACACCGTTTCATTATTAGTTAAAAATTATTCAACTGGCTGTACGTATACTAGTGTAAAAACAGTAAGGGTGATTGCGGAAAATGCTGATTTTACTGCAACAGATACGGTTATATGCAGAAGTAATACTATTACCTTTACTGCCATTGGTATTAATCCTGCTAATCTTCAATATTATGAATGGTCTTTTGGTGATGGCACAACCGGACTTGGTATCACTAATTCACATACTTACACGATTGCCGGATTATATGATATTTCTCTCATTACAATAGATTGGAATGGTTGCAGGGATACACTTACAAAAGTACATTATGTAAAGGTGAACGGACCTACAGCAGGATTTAATATTCCCACAAGTGGCTTTTGCCTGTTAAGTTCCGTAACTTTTACTGACCTTTCTGTAAGTGATGGTAATCATCCAATAACACAATGGATCTGGAATTGGGGTGATGGCATTACTGATACACTAAATTCAGGCCCCTTTATTCATACCTATGCTTCACCGGGAGTTTATACAGTTACCCTAATTGTTACAGATAGTATCGGATGCAGGGATAGCCTGACCAGACCAAACCTGTTAGCAATATCCAAACCGGTAGCAGGATTTGCAGCAGCAGATACATTAACTTGCCCGGGGCAGAATATTTTATTTCTTAACAGTTCTACAGGCCCCGGATTATTATACCAATGGAATTTTGGAGATAGTAATATTAGCATAGATGCAAATCCAACACATGCTTATGCCTCAAATGGCACCTACACTGTAAAACTCGTTATAACGGATGAGTATGGTTGTACCGACTCAATAACAAAAGTAAATTATATTAGTATTGTTACACCTACAGCTAATTTCAGTGTGAGTGATTCCTCCGGCACCTGTCCGCCACTTATCGTAACTTTTACAAATACTTCACTAAATTATACTTCCTTTAGCTGGGATTTTGGAGATGGAACTTCTTCTTTAGCTCCAAACCCATCACATTTTTATGATATTCCGGGAACCTATATTGCCATATTAACAGTAACCGGCCCCGGAGGTTGTACTTCAACAAAAGAACAAAACATAACTGTAAGAGGTCCGTATGGTTCCTTCACATATAGTCCACTGGCTGGTTGTCAGCCCTTAAAAGTAAACTTTGTTGGAACTACAATAGACAGGGTTTCATTTATTTGGGATTTTAGTGATGGAAATACTTTGGCAACAACAGACTCAGTTGTTTCTCATACTTATACAATTCCGGGAAGTTATGTGCCTAAGATGATCCTGGTAGATATTTCCGGATGTACTGTTCCAATTACCGGCCCGGATACAATTTTTGTCCATAGTGTAATTGCAGATTTTAATTTTAACCCTCCGGTGGTATGTAATTCTGGTTCTGTTCAATTTACCAATACTTCAACAAGTGATGATATCATAAACGGCTATATATGGGATTTTGGGGATGGCTCAACGTCCATGTCATCAAATCCACTTCATTTTTATAGTACACCGGGTATGTATTTTCCATCATTGATCGTAACAACCACATACGGATGTACTGATACATTGTTAAGTACTTTACCAGTAAAGATAGTAGCGCCGCCGCAGGGACAAATAACACAATCTGCAAATGGTTGCACACCTGTAACAATAAATTTTAACGGATCTCTTGTTATTGCAGATACATCTATAGTAACATGGCAATGGGATTTTGGAAATGGGAATACCTCTTCTCTTATCAATCCGCTTGCACAAACATATTCAGTTGCAGGAACCTATCCTGTCAGTTTATTGGTTACAAATAGTACAGGTTGTATGGATACTGTTAATACCAGTGTTGAAGCTTTTGCAATACCAAATGTAAATGCAGGCGGTGATACACTTATATGCCAGGGTACCGGTAAAACATTATTGGCAACCGGAGCTGCAACCTATGTCTGGTCCCCATCGATCGGATTAAGTTGCACAAATTGTGCAAACCCTGTTGCCATGCCTGATTCTATCAGGATCTACACCGTTACCGGAACTTCTGCACAAGGTTGTGTAAACACAGATGCGATCATTGTAAGTGTTAAATATCCATTCGTAATGAGTAACAGCCCTGGAGATAGTTTATGTAAAGGCAGTTCAATGCAAATTTCTGCAACGGGCGCATATACATATACGTGGAGTCCTGCAACCGGGCTTAACAATGCCAATATATCTGCACCTGTTGCTTCACCATTGGTGTCTACAACATACAGGGTTATTGGTAAGGACGATAAAAACTGCTTTAGTGATACTGCTTTTATACCAATCCGTGTTTTCGATATCCCAACGGTTGATGCCGGCCCGGATAAAACGATCAATGTCAGTCAATCCATTGACCTTGTACCGGTTATTTCAACAGATGTGATCAGCGTAATATGGTCACCAACAGGTAGCATTTTCAGAAGTGATTATCCTGCAATAACAGTTAAGCCTAAAGTAACAACAACGTATGATGTTGAAGTTAAGAATTCCGGTGGATGCAGCTCTAGAGATAACGTGACCGTATATGTCATATGCAATGGCTCGAATGTATTCATTCCAAATACTTTTTCACCAAACGGTGATGGATCCAATGATTTGTTTTACCCGAGAGGCAAAGGTCTATTCAGTATAAAAACAGCCAGGGTATTTAACAGGTGGGGCGAAGTTGTATATGAGAAAAGTGATTTTATGCCTAACGATGCTTCTGCCGGTTGGGATGGAACATTCAAAGGAAAAAAATTAAATGTTGACGTGTATATTTATACTATTGAGATCATGTGTGATAATAACAGCATATTGGTTTTTAAAGGAAATATTGCACTGATAAAATAAATTATTGAATAAAGATTTTGATTAATTTCTTGTTAACCCATTGAAAAAAAAGTAATTGTGCAATACTAAAACATGCTGATAAAGCGTTAATAATACTGCACAGAATACAAAACACCTTAAACCTAACTATGAAAAACTTAATCCGCCAGTTTCTGGCTGTGATTATGCTTGTGCTCGCATATTCACAAAAAGGAACTTCCCAAGACATCCATTTTTCACAAATTTTTGAAACCCCATTGCTTCGTAACCCAGCGTTGGCCGGTCTTTTTTCCGGTGATGTACGGATTCAAACTGTTTATCGTTCGCAATGGAACAGTGTAACTAACGCATACAGAACCGGTTCATTAAATGCAGAAATAAAAAAGCATGTAGGAAATTCTGATGACTTTCTTACAATCGGTGCACAAATATTATATGATAAATCCGGAACGGTTGCTTTATCTGCTACACATATTTTACCCGCACTTAATTACCATAAATCATTGAGCGGCGAAAAAAACAGTTACCTATCATTAGGAATCATGGGTGGATTGGTTCAAAGAAGTATTGACAGAAGTAAGATTACCACGAATAGCCAATATGATGGGTCACAATATAATGAAGCATTAGCCAATGGGGAATCATTTTCAAAATCTTCATACTCCTATTTAGATGGAAGTGTGGGAATGAGTTATAATACCCAGATCGGAAGTAATGAAGACAATAATATTTTTATCGGTCTGGCATATCATCATTTTAACAGGGCTAAGAAAATATCATTTTACACTGATAATAAATATGAAATGATGGCCAAATGGGTTGGGTCTGCTGCCATCAGAATGAGCATGACAGACAATGCATACTTTACTATTGAAGCGGATTATACAAAACAGGCTATATATTCGGAAATAGTCGGCGGAGCATTGTATACCATAAAACTGGGCGATAAGGACAATTCGAAATACAGTATACATGCCGGAGCTTACTTAAGATGGAAAGACGCCCTGATACCTGTTGCAAAAATTGAGTTTAAACCAATTGCAATAGCAGTCAGTTATGATGCCAATATATCACAATTAAAAACTGCCAGTAACGGTCGTGGCGGATTCGAAATATCACTAACGTACCAAAAATTCAGAAACCGCGAAAATAGCAGTTTGGAATATACCAGGTGCCCAAGGTTTTAATAAGTATGATAAATTAAGTTCAACAGTCCTGTTCTTTCTAACAATAAAGATTTTTGTTTTTATGGATTGTTTGGATATAGGAGGCCCCGCTGCAAAGTGGGGTCTTCTTGTTTTTTATAATCTGATCATTAATAAACAGTTTTTCTCTGAACAAACCGATACAAAAATTGTTATCAGATCCCAACTACACATTTAAAAAAATAAATTATAAATCATGAAAATAGTTTCAGGCCAAAAAGCACCCATTTTTTCTCTGTACGATTCCACAAAAACCAAGATTAACATAACAGATTTTGAAGGTAAAAAGAATGTGTTGCTTTTATTTTTTCCGGTGGCATTTACAAGTGTTTGCACCAAAGAGTTGTGTGCTGTCAGAGATGATATTGGCAAATATGAGAATGAAGAGGTTCAGGTCTTGGGAATTTCAATTGATTCAGTATTTACACTGGCGAAATATAAAGAAGAGCAACAATTGAATTATCCTTTATTAAGTGATTTTAATAAAGAAGTGTCTTCGCTGTATAAGGTTCTTTATGAATCATTTACTGATATGGATATGAAAGGTGTAAGTAAGAGATCTGCATTTATAATTGATAAACAAGGAGTTATACAATATGCTGAAGTTTTGGAAAATGCCGGGGAATTACCAGATTTTAATGCGATAAATGAAAAAATTGCCAGTTTGGCTTAAATGCTACAAAAGTTCTTCAACTACATAACTAATATTGTGACAATTACGCTAAAATACTATTAAATAAGTAAGTCATTTCTTAGAATAATTAAAAGAATTTCACTATTTTTACTTGGTTGAAGAAATCTATTATCATATTAAACTTATTAATTGGTTTAACATTTACATCTTTCGCTCAAAATAAAATAGACAACGATCAGTCTATACAAGCAAAGTTGATTAAATTTTACCCCAATCCTGCTACTGCTGTCATCAATTTTGATTACATGCGTGGGTATAATAAATCATATACTTTACAGATATTCAATTTTATGGGTAAAAAAGTATATGATCTGAAAAATACTCCTCAACAAATGAATATTAACCTCGATAATTTCTATCGTGGTATCTATATTTTTCAAATAAGAGATAAGAACGGTTCTATTAAAGAATCCGGAAAATTCCAGGTTATTAAATAATTTTATCTTTCCCCTGTTCCCAATTTATTTTTTATTTATAATGTCAAATTGACTGCTATATATCTATTGGCAAAATGTTTGACTGTTGTACCTTTGCAAACATTTTAAAGAAAATATATGGAAGAGAAGAACGATCCTGTTAGAGACAATTCTACAATTGATATCAATACTGACTCAGATATACCGGGGAATATATACCTGAGCAATCCCGAAAATGATGTAGCATCAGAAACTGATAAGCTTGAATCAGAACTAAAAGAACAAAAAGATAAGTACCTGCGACTTTCTGCAGAGTTTGATAATTTCAAACGCCGTACTGCAAAAGAGAAAATTGAAATGATACAAACTGCAGGAAAAGACATCATATCCTCTCTGCTTGAAGTTTTGGATGATTATGAAAGAGCTGAAAAACAAATGGATCAAAGTGAAGATATTAAACTTATCAAAGAAGGTAATTTATTGGTTTTTAATAAGCTTAAACATATCCTTCAGCAAAAAGGATTAAAACCTATGCAAATAATAGGTCAGGATTTTGATGTTGAAAAACATGAAGCTATTGCAGAAATAGAATCAGTTCCCAAATTAAAAGGTAAAGTAATTGATGAAGCAGTAAAAGGATATTATCTGAATGAAAAGATCATCCGTTTTGCAAAAGTTGTAGTAGGAAAATAAAATAAGCTAAAAGCCATAAGCCGATAGCTGCAAGCTGGTTTTTGGGGATGAAATTGCTTGCAGCTAATAGCTAACAGCTAAAATAAATGACAAATAAAAGAGATTTTTACGAAATACTGGGTGTATCTAAATCAGCTTCCCAGGATGAAATAAAAAAGGCATACCGTAAAGTAGCCATGCAGCATCACCCCGACAGGAACCCGGGTGATAAATCTTCGGAAGATAAATTTAAGGAAGCTGCTGAAGCATATGAGATATTAAATGATCCGGATAAAAAAGCGCAATATGACCGTTTTGGACACAATGCGTTCAGTTCTGGCCGTGGCAGTGGCGGATTCAATGCAGGTGCTGGTATGAATATGGATGATATCTTCAGTCAATTTGGTGATATTTTTGGTGATGAAGGATTTGGAAGTTTTTTTGGTGGAGGCGGAAGAAAAAGTTCGGGTAGCCAAAGTCGTGGTTCCCGTGGCAGTAACCTGCGTGTAAAACTAAAAATGAACTTTGAAGAGATCGCAAAAGGTGCCAATAAAACGATCAAAGTAAAAAAACATGTAAAATGCAGCACTTGTCAGGGTAGCGGAGCAAAGGATAAAAACAGCATGCAAACTTGTGGCAGTTGTAATGGAAGTGGTCAGGTTAGAAGGGTACAAAATACTTTTCTTGGCCAGATGCAAACAGTTACAACCTGTCCAACCTGTAGCGGTGAAGGTAGCACCATTACATCCAAATGTACATCCTGTAAAGGCGAGGGAAGGGTTTATGGAGAAGAAACTGTAACTATTGATATACCGGCAGGAGTACAGGAAGGAATGCAACTTAGTATAAGCGGAAAAGGAAATTCGGGAGAACGTGGTGGTGCAGCTGGAGACCTGATCGTATTGATCGAGGAAGAACCACACCCACAATTACAAAGGGATGGATTAAATGTTGCATTTGAATTGTATGTTTCCTTCCCTGATGCAGTATTTGGTACTCAGGTTGAAGTGCCAACGATTGATGGAAGGGCAAAGATTAAATTACCACCTGGAACACAAAGCGGAAAAATATTCAGGTTAAAAGGTAAAGGTTTTCCTCATGTGAACAGTTATGAAAAAGGGGATCAGTTAATACATGTGAATATCTGGACTCCACAGCATGTTAGCGAAGATGAAAAAAAAGTACTGGAAAAATTAAAACATTCTGAGAATTTTGAACCGAAGCCTGAGAAAAATGAAAAATCATTTTTTGATAAAGTAAGGGAAATGTTCAGTTAGCATACAATGATTCAATTAAACTGAAATTATAAAAGTTTAATTTTCTTTTTCTTTTTTATTGAATATATTTTTTCAGCCTTATCGATCAGCCTTAAAAATTCTCCTTGCAGGTAATTATTTTTTTCTGCAGCAGGTGTTGCAATATTTCTAATACCCGACCATTCAGTATCATTAAAATATTGTGATTGCTTTAATTTCAATCCAAACATAGTAACAGCAGTGAGGAATTTCAGGTCCCTGCCAATACTATCAAACATTAAAAAATTATTTTTTACTTCATACATTGTCTTTATAGTTGATGTATCGTTGCATAAACTATACTTTAATGTAAGCGTTGCAATATTTTCTGCTGTAACATTATTTTTATTTGTATGCAAATTCTGTTGAGTAGGAATTATTTCAAATACTGCCAGTGTACTGTTGCCACTGCCGATCTCACTACCTTCCATATCACTTTCGATATCTGCAACTGCTTCCCTTCTGTTATCAAATCCAACCAACCGATATTGTTTTACCATAGCAGGATTAAAATTCACATTCATAAATACATCATCTGCCACTGCATAAAAAGTTTGTGTCAGTTCCTTTACCAATACCTTTTCTGCTTCATTAATATCATCGAGGTAAGCATAATTTCCATTACCCTTTTTAGCAAGGGTCTGTAATTTTGAATCTTTAAAATTCCCCATTCCTACACCCAAACATGTTAAATAAATACCGGTCTTGCGTTGTTTTGTAATCAATTCATCCAGTGCTTTTTCTGAGTTCTCCCCTACATTAAAATCCCCATCAGTAGCAAGGATTACTCTGTTATTCCCTCCTTTAATGAATGTACTTTCAGCAAGCTTATAAGCAAACCGGATAGCAGATTCGCCGGGTGTATCACCGGCAGCTGTTAATGATTCAATGGATTCAATGATCTTATCTTTATTTGAACCGGATGTAGGCTGAAGCCATACGCCTACTGTTCCACCATACATTACAATTGAAACCGTATCTTTTTCTCTCAGATTCTTTACAAACATCTGAAATGCTGCTTTCACCAATGGCAGCCTATTAGGCATATCCATACTTCCTGAAACATCAATTAAAAAAACAAAATTACATGGGGGGATTTTTTCCAGATCAAGTCTTTTTGCACTCACATTTAAGAATAGCAATTGCTTTTTAATATCCCATGGACAGGATGTTAGTTGTGACCCCATCCTGAATACATCTCCTTTTACTGGTTCCTGATAATAAAGATTAAAATAATTGATCAGCTCCTCAATTCTTACTGCATCAGGTGGTACTTTACTGTCTGTATTCAGAAAACGACGTACATTACTATAGGAAGCTTTGTTAACATTTAATGCAAACCCTGTATTAGGATATCCATAAGTATTTACAAAACTATTTTCCACCAGTTGAAAATAAGTTTCATTATCAGGAATTGTACTAAATCTGGACCCTTGATTTTGATCTTTTGTTATTGAAATCAATTTCGGCTTATTCTTACTGACACTTGATTCTGATATTTTTAAAATTATATTTTGCCATTGATCTGACCTAACCCTGACGGTCTTTGATTCATAACCATCAATGCTAATTGTTAAGGAATCATAGAGATTATTTACAGTAATACCAAAACTCCCATAAGTACCCGAAAAGTAAAGGTTCTTGGCTGAATGCAGAAATATCCTGGCATTTTGTATCCCCAAACCCTGTTCATCCTTTATTTCTCCACGAAGATAATATTGAGCAAATGCATTATTTGCAATAAAAAAGAAGCAGCTATATAGAATAAATTTTTTCAAAAGATAATGATTACCAGATTTAGTTTTCCCTTATAAATAAATTAATACTGTTGTTTAAAATTTATGTACTAGGTAGTTGTTAATTGGAATATTTCTTTAAGATTACGGCCCAGCCCGTCGAAATCAAGACCATATCCCAACAGGAATTTATTCGGCACACTAAATCCCAGGTAATCGATCTTTACAGGATGAACCAATGCTTCAGGCTTGTGTAATAATGATGCGATCTTTAATGAAGCAGGTTGTTGATCTTTCAACTGAGGAAGAAATTCATGCAAAGTTTTTCCTGTATCCACGATATCTTCTATAATAATTACATGACGATCTTTAAGAGATTCATCAAGTCCAATTGAAGTAATCACATGGCCTGTACTACGGGTACCTTTGTATGATGCAAGCTTAATAAAACATATTTCTGCATCAATGGAAAGTTCTTTAAACAGGTCAGAAGCAAACATAAATGACCCGTTTAAAATTGCTATAAATAATGGTCGCTTACCGGAATAATCCTTATTAATTTCAGCCGCAAGCCTTTTAATCTGTTTATCAATTTCCTCAGCAGTTAAATAGGGTTGAAAATGTTTACCGTTTACCTGAATAACAGACATATAACTTTTATTTTGAGATTATTAATTCCTGGCCAACCTTAAGTCCATCCATTGATAAGTTATTCAATTGCTTTAACTTTTCTTCAGATACATTATACTTTTTTGAGATTGAATAAAGCCCTTCTTTTGATTGTACCTTATGTATGATCTCATTTGTATTACTTCTCTGCAGATTTCCAAGGTCTTTCCCCGGTCTTAACCGGATCTTTGTACCTCGTTTTAATATATCATCTGCTCTCAAATTATTAAATTGAACAAGTGATTCCAATTGAATTGCATTTGTTTGCGAAATCCCGTATAATGATTCAACAGCCTCCGTAATATAAAAATCACGGTTACCCTGCTTTAATTTTCTTTCAAGAAAGATCCATTGTTCTTCTTTCAGTAACCCATCTGTTTTAAGATCATTATATTCCATTAATTTTGAAAGGGAAATATCGAATTCAGTTGCAATGGCAAGCAAAGAAATACCCTTTGGAACAAAAACTGCTTTCAACCCATTAAACAATGTCTTTCCTGCTTTAATAGATTCGAGATTAAATACTTTTCCCATTTGATTTAATGAAACATTTTCTGCAGGTTTCTTTTCTTCAACAACATTTGTACGATCAGTAATTGTAACATTTCCTTCATTGTTTACCATCCGGTCATATTGTTGCAGATTATTCTCTTCAATATTCCTGATCAGAATGACCGGGTATTTTGGATTAGTTGCATAGCCAGCTTTTTTTAATCCATATGCCCAACCTTTATAATCTGTCGGATCCAGATCAAACAAGAAAGCATACCGGCTGCTGTTGCGTAAAAAATCACTATGATCCTTATAACTGTCAATGGCATTTTCATATTTCCTGAAACATTCTCCTTGTGCATCATCATCATGAAAAACACTGGCACCTGTCCAGGTATTTTTACACTTTATCCCAAAATGATTGCTGGACCTTTGTACCAGGTCGCTATTACCATTTTCAGTTTCCAGCATTCCCTGTGCCAAAGTAATGGATGCGGGAATCCCTGACCGTTTCATTTCACTTATAGCAATATCTTTATAAGTAGCTATGTATTCTGCTACACTAATAGTTTGTGCCTGTATTATTGAGTAAGCTAAAAATGATAAAATAGCGAACACTATTTTTTTCATATATCTATAATTTTCTGATTAATGTTAATCCATCTCTTATGGTAAGCAGCACCTGCTCTACCCTGTTATCCGCTGCAACATGTTCATTAAAAGCCTGGATCGCCTTAGCATTTTTTCCTTTTATTTCTGCTTCCAGTACCTGGCCGTGAAACAATACATTGTCTGCCAGTATCCATCCGCCTCTGTTTACAAATGGCAAAGTTAATTCGTAATATTCAATATAATTCACCTTATCAGCATCAATGAAAACCAAATCCCATTTTTCATTCAGTAATGGAATTATTTCAATTGCATTCCCTGTATGCAATTTGATGATTTTTGCAGCGCCCGCTTTGTTAAAATATACAGATGCATTTGCTGCATCTTCCTCCCTTATCTCTATGGTATGCAACATGCCATTTTGCTGAAGCCCTTTTGACAAACATAACGCACTAAAGCCTGTAAAAGTGCCTATTTCCAGTATTTTTTCCGGTTTTATCATCCTGCTGACCATCTCAAGGAATTTTCCCTGTACATGGCCGCTAAGCATCTGTGCTTGTGGATGTTCCGCCAGTGTTTTTTTCTCATTTTCAAGTAAAACGGTATCCAATCCGGATGTGTATTTTTTTGAATACGTTTCAACATTATGATTGATAATGTCCATTAAAAATAATTATATGGAAGATTTTTTTGAAATAATTAACAAGCCAAGAAAAGTAATCGCTCCGTTTATCAGTATTAATTCGTTTCCTATTTTATATCCATGAAATATTTGCTCAGAAACTGATCTTAGCCCGATCGTCATGTGTAATTTTTTCTCATACCATTCAGGGCTGCTTAGCACATCAATACCAAGTGCCAGTAAAGGGGCTAATATGCAAATGCTCCAAATTAATTTTTCATTCAGAACCCTTTTCGTTAAAATTCCAAAACCAAATAATCCCAATAAAGGACCATAAGTGATACCTGCAAATTTTAAAATAAAATCAATAATCAGTTTATCATTGATTGCCTTAAAGGCCAAAACAAGTATAAAAAAAACAATGGCAAAACTGAAGTGAACTTTTAAACGGGTATGTTTTTTTTCTTTTTCTGATGATGCACTTTTATTCAGTCCAAGGATATCAATACAAAAACATGAAGTGAGTGAAGTTATTGCGCCATCTACGCTTGGGAACAAGGCAGAAATTAATGCAATAATAAAGAGTACCCCAATGGTTCCGCTAAATGCATCACTCAAAGCGATGGTAGGAAAGATATCATCAGGAGCTACTGTAATACCCTTCGTACCGGCATACAAATAAAGAATTCCCCCTAAAAAAAGAAATAAGAAATTTACAAGCACTAAAACCGTTGCAAAAGACATCATATTCTTCTGAGAATCCTTCAGATTCCTGACACTGATATTTTTCTGCATCATTTCCTGGTCAAGCCCCGTCATTGCTATGGCAATGAACATCCCTCCAATAATGTGTTTAAGAAAAAAAGAGCCGGCTTTAATATCTGTATTGAATATCTGAGTGTATCCTTTGTCAGAGAGCATTGACAATGCCCCTGAAAAATCCGTCCCCAGTGATTTTATAATAACAATGATACAAGCAACAAGGCCGATCAGCATTCCGGAAGTTTGTAAAGTATCAGTATAAATAATTGTTTTTACACCGCCTTCAAATGTATATAGCAGGATCATCAGTAATATAACAAAGGTTGTGAGAATGAATGGTACACCGAATTTGTCGAGGATAAAAAGCTGCAAAATATTTATTACCAGATACAATCTTGCTGTTGCACCAACAGAACGTGACAATATAAAGAAAGAAGCCCCGGCTTTGTGTGCATTGATACCGAATCTTTTTTCAAGATATGTATAAATGCTGGTGAGGTTCATACGGTAATACAGGGGCAAAAGCACGAAAGCAATGACGAGGTAACCCAGTAAATATCCAAGTACGATCTGGAAATAATAGAAATTTCCACTTCCAACACCTCCGGGAACACTTACAAAAGTTACCCCCGATAAAGAAGTGCCGATCATACCAAAAGCAACCAGCATCCAGTTTGAATTTCGGTTGCCTATAAAAAAAGATTCATTGTTCGAGTTCCGGCTGGTATACCAAGCCACGGCAAGTAACAAAAGAAAATAACCAACTACAAAAGAGAGCAGTACATATGGTGACATAGAATTTGTTTATACGTTGTTCATGAAACGTCAACCTATTAAAAGTCATGTTATCGGAACATACATAATGTAAATATAAGATTGAAAATATAAAAAATCTTTGTGTCTTTGCTCATAATTAATTTATAAAAAGCATGGCCATTCAATCATTAGCAGTTTTTTGCGGAAGTAAAACAGGTAATAACCCTTTATTTGAGGTACATACAAGAGAACTTGGCCATTTGCTGGCTTCAAATAATATCACGGTCATTTATGGTGGGGGGAATAAGGGATTGATGGCTGGAATTGCAAATGCTACCCTTGAAAAGAACGGAAAGGTCATAGGCATCATACCGAAAGTACTTACAGACTGGGAACACCAGCACAATGGTTTAACAGAACTGATCGTTGTAGAAACCATGCATATCCGCAAACAGATGCTTTATGAAAAAGCAGATGCTGCAATTGTTTTACCTGGCGGATACGGTACGTTGGATGAAGTATTTGAAATGCTTACCTGGAACCAACTCAATATTCATGACAAAAAAATATTTTTCCTGAATTCCGGTGGATTTTATGGTCATTTGATTGCGCATATCCAATTAATGCACGAAGAGCATTTTTTGTATGATAACCCTGATAAAAAAATGACGGTTCTGAATGAGCCCTCAGATCTTTTGAAATATTTGTAATGAATTGTTAGCAGAGATAAATATTTTAGCGATTTCTTCTACCCTGAAACAAAGCAATATTATATCCGGCCCGGATTATGGGAATTGCTCTTCCCAATCCATCTACATAGGGAGAATTTCTATTTTTTATAAGATCCCAGCAAACAGAAAAATAATAAAAACTATTACTTTCCGGGCTCCTGCCACCGGCGTACCCGAATCCTAGTAAGAGGCTGTTAACATTAATATTTTCAGTAGTTCCATAATAACTTGGAAAATTATCCCTTGGAATATATTTGAGCCTGATAAAGTTCATCTCATACTGTAATTGTGCAAATAAAAATTTCAGCGGATAAATCCTGATAAAACTACCGGGACCGTATATCGTTTGTCTAACTTTATCACCCAATTCATAATAATCCCGTTGAGATGTATACGTATAATTTATAGATATAGCAGCATCCAGGTATTTATTGATGCTGTACCCAAAATAAGGGCTGGCACCCAAAGCAGTAAAACTATTACCAAAAGCAAGGGTTAGATCTCCACCAGTAAAAAGATGGTCTTTTTTAAACCAACCTTCTTCAATTGGATCTTCTTCATTCTGAAAGTTGGTTTTTCTATTATTTCCCTGTGCGAAACTATTTACAGCAACAAAAGAAAAGAAAGCAATTATAATTATTTTTTTCATGTAGGTTTTTAAAAAAATCAAATATCAAATATTTTACCGTTGTTTAAAATATTATTCGGGTCAAAAGACCTTTTAATGCCCCTCATTAACTCAAGGCTTGCATCATCAAAAATAATGTCCATATATTCTTTCTGAATAAGGCCTATTCCATGTTCTCCGCTGATGGTACCACCGAGCGACTTTACTAATTTAAACAATGCTTTTAATGCTGGTATTACATCGGGGTTATTCAAACTATAAATACTTCCTTCTTTTTTTATTCGGATATGAAGGTTACCGTCTCCTGCATGGCCGTAACAAACTGCTTTAAAATCATATTGGATACCCAGTTCCTTAACACCGTGTATCAGTGCCGGTAATTCAGCCCTTGGCACAACGGTATCTTCTTCAATGGTAAAGCCGGCCAGTTTTACAGCTTCGGCTACCCTTCTTCGTAATTTCCACAATTCAGCTTTTTGCTGAGCATCATCTGCAAAAAATATTTCACCGCAATCAAAGTCTGTGAGCAAAGCAGCGATCGCTTCCATTTCACTCATGAGCGTTTCGAGGTGGTTTCCGTCTACTTCAATGATCAGGTGTGCGGCTATTTCATCTGTTACAGGTATAACATTACTTTCAACAAATTTGCTTACGATCTTCAATGCATCTATTTCTACCAACTCAAGTGCACTGGGTGTAAAGCCTGCACGAAAAATAGCGCTGACAGCTGCTCCTGCCTTTTCAAGGTCATTAAAAGGCACTAACATTAACAGATCAAACTTTGGATAAGGCAGAAGTTTTAAAACAATTTTTGTAACCAGTCCAAGGGTCCCTTCACTTCCAACCATTAATTGTGTAAGATTGTAACCCGTTGAATTCTTTAGCACATTAGCGCCGGTCCAGATGATTTCACCATTGGGTAATACAACTTCGAGATTCAAAACATAATCCTTAACAACACCGTACTTAACTGCTTTTGGCCCGCCACTGTTCTCTGCAATATTTCCACCAATAAAACAACTACCCCTGCTGCTGGGGTCAGGGGGATAAAACAAACCCTTTTCTTTTACGGCATTTTGCAAAACTTCTGTTATTACTCCCGGCTCTGTTGTAACCTGGAGATTGCGTTCATCAATTTCGAGGATCGAATTCATCCTTTCAAAAGAGATCAACACACCACCAAAATGTGGCAAAGCCCCACCACTTAAACCAGTACCTGCACCACGGGGTGTGACGGGGATTTTATTGGCATTACAGATCTTCATCACTGCACTGATTTCTTCTGTTGTACGTGGCTTTATTACAATATCAGGTAAGAAATAAAGATTCTCAGTTTCATCATGTGCGTAATGATCGAGGCTTTCTTCATCGGTGTACACATATTGATCCCCTACAATATTCTTAAACCCGGAAAGATGTTTGATGAATTTATTTTTCTCTGCTGCTGGTACAGGCATTTATATTTCTTTTTGCAAAAATCGTAAAAAAGATCTTTAAAAATATTAAAACTTGGGACAAAGAGACTGCCTGTCAACATTTTCGGGATAAAACCCGTTTTTAATAAGATTAAACTCATTAGCGCCACGGTAATTATTAAAACTATTCAACGGAGACATGGTCACATCATAGCTGAATGAAAACCGGATGTTTTTAAATTCAAAGCCAAGCATTGGAATAACAGCATCTTTATACCGGTAATATAAACCGGCAATTAATTGAACTTCGCCCGATTGTGACAGGTTATAATTTGCATTTAACCCACCCATTAACTCAATAGATTTTGCCTGTGTAGTAAAATAGATGTTTGGATTGATAATAACTTTTGGATTAACTTTTAATATTGCATTTATAAATCCTATATGCCTCATAGGAATAATTGCATCAGTAGATTTATCAGCAAAAAAGCTTTCTTTCGGCCTGTTAACATGATGAATGGAATATCCTGCATTGATATAAATGTTCTCTTCAGGGAAATAAGCATAATTTAATCCTGCCTGCATATCGAAATAACTTACACTATTATTAACAAGCGTAACATCTGTTGGCAATCGGTTATCAAAAAATTTACCGTCAAACTGATCCGGGAATTTAAGGTTTGTCTGATCGATCCTTTTATTAGCATAACCGAGGTTAAACCCGGCACTCAGCAGGCTACTGTTGCCAAGCATCTGATGATATGCCACTGATCCGTATGCTTTAATTGATTTCAAGCTGCCACTTCCTGCTTCATCGGCCAGGATCAACGCTCCAACACCAAGCCATCCGTTTTCAAGCCTGTTCCTGAAAACTTGTGCATCACCAAAAATACTGATCGTTTTATAGGGAATAGACATGATATTGCTCCATTGATTGCGGTAATGTGCACCCAGACGATAATCGGCATCAGGTATAAAACCGGTATTTGCCGGATTTGTAGATAATGGCGTATTGAAAAATTGAGAAAAATGGAGGTCCTGTGCCCCTGATCTTTCAATCACCAGGATCATGAATGATAGTAATAATATGCTTTTGATTCTGTTCATTATTTTAACAGGCTTATGTCACCGGTTTTTCTTAATTTTTTTCCATCAGTAAATTCAACTTCAAGCGTGTAAGCATACACATCCATTGGCTGAAGTTTCCCCTTATACGTTCCATCCCATCCTTGCTTACTATTGGTTGTCTGAAAAATCAGCTGCCCCCACCTGTTATATATTTTCCAATCCATTTTACCAATACCGAATCCCTTTACGGATACGATTGCGTTAACTCCAAAACGGCCAGGGGTAAATGCATTGGGAACATCCAATAACGGAAGAATCACAACATCTACGGGTAATCGAAAAGTGTCTGAACAGCTTGCCGCATTGTATGCAATCAATTCTGCGGTATACCTGCCGGTAGTATTATACTGATGAACCGGATTCCTGACAGTTGAACTTTCCCCGTCACCAAAATTCCATAAAAAACGTATGGCATCTGCCGATGAAAGGTTTGTGAATGTAACCGGTACGTTTTCCTGGGGCGGAACCGGAGCCCAGGTGAAAAGTGCTTTTGGCTTTGATACAACGGTAATCGTAAAATAGGCAGAAGTATCTATTTTGTTACAGGTATTTGTGTCTTTAGCTATCAGCCTTACATTATAGGTTCCGGGTGTACTATACAAATGTGTGGGAACGATATCCGTAGAAGTTGTATTGTCACCAAATTCCCAGATAAAATCAGTTCCTGCAAGAGAGGTGTTATCAAAGATGGCCGTATAGGGAGCACAACCCAAGGCTGCTGTTGTAAAAGATGCCTTTACCAACGGGCTTAACCGGATCGTTTTTTCAATAGAATCGGGCGAATTACAAAAAGTAGGATCTAAAATAAACAGCTTGACTTTGTAAACTCCCGGTGCCGCATAAACATGAACACGAGGTGGTGAAAAAGCGGCTGTATCCCTTGGTGACCCATCGCCATAATCCCAGTAAAAAGTTCTGGGTCCAAAATTTCCAAAGGTTGGTGTAGATGTATTGGTGAATTGCATTGTCAGGCTTTCACAGGGCAATAATTTTTGTGAAATAAAATCAAGATTAGCTTTATTGTTTCCAACCTTGATGATCTTATATGTAGTATCCCTGATATTACAGGTTGAACTGTCTTCAGCTACCAGCATCACTGTATAAGTACCAATAGCCGTAAAAGTATGCGATACGCTAAATGTAGTTATATCAACAATAGGAGAACCATCGCCGAAATTCCAATAGAATCTTTTTCCTTTTTGCAAAGTATCCTTAAAATCAACTGTTAAAGGAACACAACCGCTTGTATCGTTTATTACAGCGTTTATGGATGCCTGTATAGATGCTCCTACACCTGCAAAATTCATTTCAATTTTTACAGCTGCCTCATTACAGTTATTGCTTCCATTACTTGTAGCCCAGGACCCTGGTGTTGTTGGAAATATAATTCCTCCTCCGCAATTGGCACACATGGCCTGGTATATAACACCATTGTCATCAAATCTGCTGGTACCGCCATCCACATGATCTCCTACTCCATTAAACTGTCCGAAATGTGATCCAAAAAGCTGGCTCAGCGCATTCTTTTCCAAAACAAAAAAGTAAAAATCCGCCCCATCAGCAGCAGGGACTCCCGGTAATTGGTTTACTTCAGTCATCCCGTTTGTAGTTCCGGATGAATAACCTTGCTGCACATTGATTCCACCGCCCCAACCGGATACGTAAACATTCTGGCACCGATCTACCAGGAAAGCGATCGGTGAGATGTTAGGAGAAGAAGAATTGGTGCCAAATACAGTAGAATATACAAACGCCGACAGGTCGGGTTTTAATTTACTGATGAATTGTTTAGACCCTGCGTTACTGAAATTAGCATTAATAACCGGCCAGCTACCGGTTGTTGTACCCATAACATAAGGGAAACCTAATTTATCGAATTTAAGGCCATACAACATATCAATTGCACTGGTACCCAGGTATGTAGTTTTATTGATTGCAGAACCATTATTTTGTATATCGGTAACAAATCCGTCTGATACGCCACCCTGGAATGTTGCATTAATAACTCCTGTTTTATTTCCAGGTAAATTATTGCTTCCTGTTGCACCACCAACGAAAATATTTCCTGTCAATGGATTAATACTTGTTACAAAACAGGCATCATCGCCCGAACCACCAAAAAAAGTACTAAATAATAAGGAAGACAAATTGGTATTGAATTTTAATATTACACCATCTTGCCTCCCCCCACCGAAAGTATTCTGAAAAATGGCACCGGCAGTAACCGGAAAATTTGTTGATTGAGTACATGACGCCAGAATAATATTATTGGATGCGTCGAGTATAACTTCGCTCCTGGCATCATCGCCGTAATTTCTCCTGATACCATCTGTACCTGTTTGACCACGATACTTGGGCCTTATATTCACCCCATCATCACCGGTGCCGCCAATTTTTACAGAACCGATCAATGCATTCCCGGCAGCATTAAATTTTGTAATTACAATATCATATCCTCCTCCGGCACCAATGAGAGGAGACGTAACAGGATAATTTGGAGAAAATGACCTCCCGGCTACAGTCAAATTCCCCTGTGCATCTGCGATCATACTATGAGGTTGCTCATTTCCGCTACCGCCAAGATAAGTTGCGTAAAGCCTGGTACTTCCATTTGGAGAAAACTTAAAGATGGCTATATCATAACCCGGGAATTCATCTTCTACAGTGCCTCCGTTAAAAACGGTACTAAATGCACCTGCTGAAACAGGATAGCCGGCACCGAAAGAAATACCTCCTGCAAAAAAACTCCCATCAGGGCCAGGAGTAGCAGTATAGCCCCAGTTATCTGCAGAACTTCCCGTAAAAGTTGAAAAAATTATGGAAGGATCAATAACTAAAGTTTTTGTGGGATCATAATTCTTTAACTGAAATGTGACCACATTGTTCCTAACAACATATTTACAATCCAGTTCTTTCCTTTCAATTAACCCGGACTGATAACTATATGGATATTGTTCTTTTACAATACCCACTGTTGTAATGATATTCAGTTCTTTATCTTTTACATAAACTTCCGGGCCATCATATTGCATAGCAATTGCAGAAACATTGCCACCGGGATGTACAATGAAATCATATTTGAGTTTTCCTGCATCACTATAATAACGCACATCAATTTTTGGATAGACGTTTTTATAAGTGATCGCCTGGAATAACTTACAATCTGTTGCCCAGGAAGATCTGTCATTTCCTAAAAAATAATTATTATAGGTAGGAAATGGTTTTTCAGGAACTGATTGGATCTTGGAAGCAGCGCCGAGAAATTTTACCTTATAAGCAAATGAATGAAAAATAAGGGGTTTGGATGAAGCTTCTTTATTTGTTTTATGGCCATGTGCAATTTCCGAAAGTGCCTGCACATCTGCAGGATCGTGCATTAATACTGTAAAGCCTTTTTGCTCTATAAAAAAAGAACCTGTATTAAAATCACCTCGATAATGAACATTATTGTTCCATTGCCCTTTATTTTCAACAAATTCCATCTGGGCTTTCAGATCCTTACAGGCAAAAAAAACTACTGAAAACAAGAACAACTTAACTGATATCTTTCTCAATCTGACCAATCTGTTATTTTTTACAATTTACTCATTATAAACGAAATTTTTACTGATTAGTTTGTTACGGTAGTACTTTTTTTTAGCTTTAACAATTCTTATTATTTAAGCTATTTTACTCCACAGTGTTTTTCCCTTTTGCTGTTGAAGAAAACTCCGGATCGGTAAATTTTCCGGTATATCTAATTCGGGATCAGCTTGAATAATTTCTTCCACGGCTGCTTTTACAGCTTCCAGCATAGATTTATCATGGACAATACTGGCCAATTTAAAATTTAATATGCCACTTTGCTTAGTACCTTCCATTTCTCCCGGCCCTCGTATTTCAAGGTCTTTTTCAGCTATTTTAAATCCGTCATTGGTCCCAACCATGATTTTCAGTCTTTCCCTTGCATCGTTCGACAATTTTTGACCGGTCAGTAATACACAAAAGCTTTGATCAGCACCCCTGCCTACCCTTCCTCTCAACTGGTGTAATTGCGAAAGCCCGAATTTTTCTGCACTTTCAATGACCATTACAGAAGCATTGGGAACATTTACCCCTACTTCAATGACTGTAGTGCCTACCAGTATCTGAGTATCTCCATGAACAAATCTTTGCATATTGGTTTCCTTCTGATCTGAAGGTTGTTTACCATGCACCATACTGATCCAGTAAGCCGGTTCAGGAAAAAATGATTTTACTTCTTCATAGCCTTTCATCAGGTTTTCGTAATCAAGTTTACTGCTTTCTTCGATCAGCGGATAAATGATATATGCCTGCCTGCCTAAACCGATCTGTTCTTTTATGAAATCCATTACCTGTGGCCTTGCAGATTCGTTTCGATGTACCGTTGTGATAGGTTTTCTTCCCGGAGGCAATTCGTCTATAACACTGTAATCAAGATCACCGTAAGCTGTAAGTGCTAATGTACGGGGTATTGGTGTGGCAGTCATGACCAAAATATGAGGAGGAGTGGTATTTTTTTTCCACAACAATGCACGCTGAGCCACACCAAACTTATGCTGCTCATCAACCACTGCAAATCCCAGGTTTTTAAATACAACCTTATCTTCAATGATGGCGTGTGTTCCGATCAGAATATTCAAAGATCCTTCTTCACATGATTTTAAAACAGGCTTACGGTTTTTGGCAGTTGTAGAACCGGTCAGTAAACTTACGGTAACCGGTAACTCTTTTAACAAATCAGTGATGTTGTTGTAATGTTGCTGGGCAAGGATCTCCGTAGGTGCCATCAACACACTTTGAAAACCGTTATCCGCTGCAATCAGCATGCAAAGCAATGCCACCATCGTTTTCCCACTGCCTACATCTCCCTGTAAGAGGCGATTCATCTGGTGTCCGCTGCCTGCATCTTTACGTATCTCTTTTAATACATTTTTTTGCGCTCCTGTTAACTCAAATGGCAAATAATGTTGGTAGAAATCATTAAATAAAGCACCTACTTTTTCAAATATCAATCCTTTACTGAAACGCTGGCGGTTCAGTTTGATCAACTGGATCCTCAATTGAGCCAAAAAAAACTCTTCAAATTTTAAACGACGCAATGCATGTTCATAATGTTGAAGAGACGAGGGGAAATGAATATGCCTGAAAGCATCATACCGCTTGATCAGTTTATACTTCTTAATAACTGAATCAGGAAGATTTTCGGGAAGATCTTTTTCAGAGATCTTTTGTAACAATTCAAATGTAAATTTTCCAAAAGCTCTTCCCGTTATTCCTTTTGCCTTTAGTTTTTCTGTTGATGGGTAAATGGGTTCCAGATGTGCTTTACCCAAAGCTTTTTGAGGAGTATAATTTTCTATTTCGGGGTGAGCGATCTGGGGCTTTCCCATAAAAAATCCCAGTTTACCAAATACCAGGTACTGCTGCCCTTTCACTAATATTTTCTGAACCCAGCTGATTCCCTGGAACCAAACCAATTCTATAATGCCCGTATCATCTTTTAAATGAGCAACAAGTCTGCGTCCCTGCTTTTCACCCAGGAGTTCAATATTGATCAAAGTACCTGCTACCTGTGTATAATCAATATTATGATTGAGGCCGGCGATCTTATCAACCTTGGTCTTATCAATATGCCTGATGGGATAATGTTCCAGCAGGTCTTTAAAGCTGAATATCCCTAATTCCTTACGAAGCATATCTCCCTTCAGGGCTGTCATGCCTGTTAAATATTCAACCGGGTTGGATAATATATTTGCTGAAATACTGATCTACTGAATTTATTACAAATATATTTCAGGTGGAGGAGAATGAAGCGTATTCGTAACTATTAAATTCTGTATTTTAAACGAAGAAATATCGAATTTAAAATAATAAAGGTAAAAGGTTAACCTTACTATTTATGAAATGTAATTATCTTACTCAAACACTGCCTTTCTACTTTTTCATTTTACATTCATTATTTAATATTTTATATTTTTTTATCCCGTTCTCTTATTGAAAGACCTGTTTGGTGGTTTTTTTGAAAAACGGTTGTTACCGGCAGATCTGCTGGCAGCAGGATTGTATTCAGGCACTTCGCCAAACTCAGGAGGTACCGCTGCTTTTGGAACAGGCTTGCCAAGGAGTTTTTCAATGGCAATTAAT
>JANMMS010000061.1:0-123292 GCA_031373525.1 Ferruginibacter sp.
AGGCAACCATTCCAGGAAAAGATCCTGCATGGTTTTATTCAAACGGCCAAATTTCCTGCCCAGGCTGTCCGGCGCTACAAAAAGATCTTTCAGGATACGGAGGTTGGTGAATGCTTTGTTGGCAAATAAATGTGATGGTACCGCCCAGTAAGTTGCCCAATCCCAGAATATTTTAATGACCATGATCTGGGTATTTCCCATGAGCAGGTATTTATTTTGATAGACCGGTATCCAGCTATCTACTAAAGCAAGGTGAGATTTTTCATAAATGGTCACCCTGCCTGAAATATCTTCACCATTGGTATCACGCAAAATCAGATCGCTGAGCCAGGAATTATTCATGGCAATAAAATCAGTTCCCGGAGAATAGAGCGGATCTAAGAATGCACCCGATTCACCGGTAACACCCCACCTGTCTTCAGAATACAATTTTTCTGTATGGTGGGCATAATGTTTCAATATTTTAAAATCAAGTAAGCCTTCTCCTTCTCCTAATGGTACAAGCATTTTATATGCCAATGGTTCATTTATTTTCATCCATTCAACTGATTTTTCGTATGTATTGAATGTTTCAAAAGGATGAACAGCTGGATCTGCTACAATTCCAATACTGGTATTTTTAGACCCCAATGGAATTATCCATAACCAATAACCCGTATCCATAAAATGAACAGTACTTAAATAACGTAAACCAGGTTCAAGATAAGATTGCCATTGTTTATTATCCGTCCAGGTATCTATATCAATAACACCCTTAAGCCTCCACCAAACTGCATTGCTGTGGTGTTCCATGGGTTTTTGAAATTGTAGTTTGCGCTTCAATATACTGGCCCTGCCGGATGCATCGGCTACCCATTTGCATTTCACTGTTACTTCTTCCCCATCTTTAATATAAGAAACCTCGTGGCCGGTTTTACCTGAAAGTTCAACATTTGAAACTTTTGCACCGAGCAATAATTCGGTACCTTTTTCCCTTGTCAATCGCATCAGGTAGTTTTCCAGTGTTCCCCTGTCCAACTGATGGCTGGGCACCGGTAATCGCAAACGTGGACCTAATTCAACACGGCTTGCGATATCTTCCTTGGTATTTGATTTAAAGAAAAAACGAAGCCCGTGTTTGGGAAGTTCATGCTCTTCCAAATAATCTTTTATTCCTAAAACTTCTCTTAAATAATGGGTCCCAAGTTCTACAGTTGATTCTCCAACTTTATGTGCCGCAGTGGCTGCTTCAGTTTCCCTTCTTTCCAAAACAAGTATTGACAAACCGGGTTTGGCATTTTTAAGTTGAAGTGAAAGTGTTAGACCTGCAAGGCCACCACCAAGAATAACTACGTCATATTGTTCCTGCATAAAATAAGATTTTTTATTTTTTAAGAAAGATAAAAGTAATAAAATAAATGCCCGTTATAACAATGTGATTTTTAAAATATGCCAATATTTTAAAAATATTACAGTGTTTTATGCCGATGGTATCAAACAAATGGTACAATGAGGCGAAGCCGATATTGGACTATATTGTTTGTCCAATCGGTATTACCATGAAGATAAAATAGATAGTTGAATAAAATTAAATAACACGATCAAACCTGATTAATATCATATAATGTTGACTCTTTAATGATTTGATTTGTATATATGTTAAACATAGTTTCCGTAAATAATTTTAAATGAATGAACCCGTAGTAAGCTGCGAGGTATCTAAAAACAAAAAACAAATTGCCACAGATTCGCAGATTAGATTTTTTATTGCATTAAATCTGTGAATCTGTGGCATTAAATATTTCATCCGCCCACAGCAAAGCTGCGAGGAATTCTATTGATTAAATGCAAAATTTGAGAAGAATTACAGTTTAAAAATTGTCGTTATTGTGAGAAACCTGATTGTCGTCATTGCGAGGAACGAAGCAATCTAAATTATTAGTACTATTCTCGTCAGATTGCTTCGTCCCTCGCAATGACGTATTAATTTAAATTAAAAATGATACAATATATAAATTAAAGAAATAATTTTTATTCAATAACAATTACTATTTTAGTTTCTTCTATTCGTATACAAGTTTCAATGAGTAAATTAACTGATAAACTAAAAAACATACGATTGGTCAGGGCCATTGTGTATGCAATTGTTGGATCAGTTTCATATCCGGGGTTGGCTATTTTCAATAAATTAAAAATTGAAGGCACAGAACATCTTAAAGGGCTTCCTAAAAAAAATGTTTTATTCGTCAGCAACCACCAGACCTATTTTGCCGAAGTAATTACATTCCTGCACATTTTTTGTGCGGTTAAATGGAGAAAAAAAAACCGGTTGGGTATCCCCTATTATTTATTGAATCCTTTTACCAGTGTATTTTTTGTTTCGGCTGCTGAAACCATGAAAGAGAATTGGGTAACCCGTTTATTTGAACTGGCAGGCTCTATTACTGTAAAAAGAACCTGGAATGAAGGAAGCAAAGAACTGCGGCAGGGTTTAGATGTATCAGATACCAGGAAAATAGACCGGGCTTTGAAAAGCAGTTGGGTCATTAATTTCCCGCAGGGAACCACCAAATCATTTGCCCCCGGAAGAAAAGGAACCGTTTTATTGATCAAACAAAATAAGCCCATTGTAATTCCCATTGTTATCTCCGGCTTCAATATTGCATTTGATAAAAAAGGGTTGAAAATAATTAAGAGAGGTACTACGCTTTCGGTAAAATTTAAAGAACCATTAGTGATTGATTACAATACCACAAATGATGAAATAATGGAAACAATCATGCTTGCCATTGGGCAAAGTAAAACGCAAATGGAATGATGAATATTAAATGTAAACCGGATAAGGTGGTATAGTTTTACATTTTACATTCAATATTTTACATTTCATTAGCTTCTCCTGTCAATGAATTTAATAACTTTTCTTCCCTCCTCATTGATCTGCATTTTCTTAATTTCTTCAGCATTTATATATTTCACATGCGGACTAACCCGTAACCTGGCCTGCAGATTTGCCCGGATCTTTCGGTTACATTCTTCCGAAAAATCTACAGGGTATATATAGATCAACACTTCATCTGTTCCCATTTCATTTGAATAGACCTCTGCAACAAAATCAAGCACATCTTCCATTTCATTTAAAATATCAAAGAGTGCAGGAGGATATAATGTGGTGCCTTTATATTTTATCATTTGTTTTTTTCGGCCAACCACAGAAGATAACCTGGTACTCTTACGGCCACAAGCACAGGTTTCATCAAAATGCAAACATATATCCCCGGTTTTATAACGCAGCAGCGGCATCCCTTCTACTCCAAGGGTTGTAATGGTAACTTCACCCAGCTGGCCCGGAGCAACAGGTTCATCATTTTCATCCAGCATTTCAAGTATGATCAATTCAGGTTGCATATGGCTGCCCTTAAATTCTTTGCATTCTGTAAATGCTGTTTGCATTTCTGTAGATGCATAAGTAGAATACAATTGTATATTCCATGAGTCAGTGATCTTTTTTCCCAATATGTTTAATGAGAAATCGGTGTTTCGGATATTCTCGCCGATGCATATTGCCTTTTTTACTGAACAACTATTCATATCAATGTTATGTTCTTTGGCAAATGCAATTAATTTAATGATAAAAGATGGCACTGCAACAATTGCGGTGGGTTTAAGCCTCAGGATCGTTTCCCATTGCAACGACGGAACACCCGGGCCCAGCCTGATGATCCCCGCTCCCATCCGCCTGATACCTGAGTAATAAGCCATGCCAGCCATGAACTGCCTGTCAAGCGTAAGCATGAGCTGGTAAATATCTTCAGAAGTTCCTCCCGTACATGCAAATGATGAACACTCATTATATGAGAGCCTTCCAAGGTCGTTCTCAGTAAGTGCTATTGTAACCGGGCTTCCCAAAGTACCTGAAGTAGAACTGTATTCAATGATCTTATCTTTTTCTACACATAAAAAATCATTATTCCTTTTTTGCAGGTCTTCTTTAAGGGTTGTTGGAATCTTTTTCAGATCATCGGGCCCCTTTATATCTTCAATGCTGATATTATTTTTGGCAAACAGTTCTTTATAAAATGGCGAATGTTTTGCAACATACCGCATCAGTTGTTGCAATTTTCTTGCCTGCATTAGTTTAATTACATCTTTAGGCTGGTATGCCGTTTCGTTAGAATACATCATAAGTTTTCAATTATTACTACAGCGGAAGCCATTGTTTTAAGATGTGAAAGTGAAACAGAAATTTTTCCCAGTTTCATTTCATGAATGGTTGTTGCAGTGTTTCCCAAAAAAATTATTTCCGGTTTTCCATTTTCGTCATTAGTTATTTCAATCTCATTAAAAGCTGTACCATTTCTCCAACCGGTTCCCATTGCTTTAAAAAAAGCCTCTTTTGCTGCAAAACGGGCAGCATAGTGCTCATACTTATTGGTCATACGTTCACAATAATCAATTTCTTTTAGTGAAAAAACCAGTTCTTTAAAACCGGCCTTTTTACCGATCTTATCGGCTACCCGTTCC
Organism: Ferruginibacter sp.; assembly: GCA_031373525.1. GTDB lineage: Bacteria > Bacteroidota > Bacteroidia > Chitinophagales > Chitinophagaceae > Ferruginibacter. The sequence goes on from JANMMS010000061.1 coordinate 4,501, forward strand.
ACTTCAATAAGATCTATGCCGATTCCAAAAATCATGTAGGTTATTTTTAAATTTAAAGACTTGCATCTGTTTGACCTCACCCCAACCCCTCTCCAAAGGAGAGGGGCTAAGCTCTCTAATTATTTTTACTTCTTTTCTATTTTTTCTATTTGCTCTTTAATATGATCTTCTTCTTTCTTTGTAGCAATAACTTTTGTTAATGCCTTTTGATAAAATTGTAATGCCTTTTTATAATCTTTTTGTTTGTACAAATAATCAGCAGCCAGCACATAAGCATTATAAAAATCAGGATTGGTAGCTACCAGGCTATCGTCATCAATCTTATCTCCGTCAGCAAGCCGCTGTTTAAATTTTCTAAAAGATTCAAAGTTTTTAAACTCAGTTGTCAATAAAAACGGATCAGCTGCAATGGTCAGGCTTGAATCGGAGATCTCAATATCTTGTTTTAGTCCTCGCATTGCAAATATTTTTTTCAGGTCATAGGCAATGTATTGACCCAATTGCCAGGGTGCAGTGGAAACCCAAACGATCCTTTTCTGAGGTTCAAAAACAACGGAATGATGTGCGATCAGCTGGTTGATCGCTTTTTCATTGCCATCACCAATATCAGCATCGTGTATACCTTTCCGGTCTCTTAAAATATTGATCGTTTTTTGAACCGTATTCTTTCCATTTCTATTCAACAATTCCATTAATCTTTCATAACGATAAGGAGAAGCGCTTTCTTTCATTTGTTCTATGTTCTTCTTTGAGTTAACCAATCCTTTGCTTTGAAAATGATTGGCACACACTATAAAGTTTTTGTGGGGATCATAAATATCCAATGCATCCGGTGTTTTCTCAATGATCACGGCTTTATTATCAGCTGCTGATGCTACCAGGAACGATTCTGAAACAAACATGGTTCGCTTTTTGGCAATAGCTACTGCCTCATTGATATTCTTTGCGTATTGTAATATTTCGCGGGTTACCAATGATACAGGCGTTGCCGAACCCAACGGGTAATCCGATTTAGCTGCATTGATGGTTACTGATAATCCCTCATCATTCATCCCTGAAACGGCACCAATAAAACCACCCCATGTGATGGTCATGAATTTATGGCCTTGTGTGGGATTAAAAAATGCAATGATCTTATCTTCTGAAAATTTATCCCCTACATAAAAATCAAAGTTACGTCCAATGATCATGGTACTGTCTGCCGACCTGTCGTCCCAGGTGCCGAATGAAGTGCAACCCACCAACGCAAGGTTTTGCAGGGCATGTCCGATATCATGAGCGGCGTGATAGTTTAAGATGCGTTGGTAATTGGTGCCCAGGTATTGATATTTCTCTGAAGCAGATTCAGAGATCCCAAATATTTCATCCCTGTATTCTTCCCTGATATTCTTTCCAAGATCCCTGTTGAACCATCCGATCAGGTACCGCAGGTAATTCCTGGTAAAAGCTGAAGGAACCATTTTATTGATCTGTTCACTGAAATGGTCTTCCTGCCTTACTACAAGTTCTTTGGTCAGTTTTCCATTGATCACCCCGAGTTCAAAAGGTTCTCCTTCTACATATAATTCATACAACCCACTTTTACTGTGCCTGAACCAGTTTTCTTTTAAAGTATAAAAGCCTTTGCTGATCTCTGTTCGTTGAAATTGAAGGCTTCTTTTATCAGCGACTGTTGGATCCGGAACTTTTGATACCTGCACCATATAGATGACAGTAATTATCATTAACAAAAAGATAAATCCCAATACATATAGAACCCGTTTCCAGAATTTTTTTCTTTTAAGCATTTCTTACTTTTTCAATGATAGTTTCATTTCCCATAAATGCAATGCAGGTTACTATCCCGCTCATTGCAGCCCCCAGGATACCATGCAAATTAAGGTTTTGACCCGTTAGATAAAGGTTGGGCAATTTGGTACGGGGAGAAATAAATGTTTTCAATGGGTTCCTGTAGTCCTTCACAATTCCATACATTGACCCGTCATCATTACCGATATAATCACGGTAAGAGAGTGGTGTTGCGGTATAATAATCCTGAATACAATCTTTTAACCCGGGAAACTTTTCCGATACCAGGTTTATCAACAGTTCTGCTTTACGTTTTTTGAATCTATCATACGCTTCCCCCCTGTTATTTTCTGAAGAAACAGTGTTAAAGGTATTTCCCCATTGATTTACTTCATCAAATCTCATATAAGTAAGTATGGACATTGACTCAGCATATTCATCCGACTTTGATGAAGCCGAACAAAATATGGCATAACAAAGTGGCCAGTTATCCTCTGTATGATCAACCAAATTCCATACATGGCCTTCTTTATGATAATAATAATTATGTTTTAAATATTTGAATGAGTCCTTTTTGAAAACAATGTTAATTACAAAACCCCCGATTGAATTTTCGAGGCTCTTTACCCTGCTTCGATAGGCATGCTTTATAAGATCGGTTTCAGTCATAGCCAACGTTTGCACCGGATGCATATTGGAAATAAAATTTTTTCCATAAATCCTTGAACCATCTGCCAATTCCACAAAATTTACTTTCCCTTCTTCTACGTTTATTTTTTTTACTTCGCTGTTCCTGTGAATAACGCCTCCCTGCTTACGGATATTCTCTACCATATATTTACCGATCACTGAACCACCATCAATACATTTCCAGGAACTCTCAATATAACTGTTCAATATCATTGCATGAACATAGAAAGGAGTTTTATCTGATTGAAGCACATATAGCATATTATTACCTGCCAGTACGGTCTGCAATTTTTTATCAGTTGTTACTGATTCAATAAAAGCCCGGGTATCTATTTCCAATACAGAAGTTTTTTCATTGAAATCCCCTCCGGATCTCAAATTGTACAAAGGAAATTTACGACACACTTCCTTTATCTTATCGCAATACAAGCGAAGCCCTTTTTCTTCTTTGGGAAAATCTTTAAGCAGATGCTGAATAAAATTCTCATACCCCTGTGCAAAAATATATTCTTTGTTATCATTCTCTATAATGATCTTGTCAAATACATCCTCATCCATTTTCTGCAATTTCAATCTATCCATGATACCGAGGTATTTGAATAACTGGTAAAGATTTTGTCCTTTTCCCAAACCTCCCAGGTAATGAACACCTGAATCAAAGATCACTTTATTACGCACATATGTTTGTAAGGAGCCGCCGATCTGGCGGTTCTTTTCTAACACACATACTTTATAGCCTTCCTTGCTTAATATATCTGCACATACAAGACCTCCCATTCCGCTCCCAATAATTACGATATCAAAATTGTTCATACTTAATTACTCTTAACTTTTTCCAATTACAAAAATAGTATTGGAAGTTATTTTTGAATCACGAATTTCCGTGCATTTCATATTGTGCTTTGCTGCTTTCTCCCTAACCGATCTTCCCGATAAAAACGAAAGCCCTTGTTCACCCGTTTTATTAAACTTAAAAAATTTTGTAGAGAAAAATTCAGTTAGTTTGGTTTTTTTATGTTTTTCTATCTTATCCCTATCTCCATCTCTTATGATAACAATTCCGCCGGTATTTAGTTGAGCAATACATTTCTCTATAACCTGATCCTGCTCAGTTGGCTGTAGGTAATGAAGTACATCTGCCAGGATAATGGCATCATATTTTTCAAAGCTGAAATTTAATATATCCGAACATACAAAATTTATTGCTGTTGTTTTGCTGAAGCAATGATTGGCTGTTTCAATCTTTTCTTCATCATAATCCATCCCTGTAATCTCTCTCTTGTTTGAAACGAAATGTAACATGTATGACATAAAACCATACCCACAACCAATATCCAGTATTTTTCCCTGCTGAGGAACCAATTCATTAAAGATTGTATAATTATTTTCGATCTTCGTTTTAATTCTCATATACCATTCCAGAAATGGCCCTTTATACAGGTAATTGTAGATCAATTTTTCCCTGAAATATGCAGGCTGTTCTATTTCGCTCCTCAACTGTTCAAATTCATTTCTGAAATATCGTCCAATGTTCTTTGCTCTTTCTACATAACCATTTCCAAAACCAATATCTGCCGGACTGATCCTTGGTAAAAATTTAAGGGTCACCTGTCCATCCTTAAGTAATGCATCTTTTTTTGTTAATGTATAATTTGTTCCATGGATCATGACAGGCAGAATATCTATACCCAGTTTTTCGGCCAGGTAAAAAGCCCCTTTATGAAAACGTTTCACTGTGCCGTCTTCAGACCTGGTACCCTCAGGGAATACGATCAGTGAATAACCATGTTTAACCCTGTCGGCGATCTGATCCATTTTCTGATCAACCTGTTCAGCAGGAAAATAATCTGCCATTCTTATTACCGGACCAAAAAAAGGAGCATTCCATTTCTTATTATTGGTGAACATCAGGATCTTCGGATTCAGCATGATCAGGGGTACGATATCCAGGGATGACTGATGATTGCAAATAATGACCGCAGGCTTCGACAGATCTTCATTTAAAGGATTGATGATCTTCTTTTTTACATTGCCCATGATATACATTAAGAACCAGCAGGCTTTTGATAGTAATACATGATACAGGTATTTTCCTTTTTCCTTTACCTGTAACCTCACAAAACTTCTTCCCAATACCGTAAAGAAAATACTTACGGAAATAAATAAAGAAAATGCAAATGCAGATTTAAGAAAACTGGTCAACGTCCAGGGAAATAATTTTCGTTCTACCCGGTTCTTTATTAAAATATTGAAGAAAAATGGAATTAATATCTGCGACATGATCACAACACATACAATTCCAACAATAGATATGACAGCTATAGACCTTAAAGCAGGATGTTTAGCAAATATCAACACACCTAATCCGGCAATAGTTGTGATAGCAGATAAAAGAATGGAAGATTTAAAAGATGAGATATTTTTCTTGCCGGTCTTATATTCCTGCAACAAACCATCCATGATAAAAAGGCTGTAATCATCTCCCAATCCAAAGATCAATGCAGAAATAATTATGTTAATGATGTTGAACTGTATGCCTGCCATTCCCATGATACCCAGTATCCAAATCCAGCTGATGAACATAGGTATGAATGAAACCAGTGTTAATTCAATACGCCCATACATGATCAGTAAAACAAAAAACACCAATAAAGAGGTCATTAAAGCAATGCTGGTAAAATCATCATTGATGATCTGTACAAACTTTGTTGTCAGGTATTGCTTATCAAGTACTGTAATGTTTGGCTCATTTTCAAATGCTTTGTAAACGGCCTGTTTATGTTCCGGCGAAACTTTTATTAATGTTACGATAGTGGTCTTTCCCGGTTTCTCAGTTATATAATCGTCCAGGAAATTTTTTCTAACATCAGCCATTGCATCAATGTTGGCTGGTTGAAAATCCTTCTCGAGCAAATTTTTAAACTGATCAAAAGCAGTCGCACTGAATTTTAATGCAGTGCCTTCTTTTAAAAGTGTTGCAAGCAATGAAGATTTCTTTTCCGGTGTCCAGTATTTTTTCCAGGTGTCAATTCTTGTTTTTTGTAAAGAATCTGAAATGATCAGGGATGAAACGCCAGAGTATTTCTTAACGATGTTCTTTGTTACGAGTTTCCCGATATCAGTAGCCAGTTTTTCATTGTTGATAAGTGCTTCATCCAGGTTTTTCCCTTCCGTTACCAGGTAAACTGACTGAAGGGCATATTGATTGATCGTATTCAGTTGTTTTTCCGACTGTTTTAATTTGGCTGACATGAAGTTCATCTTATTCAGGTCAGATTCAAATCCAACTTTCGTTGCCCAATAACCAAAAACGATCGTTAAAACCAGTATAATAATTACCAGGTATTTATTATACTCCGGCCGGTATGCTGCTACTTTATCTATAACAGAAACTGACTTTTTTTCTTGTAAAGCCTGTTGCTTTTTTGATCTGATTAAATGTGGAAGAAAGATCAAAGAACTGATTGAAGCACCTATCAGGCTGAAAGCAGCAAATAAACCAAGATCTTTCAACATTTCGGATTCCACAAACTCCAGGCAAAGGAATCCACCAATGGTCGTGAAACTGCCAACCGTCATAGGTAGAGCAAGATCCTTAATTAATTGATGTATATTCTTTGTATGCCGGTAATGATTAAAAACATGTAATGAATAATTTACTGCGATTCCCAAAACAACAGAACCGGTACCAAGTGCAATTACTGAAATACTTCCCTTAATAAAATAGATGGCCGCCAAAGAGAACAGTGCACCGAAAATTACAGGAACAAGTATAATAAAGGGTGCTCTTTTCCTGCGAAAATAAAAGCCAAGAAAAACAATAATAAACAGAACGGTTATTCCCTGTGTAAGCAGGGTATCCTTTCTTAATTGCAATGCATTGCCTACTGAAACTGCTGTTGCACCGAAATAGGATGCAGTAATATTTTTATGATCTGTATTACTAAGATTTTTAATAATACTGTCTAGACCTTCCAGCAACATAGCATTCTTGCCGGTATTATTGGGAGGAAAAGCAGGTGTAATAAATATTAGTAGTTGCTTATGGTCTTTTGTAACTACATAATTATCATACAATTCAAAGTTTTCATCGTATTGTAATTGCTGTAATTTTTTTAAACCCAGGAAACTGATCCCGACAGGATCTTTGCTGATCATATTTTTTAAAGCAAAACCTGCGGGTGAAGTCAACGTTCTGAAATTCTGTTCAAGTGTTTCTTTCAGTTTTGCCGGGGTTATCAGTGTATCTATAGACCGGTAATCTTTATCATCGAGATATATAGGTAAGTGTTCGCTTACGGTATTGTATAGCCCCATTGCCAGGTCATCATCTACTTTATCATTAATATGACGGATATATGGAGAAAGTTTTTCCTGCATTTTTTCAACAAAAACGCTTGTAAATGCAACCAGGCTGTCGGGTTCTGCGGAGGATGTGGTATCTATTTGTGATACCATAACCACCAGCTTATCCATGAATTTTGAATTTTGAAAAACCTCGTTGAGTTTTTCTATCTTTTTGTCTTTGGGTAAAATTTTGGAAATATCTTCTTCGAACTTTACCTGCATTGCAAAATAACCGGTGAGCAGGAAACAAAAAGCAAACAGCGTGAAAAAAGCCGGACGGTGTTTTTCAAAATAATTATATATACGAATTAATATTTTCTCCATGTAAAAGAAGATTATCAGGCAGAAACCGGTTTTTTAGTAAATAACTTCAATAATACAAAAGTGATTACACCCGAAAAAATGCCCGCCATTATTGCCAGTGTAATACTACCGTAAATATATTGCTGTACATTCTTTTTGACTGAATCTAAAGTTATAGACCTGCTAAAATCAAACTGCATGGCATTATTTCCCATCCAGAATGCACCAGCTTTATAACTTCCGAAAATAATAAATGGTATCATAGGAGGTATGCTGATATTGGCAGCGATAATGACCAATGCTTTGTTCAACTTTAATAATATTGCCAAAAAAATGGCTGCAACTAACTGAAATCCCCAAATTGGAATGATCCCCATGAATACACCAAATGCGACAGAGAAAGATTTAAGATGTATGGAATGTTCGGGATTATACAAATGCTCATTCAGCTTTTGTTTAAAGTCCTTTTTAATAAAAATGCTTCGTAAAAGATCTCTTGGTTTGATGTAAAGGAAAGTGATCAAAACAAGCACGGTATTTAAAACACCAATTCTGAAAAAATCTTTATAAGGCCTGAAATGAGAAATACGTTCTTCTTTAGGCGCATAATAAACAGAAACAGGAACTGAAACAACACCCACCCCTTTCCATGCTGACCTAACCAGTACTTCTATTTCAAATTCATACTTCCGGGTAAAAAAGTGCATCCCTTTGATAGCTTTCAATGGATATAACCGATAGCCGGATTGTGTATCAGGTAAAATGATACCAGTTTCTACTTTGAACCAGAAATTAGAAACAGCATTACCAAAATTACTACCTCCCGGAACAGAAGCCTGATCCATATTCCTGGCGCCGATGATGATCGCATTTTGCTCAGTCTTGAGTTTTTCTATAAAAACCGGCAGGTCTTTAGCAAAATGCTGACCATCGGAGTCAATGGTTATAGCGTATTGAAAACCCTTATCAATGGCATAAGCAAATGCTGTACGAAGTGCCCAGCCTTTTCCAACATTTCTATCATAACTGATCATTTCTACAAAAGGAAAAGATTCTATGATTGATTTTGTACTGTCTGTTGACCCGTCATTTACTAGAATGATATTATTACAGTATGCTTTTACATCTTCAATTACTCCAGAAAGAGAAGATTCATTGTTATATGTTGGGATAATAACACAAACTTGAAGTAGTTCAAATTGCTCTTTGCAGTTCATTGATACGGTCTTTAATAATTTTAGTTGTCAAGTATATAAAAATGCGAAAGAGGTTGTTTTTCAGTGTAAAATTAGTCTAAAATAAATACTTATTTAGTATAGGAACCAAGCTTGAATTTTAAAACAATATAAAAGGAAAATGAAAACATACTTTCATGCCTACTCATTAACTTGAAATAAATGCAAATTGCTACGGATTCACAGATTTAATACAATCAAAAAAACTAATCTGTGAATCTGTGGCAATTATGTAGGTTAACTTTCAGTAAGGGAATATTTTTAATGCATTTGCAGTGGTAATTCCTGCAACTTCTTCCAGGGTCATTTCTTTTACCTCAGCAATTTTTTCAACAATATATGTCAGGTAACTACTTTCATTTCTTTTACCCCGGAAAGGTACCGGAGTCAGATAAGGTGAGTCAGTTTCAAGAACAATGTAGCTTAAGTCAATTTCCTTAAGCACTTCGGCAAGACCACTTTTTTTATAAGTAACTACACCTCCAATGCCCAAATAGAAACCCAGGTCAATTATCTGGCGGGCTTCTTCCAGGGTTCCGCCAAAGCAATGAAAGATACCTTTAACCTGTCCTTTGTATTGCTTAACAACATCAATCGTTTCTTGCATGGCATTCCTTGTATGAATTACAATGGGAAGTTCATATGCTATTGCCAGTTCTATTTGCTTCTTAAAAACTTCGTATTGTTCTTTAGTAAAAGTTTTATCCCAGAAGAAATCAAGGCCGATCTCTCCTATGGCTGCAAATTTTCTTTTTGATAACCAATCCTCAACCAATGCAAGTTCGGTTTTATAATTACTTTTTACAGAACAGGGATGCAACCCCATCATTGATAAGAACTTACCCGGATATTTTGCTTCCAGTTCAAACATGGCGGCTGTGCTGTTACTATCAACAGCAGGCAAATAAAACCTTTCAACACCTGATAACTTTGCCCTGCTGACCACTTCTTCAATATCCAATTCAAAATCTTCCAGGTACAAATGGCAATGAGTATCAATCAACATATAAACGGTTTTTGTGTAGAATAAAAACTACAATATAATTTAAATAAAAAAGCAGCAAGACAATTTTAATGATAATAAAATAAAAACTTGGGTTTATTAATACAATAATGTAATTTGCTAAAAGTTTTCATAGGGTACGGATTAAAAACGGGCCAGGGTTTCTACCCAGGCCCACATTTTTTTAAGCACATTCATACACTGATCTTCTCAAAACGAAAGCCTTTTACGCTAAAATATTTTAAACAACCACTCAATGCATAACGCATACGGTTATTGGCTTTTTCACTATCATGAAATACAACAATTGAACCTGCTTCACTATTGTGTAAAACATTTTTCAGGCATTTTTCAGGACTTATCTTTTCATCAAAATCACCACTTAATACAGTCCACATGATTGTTTTGAGGTTAAACCGCTTACCCGATAATTGATGAAGCTGAAATCTTTTTATCCTTCCATAAGGAGGACGGAATAAATTACTATCGATGTATTTTTTTGCCGCTGCTATATCATCCAAATATGCAGCATCATCCGTTTTCCATCCGTTCAGGTGATTAAAACTATGATTCCCAACTGCATGACCTTCTTCAATGATCCTTTTGTAAACTTCCGGATAAGCCAGTACATTTTTTCCGATACAGAAAAAACTGGCTTTGGCATCGTATTTTTTTAATTCATCCAATATAAAGGGAGTTATAGTTGGATGAGGCCCGTCATCAAAACTCAAGTAGATCTTTTTTTCATCCGCCGGCATATCCCAGGTACATTGATTATATAATCCCTTTAGCCAACCCGGAGTTTTTACAAAATAAAACATGAGGCAATTTAATTGATAAATTGAATATCTCAGATGCAAAAGAGGCGACCTGTTTAAAGGCCGCCTCTTTTTGAAGAATATGAAATGATTAATATGGTCTGATATAAGTTCTGACCACTCCATTGGAGCCTGTCCAAACCAATTTAAAATAATAAGGTAATCCTAATCCCGGGCATGTTGTAGGATTGCCGGTTGCATCCAATCCAAATGTAACAACAGCTGTGGCATTTAATCTTTGATGCGAAACCTGACCACTTACTAATCTGAAGTCACAACTCTGGCGTATGGTCATTGGTTCAACAATAACAGTAACAAAAGCATTTCCAAAACGATTGGTTCCCCACTCAGATATACCGGTTGTAGTACCATCAGTATGTATGCCTATTGTTCTGATCACAATACCATTATTATAAGTAAATGTCCTTCTTTTCCCTACCTGCCATGTCCTGGTTGTACCGTTATCAAATGTTACACTCATTCCAGGGCTTGTGATTTCATGTACGATCGTTCCCAAAGATGCTAATTGTCCCAAACGGCCACCTGTTACATTTTTAACCTCATGAATACCATTGATCGTGATACTCTTATTATCGCTCACCCTGGTGATCTTTAGATTTTGAAAAGTAGTTGTTAATACAGCACCCTGGTCTCTCCAACGCTGACCCAAAGGCATGGTAAGTACAACAACACCGGTGCGTGAACGAGTACCCCAGCAATTAAGCCCGTTATAAGTAATGGTGATTCTGCGTAGTGTTGCAGTAGAATCCAAAACAGTAGTGGCATTACAGATAACGCCCACTGTATTTTCTACCCTGCCTTCAAATGCACTGTAGTTCTCAATAGCGGTATTTCCATCATTAAGTACATCATCAGACTCACTATTAAAACGAGACTGGTCATCGGAATGAGTTGATAGTTCAGATGAATTATCCACATTTGGAGTATCCGCTTTTTTACAACTTGAAAATGTTACTGAAATGGCTATTACAGCAATCATTAGGAAACGAAGTGATTTTTTCATAATTTTTTATTTTTTGTTTATTTTATACATAGATGCAAGAAAGAGTTAAAAGTTTAATTTAAGGTCTATTTATTTTAAAAATCATGTTAAACCTTACTCAAACGTTTTTTTAAAGGTTTTATTATTAAGGTAATATGCCTGCATTACTTCTTAACTGATCCTTAACTTTGCTGCATGAATAATAAAGTAAGGGTTCGTTTTGCTCCCAGCCCCACTGGGGGATTGCACCTGGGTGGTGTACGAACTGTTTTATATAATTACCTCTTTGCCCGTAAGCATGGGGGCGATTTTGTGGTTCGGATCGAAGATACCGACCAAACCAGGTATGTAGAAGGAGCTGAAAAGTATATTTTCGAATGCCTGAAATGGTGTGGTATAGAACCTGACGAAAGCCCACTACATGGGGGTGAACATGCCCCATACCGGCAAAGCGAAAGAAAACCACTATACCGGGAATATGCCGAAAAGCTTGTAAATGAAGGATTTGCATATTATGCTTTTGATACACCTGATGAATTGGAAAAAATGAGGAGTGAAAATAAAACAGCAGAAAATCCCTCTCCTCAATATGATGGAAAAGTAAGGATGCAAATGAAAAATTCCCTGGCTTTACCGGCTGAACAGGTAAAAAAACTATTGGATGAGCGTACACGTCATGTAATACGTATAAAAATGCCCGAGCATGAAACGATCCGTTTTATTGATATGATCCACCATGAAGTTAGTTTTGAATCTTCCCTGGTAGATGACAAGGTTTTGCTTAAAGCAGATGGAATGCCTACTTATCACCTGGCAGTTGTGGTTGATGACTACCTAATGAAGATCACTCATGCCTTTCGGGGAGAAGAATGGTTAAGCAGTGCTCCGGTACATATTATGTTGTGGAAATACCTTTTCGGTTTGGATAAAATGCCACAATGGGCACATTTGCCACTTATCATGGGCCCGAGTGGAAAACTAAGTAAACGAGATGGTGCTAAATACGGCTTCCCGGTATTTGCCATGAACTGGACCGATCCAAAAACAAATGAACTAACTGAAGGATTTAAAGAAAAAGGATTTTTGCCGGAAGCATTTATTAACCTGCTGGCAGTATTGGGTTGGAATGATGGTACAGAACAGGAATTATTTTCGATGGATGAATTGATCGAAAAATTTTCCATTGAACGGGTTCATAAGGCCGGTGCCAAATTTGATTTTGAAAAAGCTAAATGGTTCAACCACGAATGGATCAAGAAGCTTTCAGTTCAAAGTTTAAAGTTAAATGTTAAGGAAGTTTTTGAGGCTAACAACATTGTTATTGAAAACGAATCTTTATTAGAAAAAGTAATTGAATTAATAAAAGACCGTTGTAGTTTACTCACAGATTTTTATGAGCAGGGGAAATTCTTTTTTGTTTCACCGGCTACTTATGATGAAGCCAGTGTAAAACCAAAATGGGATGCGTTCAAAAAAGATTATTTTGAAGGACTTGCTATGAGATTAGATCAGGCAGATCTTTTTACAATTGAAAATATCGAACTGATATTTAAAGAACTTGCCACAGAAAAAAATATCAAACCAGGAGAATTACAAATGTTATTAAGGGTAATGCTGGTTGGCAGTAAGATAGGGCCGGGTGTTTTTGTAATTGCTGAGACGATCGGTATTGATGAAACAATCAAGAGAATAGTAAAAGCAATTGAAATTTTTCAGTCATTAAATTGATCATCAAAATAAACGCTCCCTGAAATGTAAAAATGATTTATTGATAATACATTCTTACCTTGTTTAGCATGAATCATTCTGAAAAACCAATCTGGTGGCTTATCATTTTACTTGCTATCATAAAATTCATTTTACCGTTTTGGCTTCAATCGCCTGTATTTGAATTACAGCGGGATGAATTTTTATATTACCAACAGGGGCAGCACCTTGCTTTAGGTTATCTGGAAAATCCTCCTTTACTTTCATACCTCGGAAGCATTTCATCACAGCTTGGTGGAACTGTATTCTGGATAAAATGCTGGCCTTCTTTATTTGGTTCATTAACAGTTATTTTCACCTGCCTGATAACAGCCCAACTGGGAGGAAAATTTCATGCACAAATATTAGGAGGCCTTTCAGTTATGACAGGTGCCTTTCTAAGAGTACATTCTTTGTTTCAACCTAATATGCTGGATATTTTCTTCTGGACAGTTTCTATTTATTATTTGATCAGGTTCCTGCGTTCGCAGCAAAACTTTCATTTATATGCATTTACAATAAGTCTTACCCTTGGATTTTGGAGTAAATATTCTGTCGTATTCATCATTTCAGCATTATTGCTCGCATTATTGATATCCATGTATAAGAATATATTCCTTCAAAAAAGAATATATATAGCTACAATTGTATTTTTCATACTGATCATTCCAAATATATATTGGCAATATATTCACAACTGGCCATTGATACATCACATGGAAGAGCTTCGAGAAACTCAATTACTCTACATTAACCCAAAAGATTTTCTCATTGATCAATTACTAATGAATTTACCAGCCTTATTTGTCTGGATCGGAGGATTGATCTGGTTGTTTAAAAACAAAGCGTTCCGTTTTATTGCTTTTACTTATTTGATTGTGATCATATTATTGATACTGGGTAGTGGAAAGGGTTACTATTCGTTGGGGATCTATCCCGTACTGTTTGCAGCAGGTGCTGTAGCATGGCAACAATGGACACGAAAAATAAAATGGTTATATCCCGTTTTTATACTCATAGTCCTTTTCATGAGCTGGGTGATTTTACCCATGGCATTAGCTATCTGGGAACCAGCTAAACTTGCGGTATTTTATAAAAAACACAATATAAAACACAAATGGGAAGATCAAAAAGAACATGAACTTCCACAGGATTTTGGAGACATGCTTGGTTGGAAAGAAATGGCAACAAAAACAGAATTATTTTTCAATACACTTCCGGATTCTGTAAAAAAAGATCTGGTGATCTACTGTCGCAATTATGGACAGGCCGGTTCATTAAAGTTTTATAGTAAAAATGAACAATTTAGAAACAAGGTCATTTGCGACAATGGTTCTTTCCTTTTATGGATACCCAATGAACTTCAATTTAAACACCTGATCTTTATTGGGCACAAACTACCGGATAAAGACGATGAAGTATTTCAGCATTTTGAAAAAATAATATTAGTTGATTCTGTTACAAATATTTATTCACGACAACTTGGAGATAAGCTGTTTTTCTTTCAGCAGGCAGATGATAAAGCAGCCCGGCTTGCAAGAGAAGATCTGAATGTTCAGAAGAAAATATTTTCGAGGTAATATGATTCAGCCTATTACTGTATTTTCGCATAACAAGATAGTATATGAAAAGACCCATCAGAGTATTAGTTGCCAAAGTAGGATTGGATGGCCATGACCGCGGAGCAAAAGTAATTGCCACAGCCCTGCGTGATGCAGGTATGGAAGTGATTTATACCGGGCTAAGGCAAACACCCGAAATGGTAGTAAATGCTGCTTTGCAGGAAGATGTTGATGCGATCGGAATCAGCATTCTCAGTGGTGCACATAACACTGTATTTCCAAAAATAATTGCTTTGATGAAAGAGAAAAATATGAACGATGTATTACTCACCGGGGGCGGTATCATTCCGGATGATGATATGAATGAGCTGAATAAAATGGGTGTAGGTAAATTATTTACGCCAGGCACTACAACAACAGATATTGCCGATTACATCAAAGATTGGGTGAAAGTGAATAGAAATTTTTAATTTTGAAAAATGGAAAAGAGAATTAAAATTTTTAAATCTTTTGAAGAGCAGGAACAGCATTCTCTTGAATACTTTTATAGGCTAACTCCATCCGAAAGGTTAATAGCCCTTGCCGAACTTCAAAAAAGAAATAATAAAGATTTTTTGAAACCATCGCCTAAAAAAATTACAATTCAAAGGCATTTCTATTATAAAGATTGAATATCGGTATTTTCAATTTGTTAATTAAGGAACACAAAATAAAACGATGACATACAATACAATTCTTACTTCATTAGAAAATGGCATTTTCACCATTACCATTAACCGCCCTGATAAATTAAATGCGTTGAATAAACAGGTGTTTACTGACCTGGATAATGTTATGGATGAGGTTTATAACAATGCAGATATTAAATCAGCTATTATTACCGGAGCTGGCCCCAAAGCATTTGTTGCAGGAGCAGATATTTCAGAATTTGCAGGCATGAGCAAAGATGAAGCCATGGCTATGGCAAAAAGGGGCCAGGATGTTTTTTTTAAAATTGAGAATAGTAAAAAACCTGTTATTGCTGCTGTTAATGGATTTGCATTGGGAGGCGGTTGTGAATTAGCCATGGCATGTCATTTCAGGTTATGCAGCGAAAACGCAAAATTTGGCCAACCGGAAGTTAATTTAGGCTTGATTCCCGGTTATGGCGGCACTCAGCGCTTAACGCAATTAATTGGAAAAGGGAAAAGTATGGAATTACAAATGACGGCTCATTTAATTGATGCAAATGAAGCTTTGCAACTTGGCCTTGTAAATTATGTCACAACAGCAGTGAGTTTATTGGAAAGAACTAAAGATATCTTAATTATAATTCAATCAAAAGCTCCGATCGCTGTTGGAAAAATTATAGAATGTATCAATGTTGCTGTTGTTAGTGATAGTGCTTATACGAATGGTAAAAGCGGTTTTGATAAAGAAATAGAGGCTTTTGGCGAATGTTTTATCACGGATGATATGAAAGAAGGGACTGCAGCATTCCTGGAAAAAAGAAAAGCTGTTTTTAAAGGTAAATAATTGTAAACTTTCTATTCAGCTTTTTATACCCATTTATTCTTCTGTGCTACATTAATTATTTGTGTTCTGCTATCTACATGCAGCTTATTGTAAATATTGCCTACGTGCAAAGATGCATCTGTAATTGCAGTTGAAAAAATAGTAATTCAGCATTAAGCAGTTTACTTATTTATGTATAGCCTGTTCATATAAAGAACAGGCTATATTTTTTTAGTGAATCTCAATTCAATTAACTTTGTATTCAAATAAATGAATAATATGGAATACAGGATAGAAAAAGACACCATGGGTGAAGTAAAAGTGCCCGTAGATGCAATGTATGGCGCACAGACCCAACGAAGCATCGATAACTTTAAGATCGCACAGGATATCAATAAAATGCCCAAAGAGATCATAAAAGCATTTGCTTATTTAAAACATGCGGCAGCTATAACTAACAAAGAAGCCGGGGTTTTAACAAAGAAAAAAGCTGACCTGATCGGAAAGGTTTGTAAAGAAATATTGGATGGGAAATTAGATCAATACTTTCCCCTGGTTGTATGGCAAACCGGTAGCGGCACGCAAAGCAATATGAATGTGAATGAGGTGATTGCATATCGTGGCCATGTTCTGAACGGCGGTAAACTAAGTGATAAAGAAAAATACCTGCATCCAAATGATGATGTAAATAAATCACAGAGCAGCAATGATACTTTTCCAACTGCCATGCACATTGCAGCTTATAAGATCTTAATGGAAACAACTATTCCGGGCATTCAGAAACTACGTGATACATTAGATAAAAAAGCAAAGGCATATAAAAAAGTTGTTAAGATCGGGCGTACACATTTCATGGATGCTACACCACTAACAGTAGGACAGGAATTCAGTGGCTATGTATCTCAACTGGATCATGGATTAAAAGCTATTAAAAATACACTGGCACATTTAAGCGAACTGGCTTTGGGAGGTACCGCAGTAGGAACAGGCATTAATACTCCTCCCAAATATGATGTAAATGTTGCAAAGCAAATTGCTACATTGACCAAACTGCCTTTTATTACTGCCGCCAACAAATTTGAAGCATTGGCAGCACATGATGCCATTGTAGAGTCACATGGTGCTTTAAAAACGGTAGCAGTCAGTTTAATGAAAATCGCCAATGATATCCGCATGCTTTCATCAGGTCCCAGAAGCGGTATTGGGGAAATTTTTATACCGGATAACGAACCGGGTTCATCTATCATGCCCGGGAAAGTAAATCCAACACAATGTGAAGCATTGACGATGATCGCTGCCCAGGTCATGGGTAATGATGTTACCATCGGTATCGGTGGCAGCAACGGACATTTTGAATTGAATGTTTTTAAACCTGTGATGATCTACAATTTTCTTCACAGTGCCCGGCTGATCGGTGATGGTTGTGTTTCATTTAATGATAAGTGTGCTGTAGGATTAAAACCAATTGAAGATAATATTAAAAAGCACGTTGATAATTCTTTGATGCTGGTAACAGCGCTAAATACAAAGATTGGTTATTATAAAGCTGCTGAAATTGCCCAAAAAGCACACAAGGAAGGAACAACCTTAAAACAAATGGCTGTAAAACTGGGTTATGTAACTCCTGAAGAATTTGATGCATGGGTAATTCCTGCGAATATGGTTGGGAAACTTTAAATTCTTAGCCTTTAGCTATAAGCCAATAACTTAAGGCTAAGAACTATTGAATTACAATCTTTTCCGTTAGTAAATTTACATCATGCCCGTTGTATAATTTAACGGTGTAATATCCTGCAGTGAGTTTTTCAACATTTATCTCAAAATTATCTTTTTTACTTACCCCGTTAAGCATAAGCCTTCCCGTTATATCATATACCTGGTAAAATATTGGTTTGGAAACATTGCGTTTACTTTCAATGTATAGGGTTTTTCCAGTAGGATTGGGGAATATTTTAATGAACAATCTTGCACTTACGGTTGTAAGCGGGTTTATGTTCAATGCAAGTACAGCACCAATATATTTATAAACAAGGATACTTCCCCGGTTGTTTAACACATTAGTATTTCCCGTAGTTGGGCCGGAAGTTTGTCCTACACTATCCGTTATTAAATAAAAAGTAATCCCATCCTTTCCAATTGCCATATCCCGGAAACGATTTTCTTCCCGAAAATACCTGGCTGTATCTGAACCATTGGAAAGGTTTACAAAGCTATTTCCATCCGGACTTAATTTTAACCTGAAAATAGTTCCTTCTTTTAATGTTGTCATTAAGATTGAATTCTGCCAGCCTGGTATTTTATTCCCATAACCATAGAAATCCATACTGGATGGCGCTACTGTTGGATTACTTAACCAACTGCAGGCAATGCTTCCAGGTGGGGTAAAAAATGTACGCATGGGTATTTGAAAATTAGGAAGTGTTGTATCTGTTTCATTCATGATCCTGGCCGCAGCAGGAGGGTTTGAACATTCAGGTTCACTACCCGGGCTAGGTTGTGATGAACAGTTAGCAGCAGAAGACCAGTTCCTGTATTGATATATTTTATCATCACGGAAACCGGATATATATGGCCACCCATAATTTTTTCCTGCAAACAATTGATTGATCTCATCATCTTCTGCCGGACCATTTTCAGCACTATATAACTTGGCTCCGATATAATTATTCTGCGAACCGTTTTTTGCAAACACAATACTATTGGGGTTTCTGTGACCAAATGTATAAATGTGACTTTGAATAGATTTTATCGTTGGATTGTCAGTGGGAACCGTTCCATCCATATTTATCCTTAATACCTTACCCTGGTAAGCTGCATAATTTCCCGAACTTAATTCTCCTGCCGTTGGAACATCCTGTGCCCTGTTGGGATTACATCTTAACGCAAACTGATTGGCACCCTGATCTCCAACAGAATAATAAATTTTTCTGTCAGGTCCAATGATCAATCTTCCAGAACTGTGATCTGTACTTGCAGGAATATTCTGAATGATAACCGTTTCATTTCCTGTGGTTGATAATATAGTTGTGTTTTTTAATCGGAAACGTGCAATTCTTAGTTTTCTGACTCCGGCACCGGCATCATACACATATGCAACAAAGAATGAATCAACTGCAGGAAAATCAGGATGCAATGCCAGGCCCATCATTCCATCCTGGCTGATTGAAGTTACCGGCGAACCACTGGTTGTAAATTTCACACTGCTTTTAATATCCAGTATGATCCTTCTTTTCCCGGTCAATGGATCAACTTTGATAACCCTGCCCCTTTTTTCACTGATCCATAATGAATCATCAGGCCCATATAATATTTCAAAAGGATGTTGAAGATAATACCTGTCAGAAGCTAAAGCCGGAGCCTGGTTTAAAACCTGTTTGATGCTAAATAATTCAGCTTGTGAAAAAACGGCAGAACTGAAAATAACAAAGAAAGTGAATAAGAGTAGTAAATGTTTATTCATAAAATAGGATTTATCAGGGTACATATTAATACCTGGATTTTATATTCCTTTTTATGAATTGTTGGATAACTAAAATCAGAACGAATTAATTTGTTCAAAAGTATTTCAAAACAAAAATCATTCTTGATGAGAACAAACATGGTCATTCCATGTAAGCATTAAATTGATTTTTTATTTTTTATTATACACAGATTAAAACTGTTTTAAAGTCAAATTTTGAAATACAATTTCCCTGATATGTGGGTATTATTTTAAAAAAATATGTTTGCATTTTAATATAAATGCAGGTAATACTTAGTATTATTTCTTTCGTAATTGTACTTCCATTTCATTACTCATCAACCATTTATGTCTAACGATGAATAATATTTGAATTTATTTATTGCTATACAAAATATTAATAAATTGCTAACGTTGTCATAAAGGAATATCCATCCAATCCATGTAGTTATTTAATCATCTAAATCCAATTAGTATGAAAAAACATTTACATGATGTGTTGGTTATTTTTATTCTTTTTTCCCTCACTTTTTATCAAGATGTATTCTCACAAGGAACCAATCGAGTTGACGTTGGTAAAAGTTTTGCAAACCTGAGTAAATTATCAACCGGTGGCACTTTCAACCCCGGTGATACAATTGAAATCAGGGTAACCATTGCCGTGATCAGGCAGGTTACTTACACTGCTGTTGATAGTGTTCAGGTATTTGATGTTGTTCCTGCCAAGACAACATACATTCCGGGATCTTTGCGGGTTGCAACCAATCAGGGGCTCACATATAAAGGGCCATTTACAGAAGCACTTGATGCTGACCAGGCAAGTAATATCGGCGGGGCAATTACAATTAACTTAGGAAATAATGCCAATGGAATAAAGGGTGGCCGGATTCGTTCAGATACGAGTAAGCCAAGTTTTTTTAATTCACATTGTATTATGATGGCCTGTTATCGGATCAGGATCAACCCTGCTGCCTTGTATGGTGATACCATTTTCATTGGCGGTAGTATAAAATATAAAGTTGTTACTCCTGCTAACGGCTGGACAAACACCGTTTTCCCTGTGTACAAAATATTATTATTTAAAAATAATGGATTTTGTTCTAATGGTACAGGTGTTAGTGCTGCTTCGGATTCTGCAGGTACTTTTGCAAGTGGTAATGTTCAAAACAGGATTCCGGCATTGGCTTTTTCTACTACTTATATAAAACAAAATATTTCCACCTCACAGCCAAATGATTATAATTATTCAATCATTAATAATAGTAGCGCTGATGCATGGACGAACCCAAATTCAACGATGCCAGAATCTCCGGCGCTACATCGGGTATTTGGTTTTTGGGATATAGGTGGTGATCATACCGGTTCAATTAATCCATCCATCGGAAATCCACCAAAAGCAAGCGGCACAAGAGGAGGTTATTTTGTATTGGTTAATGCCAGTTACAATACTAATATAGCCTACCAGGAAACATTGTCCAATTTATGCCCCAACACGTATTATGAATTCAGCGCCTGGTATCGGAATGTTTGCCCAAGGTGCAGTTGCGACAGCAATGGAAGAGGCAGTGGCTCAGCCGGATTTATTCCCTATCCCGGAAATGACTCTTCAGGCGTAAGACCAAATCTTACATTCGAAATTGACGGGCTTGCTTATTATACAACAGGTGATATTAAATATGACAGGTTACAACCATGGAAGCAATATGGGTTTACATTTATAACCAAACCAACACAAACCACAGCAAATTTTGTTATTAGAAATAATTCTCCGGGCGGCGGCGGAAACGACTGGGCAATAGACGATATAAAAATAGCACATTGTGGCCCCTCATTAAAAATGAATTATAACCCCTACGTTTTAGGATGCCAGGCTAATCCATTTGTAGTTAACCTGAGTGATACCATTCGATTTATTTACAACAACAGTTATATTTATTACAAATGGCAAAAAAGTAATGTTGGAGGAACGACATGGGCTGATATGGCAGGCCCGGGAACATCCGGTGTGGGAGCACCTGTTTTGGTAAACGGGCAATTTCAGTTTGTGGCAACGCTTCCGCCATTCCTTGCATACCCGGCCGACAGTGGTACATATTACCGGGTGATTGTTGCCACTACTGCGGCTAACCTTACTGGTGATTGTGCACACAATGACGGATCATCTACCATGATCAAAGTAATAAATTGCGGACTCATCTTACAAACAAATTTTAATCAATTCAACGGCCAATTAACTAACAATAAATCATTTCTAAACTGGTCTGCATTAGCAGAACAAAATATCAACAAATATGAAATTGAAAAAAGTACAGATGCTGTCATCTTTAATAAGATCGGTTCAATTATTGCAAAAAATATTAATGAAGCTTTATATAACTTTTCCGACCCCGAAATAATAACCGGAAATACCTATTACCGGATAAAAATGATAGACAATGCTGGATTATATAAATACAGCGGGATAGTATTACTTAGCCCCAAACTGAAATTCGAGGTAAAGTCTGTGAAAAACCCATTCAGGAATGATATAATAACAGAAGTGATCACTCCCGAGGATGGCTATTTGAATTTGTCCTTATTCAACAGCAAAGGCCAATTGATGATGAAAAAAGAAGAGACTGCCAAAAAAGGAATCAATAATATCAGTATTGAAAATATAAAAGCCCCTGATGGGATCTATTTTCTATTCGTCAATTTTAAAAACGAAACTATAAAAACAAAACTGGTAAAAGTAAATTGATCTTGTACCACATAGAGCAGCTTTCTTTTGAGCTGTAAAAAAACCCCCGATTCTTCGGGGGTTTTAATTATTAATTTTATTATTCATTAAAATATCTGTAACCTGGTAGTTTCATACACTTCTGTAAATGTTACAGGCTCATCATTAATTTTATCATAGACAACCCCTTTGCCTTTTGCATACCATATTTCTTCTACAGCATAAATAACATTCCCCGGACCTAAATTATAATTATAAGTATACGTTACTTTTATAATATTTGTATAGGGATTTCCCTGGATAGTTGCTGTTGCAGCTTTTGCAATTATTTTGGCAACGATCAAACCCGTTGCTGATGTACCGTTAATTGTATTATTTCCCAGGTTGATATTCCAGGTTGAATTTGTTGCCAGACTGGAATCTAACAATAGCCCATCTTTATTAAAAGGATTGTCAAATCCATAACTGTCATCATAAAGCTGGTAATACATTCCACCATTTTTACGGTGAAAAAATGAATCAGTTGCTGTTCCAAGATCTTTTATTTCAAAGATCTTATAAGTAAGTGTATTTATTACTTTGGTATTGGGACTAACCTGTATGTAAGAGGTATCAGCAGCTGTTCCGCCAAAAAGCTTGTCGGACCAATTACTATAAGCCGTTTCAGGTATATAATCCTGGTTTGCCGGAGGCGGCACAGCAACAACAGTTATTGAAAATATGCATGTTGTAATTCCCGCAGTTGCAGTATAATTAAATGAACCGGCAGCAGTCGGTGTACCGGTACCCAAAAGCGTTATTGTTTGTACACCAGTTGTTGCAAAATTACCTGTTGCACTAAATGAGATGCCATTAATTGCATTTGAAGTTACTGAATAAGTTCCGGCAGTCAATACAGTTACATTTAATGTTACGGTATTTGAAGCAGCCAATATGGTACCTGCTATATAAGTACCATTGCTTACAGCACCAGAACAGGTTCCGGGAACACCGTTCAAAGTAAATACTGCCGCTGTTGAACCACCTGATGGCAACACAGTCACACTAAAAGTACAGGTACTTGTTAAAGTATTATTTGAAGCTGTAACATTGGTGATCCCAGGGTTCAATGGTTGACCAATTCCGTTCATTGTAATTGCCTGAACACCCAGCACTGTAAATACTCCAACAGATCTAAATAATATGCCATTTGTAGAAACGGCACCAAATGTATAGGTCCCAATTGCGGTAACATTAACTGTGATCAAAGCGGTATTGCTTACATCCAACGGTGTACCCTGAGTATAAGTACCATTAACAATTGCACCAGAACAAGCACCCGGGGCCCCACCCAATGTAAAAACAGCAACACCTATTCCAGGCCCAATTACGGTTACATTAATTTTACAAACAGAAGTATCAAAACGAATGGTAAAAATATCTGTACCAGAAGCTATTGGTTTACCGGTACCATATAATCTTACTGTATTTAGTCCGGTAATACCTAAGGTACCGGTACCTTTAAAAGAATATCCATTTACAGTATCTGACTTAATTTCATAAGTACCGGTATTGGTCAAATCAACCTGTATGTCAATAAAATTGGTATTATCCAATACTGAATCCTTTCTAAAAATCCCATTAATGGTACTGGGCAGGCAGTCTCCGGTAACATCTTTTTTTAAAGAACCTCTGGCGATACCATCAACATCAAAATTTAATTCCTTCTGACAAGCTGAAATGAAGATCATTGCAGAAATCACAACAAACAGATATTTTACAAATTTCATCCTGGTATATTTTTTATATTTTTATTTAATGCAGTCTTTTATGAGATATGTGAGTTATCATCAGCAAGTGCTCCGGTCTCAATTGTATGATGCTCAGTTTCATTATCACGATGCTTGAAAAACTTTTTTTGAAATACCATTATTGTAATGATACCGGTACTGATGGATGCATCTGCAAGATTAAAAATTGGCCGAAAAAATTCAAAGTCCTCACCTCCCCAACCCGGAAACCAGTTTGGAAAATGCCCTTTAATAATTGGGAAATAAAGCATATCCACCACATTACCGTGTAAAAAAGTGGCATACCCTTTTTTGGAGAAAGCAGCCAATCCATCATAACCAATGTATTCATTAAATCTCATATCAAAGGTCATTCCTTTATCAAAAATCAAACCATAAAAACAGGAATCGATCAAATTACCCAATGCTCCCGCATAGACCAGGGCGGCACAAATGATAAACCCTTTATGATATTGCTGCCTGATTATCTTACCGAGGTACCATGTTCCGAATACAACGGCACCCAGTCTGAAAACAGTCAGTACCAGCTTGCCCCAATTTCCACCAAACTTCCAACCATAAGCCATCCCGGGATTTTCTACAAAATACAACTGAAACCAGTTACCGATTATATGTTGGGAAGTATTTAGAGGGTAATTTGTCTTAATATAAATCTTTAGAACCTGATCAGCTATTACGATCAATGCTATAATAAAAACTAAATGTCTTGCTTTCATCCTCAATTAAAGTTTTTCGGGATTTTAAATCATTTTTATTAACCCGAATTTTCTGGAACTACTTGTTAATAAACGGCAGCAAAGATATGCTTAAGACTGCTAAATTGTTTATAGGGTATAATTCGTTAAAAAGTTGTAGAATAAAAAGGCATTTCATCTTTTAAAACAGATCAAAACTTTCATTTACAAAGAGTTATTCTTCATAATAAACCCTTTTTACCCGCTGAGAGATATTTGTAAGTATTTCATATGGGATCGTATTAGCCCAGACTGATATTTTTGTGACAGGTAAATTTTCACCAAAAACGATAACCTCATCTCCTTCTGATGCATCCAATTCTGTTATATCAAGCATCGTCATATCCATACAGATGTTTCCAATCACAGGAACAAGCTGATCTTTCACAAGCATGCTTCCATTGCCATTACTTAATAATCTGGGGTATCCATCCGCATAGCCAATCCTTACGGTTGCAATAAGCGAATCCCTGTTAACGATTCCTTTTCTTCCATATCCTACGCTCTCTCCTTTCGGTACCATTTTGATCTGTGAGATACTTGTCTTAAGGGTTGTTACATTCTCCAGTTTTAGATTGGAATCAATGCCATATAATCCAATACCAAGCCGCACCATATCGTATTGCAAACCCCTATGCCTGTGAATAGCAGCTGTATTGGCAATATGTTTAAGAAATGAGTATCCGATTGCCTGTTCAATGCGCTGACTCATTTGTATAAATGACGATGCCTGTATTCTTGTAAATTCATCCTGTTCTTTGTCATCACTGGCAACCAGGTGGGTAAATACCGTTTGTATTTTAATTTGATGAGAAACAGCCAAAATTTTACAAAGTGCATCTGTTTCTCTTTCTTCAAATCCAAGACGATGCATACCTGTATCCAGTTTGATGTGCACCGGGTAATCTGCAATGCGATGTAGCAGCAGGTATTGAGAAAATGATTGCAGTATATTGAATGAATACAATTCCGGTTCCAGTTGATATTGAATTAAGTTATTGAATCCGGCTTCCTCGGCATTCATGACCATAATAGGTAACCGAATTCCCGCTTTTCGCAAAGCAACTCCTTCATCTGCATAAGCCACTGCCAGGTAATCAACAGCTGCATGTTGCAATAAGCTGGCTATTTCATAACTACCACTTCCATAACTGAAAGCTTTCACCATTGCCATAATCTTTACCTCTTTATTAAGCAACTGTTTATATTGTTTCAGATTATTCCTTAAAGCATTTAAATTTATATCCAAAACTGTTTCGTGCATTTTTTGCTCTAATGCATGACTTATTTTTTCGAAATGAAATATTCGGGCACCCTTTAGCAAAATAGTCTCCTGACTGAAATGCAGTGAATGCAAATGCTTGATAAATTCATCTGTTGATTCAAAAAATACTTTGTTCTTTATTTTTTCAAAAGCACTAGCATGAGCTGTTATTTGAGGGCCAACTCCTATAAAACGGAAAAGTTTTTTTTGATTCAATATTAAGGCAATATTATTATACAGATCATTTTCAGATTGGCCCGTTTGCAGTATATCACTTAAAATTACTGTTCGTTTGTTGTGTTGTTGTTGTTGAGATAAAAAGTCGAGCGCAATACTGAGTGAACTCATATCAGCACTGTAACTATCATTGATTATTGAACAGTTGTTGATGCCTTCCTTTAATTCAAGCCGCATCTCTACCGGCTTAAGTTGTGATATATTAGCAGCAATTGCAGAAACATGAAAATTCAAATACAACATAACACAACAACAGTTTATTGCATTGTGAATGGATGCATCATCAGTAAAGGGAATCATGAAGTTAAATTCTTCCTGCAAATACCGGCAAAAGATTGTTGCACCGGTTTGTTGTTTTTCAATTCTATTGATGATAAGATCTGCAGGTTCTTTCAGGCTCCAGTTAAACAAACGGATTTTTCTGTTCGTTGTTTGTTTAAATGAAATCATTTCTTGCTTTAATGGTTCTTCATCGGCACAATATATTAATACACTGCTATCAATAAATAACCGAAGTTTTTCTCTTATTTTTTCATGAATATCTTTAAACCCTTCGGCATGTGCTTCGCCGATATAAGTGAATACGCCTATTTCGGGGTCAATAACGCTTTGTAGTTTTTCCATTTCTCCGGGTAAAGAGATCCCGGCTTCAAATATACCCAACGTATGAGAAACATTCATATTCCAAACACTCAGTGGTACACCTACCTGTGAGTTATAACTCTTAGGGCTACGTACAATATTGTATTTATGATTCAATAGCTGATAAAGCCATTCCTTGACAATCGTTTTCCCATTACTACCGGTAATTCCTATTACAGGATATTGATACCGGTGCCTGTGATGTGCTGATATCTTTTGTAAGGCATCCAATACATTCTCAACTTGTAAAAAATTAGCTTCCGGGCATTTGTTAAGCAAAAGGGTTTTGACATCACTGCCGGTAATAAAACAGCGAACGCCTTTCTCATATAATGCAGAAATGAATTTTTCAGCATTTGTCTGCGGGCTATTAATAGCAAAAAACAAAGTTCCATCAGGCAATAACAATTTACGACTGTCGGTTAATAATGATTCTATAACCGGGTCACTATGAATATTTTCCGGTTTAACACCCAGGATAACAGCTATATCTGAAAATGCGAGAGAATACATGTTGTTTTTTTTGCTGCAAATTTACTTTTCAGGTATTTCCTGTTCTTTGTTAAAAACTGAATACATAATAGACCCGCCAATACAAACAATGATTACCATCAACGATGCCCAGACAGGAACATGCAGCCATTTTTCTATTAACATCTTTACACCAATATAAAACAATACAATTGCTATACCTTGTTGCAGGTAATCAAATTTATTTGCAGCCCCTTGTAACAAGAAGAATAAACTGCGCAGTCCAAGTACGGCAAAAATATTGGATGAGTAGATCAATAGTTTATCATTGGGATCCGGTATGATCGAAAAAACTGCAGGAATAGAATCAATGGCAAAAACAATATCGATCAATCCAAGCATGATCACAACCATGGCGAGTTTTGTGAAAAATGTTTTTCCATTTTTTTTGACTATGAATTTACCATGAGGTTCATCATTGGTGGTACGTAAATATTTTTTCATGAATTTGAATGCCCAGTTATCTTCAGGATCAAAAGAATGTTCTTCTGATGCAATGAACATTTTAATACCGGTAAAAACAAGGAATGCTCCAAAAACATACATGATCCAGCTGAACCTTGCTACCAACTCACTTCCAACGGTTATAAAAATGATCCTGAAAACAATTGCCATTAAGATCCCCATTAGTAAAACCCTTGAATAATTAACCGGCTTTACTTTAAAGAATGAAAAAATGATGATGAACACAAAAATATTATCAATAGAAAGTGACCATTCCAGCAGGTAAGCAGAGATATAACGAACGGCATCTGTTCTGCCGTTCTCATACCAGATAAAGGCGCAAAAGGCCAGGGATAATAACACCCAAAAAACTGTTTGTGTAAATGCCATCTTTAAACTTACCAAAGCATTTTTTTTACTGAGAAGCCCAAGATCAAGTACCAGTGCAAGTATGATTACGCCACTAAAAACAATATATATAAGCTGAGTTGTATTCATAAAATAATTTTACTGCTGTATTTTCTCCTTCGCAGCCATTGAAAAAATAAAGCAAATAGTATAACCAACAATACAGGTGCAACAATATTCATCAGTTGCCAATTTGTTTTTTGCGCTGCCAGCTTTTTTGTATTCAACAAATTTAATGTATAATCTTTTGCCTTTGCTTCAGAAAGCCCGGATTGGTCAACAAGGTAATCCAGGCAATTGTATAAAAAATCTTTATTGGCAAATCTGTATTCATATTGCGACCCATAAGTAAAAGAATTCATACCCATTGGCAATGGCTCTTTTTTTAGGACGTCGTTCAAAACCATATCTCCATCAGCCACTATGATCATCTTATTTTTAACAGCATTCTTTGTAATAAAAATTTCTCCATATTTTCCAAGGCTGTCATTCATAGCTGCTGATAAACGATTCGTATACAATGAAATGAATTTACCTTCCAATAAAACAGCTACAGGAATACTGGATGTCTTAAATTTTTCATCTTCGGGTGCATTCACATTCTCTTTTCCGCTTATCAAAGCCGGAGCAGATATGGTTCTGGCATTTGCCGAAGAGCTTAATAACACAGTCTTTTTAATGCCTTCTGCTTCCACAGTATCAACAGAATTAATAAATTTTCCGGATACAAAACCAAGATTCTTATTTACAGGATGATCTGATCTTGAAACAAAAACCGGAAAATAATTCCATGATAAGAATTCATATTGTCCATTTCCGTTTACATCAAAAGGTAATTTATCACTTTGCAGGTCCATTACCAGATCTGCATTGATTCTAACACCGTATTTAAATAACAGATCATCTAATCCCAAACCTCTGTCGTAAGCGATCACTTCATTCTTTATACGAAGACTATCCATTTCCGCATTCAGTTTATCAACAAAAATCAGCAACTTTCCACCACGCATCACAAACTGGTCTATTCTTAACTTTTCGATATCTGAAAATTCCATTGTTGGTTTTACGATCAATAATAAATTGAACGTATCAGGTATCAGTGGTTGTGTATTTAAATTAAATGTAAAAAGATTGTAATTAGGACGCAACACATTTTCAACAAGATCATAGGTTATATAACTTCCAACCGGAGGCTCTCCATTACCGATAGAATAAGCGACCATTGGTTTTTTGCGTTCAGTTAATTTATAAATTCCATCAGCCAATTGATACTCCATCAGGGCCTCTGCACTGTTTATCTCCTGTCGCCCGATATTGGGTATACCGTTATATAATTTAATGGGAATAACTTTTTCTTTATACCGCATCAACGCTACCGGGTAAACCAATTGCTGCTGTTCGCCTGCTTTAAGTTGCGATTTAAGATTTATCGGAAAAAGCCCCATTGCACCAAGCGTATCACCCCATTTAACATTGGTTTCTTCCATTTCATCATCAGGGCTGATAAAACTATATTGCAAATTGTTACCCGCCACTTCTTTAAATTCCTGCAACATCTCATTAGCGCTGTTTGCAAGTTTTTTAAAACCGCTTGGAAAATCCCCCTTTAAAAAAACTTTTATTTCAATAACGTCATCTAAATTTTTTAATAATTTTCTGGTAGGTTTTGAAAGGGTAAATCTTTTTTCATTTGTAAGATCTATCCTGGTATGATAGTTCGATGCGAGCCAATTGATGACTAGCAGGAGCAAAACGGTAATCAATAACCATAAATTACTATTCCATATTTTTTTTATTAAATTCATTTATCGTTTATGGAGATTTTTTACAGTTACCATTAATGAAAGAAAAATAATGCTGGCAAAATAGATGATATCCCTGCTATCCAGTACTCCGCGGCTGATACTCCGGTAATGAAAATCTATCCCCATCATTTCTACATAATAATCAGCGGTGCCCTTAAACACGGAAAGTTTACTGATAGCATTGAAACCGAAATAAATAATGATACAGGCAAAAGCACTTATAAGAAAAGCAACAACTGCATTATTGGTAAAACCGCTGCAACAAATACTTATTGCAGCAAATACAGCCCCTAACAATAATAACCCAACATAACTCCCGGCTATACCTCCACTATCAATATTACCTGTTACACTTAATGTCCTGATTGTAATCACATATATGAAAGTGGGTATTATTACGAAAATGAGAATCGTTAACACTGAAAAATATTTTCCCAAAACGATCTGCCAATAAGTAAGCGGTTTGGTTTTTAGAATTTCAAATGTGCCTGCCTTAAATTCATCCGAAAGAGAACGCATGGTGATTGCCGGTATCAAAAAAAGGAGTACCCATGGAGCAAGGTCAAAGAATTTATCCAGGTTTGCATACCCAAATTCAAAAATGCTGCTATCCTGCAGCACAAAAAGGAATATCCCGTTTATTAAAAGAAACAACAGGATGGCAATGTAACCGGTGAGGTTACTAAAAAACTGGTTCAACTCCTTTTTACAAATGCTCCACATACTTTTAAAATTGTTGCAATTTACTATTTAACAGGCTAATACAGTGGATGATACCTATATGATTCAAAATATTTTTAGTTGAAAGCAGCGATTGGTAAAAAGTGGATGTCATAGTCATGTCACAAGTCACCAATACGAAACTAACCTAAAAACGTTTCATACAATTTGAACGCATGGTAACACCTGATGAATTGACAAGCAATTCTAGGTTCAAATTACAAGTTGTTTACCAAAACCAATTGCCGTCCCCCGAAATATATCGGGGGATTTTTTTATAGGGGATTAGAAGTAAAAAATCACCGGATAATATAAAATCACTCATTCTTTGTAATTCAGAAATAAAAAAACTATCTTGGTTGAGTCTTTTATTCAAAACTAAAATCAAATTTTATGAAGAAAGTTTTTGTACTATTTGCTGGCTGTATCATTTTTTCTTTTGGATGTAATAAAGCCTCAGTCAATGATGATGGCCAACAACCTGTTGACAATTCATCATTTAAAACCCGGCGTTGTGCTTCCAACGAAGTTCTGATGGAACAATTAAGGCAGGATCCCACACTTGCCGACCGGATGAATGAAATTGAAAGTTTTACCAAAGGATATATACAACATCCTTCAAACAGCAGGCTGATCGCTGGCGGAATCATTGAAATTCCCGTGGTTGTAAATGTATTGTATAATACCAGTGCTCAAAATATTTCACAGACACAGATCCAATCTCAGATAGATGTATTAAATGAAGATTTCAAAGCTATCAACTCTGATTATAATAATACACCTTCCATTTTCCAGGCAGTAAGGTCAGGTGATGTAAAAGTAACTTTTGTACTTGACCAGGTTATCCGGAAAAGCACAAATAAGACCAGCTGGACTACCAATGATGCAATGAAAAAATCAAACAGGGGTGGAATTAACCCAACGAGTCCAACTACCAAGCTAAATCTTTGGAGTTGTAATTTAAGTGGCGGCATTTTGGGTTATGCCCAATTTCCCGGCGGAAGCAGTTCTACAGATGGAGTAGTGATCGACGATAATGCTTTTGGCCGCACCGGTACGGTTACTGCACCTTATCATAAAGGAAGAACTGCTACCCATGAAGTAGGGCATTGGTTGAACCTTCGTCATATCTGGGGAGATGCAACCTGTGGATCTGACGGTGTTGGGGATACACCCTTACACAACACAGCTAATTATGGTTGTCCTGCATACCCTCATTTAAGTACCTGTAGTGGAACACCTGTTGAGATGACCATGAACTATATGGATTATACAGATGATGCCTGCATGTATATGTTTAGTGCCGGACAAGGAACAAGAATGCAGGCTGTATTTGCAGTTGGCGGGCCAAGGAATAGTTTCGCCCAACCATAAAAAAAATCAATAATTATTTCATAAAGCGAAGAAATATTTCTTCGCTTTTTTTTGCCTCATAATTTATGGTTCATACATGTATTTTACTATTAAGTCTTTGAATTTTTTTTCCACTTCAATTTATTATTCAATTATCAATGTGTAAATAAATAAAATTATTATTAAAAAAACAGATAGTTAATTATGGATAATATTAATTGTTGCATCTAATGCTAAAATTATCATTTATGAAAAAAAGGATCATCATTGGTGTAACATGTATGGCAGTGGCAGTTATATATGTAGATGCACAGAATAAAAGCACAATAATATCAACCCGGCCAACAGTAACTGAAAGCTATGTTACGCCAGCACCACCACCGCCTCCTCCTCCGGCACCTCCAATTCCCCCGGTTCCACCATCCTCTTCAATGGATGAAATTGAATTTTCGCTACCTCCTGTTCCACCCGTTCCTCCAACTACAGTTCTTACTATTGATGATGGAGAAATCAACGGACCGGAAATTATTAATAACAACGGAAATGAAATATCAATCCGAACCATAAATGGAAAAACAATGGTTGTAGTAAAAAAAGATGGCAAGACTCAAAATATAAAACTATCTACATGGAATGCCAATCGAAAATATTATGAAAAAAAGTATGGTCAGCTGCCACCACCTCCTCCTCCTCCCGAACCTGTTATTGAGGAGGTAGAATTTATCACGCCGGTTATTAAGAAAGATAATTAATAACACGAATTTTTAAAGAACGAATTACACGAATTAAGAAAACAAGCACTGTATTCATTTGTGTTTTGATCTTAATAATTTATCCAAAAAAAAGCCAGTCAATGTTTGACTGGCTTCCTAATTAATATCTTATAGATTATACTGCAAAACTTTCTCCGCAGCCACAGCTCCGGCTTGCATTGGGGTTATTAAAATAAAACCCTTTGCCATTTAACCCATCGCTGAATTCAAGTTCTGTATTTACCAGGTATAAAAAACTTTTCAGGTCTGTAACGATCTTTACTGCTTTATCCTCAAAAACCTGGTCCATTGGTTTTACCTCATTATCAAAATCAAGCTTATAACTAAGGCCACTGCATCCTCCACCTACTACGCCTACGCGAAGAAAATAAGACGGATCATCTCCAACGCCTGCATCTTTCATAAGTTGTTGAACCTTTGATTTTGCTTTATCGCTTATGTAAATACTGTTATCTGTTGCAACCATAAAATACGGCTAGTAGGAAATAGTAAATGGCGAGTGGGATGGTTTTACCTACTAGCTAAACCCCACTAGCCACCAGTTTTAATGTACTACGCTTTCTTCAAACTTAATTTGCTCCATCCCGTTTTTTGCACGGTAATCGTTGATAGCTGCTTTAATAGCATCTTCAGCCAATACACTGCAATGGATCTTTACCGGCGGAAGATTTAATTCCTCTACAATATCCATATTATCTATTGTCAGTGCCTCATCAACACTTTTCCCTTTTAACCACTCCGTAGCTAGTGAAGAAGACGCAATGGCAGAACCACAACCAAATGTTTTGAATTTTGCATCTGTGATCATTCCGGTTGCATGGTCAACTTCTATCTGCAGGCGCATAACGTCGCCGCATTCAGGAGCACCTACAAGCCCTGTTCCAACATTTGTTTTTGACTTATCAAGCGTACCCACATTTTTCGGGTTTTGATAGTGATCGATTACTTTTTCTGAATATGACATGATAAATATTATTTAAATTTTGATGTTAATTTTAATTTATGATGTTAGATGTATGATATATGATTTTGAAGACTGCTCACATCTTAAATCATACATCAAAAATCATACATTTAATGTGCGGCCCACTCGATCGTACTCAAATCAATTCCTTCTTTATACATTTCCCAAAGAGGGCTCATTTCTCTTAACTTATTTACGGTATCACTTATTGCCTTAACGGTATAATCAATCTGCTCTTCTGTAGTAAATCTTCCCAATCCAAATCGCAGTGAACTATGCGCAAGATCATCACCCAGGCCTAATGCCTTTAAAACATAACTTGGTTCCAGTGATGCTGAGGTACAGGCAGAGCCGGAACTTAATGCAATATTCTTATTGAATCCCATCAATAAACCCTCTCCTTCAACATGTTTAAAAGATATGTTGGCAACATGGGGTAAACGATGTTCCCTACTTCCGTTAACATAAGCTTCTTCCAGCAATAATAAAGCCGTTTCCAATTTATCTCTCAGTTTACTGATTCGTAATGTATCAGCTTCCATATCCAGCATACAAAGTTCACAGGCTTTTCCAAAACCAACAATACCCGGTACATTTAAAGTGCCGCTGCGCATACCACGTTCATGACCGCCGCCATCCATTTGAGCAGTAACTTTTACTCTTGGGTTCTTTCTTCTTACAAATAAGGCTCCCACTCCTTTTGGACCATACATTTTATGGCCAGTAAATGCCATCAGGTCAATTCCATCTTTATTTACATCAACCGGGATCTTACCTACTGCCTGTGTTCCATCAGTAAAAACCAATACACCATGTTTTCGGGCAATAGCGCTGATCTCTTTGATCGGCATAATGGTACCAATTTCATTATTGGCATACATAATAGCTATTAAAATCGTTGTAGGTCTGATAGCAGCTTCGAGTTCTTTCAGATCTATCAAGCCTTCAGCATTAACCTGCAGGTAAGTCACTTCTCCACCATTCTTTTCAATATGCTTACAGGTATCCAAAACAGCTTTATGCTCGGTTGTAGCAGTAATGATATGATTTCCTTTTCCGGCATACATTTCAAATACGCCCTTTATTCCCAGATTATCTGCCTCTGTAGCGCCTGAAGTAAATATGATCTCTTTTGGATCAGCTCCGATCAATTTTGCAACCTGTTCACGGGCATAGTCCACAGCTTCCTCAGCCTCCCAGCCAAATGGATGATTTCGGCTGGCAGCATTTCCAAAATGTTCCAAAAAATAAGGTGTCATGGCTTCCAGCACACGGGGATCCATTTGGGTCGTAGCATTGTTATCTAAATAAATCGGTAATTTCAACATAATTGTAAATGAATTTGTATATCTATAACGCAAATTTACTATAAAAGGTTTTATTTTGAAGGCTGCTTTGACAACTTGTAATTCAATTTACGTATTTCGTAAACCAGGGGTTTCAAGGCTATTAAATCTATTTTTTATATGAAGCATGTTGAACATATAGGAATTGCTGTAAAAGACCTCACTATTTCTATTCCGCTATTTGAAAAACTATTAAATTCTACCTGTTATAAAACAGAATCCGTTGCTTCTGAACAAGTAAATACTGCTTTTTTAAAAACAGGGGAAACCAAGATCGAATTACTGCAGAGTATTTCATCTGATGGCGTTATTGCCAGATTTATAGAAAAAAAGGGCGAAGGCCTCCATCACATTGCTTTTGAAGTGACAGATATTAAAGCTGAAATGAAAAGACTACAGGCGGAGGGCTTTGTTTTACTTAATGAAGAACCCAAACAGGGTGCTGATAATAAATTGGTTTGTTTTTTACATCCAAAAAATACCAATGGGGTATTGATTGAGATCTGCCAGGAAAAAAAGGGTTAGGGTGCAGGGTTTAGGGTTTAGGACTTCATAAAAACAGATGTTTCAATATTATTCAACGATTTTGTGCCCTATATTTCCATGTGATTAAAAAAAAGGATTTTCCGATTTTTCATCTCCGATAGTTGTTACAGGGCCATGCCCGCTATAAACTATTGTTTCAGCCGGTAAAACGAATAATTTTTCCTGAATACTTTTTATCAATGTTTCATGATTTCCCAGCGGAAGGTCTGTACGGCCAATACTTCTGTAAAATAATGCATCTCCGCTAACGACAAACTTATCCTGTTTACAATAAAAACTGAGGCTGCCGGGGCTGTGTCCTGGTGTTAATAATACTTTCAGCTCATCTTCCCCCAGTTTTATTATTTCATTGTCATGCAAAAAAATGAATTCGCCTGTATAATTATCAAATGGCATATTATACATAAGCCCGCTGGCAGGGGCAAAGGCTAGGACTGGTTTTTCATTTTCGTGAATATGGAGTGTCAGGCCAAATTTTTCAGAAATGAACTTATTTCCAAATACATGATCCAGGTGACAATGTGTATTAAGCAGCATTTTGGGATTCAAATCCATCTGTTTAATGTATTGTAAAAGTTCGTCCTTTTCTTCATCAAAATAACAACCGGGATCAATAATAACACAATCCTTAAACTCATTATAAAGAATATATGTATTTTCCTGTATAGGGCTAAATTCGAAAGATTTTATTTTCAACATGTACTAACTTTAAATTGTTTTTAAGGATTAACCTTAATAAAGTAATTTTAATATTCAATATTAATAAATCGTATGGTAAAGTTCAGCAGAATATTTTTGATTTCATCTCTTTTAATATTCCTTGGTTCAATAACAAATGCCCAGGTAAATGCTGTAACATTTGGAAAAAACAGGATTCAGTATAAGAAATTCAAATGGCAGTATTACCAGACCAGGAATTTCAATGTTTATTTCAACCAGGGAGGCCAGGAAATTGCAAAATTCATAGCTCAATGTGCTGAAAAAGAATTGCCTGAGCTGGAAGCCACAACGGAATACAGTCTGCAACGCAGAGCTAATATCATATTATATAACAATTTTGCTGATATGCAGCAAACCAATATTGGACTTCAA
Source organism: Ferruginibacter sp. (assembly GCA_031373525.1). Classification (GTDB taxonomy): domain Bacteria; phylum Bacteroidota; class Bacteroidia; order Chitinophagales; family Chitinophagaceae; genus Ferruginibacter. The sequence continues at coordinate 41,318 of JANMMS010000061.1, forward strand.
ACAGATATTTTAAATACCGGAGGAACTACAACACTGGTAAATAATAAAATGGTCATTTATTTTGATGCCAATCATGCTAATTTAAAAAGACAGATCCGCCAGGGCATTGGAGATGTAATTACAAAAAACCTGTTGTTCGGAGATGATATTGGAGAAGTGGCCGGTAATCAAACTTTACTTGACCTGCCTAAATGGTTAACCGATGGTTATGTAGCTTACCTTGGAGAAAACTGGAGTACTGAACTTGACGACGAATTAAAAAGCGAGATACTCAGTGGCAATTACAACAAATTTTCTTCATTTGCTTTCCAAAAACCATTACTTGCCGGTCATGCATTTTGGTTCTTTATAGAAGAAAAATATAAGAAAGAAAATGTAACCTACTTTTTATACCTGGCAAGGGTATATAAAAATTTAAATAAAGCCTGCTTGCAGATCACAAAAAAGAAATTCAAGGAACTATTGGTAGAGTTTATGGAATACCAGGATGAAAAATATTATAAGGATATTGACAGAAGGAAAGCTTATTCAAAAGGGAGTTATATTGATGGGTTCGATATCAGCAAACGCCTGAATTACTATCGTTTCAATGTAAACCCCAATAAAAGAAATAATTCATATGTGGTAACCCAGTTCAAAAAAGGTATCGTTCGGGTTATTTTAAGTGAAGATTTTGAAAACAAAACACTTTTAAAATATGGTACCAGAACATATGAAAATCAAATAAATCCGAATTATCCGCTGATGGCATGGGATCCAAAAGGAACAAGAATTTCTGTTGTTTATGCTGAAGAAGGTAAGCTAAAACTGTTCGTGTATGATATCATTAACCGGATCAAACAATACAAAATAGATCTAACAGATAAATTTGACCAGGTTCAGGATATAAAATATATGCTTGATAGCAGAACACTTTTATTTTCTGCTGTAAAAAACGGCCATACAGATATTTATACCATGAATATCGAAAATGAAAAAATTCAGCAGATCACCAATGATGTGTATGACAATTTAGACGCTTCTTTTGTTTCATTTCCAAATAAGACAGGAATAATTTTTTCCAGCAACCGGCCATTTGCAGGTGCAAAATCTTCCGATACAGTTTTACCCAGTAACAACCGTTATAATATTTTTTTAATAACAAATTTTGGCGACAAACCTGAATTAAACCAGGTAACACAGTTAACTAACCTGAAATATGGAAATGCCCGTTTCCCGTTTCAATATAATGGAAATCATTTTACATTTATCAGTGATGAAAATGGTATTGGAAACCGTTATGCCGGATTTTTTACTACTCAAAAGGAAGGGTTAGATACACTGGTTTTGATCGGTGATGATATTTTAAGAAATCCATCTGCAAAAGAAGTAGACAGCACATTACGCGTTTATAAAAAAACAGATGTTGATTCCATTGCAGTAGTATCCGTATCAAAAGATTCAGCATATAGTTTTCCGTTAAGCAACTATCCAAGCACGGTAGGTGAAACCAGGATCGCAGGTGAAAACAACCAGGTTAGTGAAGTAACCAGGCAGAGCGATGAAAAGATCCTGTATAAATTAAAAATAGATGAGAACACACTCCGGCGCAGGAATATATCTGTACCTCCGACTGAGTATGCAAAAAAGCTGATGAGAGAAAGCAGACTCACAAAAACCGCCATTTCCGTTAATAATCAAATTAAAACTGATACATTAAGAAGACAGGATGATTTTTTTCAAAATGAATTCTTACCAGGCAAAGATGACAGTAGCAAAAACCAAACAACCGGTAATCAAATTAAGACGCTAAATATATCTCAACAACCCGTTTTGGTAAATGCAAAATTATATAAATACAAACCACTAAAATTTTCTGCAGATTTTGGTTCCGTAGGTTTTAATAATTCTGTACTCATCAACCGCTACCAGATTTATGGTGGCGGGTCCGGGCCGATCATGCTAAATAGCGGAACGGCATTAAACGGCCTTATCAGCCTTGGAACTTCTGATCTTTTGGAGGATATCAAGATCATGGGTGCATTTAAAATCAGTACCAATTTAAAAGATAATGAATGGTATCTGAGTTATCAGAACTTAAAAAGAAGGATCGATTGGGGAGTAACTTATTATCGCAATACACAAAGATTAGACCTTTTTGATTCAAGATTTACAGAACCACTTCCGGGTAAACTTTTTACTAATTTATACCAGGTAAATATTGCTTATCCTTTTGATGTTTCAAAAAGCATCAGACTTTCAACCGGCATTCGTTCAGACAGAATTGTGTATTTAACTGACGGTAATCATCCGGGTACCATTACAGAACCTGATATCAATAAAAGATATTCTGTTACACATTTTGAATACGTCTATGATAATAGTTTAAATCCAAGTATGAATATCTGGAACGGTTTGAGATATAAAGCTTATTTTGATTTTAACCATCAGCTGGATACAAAAAGTTCTGCTCAAGGACTGAATACTTTTAACTTTGGTTTTGATGCAAGATATTATTATCCGATTTTCCGCAATTTTATTTGGGCAGGCAGGGCGGCCGGAGATTTCAGTTGGGGTGACCAGAAATTTATTTATTACCTGGGTGGAGTTGATGGCTGGTTGATGTTTGGCGACAATCAAAAACTGGATGGCCAGGGGAATGTAACGAGGGAACGATATTTTAATACCAGCAATACACCAGATCCTGACCAGAATTATGCTTTTCAAAGTCTGGCTTTAAATATGAGGGGATTTACTCAAAACGTAGCTAACGGAAATAATGCATTGGTTTTAAACAGTGAATTAAGATTGCCCATCGTATCTACTTTCTTTGACCGGACCGTTAACAATGCATTCTTAAGAAATTTTCAAATAATTCAGTTTATAGATCTTGGAACAGCCTGGAATGGAGCATATGGAAAAATTAAACGCCCGGAAGTTTCTTTTACTAATAATACAGTAACCGTTAGAAAGAAAGCAGGAGGTGTGGGTCCATTTGCAGGAGGGTATGGATTTGGTGCCAGAAGTACTTTACTTGGTTATTTCATTAAGTATGATGTAAGCTGGCCAATGAGCGGATTCTTTAAAGGCAGGCCGATAATGTATCTGGCGCTTGGGCTGGATTTCTAAAACTAAATTTGAAAATTTGAAGATTAGAAAATTGTTTTAGGTTAAAGGGTTTCTTCCATTTTCAAATTATTTCCTTTCTGCGAAAGCATTGGGTAATATTTTTATAAAAAAATACAGCAAAGAATATAAAGCAGTAAGTATTATTGTTATCACCCATGTTTTAAAATTGTCAACCGGTGAAATAATCCGAACAAGAATATCCAAAGCCAATTCTAATGGATTGTGCACGATATCCCAACTGTTCCATCTCTGAAACCGACCCAGGTATACTCCAAAAGAACCAATGAATAATATCAATGGAATAAAGGCCCTAACTATTGGTCTGCTGAAAATCCCATGTAAATTATATTCAACTTTCTGAAGCGATATGAAAGCCATTATTAATCCAACAAATGATGAGGCAAACAATAAAAGGGCATCATACCACAAAGGAAAATTGGAGCTTTCCTCTAAATGTATAAGATCTGTTACGATATACAATGCATTAGGAAAAAACAATAACCAACTTACAAACAGTAAAAGCTGTTTCCATTTTTCCCGCTGTTTGTATACCACAAAAAAACAACTAAGTATATAAGGTATCCATGCCAGAAATAGATTCCAGCAAATGAATATATAGCGGAAACTACCGGAATATACGATCCTTGCAAAAATCATAAATCCAATAAATAAAAAAAAGATCGCTAATAAACGATTGAAAGCCCTGACAGTTCTCATGTTAAATTTATTGATCGAATAAATAAATATATTTTGGGGATAAAAATAATAGCGCCGCAAATGACAGCAATGACTGCACTTAACAATACTGCACCTGCTGCAATATCTTTTACTTTTTTTATTAACGGGTGTATTTCCATATGAATAATATCGCAAAGATGTTCAACAGCAGTATTGAGCATTTCCATACACAATACAAATCCGGTGCATATAAGAATGATTGTCCATTCAACAGTGCTAATGTTAAAAAAACATCCTGCAATAACAACCAAAATGCTACATAAAATATGAATTCTAAAATTCGTTTCTTTTAATATACAGATCTTTAATCCATTCCAGGCGTATCCAAAAGATTTAATTAATCGAGACATACTAATTTTTATTTTTTCCAACTTTATAAATTCAGCAACCAGTAGTAAAATCAGTTCATTTATTTTTCAACCTCAGAAAATGATTCAATATTGCTGTAATGCATATTATGGCAAGACTGATCACCCACGCAATAAAAACCATTGCTCTCATTTGTTGTATTCGTTCTTCCACTTCTGCCATTGACCTCCCGGCTGCAACAAATTGAACAGGTTTAGAATTTGATTTGATGATCACCATAGCTATTCTAACTGCTTTCTCCGGTTGCCAGCTAACACGGTGTTCTCCCTTTTTATTTACAACATCAAACAACCCGGCAGGAACCTGAGGCAATTTACCATTTAAAACAGCATTGGATCGAAAGGCCTTCCCTTGTTCATCATATAACACAAGAAAAGGAGAAAGGCTTTTGGTAAGATCGATTGGATCAGGGGAAACAATGGATTCAATCGACTTGCCCTGTTCAAGTTTTAAACTGATATCCCTGGCCATTTGTAACTGCGGGTCGTCGAGGCCCGTACGATATGTTTGCTGAACAGTGGCATAGATCAGCAACATAATAACAGAAATCAAAACGACTGAAGCCAGGTAAAGTAAAACTGATGACTTTTTCATATTTCTAATTATCATTTTAAAAAAATAAAGTTGATACCGGCTTTAAACCGATACCAACAAAAGAAATCACAACTATTCAAGTGGTAGATTAATATTATCATTACTGTTCCAGTTTATTTTCCTGCTGAAAAACATAATAATTGCAAGCAAAACAAACAAACCAATACTTCCGAATAAAAGCGAATAATCCTGTAATTGTATCAACACAAAAATGAACAGATACAACAATGATAATATGAATGAAAAGAGTAAAACAATTCCCCATTTTTTAAAAACAGATTTACTGTACCACCCGATAAGGAATACTGTGGCGGCAGAAGCAATCAGGTATGCCTGAGAGAATTTCATATACTCAGATATGGATAATAATAAAGTGTAGAAAATTACCAATGCAAAACCTATCAGTATATATTGTAATACATGAACATTGCGTTGATAGAATATTTCTAAAAAGAAATACAGGAAGAAAGTAAGGGAAATAATAAGCACGGCATATTTAATACTGCGCTGCGTTTGCCCATAAGCGTCTACAGGCTGTAAAAGGTTCAATCCAAAGGCGCTTTCGCTGATGAGGTTTTCAGAAACGCTGGTAAATTGCTGGGGATATGTACGGTTAAAATGAAAGACCTTCCAATCTGCCGTAAATCCTTTGCTGTTTATAATACTGGTATCCGGCAAATACTTTCCATCGAATGCAGGGTTACTCCAATCACTTTCAAAATGAACTTTACTGGTATTGCCAAATGGTGTAACGTATAATTGTTCACTTCCTTTCAATGAAAGGCTGAAACTAAAATCTGTTGTTGCTTCAGTAAAAGAAGCAGGGGATAATTTTATAGGGCAACTGATACCGGTTCCAAGCCAATTGATATCAGGTAGCCCTGTTTCAAAAGCTAAAATAGAATCATTCCATTTCAACTGCAGGTTTTCGCTGATCCCTTTAAAATCACTGATACCCATGCATACCACCGCTTCGTCAAAATGCAGGTTATGAATAGCAACGGGTAGTTTGTCTGTTTTTAAAGGAAAATATTTTCCTGTTAATTTCAGGTTGCTGTTATACACCGGCACCTGGAAGATACTCCGGTGTTTTATCTTTGGTAAGATCTTTCCCCCAACCATTAATTCATCGGGCAAGAAGTAGCAATTTCTTTTTTGCATGATGAGCTGATTTGAAGCGTCTTTTACCTCAACAAAGTAAGGCACAACTAAAAACGGTCCGGTAATGGTTTGGGCACCTGCCCATTTATTACTTACTTCATGCACTACTTCAGCCCTGCGTTTTTCCCTGTCATTTACTAAAAACATAATGAAGAATGTAGGGATCAGCAACGCAAGGGTTAAGAACCCAATAAAAACAGCTTTGATGACCAGTTTGTTCTTTTGCCAGAAACTGAGCGTTTGTTGATTATCCATATATTTATATTTTAAAAGCACTTTGTTTTTCAAAGTATATGTACAAAAAAATTATTTACTCATCCTGATCATTTTCTCCAATGCATCAATATGAGCACTGAAAGCTTTTTCTCCTGCCTTTGTAACCGAATAGGTCGTATTTGTTTTTCTGCCAACAAATCCCTTATGCACTTTTACCAAGCCATTCTCTTCCAATGCTTTTATGTGACTGGCCAGGTTACCATCGGTAATATTCAGCAATTCTTTTAATTCATTGAAGTTGACTTCTGTATTTACCATCAACGCACTCATGATGCCCAATCGGATTCGGCTGTCAAATAATTTATTTAAATTTTCTATCGGGTTGTTCATCTTATCACTGTTATCAAATGCTTATGGTTTACTCACATCAGGAAATGCCGCAGGGAAAATTATACGGTCCGTTCATATTTCCACCACATATAAATACCATATATGATGTGCAACATACCAAATCCTATTGCCCAAAAATACAGCCCGTATCCAACAAACCACAAATTGACCATTCCCAAAATGATCTGCAGGTAACCAAGATATCTTACTTCATCAAGTGTATATCTGCTGGCATTGATCAGGGCAAGTCCATAAAAGATCAGACAACCCGGTGCAACCAAACCGAAAGTTCCAAAATGAATTAATTTAAATAGAAAAATGGCTCCTACGATCAAGGGAATACTTACATTAATTAATAACCGTTTAGCAGTATGACCCCAAAGTGGCACGCCTTCCTTTTTACTTTTTAACCAGGTAAAAATGAATGAGCTGATCAGCGCAGCAAAAAAAGTACCCGCTGCAATCCAGAATAACCAGGTATTCAAAATAATGGAATAATCTTCAGCGATAGCCTGTACAAGGGCAACATTTACATCTATAATATGATCTTTGTCTCCTGAAACATAGGGATAGGCCAGCCAGGCTCCTATTAGTGCACAAACGCCGGCGCTGATACCACTTAAACCACTGAGGCTAATAAAACGGCTGCTGCGTTCCATCATTTTTTTGATGTGTTGCAGGTCTTCTATCGATTGTTGTTGATTACCCATAAAAGTACTTTGAATTACAAAGTAAATATTTTATTTTGATAACTCCAACAAAAAAATAAAATATTTGCGGGATTACTCAATAAGCAATGCTCAGATGTAATCATTACAGGCAATTTTGCATTATAGATATGTTATTGAACATTGTGTATTGAATATTTGTTAGATTTTAGTTTACATTTAATGTCTTGAAATTTTATATGAAGAAAATATTATTAGGTCTATTCCTTTGCTCGTTTGCTTTCTATTCCGATGCACAAAAAATTAATCCAACTTCTATTGACATAGTAAGGGACAGTTTTGGTGTACCACACATTTTTGCCAATACCGATGCTGAAGTGGCTTATGGACTGGCATTTGCACATGCTGAAGATGATTTTAAAACGATCCAGCTTGGATTTTTATCTGGCAGATCGCTGTTGGGTATTTACAAAGGAAAAGAAGGTGCAACTATAGATTATATCGCTTATCTCCTGAGATGCCAGCAAACTGTAGCTGAAAAATATGAGACAGATATTTCTGCTGACTATAAAAAAATTTTACAAGGGTATTGCGATGGATTTAATGCCTATGCCAATGCCCACCCGGATGAAGTGCTGGTAAAAAAATTATTGCCCCTTAAACCAACCGATATGCTTGCCTATTCTATGCTTCAGTTATCTATATCCAGTGGCGCAGATAAAGCACTTACACAGATATATAATGGAAGCATCAAATTCTTGAATGAATTTAAACCCGGTGGAAGCAATGCCTATGCATTCAATTCAAATAAAACAACCGACGGTAATACTTACCTCAATATAAACGCACACCAGCCTTTAGATGGCCCGGTAAGCTGGTATGAAGCACATCTTTGCAGTAATGAAGGCTGGAATATTATTGGAGCTTTGTTTGCCTGTGCTCCAAGTATGCTAATAGGATGTAATGAAAACCTTGCCTGGGCTCATACCGTAAATTATCCCGATAAACTGGATGTTTACCAACTGGAAATAAACCCAGCCAATAAACTGCAATATAAATTTGACAATGAATGGATAAACCTGGAAGAAAAAAAAGTGAAACTTCATGCAAGGGTCTTGGGAATACCGATAACAGTTAAACGAAAAACTTATTGGAGTAAATATGGCCCCACTGTTATAACCAGCAAAGGGACTTTTTCAATCAGAACCGCTCCCCTGTTCGATATCAGGGCCATGGAACAATGGTACCGGATGAATAAAGCCACTAATTTTACCAGTTTCTATAAAGCCCTTAAAATAGAGGCCCTGCCGGGATATAATGTTATGTATGCCGACAGGTTTGATACCATCTTTTACCTAAGTAATGGAAAAATACCTATCAGGGAAAAAGGATATAACTGGAGATCAACATTACCCGGAAATACATCAAAAACATTGTGGACAAAATATCATCCGATTGAAGATTTACCTCATTACCTGAATCCGCGTTCGGGTTATTTATTTAACAGTAACCACTCCCCTTTCAATGCATCAGCATCCAATGATAATATAAAAAACAAAGATTATGACCCAACAATGGGTTACGAAACCAATGAGAATAACAGGAGTGTTCGGTTTATGGAATTACTGAAGCAATATGAAAAAATAGATTACAATAGTTTTAAGAAAATTAAATTCGACAGGCAACTACCAAAGCCCCTTGCTTATTCAACTAATACTGATACATTATTCCTGTTAACACCCATAGATTACCCTGCAATAAGTGATGTTATCAATATCCTGCAGCTATGGGACCGGAAAGCAGCTGTTGATAGCAAGGGCGCCACTATTTTCTCTGTTATTTTTTATTATGTTGTTGACAAATTAAAATCGGGCGATTATAGTTACAATACACTTACAACAGAAAAAAGTATAGAAGTATTAAGCTTTACAAAAGATTACCTGCTCAAATATTTTGGAAGGATAGATGTTGCATTAGGAGATTATCAGAAATTAGTACGTGGCAATAAATCCATTGCCCTGGCAGGCGTGCCGGATGTTATTGCAAGCATGGAAAGCAGCCCATACAAAAATGGCATGGTGAAAGGCAGGCAGGGCGAAAGTTATATTGAACTGGTACAATTCTCAAAAACAGGCCCTGTCATAGAAAGCATACACAGCTACGGAGCGAGCAATAAACCCGGTAATAAACATTACGATGACCAAATGGAAATGTTTGAACAACAGCAATTGAAACCAATGTCGCTGGACAAAAAGACAGTTTATAAAAATGCAGAAAGGATTTATCATCCTCTATAAATCAGATTTGAATAGTTGAAAAATGAAATGCATTAAATTTGCTGTCTGTTTTTTTAAACTATATTTAGTACATCAATAATTTTTCTACAGGCAAATCTTATCTCGGTTTCAGAAATATTTAATGGAGGTGAAATGCGTAAACAATTTGATGCGAATAAAAACCAATCGGTAAATATTCCCAGTTCTATTAAGGAATCAATTATTTGCTTATTGGTTTTATAATCTTCAAATTCAACTGCTAACATTAAACCGGCACTGTTTATTTTTTTTATTTTCGGATGTTTCAGTAATAATTGAAATAACGATTCTTTATTTTTTACTGTTGCGATCATATTTTCTGAAAGCAATACTTTTAATGCAGCCAACCCGGCAGCACAACTAACGGGGTGTCCGCCGAAAGTATTAATATGTCCAAGCACCGGATCATGTGTAAATGAATCCATTATTTTTTTATCAGAAATAAAGGCACCCAATGGCATTCCGCCACCAAGTGCTTTTCCAAGCAATAAAATATCAGGTATCACATCAAATTGCTCAAATGCCCATAAACTCCCGTTTCGGCCAAATCCGCATTGTATCTCATCAAGTACAAGTAAGGTTCCGGTATCTGTACAACGTTTGCGTAATGCTATCAGCCAATTGTTCACAGGCATATTTACTCCGGCTTCTGCCTGGATGGTTTCTGCCACTACACAGGCTGTTTGTTCAGTAATATGTTCAAGCTCTTCAAAATTATTGTAATTCAGTTGCAGTATACCGGGCAACAGAGGCCGGAATGCCTGTTGCCAGTATTCGCTACCCATAATACTTAATGCTCCCTGTGTACTTCCATGATATGAATTTTTGAATGAAATGATCTGTGTACGGCCTGTAAATCGTTTAGCAAGTTTCATGGCACCTTCAGTTGCTTCACTACCACTGGCTGTATAAAATACGGCATTCAGTGATGACGGTAAATGATCAGTTAGCATTTTTGCATAAGCCACCTGTGGATTTTCAATAAACTCGCCATAAACCATGATGTGGAGATATTCATCCAATTGCTTTTTAATTGCATCAATAACAGCAGGGTGACGATGGCCAATATTGCAAACACTGATCCCGGCGATGAGGTCAATGTATTCTTTACCAGCAGCATCCCACATTTTACTGCCTTCAGCCTTTACAATATTCAAACACAAGGGTGCTTCTGATGTTTGGCCTACATGGTTTAAAAAAAGCTGGCGCTGGTTCATGAATGGTTTGTTTGAAAATTAATACGAATTTAGTGGAAAGGTTTCACGCAAAGACGCGAAAGAGTTTTTACATTTCTTAGTAATTATATTCTTCGCCGCTTTGCTCCTTAGCGAGCCTTGCGTGAAATAAAACTGATGAATAATGGGTTGCTGTACAAGTGAGTGACACAACGATGATGCCATGAAAAACAAATGTTTGATCAACAAAAATTAAAAATATGCCTCCTGTAATACTCCCGGTAAATGGTATCAGCCCTCAGATGGGCAATGATTGTTTTATTGCCCCAAATGCTACGATCGTTGGTGATGTGGTGATGGGCGATCAATGCAGTGTATGGTTCAATACTGTAATAAGAGGCGATGTGAATAGCATTCGCCTTGGTAATAAGGTAAATGTGCAGGATGGGGCGGTCATTCACTGCACATATGAACGTAGCAAGACCATCATTGGAAATAATGTTAGTATCGGACACAATGCAATCGTACATGGATGCGTTATAGATGATAATGTGCTGGTTGGGATGGGCTCTATCATTATGGACAATGCCCGAATAGGAAGCAACAGTATCATTGCCGCCGGTGCAGTAGTATTGGAAAACACCGTGGTAGAAGCGGGAACGATCTATGCCGGAATACCGGCAAAAAAAGTCAAGGATATCAGCCAGGAGCTGATAAGCGGGGAAATTAACCGGATAGCAGAGAATTATTTGAAATACAGCAATTGGTTTAAAACATAAGTAAGGCAAAGATTATTAACAGGATATTTATCGCTTTGAAATAAAAAGTTTAATATCTTTAAAACATGAAAAAAATAATACTTGCCTTCTTTGTTCTGTCAATGCTGAACAGTTGTTTTATATCCAGGATTTTTCATAAAAAAGAAAAATACGGATGCCCTACAAATGGAAGAAACGTTGGTGCTGAAAGAATTGCAGCAGGCGATGAAAAAGCCATCAGGGCAAGCAACAAAGCAAAATACAAGGGCGGAAGAAAGAGTTATTGAGTTTTGGGCCCTATTTTGTAACAACGAGTGTTTACCCTCATCCACAATAAAAACCTATACTCTATGTGTTACGAATTAAAGACCCAATCAGGCGGCACAGAAGCCGTTATCGATGACAATTGCGGTATCTCAAAATTCTACGCTATTGCAAACACCCTTGTAGATCATCTGAAAGTTAAATTTCTAAACCAGGTTGATGATGCAGATACGCTGGACTGGGATTTTAAATACAAAGACCAGTTTTTGACGTTGCATTACAACATCTTCAATGGTGTAAGTATTTATCACCAGCCAATTAAGCGTACAAAAAAAGATGATAAAACTGTAATGGAAGTAGCTTATTTTCTTCAAAGGCAGGCTTATTAAATATTGAATATCGCTTATTGAATATTGAATATTTTTAAAAGAATGTTCAATACTCAATGCTCAACAATCAATTTTCATTGAGTGATCAGTAACTCTTTTCCAAAATTGTATCCCTGATATTTAAATAGCTGATATATCGTTCTGAATGAATGCTGCCCTTATTAACAGCATCTTTTACAGCACAACCCGGCTCTTCGAGGTGCATACAGTTATTGAACTGGCAATTGTTCATTACAGCCCGCATTTCGGGTAAGTAATGGGCAAGCTCCTGTTTTGAAATATCCACAAGGCCCATTTCCCTGATACCTGGCGTGTCAATGATCTTTCCACCAAAAGGAAGATCAAACATTTCGGCAAATGTAGTTGTATGCAAACCTTTGCCACTCCATCCGCTTACATCCTGTGTTTTCAATTCAAGCTCAGGAAAAATATAATTGATGAAAGTTGATTTGCCAACACCCGAATGTCCGCTAAGCAACGTTGTTTTATCTTTTAATAAAATCTTTACTTCTTCTACTCCCTGTAATTTCTCTAAACTCATCAACATAATTTTATAACCAATGGGTTCATATATTTCTTTGACCAGTTGAAATTTTTCAAGTTCCTTTTTTCCAAAAAGATCAGCTTTATTAAAGACTATGATGGCAGGTACATGGTATGCTTCAGAGATGATTAAAAACCTGTCGATAAACCCAAGAGAAGTTTTTGGATCTTTTAAAGTAGCAAAAAGAAGTGACTGGTCTAAATTTGCTGCAACAATGTGATGCTGATTTTTATTATGGGGTGATACCCGGTTTATATAATTTTTTCTTTGATAGATCTCAGTGATAACCGTACTTTCAAGATCAGTTTCATTTTCTATTTCTACAATATCGCCTACTGCTATCGGATTGGTAGAAGTAATACCATCTATTTTAAACTTTCCTTTAATACGTGCATTGTATGACTGTCCTTCGTTGTTTTTAACGTTGTACCAGCTACCGGTAGATTTATAAACGATTGCCTGCATGGTTGCAAGATAATAAGAATAACCCTGTTGGCGGTTGCAAACCCCGGCTGCGGTTATACTGAACAGGAATTCTTGTTTTAAACAAACACAATAGTTAAGTCGAACCGCCATTAAAATACAGCTATACAGGGTTATAAAAGCTTTAGAAAAAATGAAAAAGCGGCGAATTTGTGTTGAAAATCTGTAGGAACTTCGCTACTTTGGGAGGGAGGAGTAGCAGATAATAATATGTTATGGTAATTTTTGTATGACTTAACAATGGACAAGCTTTTACAACAAATAAAAAACTGTAAAGAGTGCGAGCTTCATCTTAAATATGGTGCTAATCCTATTATTGCTGCAAGCTCAAAAAGTAAACTTATTATCATTGGACAAGCACCGGGACGAATTGTGCATAATACTGGTATACCCTGGAACGATAAAAGCGGAGACAATCTGCGCAACTGGTTAGGCATTGACAAGCCTACATTTTATAATGCTGACATAATCGCTTTAATGCCCATGGGCTTTTGTTATCCTGGAACTGGAAAAAACGGGGACTTACCACCACGGCCTGAATGTGCTCCATTGTGGCACGACAAAATATTGACCAAAATGCCTGATGCAAAACTCATTTTACTTATTGGACAATATGCTCAAAACTATTACCTGGACAACAAATCAAAAAGCACATTGACTGAAACAGTTCATCATTTTAAAAACTATTTACCCAAATACTTCCCATTGCCACATCCTTCACCAAGAAATAATATTTGGCAAGCCAAAAATGAATGGTTCGGACAAAATGTTTTACCAGAGTTAAAAAAACAAGTTCAAAATATTTTAAGTTGACAACAATCACGACAAGAAAAACTACCGTTGACAAAGATTGGCAGTAATTATAGAGCGACACACTACGTCAGACTAAAATTTGAAAATATTGAATTAAATTTGACAATTAAATTTGAATTGAATGGCAAAAAACGTTGTAAAACTTCACCAAGTTTTAGCTGCACCAATAGAAAAAATATTTAGAGCATTCACAGATGCAGATGCAATGGCTTCTTGGCTACCACCTTATGGTTTTGTTTGTAAAGTACATAGCATTGAAGCAAAAGTTGGTGGTACATACAAAATGTCGTTTACAAATTTCACCACAGGTAAAAGTCATTCATTTGGTGGCGAATATTTAGAAATTATAACCAATCAATTATTAAAGTATACTGACCAATTTGACGACCCCAATTTACCTGGACAAATGATTACTACTATACAGCTAAAATCTGTTTTATGTGGAACTGAGCTTTTTGTCACACAAGAAAATATACCTTCTGCAATTCCAACTGAAATGTGTTATTTAGGTTGGCAAGAATCATTAGACAAATTAAAACGTTTGGTTGAACCTAATATTCAAGACACATAAAAATCATCAATCACTTAATAATAATAAAATGGCACAAATCAATCCTTACATTCATTTTAACGGAAATGCAGAAGAGGCATTTACATTTTACAAATCAGTTTTTGGTGGAGAATTCGCAATGATAGCTCGTTTCAAAGATTTTTCAAATCCCGAACATCCTGTTGCAGAAAATGAGGCAAATAAAATTATGCACATTGCTTTGCCAATTGGAAAAAATAATGTGTTAATGGCAAGTGATACTCCTGAATCTTTGGGAAAGCATAACGAAAATGAAACCAGAAGTAAAATTTCAATAAGTGCTGAAAACAAAGTGGAAGCTGACAAACTATTTAATGGACTTTCGGTGGGAGGAAAAGTAGAAATGCCTATTACTGACAGCCCTTGGGGTTCCTATTTTGGAATGTTTAGAGACAAATATGGTATTGAATGGATGGTGTCTTTTGACCAAAGACAAAACAGTTAAAAGAACAAAACAACTACCGCCATCAAAACATTGCCTCATGTAGTGTCCGCAATCAAGTTCTCAGCATAATTTCACTACCAATTATTTGTTTTCGGCTGGACAGATTACATTCATCACCTGCGGGCTACGCAAAGATTACCACAGGCTAATTTTGATTTTTTAAATAAAGTTCCTTAAATAGCATCAGATTTGTAACTAATTTGATGAACAGAAATAGTATGAAATCGGGAAATAAATAACCAAAACGAACCAACATGAATATCGAAACAATCAATACACTCGAAACACCTGTATCGCAACAAGAGCGAATTACTATTTTAGATAGTTTGAGGGGTATTGCCATACTCGGAATTTTGTTGATGAATATTCCCGGTTTTGGATTACCCGCACCTCTTTGTTATGGCGATCTATCTGTATTAAACGAAGCTGCAGGAGGCATCAATTTTAAAACATGGTATTTTATTGAGTTGAGTGTGGCAGGTACCCAACGGGCGTTATTTTCCATATTATTTGGTGCAGGCATTATTTTATTTATAAGCCGCAAAGAAAAAAATTCAGAAGGGTTAATGCCTGCAGAATATTTCTTCAGGCGTCAGTTATGGTTATTGGTATTTGGTTTATTTAATGCTTTTGTATTGTTGTGGTTTTGGGACATCCTGTTTCAGTATGCAATTTGCGGTATGATCTTATTTTCATTTCGCAGACTATCGCCCAAAAACCTCATCATTGCATCTATTATTTGCCTGTTCCTTCAAATGGCAAGAGACCAGGTGCTATATTCACGGGATAAAAAAATAATTGCCACCGGTGAAATACTTTCAAAAAAAGACACTTCACTAACAAAACTTAATTCCGATGAAAAGGAACAATTAGATGCCTGGACTACCATGAAAGAAAAAAATTCTGCAGAAGGCAAAAAGAAACAAATGGAAAAAAGCTTACGAAAAGTAAGAGGAAATTATGCTACTTTTTATGAGTACCAAAGTGGGCGAAGTTTTCACGGTGAAGTATATTATACATACGACGGACTTTGGGATATTCTCATCTTTATGTTTATTGGAATGGCTTTATATAAGAATGGAATATTACTGGGCAATGGATCTCTCAAATTGTATTGGGCAATGTGCATTGGAGGATTGGGAATTGGCATATTTCTGACCTGGTATAGATTACAACCCTGGATTCAGCTTAATTATAATAATTATGATTATATTAAAGAGGTTCCGTTAGAGTTATATCAAATATCCAGAACCATTCGTTCTATTGGTATTTTGGGTTTTATTATGTTGTTATATAAATCTGGCTTCTTTAAATGGCTTTTTGCACTCATGCGCCCAGTTGGTCAAATGGCATTTACCAATTATCTTATGCAATCATTTCTTGTTGGCCTATATTTTTATGGTATAGGTTTTGGCATGTTTGGAAGATTACAACTGTATCAAATTTATTATGTAGTAGCAGCCACCTGGTTTTTACAAATTATTTGGAGCCATATATGGCTACATTTTTTCCGATTTGGTCCATTAGAATGGGCATGGCGTAGTTTGACTTATTGGAAAATACAACCATTTAAAAAATAAGAAATATTGCCAAAACACACCAGCCATTGATAATAAACCGATCAGGGAAATTTTCTAAAAACTGTATAGCTCAATATCACTTCCAGCAGTAAAAAAATAATTGCAGCTAAAACAAATGGAAAGAATTTATCCTGAAACCGAATAGAATTTATGATCTCAACTTTTGATTTTTCCAATCCATCAATATTCCTGTAAATACCAGCCAGGCTCTCATTGTCCCGGGCCCGGAAATATTTTCCGCCGGTTTCCACAGCAATTTCTGTCAACAGTTTTTCATCTATAGAAACTTTTTCATTTTGCATAACAACACCGAGGGGTGTATTTACCGGTTGGGGTGCATAACCTTCGGAACCTACTCCAATGGTATACACTCTTACTGCAAATGATTTAGCAATTTCTTTGGCTGTTTTAGGGTCTATCAATCCCCCATTGTTTTCTCCATCGGTAAGTAATACAACAATTTTTGTTTTCGATTTACTTTCACGAAGCCTGTCAACACTGGTTCCTAATCCGGAACCAATTGCCGTACCGTCTTCCAGTAAACCATTCCTGATATTTTGTATAGCAGCAATCAAAACATTGTGATCAGTTGTAAGCGGGCATTGTGTAAAACTTTCTCCGGAGAATATTACGATCCCGATCCTGTCGGTTAATCTTTTATTTACAAAATCAATAGCAACTTTTTTAGCTGCCTCCAGCCTGTTTGGCTGAAAATCCTGTGCAGTCATACTTCCGCTTACATCAATACATAAAATAATATCAATCCCTTCCCCTTCTGCTTGCTGATCAGCATTCATAGTTTGAGGTTCTGCCAATGAAATAATAATAAAGGAAAGACTTATTAATCTGCATATAAAAGGTAAATGTCTAAATGTTGTTTTCCATGAACCCAAACCGGTTTTAGCAACAGTTGAAACCGATATGGAAGATCTATTGCTCTTATTTTTCACTATATACCATCCAATTAATACAGGTAATAATATAAACAAAACAAAAGCCCAGGGCTTTCCAAAAAAAATATCGTTGAAATAATCAAATAGCAAAATGATTTACTGTTTTGTTTGTGATTGTTCTTTTTCTATCAGTTCCAATACCTCTTTAACTTGTTCAAAGCTTATTTTTGATTCTGAAATTAACGGAATATATTTTGCAAACTTTACCGCATCAGCACGTCGTAAAGATGCTGCAACAGACGAAATGATATCCGGATCATCCCACTGTTCTTTTAAATCAATTAAAATATCCCCGGTGGTTTTATTCATCAGGTTCTTTGACTGCTTTCTGCTGCAATATCGCCTTAATATATCTGAAAGGGTTACATGATATATTTTATTTTGCTCAGCATTATTCAGGTCGTATTGTTTCAATTCCAGTAAAGCATTCATTGCCTCATCATAAGGGGAAAGGGAAGAATGAAATACAGGCAATGTCTTCTTCTTTCTTTTTTTAAAATACAAATAAATCAATACGATAATAATTATTGCCAGTACTGATACAGCAGCAAAATAATACCAGAAGTAATCCTTAACAGTTACTTCCATCACTGGTTTTATATCTCTTAACTGATTGGTACTGTCGGCCGGTGAATAAACAACATTTACCAATATGGAATCTGTATATAATTTGCCGGTAATCTTATTTTGTTGCAGTGTTATTTCAAAAGAAGGTATATGCCAGGCACCTGAATCAAAACTTGTGAAAATTATTTTCTTATGAATACCAAATGAACCATTGCTGTTTATGGTATCGAAATTTGAATTTTCAATAATTTCAAAATGGGGGATCGTATCGGGGAGCTTAAGATTTATCTGAGATGCTGAAGCATTTATGTTTAGAAACAGATCATATTGAAGGCGTTCACCGATCAATAACCCGTTTCTATCGGTTTTAACAGTAACGGATTGAGCATGCACAGCAATACATGCGAAACAAAAAAATAACAATACAATAAACTGATATGTAAATTTCCTGTATAAGATAACTGATCTATTTTCTTTTTAAAAAAAACTTTTGTAAGACTTTTACATAATCCTCATCTGTGCGTACATGCAAAAGGTCTGCTCCTGCTTTTCTGAAATACTTTGTACAGTTTTCTGTTTGCTGAAAAAATTGTTGTTGATAATTATAACGAACCATTGGGTCACTGCTGTCAATCATTTTAATTTTTCCGGTTTCGGCATCCTCCAGTTGCAACAATCCTGCAGTTGGTAATTGCATATCCATTTTATCATACACTTTTATTCCGATCACATCATGCTTCTTACCAATCACTTTTAGATCATTTTCATACCCGGTATCTAAAAAATCGCTTAGTAAAAAAGAAATGCTTTTTTGCCGGGTTGTGTTATTGAAATATTTAATAGCTGCATCAAGATTTGTGCCCTTTGTAGTAGGTTCTACTGTAAGCATTTGCCTTACAATATATAACGCATGTGTTCTTCCTTTTTTAGGAGGAATGTATTTTTCAACTTTATTACTAAAAAAGATAACCCCTACTTTATCATTATTACTGACCGCACTAAAAGCCAATACCGCAGCTATTTCTGTAATTAATTCTTTTTTCCTTTTTCCGGAAGTTCCAAATAAATTACTGGTGCTTGTATCTATTAATAACATTAAGGTAAGTTCTCTTTCTTCCTCAAACAATTTTGTGAATGGATGAGAAAAACGGGCGCTCACATTCCAGTCAATAAATCTTACATCATCCCCGGCTGCATATTCCCTTACTTCTCTAAAACTCATTCCCTTGCCTTTAAACGCAGAATGATATTCCCCGGTAAATAAATGTGTGGTTATTTTTTTACTTTTAATTTCAAGTTCCCTTACCTTTTTTAGTAACTCAGCCTGGGTCAACAAGCCTGCTCTCTCCAATGAAAGGGTTTGTTCGGAATTATGATCTGTATTTTTTTTTCTGTTAAACAACGGTAACTAAAAATTAAATGATTTTTTTAAAACCTATTAATAGTAATTGTCATTCCGTGTAATCTATTATGAGATGCTTTCCCGAATTTATCGGGACAGGCTGTACCTCAGGATGACAAGTCCACGAATGATCAAGGAACATTCACTGTTTTCAATATTTCATTAATGATCTGCTCCACATCTACACTTTCTGCCTCTGCTTCATAGGTTAACCCGATTCGGTGGCGTAAAACATCTTTACAGATATCCCTTACATCTTCCGGTATCACATATCCCCTTTTATTTAAAAAAGCGTGTGCTTTTGCAGCCAGTGCCAGGTTAATACTTGCCCGGGGTGAACCACCAAAACTTATGAGCGGTTTAAGTTTTGCGAGATTATATTTTTCGGGAAACCTGGTTGCAAAAACAATATCAAGGATATAATTCTCTACTTTCTCATCTAAATAAACCTGCCTTACCAGTTCCCTTGCAGTAATTATTTCAGCTGTTGATGCAACAGCATTTATTTCCGGAGTAACAAGTTCTAAAGTATTTTGCCGAATGATCAACTGTTCTTCAGATTTTGTTGGGTACATGATAACTACTTTCATCATAAACCGGTCAACCTGTGCTTCGGGTAAAGGATAAGTCCCTTCCTGCTCTATTGGATTTTGCGTGGCTAAGACAAGAAAAGGTTCCTGCAGCTTGTAACTGGTATCACCAATGGTTACCTGACGTTCCTGCATGGCTTCCAATAAGGCACTCTGTACTTTTGCCGGGGCACGGTTTATTTCATCTGCCAGTATAAAGTTTGCAAAAATGGGTCCCTTACGTACAAAAAATTCATTCTTCGACTGGTTATATATCATGGTACCTACCACATCTGCCGGTAAAAGATCGGGGGTGAACTGTATCCGGCTGAATTGTGCGTGTATTGTTTGTGCCAACGATTTAATAGCAAGTGTTTTTGCAAGACCGGGAACACCTTCCAGCAAAATATGCCCATTGCTTAACAGTCCTATCAGCAATCTTTCAATCATGGTTTGCTGACCAACGATCACTTTTCCTAACTCATCATTTATCCGGGTAACAAATGCTGATGAATAACTGATCTTTTCATTTAACAACCGGATGTCTTCTGCAGTTTGTAACATAATATATATTTAAAAATTCCTTTGGAATATTTCACTCACATCTTTTAGGATCCATTGCTTTAAAATGTTTAAATTAAGGATATATATAAGCCCTTACTAATTTCTTTATTCCCCTATGTGGAAAGAAAAATGAAAGAAAATGAAAATTTTATATAATCTAAAAGCCTGAGTGCAAATTACTAACAATGTAGAATTAAAAATTTAACCGTCCTGCTGATTGCAAGAAAACTTTGTTAAAATGACATTAACTTTATAAAAAGAAATTACAATGATAGACCAACAACTTATCACTACATCAAATGAACTGGAAGGATATCGTATAACCAAACATTTAGGAATCGTACGTGGTATTACTGTTAGAAGCAGGAGTTTATTGGGAAATATTGGTGGCGGTATCCAATCATTATTTGGTGGGCAGCTTTCCATTTACGTAGAATTATGTGAAAAAACCAGGGAAGAAGCTTTTCAATATATGATCCATCATGCAAATGAACGAGGTGCAAATGCCATTATAAATATGCGTTATGATGCCAACGAAGTTATGTCGGGCATCACTGAAGTCTTGGCGTATGGATCTGCAGTAGTTGTAGAAAAAATTTAATAAGCATATACATTCCCCGGTTGCCGTTGATCAGG
This sequence comes from Ferruginibacter sp., assembly GCA_031373525.1. Lineage (GTDB taxonomy): Bacteria > Bacteroidota > Bacteroidia > Chitinophagales > Chitinophagaceae > Ferruginibacter. Next base: position 62,608 of record JANMMS010000061.1, read on the forward strand.
CAACCAAGGGTTGCGAAAATATGCCACGAACGCACGAAAAATCACAAGCTTATTCGTGCATTCGTGGCAATTAAATTATTACGACGTACCTAAGAAAGATATTTCCCAACTATGGGCATCCTTCTGCCAACCCCAAACGCTTTTGGAGAAACACGAATGATCGGGCAAAATTGGTTTCTCTTATATTCATTTACATTGACCATTTTTAAAACACGGTCAACCAGATCCGCATTAAAACCCTGGTCTTTTATTTCATCGGGACCTTTAGCCTGTTCAATATATTGATACAATATTTTATCAAGTATGCTGTATTCCGGAAGGCTATCACTGTCTTTTTGGTCGTGACGCAATTCTGCACTGGGGGGCTTGTTAATAATATTAAGTGGAATGATGGTTTGTTGCCTGTTTATATATTTAGCCAGTTCATAAACCTGTAGTTTATAACAATCGCCTAAAACACCCAGTCCTCCGGCCATATCGCCATATAAAGTACCATATCCTGTTGCCAGTTCGCTTTTATTGGAAGTATTCAATAAAATATACCCGAACTTATTTGCCAGGGCCATTAGCAGGTTTCCTCTTGTACGGCTTTGAATATTCTCTTCTGCGATACTAAATGGCAAATCTTTAAAAAAAGGCTTAAGTTCATCCAGGAAAACGTCATATATTTTTTTTATTGGAAAAATATCATACTGGTTTGAAAGATTTATGCTAAGCTGCTCTGCATCGCTAACTGAATGTGTTGTAGAATATGGAGAAGGCATTAAAACAGCACGTACATTTTCGCTTCCAAGCGCTTCACAGGCAAGTGCAAGCGTAACTGCACTGTCAATACCACCACTACTTCCGAGTATTGCTTTTGAAAATCCCATTTTTGAAAAATAATCACGAATACCCATAACCAGTGCTTCATAAATATGGTCAATATTCAAAGCTTCTTCCAGTGTTTCGGGATTGAGATCTGTATCAGAAATCTGATCAGCCTGTTCAATAACAGTACCTTGAATGGTACCGTCATCATTTAGGATAAAAGATTGAAGGTCTTCTTTGAAACTTGCCATTCTGCCACAAAGATTTGCACTTTTATCAAACACCAGGGAGGTTCCGTCGAAAACGGTTTCTGTCTGGCTTCCAACTGCATTACAATAAAACATTGGTAAATGATATTTAACTACATTGGCCTTTACTGCTACTTTACGGTCAACATCATGTGTATAATCAAACGGGGATGCTGAAAGATTCAACATAACATCCGGATGTTGACTCATCATTTTATCCATGGGGCAATAATTATACAGTGGGTTATTACCAAGGTTCCAGATATCTTCACAAATAGTGACAGCGATCCTTTTCCCTTTGTATTCAACAATTTTCCATTCATTTGCCGGCTCAAAATATCGGTCCTCGTCAAACACATCATAAGTAGGTAAACAGGTTTTATGAATAACATGTTTTATCTCTTTATCAGCCAGGAAATAAGCGGCATTAAAGAGATCTTTCCCTTTAATAATATCATTTCTGTGTGGCGCTCCAACTAAAACAGCAATGCCATCTGCATACATTTTTATTTCATCAATTGCCTGGTAACATTTATCAATAAAATCCTTGAAATACAGGAAATCTCTGGGTGGATACCCACAGATGCTGAGTTCACTGAATACAATGATATCTCCACCCTGAAGTTTAGCAGTTTCAATTGCATTTATAATTTTTTTAGTATTGCTTTCAAAATTACCGATGTGGTAATTTTGTTGTGCCAAAAATATTTTCATGTAATATGCCTGTCTGGTTTTTAAACTTTATTATTATCAATAAAAGCTTTTCTTTTGTAAAGTTAAATTATTCAATTATGCGTTTGATAATAAGTTTATTACTGGTATCATTGCTTTTTTCCTGCGGTCAAAATAAAGTTCCGGATGTTTCAGATATTAACATTGACATCGTAACCCATCGTTTTGAAAAAAAATTATTTTCACTGGATACGAACAACCTTGCAGCACCACTCGATACATTAATAGCCAGCTACCCTTCTTTTGGCGAAAATTTCATCTCTACCATACTAAATACGGATCCCAGGTGGCCTGCTGACAGCGCTACTATTTATGTAAAAGGGTTCATTACAGCTTATAGGAATGTTTATGATTCAGCTGAAAAGGTTTTTTCAGATTTTACTCCATATGAAAAAGAAATAAAAAGAGGTTTACAATATTTGAAATATTATTATCCGGCTTATAAAGCACCCCATGAGATCATTACCTATATCGGTCCAATGGATGGATATGGTGATATCCTTTCGGAAGAAGCTTTCATAATTGGCTTGCATCACCATCTTGGGAAAAACTTCTCTATGTATTCCCAACCTTTTGTACAGGAAGTATATGCAAGCTATATAAGCAATCGTTTTGAACCGGATCATATTAGCATCAATTGTATGAAAAATATTGTAATGGATATGTATCCTGAAAAAAATGAGGACCAAAGCCTTGTTATACAAATGGTTGAGAAAGGGAAAAAATTATTTTTCCTTAGTAAAATACTCCCATCAGTACCCGAAAATAAATTAATAGGGTATTCTGAAGAACAAATGAAGGCCTGCTATAAAAATGAAGCCCGTATCTGGGAACTGTTTGTTAAGAATGATCTTTTACAAACTATTGACAATAATATCATTAAAAATTATATTGGTGAAAGCCCTAAAACACAGGAATTGGGAGATGATTCGCCAGGAAATATTGGCTCATATGCAGGATGGCAGATCATTAAAAAGTTCATGTCCGGGAATCCTAAAATAAAACTGCCGGAACTAATGAAAATTCCGGCAGAAACAATTTTTGAAAAAGCCAAATACAAACCTTAAGGGGTTCATGCAGCCTGTGCCTGTACTGTTGAATGGGCAGGCTTAAGTCCTAACATTTTCATCACCCGAAAATGAGATGCCAGTGCTTCACTCATTGTATCGTAATTATTATAAGGAAGGTTAAATTCTTTACATTTTTCCTGTACTATTTTACTGATAGCAGGATAATGAACATGACTGACTTTTGGAAAAAGATGATGTTCTATCTGGTAATTCAAACCACCAACACACCATGAGATAAATTTATTACCCATGGCGAAATTAGCAGTTGTCTTTAGCTGAAATTCGGCCCATGCCGTATCAATATGTTTTGTTTCATCAATTGCAATGTTCTCAAATTCTGTAATCTCAACCACATGTGCCAGTTGAAAGACAAGTGACAGGGTTAAACCCAATACAATATTCATAGTAAAATACCCTATGAGCCAGCCTTGCCAGCCCCAAACCATTATTGGAATTGCGATATAAACCACAACATAGTATACTTTTGTTGCCCAAAAAATGATATGATTTTTTGCAGTCATTTTCCATGCCTCAGTTGTATATATCTTACGGCTGAAATATTTGGTAAAATCCATGATAAATATCCAGAAAATAGAAGAAAGGGAATAGACAAACAATAGGTATAAATGCTGAACCTTGTGTGCGGGAACCCATTTTTGAGATTCACATTGGCGAATGATAGGGCTTTTGGCGATATCATCATCTATACCATCTACATTTGTATATGTATGATGAATAATATTGTGCTTTTGTTTCCAGAAATAAGAATTGGCACCTAATGCATTTGCAGTTAAACCCAAAGCATCATTTAACAAAGGTTTATTAGAATAACTACCATGATTTGCATCATGCATAACAGCAAATCCAATACATGCAAGCAGGTAACCCAATAATGCACATAATAATAAGGCTGGAAGGACATCCATTTTCACTAGCATTAACAGTGCATATATTGTTATGGAAGATCCCAACAAAATGATCGTCTTTAAATACAATCTCCAGTCGCCGGTCTTTTGTATATGATTATCTGAAAAGTAGTTATCAATACTTGTTTTAAGGGATTGATAGAACTCATTATTCCGGTTATTGAAAGTAATTTTAGGCATATTGAATCTTTATACTGAATTTTTTTATTCGGTTTAACCAACTTTTGAAATAAAATCAATTTGCAAAATTATGGATGGTTGTTGTAAATGATCTTTATTTAATTGTTAGAAAGATACAGCAAATTCCCCATAAAAGTACTTGCTAATTCATCTTAAAAGGAGCCTGCATTTCAAAGGCAGGAATGGCAACATCAAAAGTGTTCTTATTGTTAACATTTTCAAGTAAATAGGTTCCCATCATTTTCCCCATTTCTGAACGAAGATTGCATCCGCTGATATATTGATATGAGGTTGCAGGAGTAATAACAGGCTGAATGCCAACAACACCCTCACCTTCCACTTCTCTGGTGCTTCCATCGCTATCATATATAAACCAGTGCCTGCGTAATAATTTTACCGAAAATTCATTGTTATTTTCAATAGTGATCTTATATGCAAACATAAACTCACTATTCAACGGATTACTATACTCCGGTTGATAAAAAGTTTCTACGCTGATTTTAACGCCACCTGATATTTTAGAGATCATGGTTTGCTATTTGCTGTAAAAATAATCAAAAAATTCGGTTGTACCTCTGTTTGTAAATCCAAAAAAACAGATAACCCGGGAAAAATAATCTAAGACTAAACAATAAAGGCTGTTGATTAACTTGTTAAAAAAATGAAACTATTGAAAAAAATGAATTTTTCTTTAAATTTTATAATATTGTATAACAAATAAAACAAATGTCATGCCTATAACAAAGTTAAATTATAAGAATAATGATATAACCGTACTATGGCAACCAACTTTGTGTATACACTCGGGAATTTGCTTTAAAGGATTACCGGGCGTTTTTGACCCACATCGCAAACCCTGGATCGAAATGGATAAGGCAAGTACAGAAACTATCGTTGAACAAATTAAGAAATGCCCGAGCGGTGCATTGAGTTTTTCTTTGAATAAAAAATAGACCCATAAGATTTTAAAACCTTTTTGGTCTTTTATAATATCAACTTATATTTTCTTCGAATGCTTGTATCCATTCTTTAAAAGCCATTGTAAAACTTTGTCCCGCTGATCGCCCTGGATGATAATCTCACCATCTTTTACACTTCCTCCTGTGCCGCAAAAGGATTTTATCTTTTTACCGATTTCTTCCTTTTCTGCATTGGTTCCGGAAAACCCTTCGAGTAAAGTGACTGCTTTTCCGGCACGGTGCTTGGTCTCAAGCCTTATTCTTATTTTTTGGGCTTCTGCCGGGAGGCTAATATTATCTTCATCATGATCATCATACGTTTTGAAGTCAGGATCTGTAGAATATATTATCCCTGAAGTTGGTATCTTAATTTTTGCCATAAATTAATATTATAAGGTGATCGCTTTCAGACTCAGATCAAGGCTTACAGCCTGGTGAATAATGGCACCACTTGAAATATAATCTACTCCCGTAGCAGCATATTTCTCTATATTATCATAATTGATCCCACCACTGGCTTCCGTTTCATATTTTCCACTGATAAGGCTTATTGCTTCAGAAATTTGTGTAGGAGTAAAATTATCCAGCATGATACGATCTATTTTACCGGTTGATAAAACTTTTTTTACATCTTCGATGCTCCTGGTTTCCACTTCAATCGTTAGTCCGGGTTTAACCAGCTGAACATAATCATATGCTTTGTTAATTGCTTTTTCAATACTTCCGCAATAATCAATGTGATTGTCTTTGAGCATGATCATGTCATACAAACCAAAACGGTGATTTACTGCACCGCCTATACGCACAGCTTCCTTTTCCAACAAACGGAAATTTGGTGTGGTTTTTCGGGTATCCAATAATTTAGTTTTATAATCCTTTATTTTAGTGCAGTATTTATTTGTGAGGGTTGCTATACCACTCATTCGTTGCATCGTATTCAGCAGCAGTCGTTCAGCTTGTAGTATTGTATGTACTTTTGCTATTACCTCAAAGACAATATCTCCGTAAAACATTTGTTCACCATCATTTTTATATGGGGTAAATATCACGTCTTTCTGTATATGCCTGAAAATTTTTTCAGCAACCTGTATGCCAGCTAAAATACCATCCTGTTTTACTTTTAAAACTGCTTTACCGTCTGCATTCTTATCAATGCAACATAAAGTTGAATGATCTCCATCTCCGATGTCTTCTAAAAGTGCGCTTATGATAAGTGTGTTCAGTTGTACTTCATAATTCATACAAACAAAGCTAAGCATTGCGTGGAAAAAATAAATTGATAAAAAAAACTCCCAAATGGGAGCTTAATTCTTTTTATATCCGGGATTATTTAGTTCAAACATGATTTGTTGTAACATTTGCCTGTTTCCTTTCTGCTTCATATAAATAGTCGTCCTGTATAAAGCATTTTTTGTAACAAGTTTCACAACACAGAATTGTGATCCGGCATTTTCACCCGTGTGCAAAATTTCAACCGCTTTTACCGGGTTATTGCTAAAAAAATCCCTTAGAACAACTTCAGCCTGAGTTTTGCTATAGCTGTTACTTTTTTCCGGAAAAGTAATTTCTACTGTATTATCGAAATACTTTGCTATTTCACTTGCATTCCCTGCTCTAAAGGCATTGATTATTTCATCAATACCGGAAAAAAAGCTAAAAGAACTAACAATGGTTAAAACAGAAAAAAGTGTAAAAAGTCGTTTCATAAAATTCAAATTAGTCCTTGTTCATATTGTCTAAAAACGTGCCAACAGGAACAAAATTGCCAATAATTTCAGATAATTGTTGTTAATAAGACAAATATTAAATCTGTTCGCTGCAAAGTTTTAATTTTACTGCATGAATAATTCGAAAACCATACTGATTATTATGGATGGATGGGGCCTGGGTAAGGTAAAAAGCAGTGATGCAATTCAAAATGCACATGTTCCATTCGTTAGATCTTTATATAGCAAATATCCTAATACGACCTTGATAACCTGTGGTGAAGCAGTGGGGCTGCCAGACGGGCAGATGGGCAATAGTGAAGTAGGCCATTTGAATCTAGGTGCCGGCAGGATTGTTTACCAGGAATTGCAACGCATAAATGAGGAAATAAAAAAAGGAAAATTTCAAGAAAACCCAGTTCTTCTGAGAGCAATCAATTATGCTTTAATTAATAATAAACCTTTACATCTGATTGGATTAGTAAGTGATGGAGGTGTACATTCTCATATTGCTCATTTGAAAGAAATTTTGTCAGTTTGTGCTGCCAATAATTTACAAAATGTTTTGGTTCATGCATTTACAGACGGGCGGGATACCGATCCAAAATCAGGTTTGGCTTACTTAATGGATCTGCAGGATCATATGAATAAGAGTGTTGGAAAAATAGCCAGCATTACCGGCCGGTATTATGCCATGGACAGGGATAAGAGATGGGAAAGGATAAAGATAGCATATGATGCAATGACTAAAGGAATCGGTGTTCAATCCAGTGACATGCTCAAAGCAATAGAATCATCTTATGTCTCCAATGTAACAGATGAATTCATTAAACCCATCATAAATAGTTCTATAAAACATCCTGTTATATCACCGGATGATGCCGTTTTATGTTTTAATTTCAGAACCGATCGATGCCGGGAAATAACGGAAGTGCTTACCCAAAAAGATCTTCCCGAATTTGATATGTACAAAAAGACACTGCATTATACAACTATGACCGAATATGACCAGCGTTTTAAAAACGTGCCGGTTGTTTTTGAGACTGATGATCTGAAGAATACATTGGGAGAAGTATTAGAACAACAAAATAAAACACAATTACGAATAGCCGAAACAGAAAAATATCCGCATGTGAGTTTTTTCTTCAGCGGTGGAAGAGAGAACCCTTTTAACGGTGAGGAAAGAGTTATGATACAATCTCCAAAAGTTGCCACTTATGATCTCAAACCCGAAATGAGTGCTTATGAATTATCAGAAGCTATTTTACCATACATCAATAAAAAACATCCTGACTTTATTTGTCTCAACTTTGCAAATGCAGACATGGTTGGCCATACAGGTGTTTGGGAAGCTGTGATCAAAGCAGTTGAAACAGTAGATACCTGTGTGGAAAAAGTTGTTACTGCCGCATTGGAAAATAATTATACTATTTTTTTAACTGCAGACCATGGTAATGCTGATTATGAAATAAATGAAGATGGCACACCAAACACTGCACATACTTTGAACCCGGTACCTTTGTTCATCATAGATAAAAAGTGGAAAGGAATTATTAAACCGGGGAAACTGGGAGATATTGCACCAACTATTTTAAAAATGATGGATATTAGCATCCCGGAACAAATGACCGGAGACATTTTAATTTGACCTGTCATACTGAGGTACAGCCTGTTCCGATAAATTCGGGAAAGCATCTCAAGATAGATTACTCAAAATGACAAATTGAGACAACTCTTTAAAATTGAAACAATGAAGCGTTTTTTTAAACTTCTTTTCTATACAATACTCATTGCGCTGTTGTTATTTCAATTTTATCCAAAGCCTGAAAAAAACATATCAGCATCGATCAATGCAAATGATATTACGTTTGCACATGCCGTTCCTGCTGAAGTGCAGTATGTATTAAAAACGAGTTGTTATGATTGTCACAGTAATAATACTGTTTATCCATGGTATTCAAAACTGCAACCAGTTGCCTTATGGCTGGGAGATCATATTGCTGATGCAAAAGATGAATTGAATTTTTCTGAATTTGGCAGCTATTCCATTCGAAGAAAATACAGAAAACTGGAAGAAATAAACAATGAGGTAAAGGAAGGGGAAATGCCTTTATCTTCATATACGATCATACACAGGAATGCTAAACTAGATGAAAGTAAAAAATTACTATTAGCCAATTGGGTTACTGCTTTAAGAGACAGTATGAAAGCAAATTATCCTGCAGATAGTTTAGTAAGGAAAAAAAAGTAACATTCTCCAATACTTTTATTAATTAATAGCTAATTTATTAAACAAGAGGCTTTCCAATTAAAAGAGAAAGCCCCTTGTTGTTATTTATATTTTAGCCCGTAAGGTTATTACAAAATTTCTTCCGGGGGCGCTTAATCCTGATGCAAAAACCCGGTAAAATTTATCAAAGATATTTTCTACAGCAAATTGAATGGTTGCATATTTATTAATGTCATATGCCGTTCTCAAATTGACAGTAATCCATGATGGAGTAAAACCGTGTACAACATCTGCACTGTATTTCTGATTATCTTCTCCCCTGAGATTATAGTCTGCAGAATCTTTGGCTCCATTATACAATGCAAAAACTTCACCTTTAAATTTTCCAAATTTTGTTATAACACTTGTTTTCCCGAATAATGGTGCAACATGGTCTAAAGGATAGTTAACCGGACTTTCTTTTATTCTTCCATAGGTATAGTTTATCACAGAAGAAAAAGAAAAATGCTTAGAAATATCTGCCCCGATATTTCCACTTATGCCCCATACATAAGCGGCATTCTTATTTACAACAGTTACAACATCGCTCAATGTACCATCATATATTATTGTCGGTGATCCATTAAAAGTAGAAAAATCTGTACTTAAGGCATCACGATAATCTGTATACCATGCTGTGGCGCCAACCTGAAACTTATTCTGAATATTTTTGGATATACTCAATTCATAATTTATGGTCTGTTCCGGTTTGATATTGGGATTTGGTACAATAAGTGTTCCTCCGCCGCTTTCAAATACTTTCGACATGTCATCTACATTTGGTGTACGAAACCCTGTTGAAACCAATGCGGCAATCTTCCAACCGGCAGCAGGTAAAAAAACAATTCCTGCATTACCTGTTAATGCATTTGATGTTTGTTCTACATCATTATAAGGAAAAGGGAAGAATGTTTTATCAATAAATTTTGAAGAAAGCCTGTTATGTGAAAACCTTAACCCGGTATTGACTATAAGTTTTTCGTTTATTTTAAATAGAGCCGTAGCATAAGCTGCATAAGATTGTGTGTTACTTCCACCATCAGGATATCGAGTATCCAGCGGGCTTTGAACACCCGTATTTATATTTTCTGCATAGGCACTTGATTTAACCTTGTTATAATTTATTTCTGCTCCATACCCCAACTCAATCTTGTTTATCTTCTTAATGAAATCTGCATTTAAGCTGCCAATATTTAATTTTTCAGTACGATTATTTTTTTTCGTACTTCCGTAATTACGGTTATGACGGCTTTCTTCTATCTGCTGATAGGCAGTTGTAATCTGTGCCTGGTCATATAATCCGGATCTTTGTAAATTTATGGTCCATGCAGCCAGTAATCGTTTTTGCGGTCCATAATACCATTCTGCGCTTTTTGCAATACCAGCACCATTGGTTTCAATAAGCCTGTCGTACCTGCTGATATTTGAAGAAGTTGAATATTGAAAATTAAGTACATTTTCTATTTTGCCGGTTTTAAATAAAAACTTTTGAAGGAGGTCATATTGTTTATATCCGGTTGGACTTTGTTTGTTGACATTACTGTTTGCAACCATTACATCTGCACCATTGATCCGTTCAACATAAAATTTCTGCTTCCCCCAATCAGGGAATTTGCTGTAATAATCGGATCCTTGTAAAAGGTATCCGAAATCTGAAAAAGTAAAACTGGTCAACGAAGCAAATTTTTGACCGCCCAGATTTATATCAACATGCCCGGTCTTTTCATTATATGCAGATGCATAACGTAAGAAGGCATTTCCAGAATAAAATGTTTTACCTGCAACCTTAGAAAGCATTGGTTTTTTTGTATAAAAGCTAATAACTCCTCCTAATGCATCACTGCCATACATAACCGAAGACGGGCCAAAAAGAATTTCCGTTTTATCAAGAATGGTATTATCCATTGTAATAACATTCTGCAGATGACCCCCTCTGAATATGGCATTATTCATCCGAACTCCATCTACTACCAATAATACTTTATTGGCTTCAAACCCTCTAATGATAGGGCTCCCCCCACCTAACTGGCTTTTTTGCAGCAGCACACTTCCGGTTTGAGAAAGTAATTCAGCAGTGGTTTGCTGGTTATAAAATGCTATTTTTGGGGTATTAATAGTTAATACCTGTTGAGGGATATTTTTTTTGTGCTCTTCGAAACGTGTGGCAGAGAGCGTTAATTCATTTAAATTAATTTCGTTTAAACTACTATCAGTAATAACAGCCCTTTTTTTCTGTGCAAAAGTGAAAAAAGACATGCATAGTAATGCATGAAAAAGTATTATTTTTTTCATAAAGAATTTTTGTATGTATTGAATAGAAGGATGATGACTTCCTAAAATGTAGAAGTCAATAAAGAAAAATCAAAATTTCAACTAATTCGTGGAGGTGGACTTTTGATCTCAGCGATATGACTACAAATATTATCGTGGTGGTATTTCCAGGCTTTCTTTTTATTAATAAAAAATGGAGTACTTATCCCTATGGGTTCACTCGCACGGTAAATTGTTGTAAAGAACAACAGTAATAATGAATTATTTTTGGTTGTAGTGTTGTTTTCTGAATGATGATAAACTTCCAACTCCTTTTTAAGTCTTTTTTCCTCATGATCAAATAAACCGGAAACAATAATATTATTTCCTTTCCTGATAATTGTTTTAATATCAAAAGGTTCGCCGTTTAACAGTATTTCTTTATTTTTCTTCAGCCAGATTACAGATGATTCCTTCAGAATAATTGTTCGTAAACTCTCCTGTGATAATTTTTTTTCCATTCTAACTTCTATCATTTTCTTTTCAAAAATTGTATAAATAGAAAATAGCAATGGGAATGCAACAATGCACAGCAAAAAAAACAATATGAATTCTTTTTTACGTGTCAATTAACCCAATTAAATGTGACAAAAGATAACATTTTTTTCGAAAACCTATATTTCAGGATGATTTTAATGATATTTTTCAAAAATGAAATATTGTTCAATGTTTAATTAATTTCCGTCATTTAGAAAATTCAGTAGTTCAATCAAAAGATAGTTCATATAAATATAATATAATTTGTTTAAGCATACTAAACTCTATTATTTTACAATTTTCTATAATGTACCGAATGTTAAAATTCACGTGATTTTGGAATAAAAGCAGCAGTAGGTAATAGGATATTGTCTATATTTATAGTGCACAAAACCTTACTATTATGACCGAAGAGCAAATGCTTGCCGGAAGTATAAAGAATAATGCTTCTGCTCAGGAAGCATTTTATAACAGATTCAGCCCTAAAATGCTGGGCGTTTGTTATCGTTTTGCAAAGAACAGGGAAGATGCGGAGGATATGCTGCAGGAAGGCTTTATCAAGATATTTACCCAGCTGCATCAGTACAGAAATGAGGGTGCTTTGGAAGGCTGGATCCGTAGAATAATTGTTCATACCTGTATCAATGTTTTAAAGAAAAATAAGAAGTTTTCAGAAAGTGTTGATATCATTCATGCTAATAGTATTTATGTCAGGGAAGATATGATCCCATCCATTATGCAGGCAAAGCAGGTTGTGGAGTGTATACGGATGTTACCAATGGGTTACAAGACTGTATTAAACCTTTATGCTATAGAAGGTTATTCTCATAAAGAAATTGCAACAATGCTTGAGATTGAAGAAAGTACGAGCCGAAGTCAGTATACCAGGGCTAAAGCAATGCTGGAGGACATATTAATTAAAAAGAAAATAATACAAAAACCTGCATCGAAAATAACCTATGCAACGGCTGTATCAGCAAAGTAAAATAACAAATATTAAAAATCATTTTATTAAATGACCAATTACTAATAAAGCTTTTTGTGAAAGATGGAAAATAAATTTTATCAGGATAATTTGGAAGATTTTTTAAAGGAACGGGCAGATAGTTTCAGGATGTATCCTTCAAAGAGAATATGGCATGGAATATACAATAGCCTGCATCCAAGCCGTAAATGGCCGTCCTTGGTCATATGGGTTTTAATAATTTCTTCTATCACTTATGTTGGGCTGATAAATAAAAATCAATTAACATTTTCAGAAAATAATACAAAACCAATAGCTACAAAAGCTATTGAACCTTTTGCTTTTAATACAAATTTCTCAAAACAATCATACGATAACCCGGTTCAGTTAAATATCGTTCAAAAAGAAATTTACCCGAACAAAAACCGTGAATTGAGTTCAGATCCTACTAATAAAAACTCAGTACAATTAATAAATAAAAACATACAACCATATCAACAAAAAGAACTTCCCGCAGATATAAATTCACAAACTTCAAATTTTGATAATGCTATAACCGGCAAGGAAGATGAAATAATACAAACTCAAGGTTCATTTAATTCAAATGAAATCACCGATTCAGAAAAAATGATTGGTTCAATTACTTTTAATAAAGATATTTCGAGTAAAGAAAATGAGCCGGTTTTAATCAATAAAATTGGGGTGGCGATTGATTCTGCAACAGTTAAGAATACCTTTATGACAGTTAAGGATGACCACATCAATGATAAAGAATGGATAGAAGATTTTGCTTTCCATAATAAACCTTCTGTTTCAAAATGGAAAACACATGTAGCAATAGAATATTATTTTACACCTTCAGTTGGATATCGTGTATTAACTTCAAATACAAAATATAAATCTTCAAGTGCTTCGTTAGTTGCACCCTTAAGCAATTCTACTGATTATAAAAAGGCATTAAGTCAGTCTGCTGCAATAAATATGGAACTTGGAAGCAGTATTATCTATAATTTCACTAAAAACTTGAATATTAAAGCCGGCATTCAGTTAAATTATACGAACTATGCCGTTAATGCTTATGAGCTTAAGCATCCGACCATTACCACATTATTACTTAATGATTTGAATAATGGTTCCCCCGTATTTGAAACAAGGTCTACTACCCTTGCAAATTCAGTAGGAGTTTCTTCAAAAAGATTAAATAACAATACATACCAGATTTCTTTACCATTAGGTGCGGATATTAAACTAGCGGGTAATAACAAACTGAAGTGGTATGCCGGAGCTACTATTCAACCAACCTATATTATTGGAGGCAATGCCCTATTAATTTCATCAGACCTGAAAAATTATGTTGCGGATAAATCCTTTATAAGTAAATGGAATTTAAATGCAGGTTTTGAAACTTTTTTAAGTTATAAGACACTTAGTGGCATTACTATTAAAGCAGGCCCCCAATTCAGGTATCAAATCTTATCTACTTATAACAAACAGTATTCATATGATGAAAACCTGTATAACATTGGTATGAAAATAGGTATCATTACAAGATTTTAAAAAAAATTAATAATAAGACAAAAAACGCGACAAAACCTGTTGCGTTTTTTTGATTTACCCCATAGCTGAAAGCCTCTGTTTTGTAATCATAAAGTATACAATTAAATTTGTAACATGAAACTCATAAATTTTATTTCGTTCATCATGTTGTTCCTTCTTTCTTGTAATGATCCAAGTCAGGGCATTCAGGCAGAGGACAAAACGATACAGAAAAATGATCTTCCTTCTTTTTTCCCGGTAACTGATTTCCTTAAAGGACAGATAGCTGAAATTAAAAAGGAAAGTATTAACCCTTTAAAAATAACTAAAGTCAATAAACACCTCGATTCAATGTGGCTAAAAATGGAAGATCTGGATACTGAATTTGCTGCATTTCTGACTCCCGAAATAGACAGTACCAATTTAACCGGTTTATTTTCAGAGAAGAGATTCCTTGATCAAACGATCGATGCATTTACTTTTACTTATGACCCAATAAATAACCTTCCAGATACATTTTTACTTCGACGTTGGGATGTGTATATTGACCCGAAATCAAATACAGTTAAAAGAGTTTATATGATCAAAGAAACGCCGGATCATAAAAAAATTCAATTAACATGGCAAACAAATAAAAATTGTAGAATTATCAGTATTGCAAATGATTTGAAAGGGAATGACTTTGTTGAAAAGGAAGTGACCATTAAATGGGATTTTTAAAATCATGACCCAAAAAGAATTTTCATTAATTGCATCAACAATACCCGGGTTTCCGGGTATATATAAATATTATAACAGTGCCGGTGAGCTTATTTATGTTGGTAAAGCTAAACAGCTTCGTAAAAGAGTAAGCAGTTATTTTTCAAATACATTCACAACAAATAAAACAGCAGAACTGGTAAAACGAATTCACCGGATCGAATTCACCATTGTAAATAATGAACAAGATGCTTTCTTTCTTGAAAACACTTTAATAAAAGAAAATCAACCCCAGTTTAACATTGCCTTAAAGGATGACAAAACATATCCATATATTACAATAAAAAATGAACCTTTTTCAAGAGTGTTTTTTACCCGAAAAAAAATAAACGATGGCTCTCAGTATTTTGGACCTTATACATCAGTAAATAAAGTAAGTGATCTTTTAAATTTCATAAAACAAAATATCCCTTTACGAAATTGTAAGCTAAATCTTACAAAAGCTAATATTGATAAAAAAAAATTTAAGGTATGCCTTGAATTTCATCTTGGCAATTGCAAAGGCCCCTGTGATGGTTCTCAATCATTGGAAGATTACAATGAAGGACTTGAGCGCTTAAAGCATTTGTTAAAAGGAAACCTTTCTCCTGTTATTCAGGAATTTAAAAAACAACAAAAATTACTTGTAGAAGAACTTGAATTTGAAAAGGCCGCCGTATTTCAGCAAAAAATTCAACACCTGAAACAATACCAGTCAAAGTCTATGGTTGTAAATACAAAGACAGGCACTGTGGATGTTTTTTCAATTTTACAGGAAACGGATATTGCGTATGTAAACTATCTCGCTGTTAGTAATGGTACCATTATCATAACAAAGACCATTATTTTACATAAGAAGATGGAAGAATCAAGAGAAGAAATACTCGTATTTGCTATTGCTCAAATACGACAATCATTTAATAGTCAGGCAAAGGAGATTATTGTTCCTTTCAGAGTAGATTACCCTGAATTAAATATTTTGATAACAGTTCCAAAACTTGGAGGTAAAAAGAAATTACTGGAACTTTCTGAAAAAAATGTTAATTACTTCAAAGCTGAAATACAATCAAAAAAAATATTAAACATTCCAGAAAAAACCGCCATAGAAAATAAGGCAGTATTAGAACAATTGCAGGTTGACCTTCATTTACCAGAATTACCTGTACATATAGAATGTTTTGACAACTCAAATTTTCAAGGAAGCAACCCGGTAGCAGCAATGGTTTGTTTTATGCACGGAACCCCCAGTAAAAAAGATTACAGACATTATAATATCAAAACAGTCCAGGGTATTAATGACTTTGCGTCAATGAAAGAAGTTGTATTCAGGCGCTATAAAAGATTATTGGAAGAAAATATGCCTTTGCCACAGCTTATAATAATTGATGGCGGTAAAGGTCAGCTTAGTGCCGCATTAGAAAGTATACATGCGCTTGGCCTGACCGGAAAAACCACTTTAGTTGGCCTTGCAAAAAACCAGGAAGAGCTTTTTTTTTCCTATGATACTTCTTCAATCAAGTTATCGTGGAATAGCGAAAGCCTTAAACTGGTTAGACGTATAAGAGATGAAGTGCATCGATTTGGTATAACATTTCACAGAAATATCAGAAGTAAAGAAGCTATTGAAAATGAATTGGAAAAGATCCCCGGGATCGGTAAACAAACAGCTTTTGCATTATTGAAAGAATTCAGGTCAGTTAAAAATATAAAAGCACAAGAAATAAGTAAATTGGCAGAAGTTGTTGGTAAAGCGAAAGCGGAAATTGTATTTGAATCCTTAAGAGTATTAAAAAAGGAAGAAAAGATATAGAATTAGTGAATACCAATTCCTAATTTAAAATTCTTTGTTGTCAGCAGGTGAAGGCTGATTACATACAATTTATTGCAGTGAATAAATTGTATTACAAGAAGTAAAAAGCCCCTGGATAAACCAAGGGCTATTAAAATAACATAACTTTTAAGAATTAGTAACTCCACAGATCCTGTTCATAATTAAATATCTTTTCTTTGATATTCTCACCTTCAAGCAATTGAAGTATTCCCTTATCACTTAAACCCTTATAGTTTTTAATCTGAAGATCAAGTGGATTGTCGATCGTACTTTTAATGATACGACCATAAAACATGCGGCTTTCAAACAATTCTTCCCAACTCATACGTGCACCAAAGTTTTTACCATTGTATACTTCATATCTGGAAAATACTGGCCGCATATCCGGATAGTAAACCCAGAATAATTCGGTTTCGCCAAGATTAACACCCATTGAAGTAATTACATTTTTAACTGGGGCAATTCCCAGTATCCTCCAGAAAAGGCGTGAACTTTCTTTATCAAAGATCACCTCTTCCTTGATCCTGAATTTGTAAAATGAATCAAGGTTAATTTCAGGGCGCATTTTTTTTGTACCCGTTGTAACACCATTTGAGTCAATGATCGGCACATCAATTTCATCCCCGCCAATTACTTTGGCAACTTCAGCCTTTGTAAATGGTGTAGTAAAACGATCATCTATATTACTGAAAACTGTAACTGCACTATCTTGTATCGCTTGTAACAAGATAGAAATAAATCGTTGGTTTCCGTTACTTTCATCGGCTGAATAACGAAAAGGGTAATTTATTTTTTCCCTTGTATCAATTTCTCTCCAGATTTTATGGCGATAAACTGCATCATCGGCACGTAAATTTTCATATGGCAAAGGGATCCTGTCTCTCAAAACAGATGTTTCAACAGCTTCATCCGGACGCAAGGATTTTTTTATCGCTTTGATTGGTAAACTGTCATTAACAGGTTCCGGAACAGGAGCAACAGCTACAGTTGGAATGGTATCTGTAACAGCCGCTGTGGGTTGAATATTTGCTTTGGTCTTTGTCTTAGTTGTTTTACGGGTTGTATTACGCTTTGTAGAAGTACGCTTTTGAGCAAATACAGCATCTGTAAAACCGCCAAGTAAAACGGCCAGTAACAAATATTTTAATAACTGCTTTTTCATAGATGTGAATTTTAATATAATGCGATTGATTTACCATCAATTGATCTTACGCCATCAGGACCCTGAACTTTTACGTTATCAAAAGTAACTACGGAACCAGGGCCACATCTAGCCATAAAGGCTGAGAGGGCTCCAAGACCATTACCTGTAATAGACGCTGTGGCAACATTTGGAAAATTAGCTCCGGAAAAATAAACAGTAGCACTTACTATTGTGAATTTAAGATCGAAATCGAAAGCTTCCAGATCTGCACGACAATATTGTTGGCTTTTGAATTCTACTGAAGGCATCCTTACTTTACCAGAAGCGACCTTAAAAACTGGATCAGGTATTCTTTTTACCCTGAATTCGAATTTACTGCTTGCTTTATCAGCAACTACTGTAATGCTTGCAGGACCTACTGCAGTTACACGAATTGTCCTTTTAGATCCTGTCCCGGCAATTGTACCACCAGTCATACTTACACTGGTCTTATCCCAACCTGTTGGCGAACCGATGGTTACAGGATTATCAACACCAATATAAAATACATTCATTTTATCCAACATTACAGCAGCACCACCTGGTGTACCTACCGTGTATTTTACATCAAATGTTTTTGATTCTTTTGTGCCATCGGGTTTGGTGTAAGTAACACTAACCGGAACTGAACGAGCACCACCACCACTTGCTTTAAATTTGTAAACAGCCCTTCCATCTGCATCAATGGCGGCAGAACTTCCACCGATACTTATGATCGGTTGTGCTGCTTTACTATAAGCTCCTACACCCGCTGTGATTTCCATATCTTCTCCAGGCATAACATAATTTGAACTTTGTCCAACCAAGGCCGCAAACTGATCATAAACAATTTTTACAGCACCAACCTGGTTATGACAATAAGTAACAACTAAGTTTTCCGCATTTTTTACATTGTTTTGAAATTTACTTAACAATGTAAGACCGGCAACTGTCGGAGTCATATGAAAGAAAGCATTTGTAAAATCTTTGGGAGATCCATCTTGTCCAACCTGTGGTGTAACATCAACAGGAAAATTCTTTTCAAATTCTGTTTTAATTGAAGGATCGATGTTCAGCATAGCATTTCTGTATGCTTTTAACTTTTCTTCAAAGATCGGGCCTTGCTTTTTTCCGCCATCACCGGAACCAAATAAGCGGGTAGCAGATTCCAGATCATCTTCCTTAAACTGCTCTTTTCCTTCTATCATTTTAAGATCAGCTTCTTTTTTAAGATCTGTTTTTAACTGGTTGATATAAGCATCCATTTCATCTGAAAGTTTTTTGGCCTTCTGGGCTCTTTCATACCAGGGCTTTGCTCTTTCTGCGGTTTGGGCATCATTCAGCTTTGTTTCCAAAGACTTATATAATGTACTATTAGATGCTGCAAGATTTGTATTTGAAGTAACCAGACTTTTGTCAACTACTTTAAATGCATTTAAAATTTCGGATGATACGTTCAATGCAAGTAGTGCTGTAAGCACCAAATACATGATATTGATCATCTTCTGCCGGGGCTCTTTAGGTAAAGCCATAACTAATTAGTATTAATTGTTTTTATTCAATATTGTTTGGATCGAACTCACTGAGGGGAAATTACAAATGGTAATTTAACGTCCCTGCATAGCACTTAACATATTACCGTAAACTGCATTAAGTTTACCCAGGTTATTTGCTAATAAACCAATCTCAGCTTTAGCTTTGTTTGCATCTTCCACACTTCCCATCATTGCCTGGCTTGCTTCAGCCATCTTACCATAAAAACTATTCAAAGCTTTTAAATGATTATTACTTTCTTTTAATTCGAGTTCATAGATTGTATTCAATGACCCAAGATTTTTAGTAAGTACCTGTACCTGCTCATGAAAGCCTTTTGCACTTTCAGACGCAGTATTAAATGATTGCATTGTAACAGCACTGCTTGCAAAAGCTGTAGCCATAGTACCTATTGCTGTTGTAGCTTCTTTTGTTTTAGCGCTAAAATCACCAGTTGATTTAACAACATCGCTCACATCAGAAATTCCTGAAACAGTTGTTCCTAATTTATTAAAACCTTCGCCTAACTTCTTTAAATTAGTTGGAGTAATATCAGCTTCTTCTAACATTTTTTCCATTGTTTTCAAAGGTCCACCTACTACGGCAGCCTTTGCTTTACCTTCATATTCTTCTTTTACAGCCGGATAAATTAAATATAAAACGCCATATACTAAAAAGATAACTGCTTCAGTATACAAGCCGATCTTTAACCAAGTATCTGCAATTGGTGTATGGAGAATTTTCTGTAATGCTCCAAAAATAACCGCTGCTGCGCCGATTGAAACGCCAACGTCCATCCATTTACTAACGTTTGAAGGAATTTTTACTGACATGTGTTTTAAAGTTTAAAGTTTTAACTGGGGATTGTTTTGAATAATTGTTCTAAAAAATGTGGAAAAATAACCCGTTTTTTAAAATTTAAAAAACGGGTTAAAAAAATTAAAGTTTATATTAAAATTTTACAATAAATTACTTTTTACCTTTTTTTGGTGCGGGTGGCAAATCAATTACACAACGGAATCCGATATAAGATTTAGCGGTATCCTGATATTCATAACTACGGGTACTGGTCTGCAGGAAAAATCCTACATCTTTCCAGCTTCCGCCCCGAAGAACTTTACGCTTCATACGCGGAGGGTCAGAATCTTTTGCATTCCAGCGAATATCAGGATTCATATCATGTTGAAAATTATAACCGCCTTCATAAAATAAAGAAGAAGTCCATTCTGCAACATTACCTGCCATATTATATAAGCCAAAATCATTGGGCCAGTAAGCATCAGCTCTTACAGTATAGAAACCACCATCTTCAGGATAATTTCCTCTGCCTGGTTTAAAGTTTGCTAACAGGCAACCTTTTTTATTTCTCAAATAAGGTCCTCCCCATGGATAAGGTTGTTGAGAACGGCCACCTCTTGCAGCATATTCCCATTGTGCTTCTGTTGGTAACCTGAAATCTGATTCAGCTGTTCTTTTCTTTCCTTCCAGGTAAGAATTTAATAAATGGGTCCTCCATTCGCAAAACGCTGTGGCTTGCTTCCATGATACTCCAACAACCGGATAATTTCCAAAAGCCGGATGATTGAAATATTTTTTAGCCATTGGCTCGTTGTAAGAATAGGCAAAATCCCTAACCCAGCAAAGAGAATCTGGATAAACAGCAATTTGTTGTTTAACTATAAAAGCAGAACGGGGAATTGTAACATCCCTGTTTTGAGCTGCCGCTTTGTAATCAAAAGTTTCAGATTGGTATACAATCTTCTTTGCATCTAATTCTTTTTTGCCAAAAAGACGATTATCCGGAGTAACGATAATAGCATCAATTTTTTCAATGGTGGCTTTATCACCCCATTTTATGCCAGCTGCTTTTTTCTGATCTATGTATTCAACACCATCTGCTCCCTGTTTAACATATCCCATGAGTTTAGCACCAATTGAATCTCTGACCCAATTCGTAAATTGGCGATATTCATTATTAGTGATCTCAGTAGCATCCATCCAGAAGCCACTTATTGAAACTGACTTGTTACGGGCAGTATAGGCATAGTTAACATCTTCATCACTTGGTCCCATATGGAAAGTTCCTGAAGGAATGAAAACCATTCCCGGAGGCTTTGGTAAACTCCAACGTGCGCCGGGCGCAACTCCATGAAGCTGGCCGTCCTTCGGTAAAGAACTAGTCTTACTTTTCTTACTACAACCAGTAGTAGAAGCAATAGCTACAATAGCTACAAGATAGAATAACCGTTTAGTCATTTTTATAAACTTTGAAGGTAATGGGCAAATGTAATGATTATTTTGAATTATAATCAAATTAGGATCGTTCATAAATAATTATTTTTCACAGATATTTTTAATCCAATTATCTTAAACGGCTAAATTATTTAAATATTGTGGACTTTTTTGTTAAATAACCGGATATTTTAATAACATTTTAAATTCATTGACTTCCCTCAATGGAGCAAAACATACCTTGTTTATGCATAAAAAGATTGATGAAGCCCCGGAGTATTCTTTGTGCTTTAATAATGGTAATTCTACCTCTTTATCAGCACTTTGAAAAACCTTATTTGGTATAAATAATTTTAATAAATCCCTTTTTAGTTGTCCAGGGTCTTTTCCGGTTATAACAATTTCATTCATTCCGATAGCTTGCTTTAAAATAATACCGGCCCAAATTGCAAAAGAAGAAGGATATTTCAATACAGCATCCAAAATACATTTTGTTAAATTTTGTGATCGTATATACCAATCAGTTTTTTCAAAAACAACTGATAAATAAAACAGATTTTCCACCATAATACTATTACCTGAAGGCACCGCACTATCATAAAGTTCTACTTTTCTTGTGATAACATCTGACTGATCCTGATGGGTAAAATAAAAAAAGCCAGTATCCGGATTTTCAAAATTCTCTAAAACAAATTCAGTGATCTTTTTAGCCTGTATTAAATATTTTTGGTTGCCGGTTATCTCCTGTAAATGAATACAGGACTGGATCGTATAAGCATAATCGTCAAGAAAAGCAGGGTACTTTGCTTCATTATTTTTATAAGTATGAAAAGCAGGAACTCCATCTTTGAAAAACTTATCTTCAATAAATTCAAAAAGAGAAACAGCTTCTTTCAAATAAACCTCATTACCCAAAGCAGCAGCAGATTTACAAAGTGCAGTAATCAATAATGCATTCCAACCCAGTAAAATCTTATCATCTGTTAATGGCTTTTTTCGCTTATTTCTTTCATTTAATAATTTCTCATTCCCCGTATGTATTAATATCTGCAAATTTGCTGAGCTGATTTGATTTTCAGTTGAAAACATTTCTTCATTTTCAGCGATATTTAAGATATTTTTACCTTCCCAGTTTCCTTTTTCTGATATGCCAAACCATTTGCAATAGAGATCAGCATCTTTTCCTAATATTTGATCAATCTCCTTTTTATCCCAAACATAAAATTTACCTTCCACATTTTCGCTATCGGCATCAATTGCCGCAAAAAATCCTCCTTCCGGATGCTTCATTTCTTTAATAAAAAAACCAAGGGTTTTATGTATAGCAACTTCATATTCTTTATGGTTTGTAATCTGAAAAGCATCAGCCAAAACACTGACCAATAAAGCGTTATCATAAAGCATTTTTTCAAAATGCGGTACTAACCAATAGGAATCTGTACTATACCTGGACAGCCCTCCTCCAAGGTGATCATAAATACCGCCATGTAGCATCTTTTTTAATGATAATTCAGCCTGTTGCTGGGATTTCTGCTGTTTAAAAAAGAAGCCATATGCTAACAGGTATTGGATGGTAAAGGTCTGAGGAAATTTCGGGGCAGCACCGAACCCACCATTTACCATATCAGCTGTTTTCAGGATATTTTCTGTGATCATATCGCAGTGATGCCTTTGAAACAAGGGTTCTGAGTCATCAACCTGGATAGCATTATGTTTTCCAAAAGAGTTTCCAGCTAAGCTGATATGTTCAACAAGCAGATCGGCTTGTTTGATAAGTTCTTCACGTCGATCGGTCCAGGCTTGATGAATATTAACCAATACATCTTTCCAGGAAGGGCGGTTATATGCTTTTTGTGGCGGGAAGTAAGTACCACCATAAAAAGGTTTTGCATCCGTTGTAAGAAATACATTTAAAGGCCATCCTCCGTTTCCTGCTATTGCCTGTACCGCATCCATATATATATGATCCAGGTCGGGCCTTTCTTCTCTGTCAATTTTTATATTAATAAAATGTTCATTCATATAGGTTGCAACCTCAATATCTTCAAAACTTTCTCTTTCCATTACATGACACCAATGGCATGCTGCATATCCAATACTTACCAATATAGGCAGGTCAGATTCTTTTGCTTTTTTAAGTGCTTCTGGTCCCCATGGATACCATTTTACAGGATTATAGGCGTGTTGAAGCAGATAAGGGCTGCTTTCATGTATTAATTGGTTTGCAGATTTTTCTGACATATATTAATATTAGAGAAATAGGCCAGATAATTGGTTTAGGGAATTTAAGAAGCGTTATTTTATAAAAACAGGATATTGATCATTTCTTTTTTCCGGAAGAAAGAAAATTATCAAGTGCACTGATCATACTGGGTGCCTGAGGCAAAGGTGCTTTAATATCAAGTATTAACCCTGCTTCTTCGGCAACTTTAAGCGTATTGGCGCCAAAAGCTCCTATCTTGGTTCCATTTTGCTTAAAATGGGGAAAATTTTCCATTAAACTCTTAACACCTCCTGGTGTGAAGAAACAAATGATATCATAATTACGTGCCATAACATCTCTGATATCGTTACTGATGATCTTATATAAGACCGGTGTTGCAAAACCACAGTTATGTTTTTTCAACCAGTTTGTGATCTCACTATCAAAGGACTCGGAACATGGATATAAAAATTTTTCGTTGTCCTTATGTTTGTTAATTACATCAAATAAGCTTTTGTTTACTCCATCTGCACCATAAAAAACCTTCCTTTTTCGGTAAAGAATAAACTTTTGAAGGTATAAGGCAACTGCTTCTGTTATGCAAAAGTATTTTGTTTCCTGTGATACAATGATTTTCATTTCATCACAAATACGAAAGAAATGATCAATGGTATTCCGGCTTGTAAAAATTACTGCTGTATATGCAGCCAGGTCGATCTTTTGCTTACGAAAGTCTTTTGAAGGAATGCCTTCAACAATAATAAATGGGTGAAAATCAATACTTAAACTATACTTATCAGCCAAATCAAAATATGGTGATTTTATTCCCTCCGGCCTGGGTTGGGTAATAAGTACTTTCTTAATTTTTTTGTTTGAAGCAACAACCTTTTTTAAATCGTTTTTACTCATACTTATTTCTCCAATGGAATTGCAAAATTACAAATTATTACTCATAAAAATCAAAGCCAGTTTGTAAATTGCTAATAGCGGGATTATTTCAATTCCAACGATATACAATAAAAAATGAAACATACTGATTTTTAATCTGTTTTGGAGTAAACTATAAGTCCTTAAAAAACGCATGATTGTCATTAAAACAATAATGATAAAAGAAACAAGTATGGCAATATCAACTAAATGCTGATCAGAAAAAGCGATAATAATAATGAAAGGGATCAGGCAAATTCCAATGACTTTGTTGATCAAAAAAATAATAAATATATAAATATTCCCTTCCTGCTTAAATCCGGTAATCCATCCGGCAAATTTAATGATGATGAATTTTACCAAATAAATGATAAAAAGAACAAGAGAACAAAAAAGTAATACCAGCCATTTTGAATATGTTATTGGTATTTCAAAATAATTTAATAGCAGGTATACGTAGGAGCCACCAATAATAAAAAAGAAAATATTAAAAAATAATGAAGGTAATTTTGCCTGCAATAACTGATCAGTAAGTTGATTTTGCCGTAAAGAAGTATTAAAAAACACCCTGAATAAATTAGTGAAATAACGGGGATACAAAATCCTTAATACGCCAAATAAGAAAACAAAGAAAGCTATTACATAAAATACAAAATCTTTGGATCCCGGTTTCCTGGTAATTTGATAGAAAGCTATAGGCTTACTACCACCAGTAACATATTTATTGTAATTAAAAAATTTGTTTAAACCAGCATCAGCAGCATTTACAATATTGGAAACTGGTTTAGAACTATCCCTCAGGTTAATTGGGCTGTTTGATCTCAAGCTATCATTAAGTTTTGCACTGTCAGTTTTTTTGATGCTGTCTGATATACTTGAAATTGTATTTAATTGCTGTGCAAAAGAACCAACATGCATAGTTAATAATAAAGCAACTGCAACAAATAACCTTTTCATCATCATATAATAATTTCTTTTGCAAAAATAGTTTTCAAAAAATTAATGGCTAAAAGTAATTAATATACCCAAAATGTATTTTTGAAGCTCCTTTCAGATTAAATTTTATGTCATCTCTTTTTCCAACTGCATAGCTGAGGTTAAGCAGACCCAGTTTTGTTTCATAAACAATACCAATACCTGCGCCGATAAACTGGTTATTTATATTAACAGATTGATATTCGTTTTTGACAAGGGCTGCATCTATAAATAAGAACAAATAAGAATTTAATGAAATAAGGTTCCGATATTCCGCAGTAATTACTCCATACTTGGAAGCATAAATACTTTCTTCATCAAAGCCCCGCAATAGTTTATACCCACCAATCTGAAAAAGTTCATTTCTAAATATGGCAGGACTGCTGTATAAACCGGTATGAATGGAAGTTTTAATTGCAGAAGACTTGCCCACCTTGAAATAATGGGAAGCAGCCAATTTTAACCTTAATTGGTAACTGCGTAATTTTATTGAATCGTACAAAGAGGCATAATTAAAAGCCGGGTCCTTAATATTTAAGATATCGCTATTGGGCTTAATGTTTTTTACACCAACAGTAGCTAAAATATTAATTTCATTACCTGAAATTGGATTATACCGATAGTTTGTATTTATCCAATCGTAATTTAATCCAACATTCGTTGAATTTTCATCAATGATCTCAGGAAGTTTTTTCTGTGAAATGATCACATTTGTATCAACAGCCCCCGATAATAAACCTGTTTTTTGCCATTGAAAAAATATCTTACCGGTTTGATTGGACGAAAGCGCAAATTGCAAACCCAGTTGAGCATTGATCTGTAAAAAACTGGAATCCTTTTTAAACAGGTCGAATAAAAAATCAAACCCAAAAGCAGAATTAAAAATATATGGTTGATTGTACCCTAAATTCAACCGGGGTGATTTGGGCTGCAACTGTTGCCATTTCAGCAAAATCCCTTCTCCGGTTCCAAGCAGATTTTTTAGATTGAGATTAACATCTCCGGTTAACTGCAGTTTACCAGATTGACCTGATGCGGGTAAAAAACCAATCAGAAAATTAATCTGGCTGCTCCGTTTTGATTGTACATACAGATTCAATACAGATCCCGTTCCAAGCATGGTCAGGTCTGAAGCTTGTACCGGTGTTAAAAAAGGGAGTTCCTTCATTCGTTTATCAACCAGTTGTAATTTTTCCCTGTTATAAGGGCTTCCATTTGAGATGTTGAGGTAATGTTGTAAGAATTTTTTGCTCAGATTCACTTTACCGTAAACCCTTATGCTGTCTATGTGATACAAAACGCCTTTATCTGCTTTTAACTGTGCTAATATTTTATTGTCATTAATTTGAACACTATCCAGGTAAACGGCTGCAAATGGGAAACCTTCTTTTTCATAAAAATTCAACAGGCGTTGTTGTAACGACTGCAATTGTAATAAGTTTATAGGCTTATTTAAAAAATTCTTTTGCAAAAAACCGCTTTGATCCAATGCTCTTTTTTCGATATTGACCGGGGTTAGTTGTACCCAGTTATATTTGATTCCCATGTAAACCAAAATGTACATTGCGGTTCCAACTGACCAGCTGCTATCTACTGAAGCAACAGGATAACCTTTTGAAGCTAATAAAGCTGGTAATTTGTTTACATAATCTATTGCATCAGGTTCACTGTTAAACAAGGTTTGCAGTTTCAGTGTCTGAAAATCAAAGGAGCTATCTTTGTCAACAAACCTGATATTTAAGGGGAAAATATTTTTTGAATCCTGGATCTGTTGTGCAAGTATTTGTGTTGCAAAACTGCAGCAAATAAATATTACCAACACCCTTTTTATACAATTTGTACAGACTATGTTCATGCAGTAAATAAATCAAAAATACTAAAAGTAAATCTACAATCTTTGGCAGGCATTTATATTCATATACCTTTTTGCAAACAGGCTTGTACTTATTGCAATTTTTATTTCTCTACTTCATTAAAACAAAAAGACAATGTTTTAAAGGCGTTGAATAAAGAAATATTGATAACGCCTGTATTTTCAAATGTACCTGAACAAATTGACAGCATATACATTGGCGGCGGAACACCCAGTTTATTAACCGCAGATGAACTGACAGCGATCTTTGAAACACTTCACAATAAATTTGAAATTAAAAAAAACGCTGAAATAACACTCGAAGCAAATCCGGATGATATTAACAACGGTATCTTAAAAAAATGGCAGCTGGCCGGAGTAAACCGGCTGAGCCTGGGTATTCAATCCTTTGTACAATCTGAGCTGGTTTGGATGAACAGAGCGCATAATGCCGATGAGTCAGTAAACAGTATCAATATGATCCAGGAAGCCGGGTTCACAAACTTTTCAGTTGACCTGATCTATGGCTCGCCTTTATTGAGTAATGATGCATTTAAAAAAAACCTGGAAATAATCTTCCAAAAGCAAATTCCGCATATATCCTGTTATGCTTTAACTGTTGAATCCAAAACAGCACTTCGTAAAATGATCGAAACAAAACGGTCTGAACCTGTTGATGCAGGAAAACAAGCAGAGCAATTTTTGTTGTTGATGAACCTGATGAATCAAAACAATTTTGAACAGTATGAAATAAGCAATTTTGCAAAACCGGGTATGCGAAGTTTTCATAACAGCAGTTATTGGTCGCAGACCCCTGCGGGCCAGGGAAAAGCATATTATGGATTTGGCCCGGCTGCACATTCTTTTGATGGAAAGAACTGCAGGCGCTGGAATATTGCAAACAACTCATTATACATACAATCGCTATTAAAAGAAATAATTCCTTATGAAGAAGAAATACTGACTGAAACGCAACAATTGAATGAATATATTATGACTTCATTAAGAACAATAGAAGGATCGGACCTGAATCTGGTGCGTTCAAAATTTGGTAATGATATTGCTATAAACCTGAAAGCAAGGAGCAGAAAATATATCGAAAGCAATAAAATGCTTTTTATAGCTGAAAAATTAACGCTTACAAGCGAAGGAAAATTATTTGCAGATGGAATTGCTGCTGACCTGTTTTTTTGATGGGTGCATTTGTTTTTTGAGATACTTCACCAATTCAATAATACTTAAGCTAAGAATCATAATAAGTAAAGCGGTGGTACTGAAATTTGAAAATGATAAAGGCATGGTATTATTTCTTTCAATAAAGTTAAGTCAATAATTACACCAGTTTAGCTTCAATATCCTTAAACGCCTTATTTGCAGGGATGTGCTGCCATAATATCTGATAAATGGTTTCCGCAATTGGCATATCCGCTTCAATTGTTTGGTTTATGATATGCATACACTTGCTGGCATTATACCCTTCTGCTATCATACTCATTTCCAGTTGTGCAGCTTTAACAGAATAGCCTTTGCCGATCATGTTGCCGAAAGTACGGTTACGGCTATATAAAGAATAACAGGTTACCAGGAGATCGCCGAGGTAAACGGACGTTGCATAGTTATTATGAGGTTGTTGATCATTAGTGGGGTTCTTATGATCATTATAGCCAACTTCGGCATTAATGATCCCTGCTTTGCGTAGAAATCCTGCCATTTCATCTGCACTGTTGGCAATCAATACACTTAAAAAATTATCCCCGTAATCCAAACCATGTGCTATTCCTGATCCTACAGCATAAATGTTTTTTAAAACGGCTGCATATTGTACACCATAAATATCACGGTTTTGAATGGTATTTATATAGGATGTTTTAAAGAAGCCCGAAATCTCTTTGGTACTAACCCGATCAACACCGGTAAAAGTGAGGTATGATAATTTTTCTGCAGCAACTTCTTCTGCATGGCAGGGGCCCAATACAGTAAAATAATTTTCTACCGGCACATTAAAATTTTGTTTCAGATAGTCGTTTAGTAAAACGTTCTGTTCCGGTAAAATTCCTTTTACAGCCGAAATTATTTTTTTCCCTTTAAATATATTTTTATCTAAAATGGATAAAACTTCCGGTACAAATGCAGAAGGTATGGCAATTAAAATGGTATCTGAATTATTGAATACTTCAGTGACATCTGCTGTAAGATGAAGTTTATTAATATCGAAACGAGCTGAAGATAGATATTGGGGATTGTGATGACGTGCTTTGAATTGCTCAATTGCAGTTTCGCTTCGATTCCACCAATAGATGGTATTTCCGTTATCTGTTAAGATCTTTGCCAGTGCAGTGCCCCAGCTGCCGCTTCCTAAAATTCCAAAAGTCATAGTTCATAGTTCTTAGTTCTTAGTTCTTAGTTCGAGGTTGTGAAATTTGTAACTATATAATTACAGCCAACTATGAACTAAAAACTATGAACTTGTTTTAAAGTCCTAATTTTTCCACCGCCATCTGTGCAGCTATCTGGCTGGCATCTTTTTTATTATATCCTTTTGCTTGTGATACCAACTCACCGTCAACAGTTGCACCAATAGTAAAAAGCCTTCGGCCATTTTCAAATTTTTCTTCAATGGTTTCAAATTCAAGTGCCTTTCCGTTCTTATTTGCCCATCCGTATAATTTGTTCTTTATATTTATTTCCACCCCTTCAAGATCATCAGTAAATAAATGAGGGTAAATAATATATTCTTCAACCCAACGCTGAGTCTTTCTATATCCCTTATCAAGAAATACAGCACCAATCAATGCTTCAAGTGTATTGCCAAATATCTGTGATATTTTTAAAGCATTGTCGAACTTATTATAAAAAGTTATTTTCTTTAACCCCATTTTTAAAGCGATCTCATTCAGTTTTTGCCTGTTCACCATTTTACTGCGCATTTCTGTTAAAAAACCTTCGCCTTTGTAAGGATATTTTTTAAAAAGGTAATGTGCAATAATAGAACTCAAAACAGCATCTCCCAAAAACTCGAGTCGTTCATTATTTTCATCTGCCCCTTCCCTTACAGACCGGTGACTTAAAGCAGTTTTATACAATGTAACATCACCTGGTGTAAAACCAAGAACATTGTTGAGTTGCTTTTTGAACTCTTTCTTTTTTAGGTTGTCGGCAAAAAAAGTTTTTAGAAATTGCAAAGCATTAAAATAGTTGTTTACCGAAATTAGGCTATTTGTTTTAAATAAAACGAAAGCATAATTTTAGATCAGGCCATCAAAATGATATGAAAAATTTACAGCCTTTTTACCAAATGATAGTTTTTTAAAAAAGATTAAACCAATTTTGCAACTATAGGTCTTACAAAACTGATTATGAAAAAAAGAATTTTTCCTTTACTTATTTTTTTATTTACTTTTTGGGTAGCAAGTTCACAGCCTGTAAATATCAACATATCCGGTACATTGTCATTCGCAGGTGAACCATACATTGCCGTAAATCCTGTAAATCCTCAAAATATTGTATTAGCATGGATGGCTGCGGATCTATCAACAGGGTTCAGAGTTTCTATAAAATCAAAAGCCAGCTTTAATGGCGGTCTTACCTGGGGGAGTCAATTTATTCAACCTCATTTCTCCCCTAATTTTAAATCGGCTGATGTAAGTATGCAATTCAGAAAAAACGGCACCCTATATTTAAGTTATATTGATTACAGGGAAAACCCTGATTCGGGAGCTGTTTATATTACACATTCATTAGATGGGGGTGTAAGTTGGAGCAGTCCCAGTATTTCTTTTAATATTATTACAGATGACCCCGCAAAAAAACCATTGGATCGCCCATGGCTTGCAGTTGATAATTCCGGATTCATATCTGATGGGAAATTTTACCTCGTTACCAAACCTGCACCCTGGGTTTTACCACCCAACAGACCTTATCTAAAAAGCTCTTCAGACAGTGGGCAAACATGGACCACGTATCGTTATGTTAATACAACAAATTATTTAGTTGGAAATGTTATTGCAGCACCAATGCCTTTCCCTGCAGTAGCTGCGGATGGAGCTTTGTGCATCGTTTATCCTAGTTACCTTATTTCACAATCATTTTATCCAAAATTCATTTTTGCAAAATCATACAACAATGGCATGAGTTTTACTTATAATGACCTGTTAGTAAATTTTCCAACAGTAAGCAATCCTGATTATAAAATATCTTACCAATTGGTTGCAAACCCACTAAACCCTTTACAGCTAACTTTTATTTTTGTTGGTAATCAGCATGGCGACCCGGATATTTTTGCTACTTCAACGATCAATGGGGGTCTAACCTGGAGTACGCCAATAAGAATAAATGATGATGCCATTGCTAATGGAAGAGGACAAGATATGGTTTGGGCTAATTATTCAAAAACGGGCATACTACTTGTGTCTTGGCGTGACCGAAGAAATGCATCTGATACAGGTTTTGCCCAGCCCTGCGATGTTTATTGTGCTATATCAAGAAATGAAGGATTGAGTTTTCAATCTAACATCAGGTTAAGTGATGTAACAGTTCCTTTTGATGCGATACTGGCGAATTCCGGTAATGATTTTATGAGCTGCGAATTAGTAAGTGATAGTATTTATGCAGCCTGGAGCGATGTAAGAAATAGTAAACTGAATATTTACTTTGCCAAGACATTGGTAAACTGTTATAAAAATAATTGGACTGGAACTGTCAGCACAGCATGGGAAAATCCTTTAAATTGGAGTTGTGGGAAAATCCCCGATGCAAATACAGATGTTTTCATATCAGGAGGTACCGTTATAGTTAATTCCGCTGCCATTTGCAGAACACTTTCCTTAAATCCGAGTACCGTACTTACAGTAAAAAATAATTTTACTGTTAATGTTTTACATCATTAGTGAAAAAGAAATGTTACAGGCAAAAAATAACTTTCGATGTACCTTTTGGCCTTTGAAGCCTATGCTTTATATTTTTTCACGATCACAGAAGCATTATGACCGCCAAACCCGAAAGTGTTGCTCAGGGCTGCATTTACTACTTTGTGCTGGGCTTTATTAAAGGTAAAATTAAGTTTGGGATCCAGTTCAGGGTCATCCGTAAAATGATTGATCGTAGGAGGTATAACATCTTTGGTTACTGCCATGATACATGCCAGTGCTTCCAATGCACCGGCGGCACCCAGGCAATGCCCGGTCATACTTTTTGTAGAACTGATGTTCAGGTTATAAGCGTGTTTTCCAAAAACACTGAGTATTGCTTTTGTTTCAGCTATATCACCTAATGGTGTTGATGTACCATGAACATTGATGTAATCAATTTGTTCAGGTTTCATATCGGCATCTTTCAAAGTTGCGTGCATTACATTTATAGCGCCAAGCCCTTCGGGATGTGGGGCAGTAATATGATGAGCGTCGGCAGTAGCTCCACCTCCTGCAATTTCGCAATAGATCTTTGCACCACGAGCCAGTGCATGTTCAAGGCTTTCCAAAATAAGTACGCCTGATCCTTCTCCCATTACAAAACCGTCCCTGTCTTTATCAAAAGGACGGCTGGCAGTTTGAGGTGAATCATTTCTTTCACTGAGAGCCTTCATTGCATTAAACCCTCCTACTCCGGCTGCACTGATAACTGCTTCACTTCCACCGGTTACTATAATATCAGCTTTATTCAACCGGATATTATCGAAAGCATCAATGATGGCATTGGTAGAAGATGCGCAGGCACTGACCACAGCAAAATTCGGTCCCCTAAATCCATTTCGGATCGATATCTGGCCTGCGGCAATATCCAGGATCATTTTTGGGATAAAGAAAGGATTGAAACGAGGCGTTCCATCACCAGTAGCGAAGTTGATCACTTCTTCCTGAAAGGTTATCAAACCGCCAATACCGCTGGCAAAGATAACTCCAACCCTGTCGGGGTTAACGTTATTTTTGGTTATACCGGCATCTTTAACAGCTTCGTCACTGGCAATTAATGCAAACTGACAATAGCGGTCAACTTTACGGGCTTCTTTCTTATCGAGATAATCAGTAGGTTCAAAGTTTTTAACCTCACAGGCAAACCGGGTTTTAAATTTCGTAATGTCGAATTGTTTGATATAATCGCAACCACTCACCCCATCAGCTAAATTCTGCCAATATTCATTGACAGTTTTACCCAAAGGAGTCAGGGCACCCAATCCGGTAACTACTACTCGCTTTAATACCATACAATTTGCCTGTGATAATTAAATTGATAATTACTTGGCGTTTTCTTCCAAGTAAGATACAGCCTGACCGACAGTGGTAATTGTCTCGGCTTGCTCATCAGGAATAGAAATATTAAATTCTTTTTCAAATTCCATAATTAATTCAACGGTGTCCAAGCTATCGGCACCTAAATCATTTGTGAATGAAGCTTCCGGTGTAACTTCCGCTTCATCAACACCTAATTTGTCAACAATGATCTTTTTAACTCTTGTTGCAATGTCTGACATGATAGTAAAATTTAGTTAATACAAGTACAAAAATATACTTTTTGATCTAATTACAAAGAAATACTAAATACAGGTAAATAATAAACCCATTTAGATAGAAAAAAAACAAATAGAATCACTATCTCAGGGAAGCAAACAATTTTTCTGTATATCTCCAAAAACAAACTAAAAAATGATGTATATTGTACAATCTTCTACCCTTCATAATATATTTAACCAGTAAATTCTTTTGAAATGGGTTTAAAACAAATCGATCATGGGTCAAAAGAGTACCAGCAAATGGTGGCACTCAGGTACCAGATCCTGCGCCAACCTTTAGGGCTCAGCTTTTCAACGGACGAACTTGATAAAGAAAAAGACAATCTTTTAATTGCTGCTTTTGACGATGATGAAATGCTTGGCTGCTGCATGTTAACTCCAAAAAATAACCAAATGCTGCAAATAAGACAAATGGCAGTACAAAATAACCTTCAGGGAAAAGGTATTGGAGCTTCTTTAATGTCTTTTATTGAAAATCTTGCCAGGGATAAAGGTTATAAGTGCTTAATGATGCATGCAAGGAATACGGCCATTGGATTTTATGAAAAATTCGGTTATAAGGTCATAGGAGATGAATTCATTGAAGTAGATGTTCCACATCATGTAATGGAAAAAATGTTGTAAAAAACCTTTCACCAGACTCCGATTCCGTGGAGAATCTTACTTTTTAATATTTTCGGTCAATATCTTTCTTGCGGCATGTTCATCATCGCCTTCAAATGCTTCTTTTGGAATGATGAAAAAAGAACGGCTGTTAAAATACAGGTGAAAAAAATGAGGGCTTTCCATCCAGGTACTGAAATCACTCCAATTCCAGTTGCGGCTTCCTTTTTCATTTTCTAAAGTAAAATTTGTATCCCCTAAGATTACCCTTAAACGGTCTTTAAAAGTTTTTGCATTTTTATAAATGATCGTTGGCAACAAAAACCAAAAAAGGATCATCATAATAAACCACAATGTAGAACTGATCAAAAATGCAAATGGCGATATTTTTTTAAAAAAGAAAAGTGCTGCAGATAAAATAGCAAAAACATTTACCAATACCATCATCACTTTAATTTCTTTGCGGCTGATGAAATGGTAACGTAAAGCCTGGATAACTTTTGGTTTGTTGTATGTGAAGAATGCTGATGTCAATGAATGTATGATTTATGATGTATGATTTATGTTGTATGATGTATGATTTGTCAACGCAAATGTAACAGCTATTATCATTCGCTAATTCAAATCCTACTTCAGTTTATCATTTTTCTCATGCCGTTCATGATCTCTCGATGATTTCTTTATAAAATTTTTTTGTAAAGCAACAGTAAGGTCAACACCGGTTTGATTAGCGAGGCAGAGTAAAACCCAGAGTACATCAGCCATTTCATCAGCCAGTTCTTTTCCATTATCAGATTCTTTATAAGATTGTTCTCCGTATTTGCGAACCATTAACCGGGATAGCTCGCCTACTTCTTCCATTAAGATACCGAGGTTGGTTAGCTCAGAAAAATATCTGACTCCTACGGTTTTTATCCATTGATCGACTTGTGATTGTGCTTCACTTAAAGTAATGTTATTCATATTTACTTTTTTAAATGGGCTAAAGCCCGAAATATATTTTCCTGAATTGCCCGGCTCTTAAGAGCCGGGCAATTGATAAGAATTTTTTGGGCTTTAGCCCTTATAATAAAATTATTCTTTATTCTTCGTATCAATCCAAATCGTTACCGGGCCGTCATTCAATAATTCCACTTTCATATCTGCCCCAAATTCACCTGTTCCTATTCTTTTTCCCAGGTCTGATTCAAGTTGCCTGATCAACCTTTCATATAATGGAATAGCTACTTCGGATTTGCTGGCCTTTATATAACTGGGCCTATTCCCTTTTTTAGTTGCAGCATGTAATGTAAATTGACTGATAAGAAGTACTTCACCATCAATATCTTTTACAGAAATATTCGGCACTTTATTCTCATCGTCAAAGATCCGGAGATTGACAATTTTATTACTGAGCCATTCAATATCAGCAACATCATCGTCATCTTCTATGCCTACAAATACCAGCAGTCCTGCTTCTATGGAAGCTTTTACTTTTCCATTGATCGTTACACCCGCTTTTGATACCCGTTGTATTACTGTACGCATTCATTATAAAATTTCCTTAAAGGTATGCAGCAACTGATATTTACAATACCAAAATAATGCCCGGGCAGCATTCAGATAAAGTATCATTAAAAAAGCTATCCGGGTATTACAACTTAATTACCCGGTTAAAAAATTTTTTCTTTCCACAAAAGGTGCAAAACTCACCAAAATCAATGTCCATTTGATTTATCAAAATATGCACATTTTTTGTCCACATCTTGTTGATATTTAGGATTGTGATTGTTGGTTAACAACAGATATTTTCGTTCTCCTTTGGGACTTAACAAAAAGATAACCTTACTAACCAACTATATATAAAATTATGTCAACCAAAAAGCTATCGGCGCAGCGTCTGCAGTTCAGCCGCCAATTCACCAAAGAAGGGGTGAATCCATTTGATATGTTCGAATATGATTACCGGACATCAGTAATTAAAAATCCCACTGGTGAAGTGGTATTCTTAATGGAAAATGTGGAAGTGCCGAAACAGTGGAGCCAGATAGCAACGGATATTATTGCCCAAAAATATTTCAGGAAAGCAGGAGTACCACAGGCAGATGGATCAACCGGAAGGGAAACTTCAGCAAAAGAGGTTGCACACCGTATGGCTTATTGCTGGAAAGTATGGGGTGACCGTTATAATTATTTTGCATCTGAAAATGATTCAAACATATTTTATGATGAATTGGTATATTCTATATTAAACCAGGCCTGCGTTCCGAACAGTCCGCAATGGTTCAATACCGGGCTTCACGAAGTTTACGGTATTACCGGGAAACCACAAGGGCACTATTTTGTAGATTCAAAAGACGGCAAATTAAAAAAATCAACTTCGGCATACGAACGTCCACAACCTCATGCATGCTTTATTTTAAGTGTGGATGATGACCTGG
This sequence comes from Ferruginibacter sp., assembly GCA_031373525.1. GTDB lineage: Bacteria > Bacteroidota > Bacteroidia > Chitinophagales > Chitinophagaceae > Ferruginibacter. The sequence continues at coordinate 99,776 of JANMMS010000061.1, forward strand.
TAAATGAAGGTGGAATCATGGATCTGTGGGTAAGGGAAGCCAGGATCTTTAAATACGGCAGTGGTGTAGGAACAAACTTCAGCAGCATACGTGGAGAAGGAGAAAAATTAAGCGGCGGTGGCACATCCAGCGGATTGATGAGTTTTTTAAAGATCGGAGACCGTGCTGCGGGTGCTATTAAAAGCGGTGGCACTACAAGGCGTGCTGCTAAAATGGTTTGTCTTGACCTGGATCATCCTGAAATTGTAACATTCGTAAACTGGAAAGTTGAGGAAGAGAAAAAAGTTGCTGCACTGATCGCTGCCGGTTACCCAAGTGATTATGAAGGTGAGGCTTACCGTACCGTAAGCGGACAAAACAGCAACAACTCTGTACGCATACCCAATTCATTTTTTAAAGTACTGGATCAAGATGGCGACTGGGAACTGAAAGGAAGAAGTGATGGACGCACGATGAAAACAGTTAAAGCAAAAGAGTTGTGGGAACAGATCAATTATGCAGCATGGCGTTGCGCTGACCCGGGAACACAATATGATACAACGATCAACGAATGGCATACCTGCCCGGAAGGCGGCCCGATAAGAGCGTCTAACCCATGTAGTGAATATATGTTTTTGGATAACACTGCCTGCAATCTTGCCAGCGTAAACCTTCGTCAGTTCTTTAATGAATCAGACAACAGTTTCAATGTGGAAGGTTTTGAACATACCTGCCGCTTATGGACAGTCGTATTGGAAATTTCTGTGTTGATGGCGCAATTCCCTTCAAAAGAAGTTGCACAATTAAGTTATGATTACAGAACACTGGGGCTGGGTTATGCCAACCTTGGAAGCATGCTAATGGTAAGTGGTATTGCGTATGATAGTGAAGCTGCCAGAGGAATTGCAGGTGCTATCACCGCTATTATGACAGGCGTTGCCTATAAAACATCTGCGGAGATGGCCAGCTTCCTTGGTGCATTTGACCGGTATACAAAAAATAAAAAACACATGCTTCGTGTTATGCGCAACCACCGTGCTGCTGCATATGATGCTTCAGATGCTTATGAAGGCATTGAAATAAAACCACAGGGTATCAATGCAAAATATTGCCCCGATTATTTACTGAAAGCCGCAACCAAGGCATGGGATGATGCAGTACAAATGGGAGAGAAATATGGTTACCGTAATGCACAAACAACCGTGATCGCCCCAACAGGAACGATCGGCCTGGTGATGGATTGCGATACCACGGGCGTTGAACCGGATTTTGCTTTGGTAAAATTCAAGAAATTAAGTGGTGGAGGTTATTTTAAGATCATCAATCAAAGTGTACCACAGGCATTGCGTAACCTTAAGTACACCGAAAATGAGATCATTGATATTGTAAATTATGCAAAAGGCCATGCTACTTTAAAAGGTGCTCCTTATATAAATGAAGAAACACTTTTTGAAAAAGGATTCTTACGTGGGGAAATAGATAAGCTGAATGCTGCGATGGCCAGCGCTTTTGAAATAGGTTTCGTTTTCAATGTTTATACCCTTGGGGTTAGTTGCCTGGAACGTTTAGGCTTTACTGCAGATCAATACCATGATTTTGAATGGAGTTTGCTGGAAGCTTTGGGATTCTCCGATGAAGAAATTCATGCTGCAAATATTTATATCTGCGGTACCATGACCGTTGAAGGTGCTCCTTTATTAAAAGAAGAACATCTATCTGTTTTTGATTGTGCCAATAAATGCGGCCAGATGGGAGAACGTTTCATACACGCTCACGGCCATATCCGCATGATGGCTGCAGCTCAACCTTTCCTGAGCGGTGCTATCAGTAAAACGATCAACCTGCCTAATGAAGCAAACATAGAAGAGATCGCAGATTCATACAGGTTAAGCTGGGAACTTGGTTTAAAAGCATGTGCACTTTACCGTGATGGATCAAAACTAAGTCAGCCATTAAGTACTAAATCTGATAAGAAGAAGAAATCTGACGAAAAAGAAGAAGTGGCTGAAGAGCGCATCACAACCCATGAATCTGCCATGGTTGATATGGGCAAACTTACCATTGATGAATTACTGGAGGAAATGAACAGACGTGTGCAAAGCAGCGCTGATACTTCTTTGAAACGCCAGCTAGCCATGATCGTTGAGCGCAGGGCTTTGCCTGCAAAACGCTGGGGCTTTACACAAAAACCAAAAATAAACGGCCAGGCTTTATTCCTCCGCACCGGTGAATATAATGACGGCACTTTAGGTGAGATCTTTATAGATATGGCAAAAGAAGGCGCTACCATGCGCAGCATGCTTAACTGTTTTGCTATTGCAATTTCTATTGGTTTACAATATGGTGTACCGCTGGAAGAATATGTAGAGAAATTTGTTTTCACCCGCTTTGAACCGGCTGGTATGGTTGATCATCCGAATATTAAAACCACTACTTCTATCATTGATTTCATGTTCCGTTCACTGGCATATGAATACCTTGGAAGGAATGACCTGGTTCATGTTTTGGATAAACCGGAAATTCAAAACCTCGGCAACGAACCCTGGGATGTGGCAACACCAACCATTGGTGAACGTACTCACGAATTGAGTGAAGTAAGGGTTTTGGGTAGCACACAATCTCAACCCGATGGCATTAAAGCTCACCGGGTTGCTCATACAAAACCTGCCCAGGGAATGGATGCAGTAAACGCTGCTAATAAATCCATGCAGGGTGATGCTCCTGCCTGCAATGTTTGCGGACATATAACTGTACGCAGCGGTACTTGTTATAAATGTTTGAATTGCGGAAATAGTTTGGGATGTAGTTAATTTAATAGGTTAGATAAGCACATATAAAAAACCACCGGCTTTAAAACCGGTGGTTTTTTATATGCTCCCCCGTCCAAATATTATATATTGTATAATATTAATACCTTTACCTGCTTAATTTTTAAAAAAACTTTCTTTTATATTAATTAAATATTCATTGTAATTATGAAAATTTTTTATTCTATTATCGTTCTATGTTGTCTTTCAAATCATTTATTTGCATTAACCAAATATTGGGTGGGCACCACTGGTTCATACAGCAACGGCGCAAACTGGAACACCCAATCCAACGGATCGGGAACTTCAGGTACCCCAATAAATACAGATGATGTTGTTATTGACAGAAATGCAACCATAACGATAGATGGCACCTATTTTCCTTCATCTGTCTGGATCATAAATAATGCTACTGTAACATTTACAAACTCATCAGCAACAGCATTCACTTATACCATTGGTGGCGGTACTGTTTTACCGGCATTTAAAATTGAATCAGGCAGTACTCTAAATATTAACGGAACCAGGGCTATAACCATTGCTATTGGATCTGGCAGTACAGCCAATATTTTCGGTGTATTGGATGTAACCGGAAGCAGTTCAAAAATGGATTATTCATTTGGAGGAGGTATTACAACAGTAAAGACAGGTGGTAAAATAAGATATGGTGGAGCCAGCAGTGGTGGTACCGGTTCTACCTCTACCTTTTTTATGGAAGCAGGCAGTGTTTATGAGATTTATAAAGATGGCGGCTCATTTCCAACGGGTACGTATAACGCTAATTCCTTGTTGTTAAATTCGGGTGCTGCTGCAAGTCCTGCTTCATTTTCAATGAATTCGTCCACCGGAAGCTATGGCAATTATGAATTTAATTCACCGGGTTATACCAATTCCTCCACCGGTATTAATAACAATTATACATTCAACAATATAACCATTACGGATGATGGAAGCGGAAGTTGGGTATTTAGTACCAATAGTTTAACAGCATATACTTTAACTATCAATGGAAATCTTACCATTGCTGCAGGTACTAACTTCGAGATCAACAAAGCTGCTTCAGGATCACAGGCTACAACTGTATCTGTAAAAGGAGATATTATTAATAATGGAACAATAACTGAAACCAATGGCAATACAGGATCCCTGTTAGAAATTGCCGGTACAAGCACTTCATCTTTTTCAACAGTTACCAATGGTATTACAAATGATATAAGCCTTAAAATAAATAAAACTGCCGGAACTGCAGTTATAGCTCTAACAGATATTACATTACCGGCTTCTGCCTTTTCCAGGCTTACTTTAACCAGCGGTAATATTGATATGCAAACAAATAATAAATTGCTGTTTATTCAAAATCCGGCCTTTACTGCTTTGATCGGAGGCACAGCTAATAGTCATATCATTGGTAAACTAAAAAGAAGTTCAAACCAGGTTGGCGGTTATAGCTTCCCGGTATCAAACAATGCAACACAATTAGCAAAGGCTACCATCACAACCAGCAGTACAAATGCTACTGACTGGACAGTTGAATTTATCCCGGTTAATGCAAATGCCGGCAATGGTTTTACACCAGGTGTCATTGAAGTGGTTTCAAATTATGTATGGAATATTACAAGAACAGGTGCAACTCCATCGAATGCAGATTTTCTGACTTTATTTTATGGCGGGTTAAACACCTCACAGGTTCTAATTCCGGCACAGGTTAAAGTTGTTCATTGGAATGGAATAAAATGGGATAATTTAGGCGGCCTGGATGGTGGTGGAAGTGTTGACAATACACTTGGATCTACCGGAGGTGCTGCACCCGGCGACCCTATTACAACCTTTAGTCCTTTTACACTTGGAGGCGTTATCGGCGTAATTCCTATATCAATAGAATATTTTAGAGGCACCAAAAACAACAACGATCATGTACTTTCCTGGAAAGTTAATTGCACTGGTTCCACAAATGTCAGTCTCATAGTAGAGCGTAGTGCTGATGGCAGGAATTTCAACAATATTTATGCTGAAACTGTTAGTGCGCTTCGTTGCCGCCAGCCATTTACTCATGCTGATATCAATCCAATGCCCGGGTTAAATTATTACAGGTTAAAGATGATTGATACAGATGGAAAAATATATTACAGCACTACCATTGGATTATTGAATAAACAAACCGGGTTTGAGATCCTTTCTTTATCACCCAATCCTGTTAGTGATAACGGGATGACAGTATTAAATATTTCCAGTGCTCAAAAAGAACTGGTGCAGTTTTTTATTACTGATATGAATGGCAAAAAGGTTTATACCCAAAACGGGATATCCCTCATTGCAGGAAGTAACCAATTGCCCTTGCAATTATCAGATCTTTCGGGAGGTGCTTATCAATTAACGGTCATTTCTGAAAATGGAAAGAAAGCAAGCAGCAGTTTTGTAAAAGAATAAATAATACCAACTAAAATATTTTATACCAAAAGAGATAGACAACCTATCTCTTTTTTATGATCCTAATTTCAGTTTTAATACAACAGGCAATTATGTTTATGGTGGAATATTGCTGAAAAAGCACAAGAGTGCGACGCCACCGAAGCTGAAATAAGTATGAATGCACGGGCAATAAAAAAATTGAAACTATTATCTTTGCCCCTATGGCAAACGAAACAAACAATCCTGCCTCGCCGGCAGGCAGGTTCCAGGAACTTATCTCACATTGTAAAGAATACGGATATATTTTTCAATCTTCTGAATTGTATGACGGCCTTAGCGCTGTTTATGATTATGGTCAGATGGGAGCTCAATTAAAAAAGAACCTGCGTGATGAATGGTGGAAGAGCATGACGCAATTGAATGAGAATATAGTTGGTATCGATGCCGCTATTTTCATGCACCCAACGGTTTGGAAGGCAAGCGGGCACGTTGATAATTTCAGCGACCCGATGATTGATAACAAAGACAGTAAAAAACGCTATCGCGTTGATCATTTGATAGAAGGATATGCTGATGAACTAAAAGCTGCCGGTAAAATAACTGAAGCTGATGCAGTACTTTCTGCAATGGATACTCTTTTGGCAAAAGATGATTACGCCGGATTGAAAACGTTGATCGAAGAGAATAAAATAAAATGTGCTGTAAGTAAAACCGCTAACTGGACAGATGTTCGTCAGTTTAACCTGATGTTTAAAACTGAATTTGGTGCCGTGGCAGCAGAAGTTGAAGGAGACAATATCGTTTACCTGCGCCCTGAAACTGCCCAGGGCATTTTTGTGAACTTTTTAAATGTTCAGAAAACCGGGCGTATGAAAATTCCTTTTGGAATTGCACAAACAGGCAAGGCTTTCAGGAATGAGATCGTTGCACGCCAGTTCATTTTTCGTATGCGTGAATTTGAACAAATGGAAATGCAGTTCTTTGTGCGCCCCGGAACACAAAAAGAATGGTATAACTATTGGAAAGATGAAAGAAAGAAATGGCATGAAAGTATTGGCATTCCTGCATCAAAGCTCCGATTTCATGATCATGTGAAACTGGCTCATTATGCCGATATGGCCCTGGACATAGAATTCGAATTTCCTTTTGGATGGAAAGAATTGGAAGGTATACATAGCAGAACTGATTTTGACCTTACACAACACGCCACATTCAGTAAAAAGAAAATACAGTATTTTGATAACGACCTGAAGGAAGACGGAAAGCCTTATGGGAATTATACACCTTATGTGGTTGAAACTTCTGTTGGACTTGATAGGTTATTCCTTACTGTTATCAGCCTTGCTTATGCAGAAGAGAAATGGACGAAGGAAGATGGTACAGAAGACAGCCGGGTTGTATTAAGAATTCCCGCTAAGATCGCTCCAATGAAACTCGCTATATTGCCATTATTAAAAAAAGATGGTTTACCTGAGATCGCTAAAGAACTGATGAATGATTGCAAACAGGCTTTTCATTGTTTTTATGAAGAGAAAGACGCTATTGGTAAACGATACCGCCGTATGGATGCCATTGGCACTCCCTTTTGTGTAACGATCGATCACCAGACAAAAGAAGATAACACCGTTACGATCAGGTACAGAGATGATATGAGCCAGGAAAGAATTGCTCTGTCAGATGTAAAAAAACTGGTTCTGGAAAAGATCAGATAACATATCCTTTAATAAAGAATAATCCAGATCATAACTGTTGAAATAACCGGAGGTAATTTCCGGTTGTTCCAATGTGTGAAATATATTCCCACACCCACTTATAACAGTCAAGTGAATTATTTCAGATGGTTCATTGAAAAACCTGCCATTCAAATGATTTGGAAAACAAATATGATATAAATCAGCCTGCTCTCTGAAGTAAATCAACCCAAAATATACCCCTTCCTTTTAATTTAGTCGGATTAATTGCCACTATAATTCAATCAAATGTCAAACAACGACATAACCAAACCAACAGACCTAAGCAGCCATGCAGAAGGTACAGGTCCATTGCGGACAAAACAGCCCATATACGTAGATTTTATGCCGCCGTGTAATAGTGCTTGCCCTGCAGGTGAAAACATCCAGGCATGGATGGCATATGCTCAGGCCGGTAATTATTTTGAAGCTTTTCAAACACTGGTTGAAGACAATCCTTTTCCGGCTATCATGGGAAGGGTATGTGTTAAGCCCTGTGAAACCGGTTGCAACAGAACGCATATTGACACAACCGTAAGCATACATGCTGTTGAACGTTTTATAGGGGATGAAGCAATTAAACAACAGTGGCCGATACAATTTGTTGCCTATAAGACCGGCAAAAAAGTGTTGATAATCGGAGCCGGACCATCCGGTTTATCAACAGCTTATCATTTGGCCCGTTTGGGGCATACGGTGGATATATATGAAGCCGGTGACCATGCGGGTGGGTTGTTGTGGTCAGGAGTTCCGGATTATCGTTTGCCAAAAGAGATTTTGAATTTCGAAATAGATCGTATCGTACGAACAGGAGTCAACATCCGCCTGAATTATAAAGTAACGGATGTACTCCAGGAAAAACAAGCTGGAAAATTTGATGCGGTTTTTCTTGCGATCGGTGCACAGTTGATCCATAAAGAAAAATTTGAGCACGATGATTCTATACATATCACAGATGCTTTTTCCTTTTTCAAAGAAATAAAATCAACTACTTCGCCCTATATAAGAAAAAAGGTCATTGTTTATGGGGGTGGAAAACTTGCATTATATATTGCAAGAATGATAAAAAGATTTGATTCAAACGTCACCGTTTACTATCCCGGGGATGAAAAATTAATGCCTGCTTATGATTATGAAACAGAAGATGCAATGGCAGATGGTGTTGATGTAAAGCTGTTAAGAAGTTTGATCAGTATCTCAAACAACAGGGTTACACTCGAGAAAATGAAAGTGGAAAAAGGAAAAGCGGTTGGCACCAATGAATTTGAAAATATTGAAGCAGAAGTTTTGATCATAGCTAATCAGCAGGAAACTGACGCTGGTTTTTTGCGAACGATACCCGGAATTGTTTTGAATGAAGACGGCAGCATAAAAATTGATTCGCAGCGGATGACCGGTCATGAAGGGATCTTTGCCGGTGGTGATATGTTACCTGGTGAAAACAGGAGTTCAACCATTGCCATTGGCCATGGAAAAAAAGCTGCCCGATGTATTGACAGCTATTTAAAACAACAACAATATATTAAAGGAGAGAAACATCCTACTGCGGGATACCGAAAGTTGCACATGTGGTATAAAACAGATGCCCCACAAAAAGAACAACACAAACTTGCACCACAAGTTGCCATTAAAAATTTTGATGAAGTGATATCGGGCTTGTCAGAAAAAGAAGCCAGGTATGAGGCACAACGTTGTTTGAGTTGTGGTAATTGTTTTGAATGTGATGGTTGTTTCGCCGCCTGTCCTGAAGATGCGATCATAAAACTAGGTCCCGGTAACCGGTATAATTTTAATTATGATGTTTGCACAGGCTGTGCCGTTTGTTTTGAACAATGCCCCTGCCATGCGATCGAAATGATTCCTGAACCAGCTAAATCTATTACCAATGCCAGTTAAAAATAAACTAATTGCTACCATAGATGGAAATGAAGCTGCTGCATATGTTGCTTATCGAGTTAATGAAATATGTGCAATTTATCCCATCACTCCTTCATCCACCATGGCTGAACTTGCTGATGAATGGAGTGCAAAAGGAATTAAAAATATCTGGGGTAATGTACCCGATGTGATTGAAATGCAAAGTGAAGGCGGCGCAGCAGGTACAGTACATGGTGCATTACAGACAGGCGCATTAACTACCACATTTACAGCATCACAGGGTTTAATGCTGATGCTGCCAAACATGTATAAAATTGCAGGTGAATTAACTCCGGCTGTTTTTCATATCGCAGCAAGGTCGCTGGCAGCACAGGGACTTTCTATATTTGGCGATCACCAGGATGTGATGGCAGCAAGAACAACCGGTTTTGCCATGCTAAGTTCAGCGAGTGTACAGGAAGCGCATGACTTTGCATTGATCGCACAGGCAGCTACCTTACAATCAAGAATTCCATTCATGCATTTTTTTGATGGTTTTCGTACTTCGCATGAAGTTAATAAACTGGAATTGTTAACAGATGATGAGATTAAAAAAATGATCCCGGATGAATTGGTTTTTGCCCATCGTAAACGGGCATTGAATCCCGATCATCCCTTTATTAGAGGAACTGCACAAAATCCTGATGTATATTTTCAAAGCCGTGAAACGGTAAATAACTTTTATGATAATACTCCCGGAATTGTGGAGGATGCAATGAGTGCTTTTGAAAAAATGACCGGAAGAAAATATGAACTTTTTGAATATAGCGGTGCAAAAGATGCTAAACATATTACAGTTATTATGGGTTCGGGTGGAGAAACGGTCAGTGAAACAGTGCAAGCATTGAATATTTCCGGTAGAAAAACCGGTGTAATTCAGGTTCGTTTATACCGTCCATTTTCAGTTGCTCATTTTATCAATGCCTTACCCAAAACAGTTGAAACGATCGCTGTATTAGATCGCACCAAGGAATCAGGTGCAACCGGAGAACCACTTTACCAGGATATATTGGCAGCATTAGTAGAAGGATTACAGCAAGGGATATTAACATCACTTCCTGCTGTTATTGGAGGCCGTTATGGTCTTTCTTCAAAAGAGTTTACTCCGGCCATGGTAAAAAGTATATATGATGAAATGCTCAAAGGAAAAAAAGCAAAAAATCATTTCACCATTGGTATCAATGATGATGTTTCTCATACAAGCCTGCCTTATGATGAATCGTATTCATTGGATGAATCTGAATGGCGGCAGGCATTATTTTTTGGTTTAGGTGCAGATGGAACAGTTGGTGCCAATAAGAACAGCATTAAAATAATTGGTGAGAATACAGATCTTTTTGCACAGGGTTATTTTGTTTATGACTCAAAAAAATCAGGTGCCAGAACCGTATCTCATTTACGCTTTGGCCCTCATCCTATCAAAGCACCTTATCTTATTACACGTGCCGATTTTATCGCAAGCCATCAGTTCAACTTTACTGAAAAAGTAGAAATGCTGAATTTCATTAAACCAGGTGGCACATTTTTATTGAATAGCCCTTACCCCGCAGATGAAGTATGGGATCAATTACCGGGTAGTGTTCAAAAAGAAATCATTGATAAGAAACTACTTTTTTATATCATTGATGCAACTACTGTTGCAAAGGATACAGGCATGAGTGGCAGGATCAATACGATCATGCAAACCTGTTTTTTTGCATTGAGTGGGGTTTTGCCAAAAGAAGAAGCCATCGAACAGATCAAACATGCTATTGAAAAAACCTATTCGAAAAAGGGCAAAGCTGTTGTTGAACAAAATTTTAAAGCGGTGGATGCAACCTTGGAACATCTGTTTGAAGTTTCTGTTCCAGCAAGATCCAGTTCACTATCAGAAATGCTTCCGGTTGTTTCAGATCTGGCACCGGCATTTGTAAAAGATGTTACTGCCATGATGATGTCGGGTCATGGTGATGAATTACCTGTTAGTAAAATGTCAGTGGATGGTACATACCCAAGCGGAACAACCAAATGGGAGAAAAGAAATATTGCCGACCAGGTACCGGTATGGGATATGAACACTTGTATTCAATGTGGCAACTGTGCCTATGTTTGTCCGCATAGTGTCATCCGTGCAAAATTTTATCATGAAGATTTTTTAAAGAAAGCTCCGGAGGGCTTTCAATCTGCCCCCATCAATTCAAGAGGTTTTCCCGAGACAAAATACACTTTGCAGGTATATGCAGAAGATTGTACCGGTTGTAATTTATGTGTGGAAGTTTGCCCGGCGATCAATCCGCTTGACCGTAGCAAAAAAGCAATCAACATGGCTGAAAAAGAGCCCGTGCTTAAACAAATCAAACAACACATCAGTTTTTTTGAAGACCTGCCCTGGAATAACCGGTCAGCAATTAATTTTTCCACTGTGCATGGGGCACAATTCATGGAACCGCTTTTTGAATTCTCAGGTGCCTGTGCAGGATGTGGTGAAACTCCTTATTTGAAATTACTGTCTCAGTTATTCGGCGACCGGCTGCTTGTTGCCAACGCCACCGGGTGTTCATCTATTTATGGAGGTAATTTACCCACAACACCTTGGTCCGTGAACAAAGCAGGACAAGGCCCTGCCTGGTCCAATTCCTTGTTTGAGGATAATGCAGAGTTTGGTTTAGGCATGCGTATGACCGCGGATCATCAACTGGCCATTGCTCATCGCTTATTAAAACAACTGGAACCAAAACTTGGTGAACAATTTGTTCAGGATATTTTAAATGCCCCACAGCTACAGGAGTCAGAAATTGCTGAACAACGCAAACGAATACATGATCTGCAACAAAAATTAATTACCATTCCGGATCCGGATGCAAAACATTTGCTCTCCATATGCGAACAACTCGTACACCGGAGTGTGTGGCTGGTGGGTGGAGACGGATGGGCTTATGATATAGGCTATGGTGGATTAGATCATGCATTGGCCAGTGGTAAAAATATCAATATCCTGGTACTGGATACGGAAGTATACAGTAATACCGGCGGGCAAAGTTCTAAATCAACCCCTACCGCTGCATCTGCAAAATTTGCTTCTGCTGGTAAACGCGGCGGCAAAAAAGATCTTGCCATGCAGGCTGTTTCATATGGCAATGTGTATGTAGCAAGAATTGCCTTTGGTGCCAATCCGCAGCAAACAATGTTGGCGATGAGAGAAGCGGAAGCATACAACGGGCCATCATTGATATTAGCCTACAGTCATTGTATTGCTCATGGTTATGATTTGAAAGATGCCCTTACTCAACAAAACAATGCAGTAGCAAGCGGTTACTGGCCGCTGATGAGATACAACCCCGTTTTAAGAATGAAAAAACAAAACCCCTTTATACTGGATTCAACCAGGCCGGTCATACCACTTAAAGAATTTGCGTATAAAGAATTGCGTTATAAAGTTTTGACGCAGACTAACCCCGAAGAAGCGGAAGAATTGATGAAACTGGCACAGGAAATGGTAAACCTGCGTTGGAAAAATTATGAAGAACTGGCAACAAAAAAAGCCAGTGATTTTGTACCGGTAGCCTGATAAATAAATTAATTCTTATGGATCTACAAACAACTTACATGGGATTAAAACTGAGATCACCCATTGTGGTTTCGGCATGTCCCCTATCAGAAGAAATAAATAATATTGTTCAGATGGAAGATGCGGGTGCTGGAGCGGTTGTATTGTTCTCACTTTTTGAAGAGCAGTTGAAAAAAGAAACTGCACAATATGAAAGTATTATCCGGTCAACCAGTAATCAATTTGCAGAAGCGAGTGATTTTTTTCCAGCACTGAATCATTATCATTCCGGTTCGGAACATTATCTTGAAAAAATCCGAAAGGCAAAAGAAAGAGTACACATACCCATTATTGCCAGCTTAAATGGTATAACCAGTGAAGGATGGATCAGTTACGCTCAACAAATGGAAGAGGCGGGAGCAGATGGACTGGAAATAAATATTTTTTTCATACCGGGAGATATACATTTATCAAGTGCAGCTGTTGAATACCGTTATTTGAATATCATTGCTGAAGTTAAAGCCACTGTTAAGATCCCTGTTGCTGTAAAAATAAATCCATATTTCAGTTCCATGGGTAATATGGCCAGCCGGATGCATGAACACGGAGCAGATGCATTGGTTTTATTTAACCGTTTTTATCAACCTGATTTTGATATCAATAATTTAACCATCATGCATAACCTGCAATACAGTGAATCAAATGAGATCAGGCTTCCGTTGCTGTGGTTAGCGCTTTTGTATGGCCGGGTACCTGTTTCATTAGCAGCAACAACAGGTGTTCAAAGTTCTGCTGAAGTGATAAAATATTTACTGGCAGGAGCAGATATTGCTATGACTGCTTCTGCTCTGTATAAAAACGGGATCGGATATATTAAAACAATGAACGAAGAACTGGAGGCCTGGATGAACAGGAAGACATTTGATAACATTGCTGCTTTTAAAGGAGTTATGAGCCAACAACATATTGCTGATCCTACTGCTTATGAAAGGGCCAATTATATTAAGATACTGGGAAGTCAGAAATAACTATCCGGCTGATTTTGATCAGTCCGGGAAAGCATTTAATATCATTAACCTGCTTTATTTCCAAAATAAGGTATCTCATCATGGCTCACAGATTCTTTCTGTTGCCAGTAAGCTAAAGTGATCACATGCCCGTCAGCTGTTTTTAATAAGCGTCCGAAAATGGCGTTGATGGGATTGAATGTATAATCAGTAACCCCTACCGTAAAAGTTTCAGGCCCTGCTAAAACAGGAATAGGTATAGGAGGAGGAGCCTCTCCTTCTTCAGTTTTAACTGCAGGAGCCGCAGCAGTTTTAGGCGGCGGAGAAGGTATTACAACAACAGTAAACTGATTGTATTCCAGTATCTTTTTTAAGAACTGAACCCTTTCTGCTGATACATTCTTTTCCACGATACCGCACTTAACGCCATCCAGTTCTTCAAATTCGTGGTTTTTATTAATGGCCATATTCGAAAGTTTAGAAGTTTAGGAGTTTAGAAGTTTAGGCTAAACCCCTAAACCTCTAAACTTCTAAACTAAGTTTTGAATGTAATCATATATCCAACTCAGCAAACCTGTTAACACAATACCAGAAGCACAAATAACCAATCCTAGTTTTGTTGAGAACTGAATATTTATTTTTTCTACAGGCTGTTCATTTTTATCCATAAAAACGGCCCGTACAACTTTAAGATAATAATATAAAGAAACGATCATGTTCAGTGCAGTGATGGTTATGAACATATAACTCCCTTTAGAAGCACCGGCAGTTATCAAAAATAGTTTACCAAAGAACCCGGCTGTCGGAGGTATCCCTGCTAGGGAAAACAAAGCCAGTGCCAATACCCAACTCAGGAAAGGATTGGTTTGATACAAGCCTTTGTAATCATCAATTTTTTCTTTGCCTGTTTGAGATGCTATAGCTGCAGCCACACCAAATGCTGCAAGATTTGAAAAAGTATAGATCAGGATAAAATATACAACCGATGTTGTTCCTGCAGGAGCTCCTCCGCTGATACCCACCAAAATAAAACCTACCTGTGCAATGGAAGAAAAAGCAAGGAATCTTTTTATGTTTTGCTGACGCAGTGCAAAAATATTTCCAATGACCATGGTAACAATGGATAAGAGCATGACCATATTATACCATACATCATGCATGGGTTCAAAAACCTTGTATAAAGTTGCCATGAAAATAAATGCAACCGATCCTTTTGATATAACGGATAAAAATGATGTAGTTGCAAAAGGGGCTCCTTCATAAACATCTGCTGTCCATAAATGAAAAGGAACAATAGAAAGTTTGAACGCAAAGGCTGTGAATAAAAATACAAATACCATTATTATCAATGGGCTTCCGTCAAGCATTGCTGGGATCTCTGTAAAACTGATCGTTCCGGTTGCACCATATAACAGTGAAATACCAAACAACAATATGCCTGAAGAAAATGCTGATGATAAGATCATTTTCATTGCTGCTTCGGATGAAAGCTTTTTATCCAGGTCAAAATTAGCCATAGCTGCAACAGAAATCGTAGCCAGCTCAAGTGCCAGAAAAAATATCAACAAGTTTCCACTGGAGATCATAAAGAACATGCCCAGCAATGCGGATAACATCAACATAAAAAACTCCGGCATGTGTTCATTTTTCTTAAACCAGTCTGCAAATAATAAAGAGATGAGATAAACCCCCATGTTTAACATATTTTTTTGCAGAGCGATCAGGGCATCTGTATAAAACATTCCATCAAATAATGTTCCCGGATCATTCAAAAAAAATCCGGAAATAAAATTTGCCAATAATAAAAACTGTATGCCCGGTAACAAAGTTTCATTCCTTATTCCTTTACCAATTTTTATAAATAAAAGCATAAAGATGATGGCGGTTACCAGCAACTCACTTTTCATTAATATCAAAAAATTATTTATCATATCACTAAAAGATTGAACCAGGATTTTAATATTGAACAAGGAACAAGGAATTCTGAATTTTGAAGTAAGCAACTCCGATCATCATTCAAAATTCCTTGTTCCTTGTTCGATATTTTTGAGTTCTTTGTTCAATATTATTTCTATTTAGCATTTAACTTATTCATAATTATATCTGCACCCGGGCTTACCAAGTCATTCAACCAAAACGGAGCCAGGCCAATGGCTATGATTCCAATAATCAATATGATCGCTGCAAGTTTTTCATTCCAGGTGGCATCACTCAAACTTTCATAACCCGCTTTTAACGGACCCATAGCTGTTTGCCCGACAGCTCTTAAAATATAAACCGCTGTTACAACGATCGACATACAGGCTGCAATGGTTGCTATGCGATGAAATATATCAGTATGTTCCCATGAACCCATGAAGATGGTCATTTCTGCAACAAATCCGCTAAGTCCAGGCAATCCTAAAGAACACAATCCCACAATAAATAATACGGTTGTAATAAATGGCATAACTTTTAAAAGGCCTCCCATTTCGCTGATCTGCCTGGTATGTGTACGTTCATAGATCATTCCAATTACAGCAAAGAAAAGGGCTGTCATCAAACCATGTGATACCATTTGCATAACAGCACCAGCCATGGCAGTTTTTGTAAGCATACCAATACCAAGTAAAACAAACCCACAATGACTAACGGAAGAATATGCATTAATGTATTTCAGGTCTTTCTGCATCATCGTAGCGAATGCTCCATATAAAATAGCAATACTTGAAAGCACAATGATAATGTTAGCATATTCCTTTGCGCCTTCCGGCATGATATAAGTTGCTACACGCAGACAACCATATCCACCCAGTTTCATGGAAATACCTGCCAGGAACATTGACCCGGCAGTTGGTGCTGATGAGTGCCCGTCGGGTACCCATGTATGAAAAGAAAACAAAGCACCGAATACTCCAAAACCCACAAACAATAATGGGAAGCATATTTTTTGTACTTCGATGGGAATATGCAGTTGTGATAATTTCAACAGGTCGAAAGTTTTTTCAGGAGTAGAAAAATATAGCCCAAGTAAACCAACCAACACCAAAGCAGAACCACCCATTAACATCAAGGCAAGTTTATTAGCAGCATATTCCTTTTTTCCACTTCCCCAGATACCGATCAATAAATATTTTGGAATGACTGCGATTTCCAGGAAGAAGAAAAGAATGAAGAGATCAAGTGAAATAAAGAATCCGTAAGCACCCATGCTAAGCAGGATGAGTAAGAAATAAAATTCTTTGGTCATTTTAGTTACATTCCAGGAGACCAGCACCCCGGCAACTACTACAAAAGCTGTCAACAAGATCATTGCCACAGAAATTCCATCTACGCCCAGGTGAAAAGAAATATGCCAGGCTGGGAACCAGTTATACTGTAATTCAAATAACATTTGTGCAACGTTACCTGCAGCCCTTTCCTGATTAAAATAAAAAAGCAAAACAAATGCCAATACAAACTGAAGTACAGAACCAGCCAGTGCAACCATTTTTACCTGTTGTGCATTACGCATCAACAGTACAGCAACTGCAGTTAATAATGGTAATAATATGAGTATTATAAGATTCATTAAAACGGTTTAGGGTTTAGGGTTTAGGGTTTAGAGTATTTAAATAACTCTTCTCCCTGTATTCTAAACTTATGTTTTCCATATATATATAAACAACACAGCCAATCCTATCACTCCAGCTAAAAAGTAAATCGCATATTGCTGTACTTTTCCTGATTGAAATCCTTTTATTTTTTCAGAAATAAAAAGCGTTGTATTTCCGGTTGCATTTATCATTCCATCCACAATATTTTTATCTATCCATGCTGCCGGCCTGCCAACGAGGTTGAATAATATTTTTTTTGTAATGAACACATACAGTTCATCAATGTAAAATTTATGAAATGCTGCTTTATACAATCCATTGAATGAAGCAGCCATTTTATCAGGTTTGTCATTTTGTTTTTTATACAACCACATAGCTGTGAAAATACCTGCTAAGCCCAATACAACCGGAGCTATAGAAAACTGCAGATGAAATGTAGTTTCCAGCAAAGCTCCATCCGAACTTACAAAATGGCCAAATGGAATGAACCCTGCAGCAGCAGCACCAACAGCCAACAAGAATAACGGCAGCATCATAACAAAACCGCCTTCCCCATGATGAACCCCATGTTGGTGATGTTCTTTATTCCAGAAAATACTGAAATACAAACGGAACATATAGAATGCAGTTAGGCCCGATGTGACCAAAGCGATCCCGTAAATAATTTTGTTGTGTTCATAAGCAGCCAATAAGATATCTTCTTTGCTGAAAAATCCTGCAAAAGGCGGTACTCCTGCGATAGCCAGGCAGGCTATTAAAAAAGTAATATGGGTAACGGGTAAGAATTTTCTTAATCCGCCCATATCTTTCATTTCATTGCTATGAATAAAATGTATCACAGCACCGGCACCCAGGAATAACAATGCTTTGAACATAGCATGGGTAAATAAGTGAAACATGGAAGCAGTAAAACCTAATCCATTTTCTCCACTAAATCCAGACACGCCTAATGCAAACATCATAAAACCAATCTGCGACATTGTTGAATATGCCAATACTCTTTTTATATCTGTTTGAGTACAGGCGATGATCGCGGCAAATAAAGCCGAAGTAATACCCACATAAGAAACTACTTCCAAAGCAGGAGGCGACATACTGAAAACAGGGAATAATCTTGCTACTAAAAAAACACCTGCCACAACCATGGTAGCAGCATGAATTAATGCGGAAACCGGTGTTGGACCTTCCATTGCATCAGGCAACCAAATGTGTAAAGGGAACATGGCACTCTTTCCTGCACCACCAATAAAAATTAAAACCAGACCCCATGTTAAAGCAGATACACCCAGAAATGAGGAAGCTACTGCTGTATGAAATTCCGGAGTTGAAGTGGTAGTTAACTTTTGTATTAAAATAGTAAAATCAAGCGTGCCGGAATAAAAAGACAATATTAATATCCCGATCAGGAAACCAAGGTCTGCAAAACGGGTAACAATAAATGCTTTCTTACAGGCGGCCACAGCACTCGGACGATCATAATAATACCCGATCAGCAAGAAAGATGAAACACCCACCAGTTCCCAGAAAATATACATCTGGAAAATATTGGAGGATATCACCAACCCCAACATAGAAAAAGTAAATAAACCGAGAAAGGCATAATAGGTGGGGAACCTTTCTTCACCCTTCATGTATGCAAGGCTGTAAATATGTACCATCAGTGAAACAAATGTTACCACCACCAGCATCATTACAGAAATGGGATCGAGGATAATACCCATATCAATGGAAACTCCTTTGGAGAATTCAAGCCAGCTATATTGTAACGGAATGATTTTTTGATATACACCATTCAGTTTTCCATAATCAAAGAAATAACCATAGGCTGTATAAAATGACAAAAGTGTTGATGCCAGTAATAAAGTTGTACCGATGATGCCGGAGCTGTTCTTAAGGTATTTCCTGCCGAATAATCCCAACAGCACAAAACCTGCCAGTGGCAGTAATGGGATCAGTGCTATGTATGTTATATTAGTCATTTTAATATCGAACAAGGAACAAGGAATTTCCAATGATGATCGGAATTGAACACTTCAATATTCGAAATTCCTTGTTCCTTGTTCATTATTTTTGTAGCCTTGTTCATTATTATTTCTTTTTAAAATTTCATCTCTTCCGTATTCTCCACATCTATTGACTTATGGCTTCTGTATAAATTTATGATGATCGCAATGGCAACGGCAGCTTCTGCTGCTGCAATGGCAATGATAAATATCGCAAAGAATAATCCGTCCAGCCTGTTAGGCCATAGGTACTTATTGAAAGCGATAAAATTCAGGTTCACACTATTTAATATAAGCTCAATACTCATCAACAAAGTGATCAGGTTTCTCCGGGTGAAGAAACCAAACACACCAATGAAGAACAGTGCCGCACTGATAAATAATAAATGATATAAACCCGGTTCCATCATGTTGTTGTTGGTTTACTTCGCATTGCAATAACAATACATCCTATCAGAGCAGCCAGTAACAAAATACTTACCAATTCAAAAGGCAAGGCATATCCGCCATCATCTACTCCAAGCATTTGATTGCCTATATTTACTACACTTGGTTCTATTGGTTGAGAAGTGCTTCCTTTAAATGAATATTTATACACTTGCAGCATAGTTAATGCAAAACCGGCAAATGCAGCTAGGGCAGAAAATAATTGCCTGCTGAAAACCTGTTTTGGCAATAGTTCGCCTGCCTGTTGTGTTAAGAAAATTGAAAAGATGATCAATACTGTAATGCCACCGACATATACTATGATCTGCACAGCAGCAATGAATTCGTACTGCATCCAAAAATATAATCCTGCCACGCCGATCAAAGTAAATAATAAGAATATAGCAGCCCGGAATATCTGCCTGGTGCTCACAGCAAGTACTGCACTTAATAAAGTAAATGCTGCGAGTAAATAAAATATGATCGTTGATCCGCTCATTTATAATTCATCATTCAAAATTTATAATTTCCTATTCTACTCCATCCATAATTTTTGAATCGGAGTTATTCAATACTTTAGTTAATTCTGCCCGGTTAAATACACTGTGCTCAAAAGTCTGTGCCATAACAATGGCATCTGAAGGACAGGCGATGATACATAAATTGCACATGGTACAGAGTTCCAGGTGATATACCAGTTTATCGATCGCTTTTTTCTTTTTGCCTTCCGGTGTAATATCAAATTTTGTGACCACTTTGATCGTTCCATTGGGGCAAGCCAATTCACATGCAGTGCAACCGGTACAGCGATGTTCATTTTTTTCATCGTGGGGCATCACAACTTCTCCTTTGAACCGTTCCGGTAAGTTCAATGTTGCCCTGTTATCCGGGTATTGTTGTGTAATGATCTCTTTGTGATGGGTAAAATAATAGCCTGTCCGCCTCATGCCAACCAGCAAAGATTTTACACCGCTAAAGACTTCTTTTATGTATTTAAGTATAAACATGTTTACCTCACCCCGACCCTCTCCAAAGGAGAGGGAATTTGATTTCGTTCGTTAAAAAATAATAATATAATTCATAAATAAAACTCCCAAAACCCAATCCTTATAATTGTATTCTTTATACTCATTTTCAAACCGTCGTTTCCAGTTCCTTCTCCATTGGAGAGGGGTTGGGGTGAGGTCCTAAAAATGCCAACCCAATATCGCCATGGCCGTTACCAATAATATATTAAACATACTGATCGGTAATAAATATTTCCATTCAAGATTTAGTAACTGATCAATACGTAACCTGGGAAATGTCCACCGGAACCACATGATCACAAATATTAATAAAAATGTTTTGCCAAAGAACCATATACTTGATGGGATATAATCCATCACATGATTAAATGCTTCCCAATGACCAATATGGAAAGGCATCCATCCGCCCAAGAATAAGGTAGCACCAATGGCACAAACAATAAATACATTGATATATTCAGCTAAAAAAAACAAAGCGAATTTCATTCCCGAGTATTCTGTGTGAAATCCTGCTGTTAATTCAGACTCAGCTTCTGCCAGGTCAAATGGTGCCCTGTTTGTTTCGGCTGTTACTGCTATGATAAAGATCACAAAAGAGATCAACACAGGAATATGTCCTTTGAATATCCACCATCCATCAGCCTGTGAATAAATAATGTCATTAATATTTAGGCTCCCGGTCAGTACAACGATCGCAAGAATTGAAAGCCCTGCAGATAATTCATAACTCACGATCTGTGCACCACTGCGCATGGCTCCCATCAGTGAATATTTATTATTGCTGGCCCAGCCGGCCATTAATATACTGATGACCATAATGGAAGAAACGGCTGTTATATATAATACACCAATATTCAGATCCCAAAGTTGAAAATCCTTTGCAAATGCAATAGGCGCCATCAATAACATTGCTACCATCATAGCGATCAATGGTGCCAGGTTAAATAAGAATTTGTCAACGCTACCGGGAGTCATTCCTTCTTTGACCAGCAGCTTCAAAGTGTCTGCAAGTGATTGTAAAAGGCCAAAAGGTCCTACACGATTAGGGCCCAGGCGTATTTGCATCCAGGCAGCAACCCTTCTTTCCATGAGTACTAATACGAGACCGAGAATTGCAAACAAACTAATAACACAAATACCTGCAATGACCATCTCTATGATCAATGCCCAGGTTGAATTGAATGTTTCATTCAACCAGTTATGAATTGTGTCTGTTATGTTTGATAAACTCCACATAAATATCAGGTCATGAATATCGAACAAGGAACAAGGAATTTCGAATGCAGATTTATGCATTCCGATCATCATTCAAAATTCCTTGTTCCTTGTTCATTATTTTGTTTTTACTAACGATCAATATCGGGTATTACCAGATCCAGTGTTCCCATCATTGCAACCAGATCACCTAACTTACTTCCTCTTGCCATATGATCCAGTGCAGAGAGATTTGAAAAACCGGGTGAACGAAATTTGATCCTGTAAGGAGTTGTTCCTCCTTCGCTGACGATATACACCCCAAGTTCTCCCCTGGCAGTTTCAACTCTTGAATAAAACTCTCCTTTGGGTAATTTTAATACTGCTTTTGTTTTTGCCTGGAATTCGCCATCTGGTATATTATCTATTAACTGTTCAATGATCCTGACTGATTGTTTCAATTCCCTGAGCCTTACCATATATCGTGCAAATGAATCTCCGGTTGCTTCCAGGATCTCATCAAACTGAACTTTTTCATATCCATCATAAGGAAATAATTTCCTGATATCTGAAGCTACTCCGCTACCTCTTGCTACCGGGCCCGTACAGCCGAAAGAAATGGCATCTTCTTTTGACAAAAATCCTACATTTTTCATCCTGTTTTGAAAAATGATATTCCCGGTTACCAGTTCATCATATTCATCAATTTTTGACTTAAATAGTACGATAAAAGCTTTAACCTTTTTTTGAAAATCCGGATGTAGTTCTGCCATCACACCTCCAGGAACAGTATAATTCATTGTTAACCTCGCACCACAGGTCTCTTCCATGATATCGTTGATCGTTTCTCTTTCACGGAATGCATGGAAGAATGGTGTGAATGCGCCAATATCCATTGCCATGGCTCCCCACCACAATTCATGCGATGCAATCCTTGTCAGTTCATCCATGATCACACGGATCACTTTTGCTCTTTCCGGAACTTCTATCTGCATACCTTTTTCAACACATAAAGCACAGGCATGATTATTAATGTGGGATGAAAGGTAATCCATCCGGCTAGTTACGTATATAAATTGCCGGTAGGTTAAGCTCTCACACATTTTTTCAATAGACCGGTGAATATAACCAAGGTGTGGTTCAACTTTTTTGATCGTTTCACCATTCAATGTGATCACCAGGTGCAATACTCCGTGTGTTGCAGGATGTTGGGGGCCTACATTGATGATCAGATCACCTTCCGTTGTTGTGCCTATTTCTTCAACCATACGAATATTGAACAAGGAACAAGGAATTTCGAATGATGATCGGGATGCAGACTTCATTATTCAGCATTCCTTGTTCCTTGTTCGATATTATGTTTTACAATTTTATCATATTGATCGGATCCTCAAAATCCTTTCTCATAGGGTTTCTTCCTTCCCACCCGTCGGGCAATATCAAAAGCCTAAGGTCGGAATGGTTTAAAAAATTCACGCCAAACATTTCATATACTTCCCGCTCATGAAATTCTGCTGTTTTCCATATATGACTTACCGTTTCAATTTCAGGCTTATTTCTATCAAGTTTGCATTTAACAACGATGCTGTTGCGATGAAGGGTAGAACTAAGGTGGTACACCATTGTCAGGTGTGTCTTCCAGTCTATACAAGTGAGACAAAAAAGATAATTGAAAAACAACTGGCCATCATGCCTGAGCGTGCCGGCAACCTGCACCCAATCAGCCGGATCAATATTCATATTTATCCACTCGCCCCCTTCTTCAAAGGTAGCAACAGGAAGCAGTTCTGTAATTTTGGCCTTTAATTCTTCGTTTCCCATAATTTATCTTTGCAAACGCAATTTGCACAAACTTCAAACTTCAAACTTCAAACTTCAAACTTCAAACTTCAAACTTCAAACTTCTTTCATCTGTT
>JANMMS010000076.1:0-15753 GCA_031373525.1 Ferruginibacter sp.
ATATTACCCAGTTTTTTATTCAGGTATCTTCCAACAGTTGCATAAGCATTATAATCACCTGTATTCAATCCGTTTATATAAAATTCCCCTTTCATCAAAATATTCCACAATTTATTTCTCGTTCTGTTACGGTATTCAGCATGCATGATAACATTATAAAAATTATTTGTCCTGCCAGACAATTCCCCTTTTATATTCTGTAATGAAGCACCTGCAGAAATAAATTGAGCTGAATTTTTTGTATCCGGATATTGGATCAGGGAAAGGTCATTACTGATGACCGTCCATTTTTCTCTGAGGGAAAATGTGTCATTAGGTGCATTCAAATTGATATTGTACCAGTTTTTGTAAACGGTTGAATCTGTATTTATATCTGAGAACCCATATAGATAAGTACTATAGGTAAAACTGTGTTGTATCTTTAATTTTGGATAAAATAAATATTCGGTTGTAGAATCATTAATGGCAACAGAATCCTTCCTTCCCAGATCGTAACTCTGTCTTAAAAATAAAGTAAAATCCCTGTAGGTATTTCCGGTAGTTACGGAAACAACAAATGGATTACTTTTAAACTCACTATTGTTTCCCATGTTTACAGGTACACTGAACCGGTCTTTCTTGTTAGGGTCTTTTAATAAGGAATCATTTATAATTCCCCCGTTTTCTGAAGATCTCATCTTGTTGCCAAGCAACACAAGGAAAGAATTGTAGCGTTTTCGTCTTCCCTGATAGTTACCATAGATCCTGAAATTACTATGATTTTTATTTTGATTGATAAAAAAACCGGGGGCGCTGATCAGCCTGTAATCAAATCCAACATTTAGGTTTGGTCTCGGATTTTGCGTATGCATTGCTTTTATCATCTGCTCTTTACCTGATGCCAGCTGATAACCGATCATGGAAAAAGGTTTTGTTGTTTTGTATATTTTTGACTCTTCTAAAGTAAAACGGTATGTATCATATGCATGAAATCCGGCATCCCAACCCGGTTTCATAACAGGTTGAAAGATCAGGGATAGTGCAGCAGCTCCGTTATTACCCAGGTATAGGTATGAAGAAGGAACCGGAAAATATTTATCAAAATCATTTACAGATGAATCAATAAATCTCCTGGCGGTTGAATCAAGATATTTATAACTGATGCTGATCGAATCTTTCAGATCATCTCTGCGTACAAACCCGATCGTATCCTGATTGCCTCCCTGAATTCCGTTTTTTAGCCCCGAAACTTTATTCAACAGTTGTTCCTGCGAAAACGCAACATTGATCAGGAAAAAGAACGAAATTGATCCTATGATTTTTTTCATGTAAGTAAAACAGGGTTACCAGCTCTATTTTTGAATAGCAAATGTAAGGCTAATGGAGAATGGAAACATAGTTTAGGGCCCTGATTATCATTTTCATTATTAGCTTTTCACTATTCACTTTTTAATTATCTTCGCCAAAATTTACAGAAAATGAATTTACATGAATACCAGGCTAAACAACTGTTAAAAAAATTCAATGTACCGGTACAGGAAGGATTTGCATGCAGCACGCCATCCGAAGCAGAGGAAGCATATCGCCAGATACATACTCAATATGGCAGTAAGTTTGCCGTTGTTAAAGCGCAAATTCATGCAGGCGGCCGTGGAAAAGGAACCATTGTTGGAAAAGATCAACGTGGAGTAGCTGTTGGTAAAAATGCAGAAGATGTGTTAAGAATTGCCGGTAATATCCTTGGTGGCAAATTGGTAACCATTCAAACAGGGCCTGAAGGTAAACTGGTAAATAAGATATTGGTTGCACAGGATGTTTATTATGAAGGTCCGAATCCTGTAAAAGAATTTTACCTGTCTATTTTACTTGATCGTACAAAAGGTCAGAATGTGATCATGTACAGCACTGAAGGAGGTATGAATATTGAAGATGTTGCACATGATACGCCGGAAAAGATTTTTAAAGAATGGGTTCATCCGTCTACACCGCTGGAAGCATTCCAGGCACGTAAAATTGCTTTTAACCTCGGTCTTAGCGGTGAGTCATTCAAAAATTGTGTAAAATTCGTTACCAATTTATACAGTGCCTATTTAGGGCTTGATTGCGGAATGCTTGAAATCAATCCTTTATTCAAAACCAGTGACGACAAGATCATTGCAGTTGATTGCAAAATGAATATTGATGACAATGCATTGATGCGCCACGCAGAAGTTGCAGCGTTAAGAGATACCAGTGAAGAAGATCCAACCGAAGTAGAAGCCGGAAAATTCAACCTGAATTTTGTAAAACTGGATGGCAATGTTGGATGTATGGTAAATGGTGCAGGCCTTGCGATGGCTACGATGGATATGATCAAACTTAGTGGTGGTGAACCGGCCAACTTCCTGGATGTTGGAGGAACAGCTAATGCACAAACGGTTGAAGCAGGTTTCAGGATCATTCTGAAAGACCCGAAAGTAAAAGCAATACTGATCAATATCTTCGGAGGTATCGTCCGTTGCGATCGTGTAGCCCAGGGTGTTATTGATGCCTATAAAAGCATTGGAAATATTGAGATCCCTATCATTGTACGTTTACAGGGAACCAATGCAGATGTTGCCAAAAAACTGATCGATGAAAGCGGTCTTAAAGTACAGAGTGCTATTTTGTTGAGTGAAGCGGCTACTTTAGTGAATAAGGCAGTAGCGTAAATAGCGGCTGTGAGCTTTTAGCTTTTTAGTCTTTAGCAATACAAATAATTAATATCCTGACTTTAATTAGTTGGGATTTTTTTTAAGTAATATTAAACAAATACGTCATTGCGAGGAACGAAGCAATCTCAAGTTATTAAAATAAAACAGATTTAGATTGCTTCGTTCCTCGCAATGACGTACACCAACTGTTAGCAGTATCGAGTATCCAGTTTCCAGTATCTTGCATCTCAAATAATTCCCTGTATGTTGTCCTTAAACTTCTCCCCTTTCCCAATCATTGAAACAGAAAGATTATTGCTTCGTTGCATGACAATGGATGATTCCAATACATTTTTTTCTTTACGCACCAACGAAAAAGTGATCGAACATTTTAATCGTGCACCCGATGGATCTCTGGAAGCTACCAGGTCAAAAATGCAAGAGATATTACAAATGCAGGAAAAAAATGAAGCCATTTTATGGGTCATCGTCTTTAAAGATGATCCTTCAAAAATGATTGGAAATATAGGTTATTGGCGTATAGTCAAAGAGCACTACCGTGCCGAAATTGGATATTTACTGAGCCCTGAACATTGGAAAAAGGGCATTATGAAAGAAGCATTGAATGCTGTTGTTGATTATGCATTTACTACAATGAACCTGCACAGTATTGAAGCAAATATCAACCCTGATAATATTGCATCTGATGCTTTACTGGAAAGTTGTGGATTTGTAAAAGAAGCATACCACAAAGAAAATTACTATCACGACGGAGTATTTTATGATTCCATCATATATTCAAGGTTAAATAGAATGTAATGATATAAATCAATAATCATTTCCTTTTTTAGGCTTTGGATTATCCTTTTTACTATCTAGAGGTTTATTGAGAACTGCTTTTGGTTTTACCTCCTTATTATCCTCTTTCTTAGGGTTGTTGTTTTTTTGTGCAGTGTCAGTTTTCTTTACCGGCTCATCGACAAAAAGTTCACGACCACCATTTCCTTCATTGAAAAAATCGCCTGCATCTCCGTTTCCATTATCTTCAGTCAGGCTATCACCACTGCTGGCAATATTATTGATGGCTTCAGGGTCAGCATAAATGGGATCATTTTTTAATTCTGCAGGCTCTGTGAATTTTGTTATTTTACCATAATCCAGCCTTTTATCTGCATACACTTTACTCATGAACAATCCCCAGTTAGGCGCCGACATTTCAGCTCCTCCGCCATTATTCTGGTATATCGGTATGAACGGATCTTCACAACTAACCCAGGTTCCGGCTAATAACTCTGGGGTGTAGCCGATAAACCATCCATCTGTATTGCCATTGGTTGTGCCTGTTTTGCCCGCCTTTTCTACCGGTATATTATAGCTGTTGATCCTGCGGGCCGTTCCAATTGCTACAACTCCCTGCATCATTTTCACCATGGTAAAAGCATCAGCTTCACCGATCACCTGTTTGCTTTGAGCGATCGGAAAATCCTGAATCAGGTTACCAAATTTATCTTCTATCCTGTTCAGGAAAACCGGCTCCGTATTATACCCCTTATTCGGAAACATGGTAAATGCCTGCAACATTTCAAGCATCGGTATTTCCGCTGCTCCCAATGCAATGGAAGGAAAAGGAGGCAGTTTTGTCTTTATACCACACATTTCTGCAAATTCAAGTGTTCTTTTTACTCCAATAATAGCCATCAGGTGCCAGGCAGCGCCATTTACCGACCAGGCAAGGCAATTGGCCATGGAACCACCCCTTGTATCGATCGTTTTTCCATTCAATGTAAGAGGACCTCCCTGAATATAAGTAGCAGGCGTATAACCTGCATCAGTAACTGCAAGGGTATATAACAAAGGTTTAAATGTAGAACCAACCTGTCTTTTTGCAGTAACATGGTCGAATTTGAACCATTTATAATTTATTCCTCCAACCCAGCATTTTATTTCTCCGGTTACAGGATCAATCACAGCCAGAGAGGTCTGTAACAATTGTTTGTGATACTTGATCGAATCGAATGGGGTCATCACAGTATCTTTTTCATGCTTTGCATTTCCTGACCAACTGAATATTTTCATTTTTACAGGTACATTAAAACTTTTGCGGATCTCTTTCGGATCAATATCATCTTCCTCCATTTTTTTCCAACGGTCTGTAAATTTCATTGCATCTTCAATCACCTTTTCATGACCCTTCCACATTTTATCTCCCCTTAATTTAAAATAATAATCAAGTTTACGTTGTACAACAGGCATGTGTTGCTCAACAGACTCCTCTGCATACCGCTGCATTCTTGAATCAATGGTTGTGTATACTTTTAATCCATCCCGATAAATGTCATACGGTTCAGCTGTTTTTGGATTCTTGTGCTTTTTTGCCCATTCTTTTAATACGCCAACCAAAACAGATCTGTAATATGGTGCTATTCCAACATTCTCGTCTATGGTCTTGTAATTTGTAATAAGTGGTTTCGATTTTAGTTTTTCAGCGGCTGCTGTTGTTAAAAAATGCTGATGAGCAACGGCCATTTGATTGATAACCGTATTTCGCCTGTCTATTGAACGTTTGGGAGAACGAATTGGATCATAAATGAATCCCTTCAGCATACCAATCAGTACAGCTGCCTCCTCAATTTTAAGATCGATAGGTTCCTTTTGAAAATAAGTTCTGGATGCATTTCTGATACCATAAACATTACCCCATGGCGCCCTGTTCAGGTAAAGTGTAATAATTTCTTCTTTTGTAAAATTCCTTTCAAGTTTTACAGCAACGATCCATTCTTTTAATTTATCAAACCCTCTTTTTATAATATTTCCTCTTCCCTGCCCAAGCATCATTTTTGCAACCTGTTGAGTAATAGTACTACCTCCTCCCTGTGTTCCTCCTGTAAAAACAACACGTGCCAGTGCTTGTGCATCAATCCCTGAATGATCATAAAAACGCTCATCTTCTGTTGCAATAAGTGCATTGATCACATTGGGAGATATCTCATTGTAATTTACTTCACTCCTGTTCTCTGAATAATATTTACCCATCAGTACAGCATCGCTGCTGATGATCTCGCTTGCCAGGTCAGCTTCCGGATTTTCTAACTCTTTAATAGAAGGCATTTTTCCAAACAAACCAAAATTTGCACATAGTAATACCAGGATAAATATTCCGAACCCCCAAAAGAAGAAACGCCATAATATGCTAACTGAACGGGACATAGATCATTTTGATTTAAAAAAAATTATACGTTTTTACGGATCTGTTAAACTTAGTAATGTTCCGGTTGATTGTCATGCTGAGGAACAAAGCAACACGCTGAGTTTCCTCCTCCGTCGGAATGACAACTCCTTAAAACTTTCCGGGATACTGATTATTTAAAAGTACTTTATATGCATTTATGTCTTTCCCGGTTTTTAATACCTGTAAATTTGTTGCTGATATTACCAGGAAAAAATATTTATTAGGTTGCAACCATGAAACTTCTACTGCTGCTGCTTTTTTAATTTTATCATAATATAGAACCGCCTCATTGGCGTCTGTAAAGGATTCAAAAATTAATAATGATCTCTGTACATCCAGGATATCCTTATTAATAGCAATCGTTTTGTTATAATATTTCTCACGATTGTATCTGGTAAATGCATTTTTTGCTTCGTTTACATAAATCCCATCAACTTTATCCAAAATCATAATAACAAATTGAGCAGTATCAGGCTTCCAAATGAATCCACCGCTTATCATAGAAGGAGGAGTTATTACTGCCCCGGTATTCTGAATGTCGGGTTTGGTAACAGGTGCCATTGTTTTAACTACGGCAGGCTTTTCAGTTGCCTTTTGAACTACTATTGTATTATTTTCTGAAATGAATATTTTATCTTCTTCAACCCTGGTCACTTGGAGGCTGGTCAAATAAGTTTCAATCGCTTCCCTTCTTTTCAGTACATCGATCATAGTTTCTGCTTTTCCCTTCAAAGCTGAAGTAGGATACAATGAAATAATATTATTCAGAACGGCAATGGCAATACTGTCATTTTTTTCTTTAATATAATTTATTGCTTCAATGTAAAGTAATTGTGGAGACCAGTAATTATTACCATAAACACTATCTGCCTTTTTCTTAGCCTCCAAAGCTTGTGAAAACTCCCCTTCAATAAATAAGTTATAAATAGCCTCATACCTTTTGGTTACAAGCGGATTTTTTACATTCGGGTCTTCTGTAAAAGATGGATTGGTTGCCTTTTTAGCAGAAGTGCTTCCCGCAAATTTTGAAGTAAGCAGATTCTTATAATATTCAGCTTTAGCAGTATTCCCTAATTTAGTATAACAGAAATAAAGACTCAGATAGACATCTCCATCGAGTAATTTATCCGGAAAACGTTGTAAATAGTTTTCGTAAGTATTTATTGCTTCACTGTAATCTTCAAGATTATTTTGAAATAACCTGGCAAGTTTTATTAAACTTTCTGCAATAATGATGTTACTGCTATCCATTTGTTCAGGCGTTAACGGCAAATTGCTCATCAAACCTGTATAAGATGAATCTATTGTTTTAGCAACTGTTGCCGGAACATTCTTATCATCAAGCGGGTCATCAATATTGTTATTCAGATTCAGATTCTGTTTTATTGCTGATCCGGATTTGCGGCGCCAATTGTCAACATTTTCTCTTTTACCCCATTTGGATTTAAAATCAGTATATCCCCTTGATTTCTTGGCTGGATTATAAAAATACCATTCTCCTTTACCTGAACTGACGAAAAGATCTGTGGGTTCATTATTATTATTATTAAATGTTATGAGCCCATTCCCGGCTGCGATCTCTTCTTCCTTTAAACCATTTTCTTTTCGGTATTTTTTTAATATCATTTTTATGATTGCATCTCTTTCTGCAGGAAGCATAGACGCTACTTTTTGAAGACTATCTTCTCTTTCAATAATATCTACCTGTGTAACAATATTTGTCAAACTGTTTCTTCTTTCTTCTATCCTTGTTGCCTGATCTATTACTGACGGGTCATCCAGTTGTAAACTATCATATAATGCAGATGCTTTTTTATATTCCCTTTCGCTATAAGCAATATCTGCCAGCTGCAGGAATGCTTTATTCTTAAAACCTAAATTATTGGTATTGTAGCGTATACTCTTATTGAAATAAACCTTACTGCCTGCAGTATCTGGTTTTTGTATACTCATCTTTCCAACTGAATAATAAATAATGTCGCGATATGATTCATACCTGTCTTTTCTGGCCATTTTTATTAAAGTGGAAATACTTTTTTCCAACTCTCTTACATTACCATTATCTCTGAACATTTTTGCATCATTCAACCTGGCATAAATATCCATAACAGGGTCAACGGTATGTTTAGATGATTTAGCATAATAGGCTGAGGCCTTATCATAATAACCGGTCATTTCAAACATTTGTCCCAGTAAATATTCCCATCTTGCCTTATCCTGTTTTGTTGTTGCACTGGTCAACGCCTTTTCAAGATGTATCGCTGCACTGTCATAAATTTCCTGTGAATAAAACCAGTATGCATTTACTTCCTCAAGTTCATCCTTAAGCCTTTTGGGAAGGTTTGGGTCATTCACTAAAATATTTATCAACCCTGCAGCATCTGCAAATTCGGCTTTTTCAATTTGTGTACGAGCAAGCCAGATCAAAGCATCATTCCTGCTGGGAGGGAGACTGAATGTTTTTTTGATGATATTCCTATTCTCTTTATTGGCTATAGAAAGCACATTTGATTGAGCAGATGCATTTGCACCAACAATACGGTTATCATCTTCTTTTCTTTTACGCGGAAAAAGATTGTAGTTAATAAATTGAAATGTTAAGCTTGCTGAATCAAATTCCTTTCTCAGGTAATATGATTTACCAATTAACAGATACATATTATCAACCCAATCTGATCTGAGATCATGAAGTAAAATTCCAGCTGTAGCTTTATAAATTACAGAATCAAGTTCAACTTGCTGTGAAGCTGTATTGTCCAAGGAATAAGAATAA
The DNA here is from genome assembly GCA_031373525.1 of Ferruginibacter sp. Classification (GTDB taxonomy): domain Bacteria; phylum Bacteroidota; class Bacteroidia; order Chitinophagales; family Chitinophagaceae; genus Ferruginibacter. The sequence continues at coordinate 8,654 of JANMMS010000076.1, forward strand.
AAGGGTAACAACTTTGCATAATCATCCTGGTTTGAGATCTTTGCTTTTTCAATTACCGCATTTATCCTGTTATTGGCATTAAAATAATAATTATAATGGGTTACACTATTTTGTACAAATTGCCTGAAAGTTGTAAATTTTTTATCGGCCGTTTTCTCTGAACCCAATTTTTTTTCTTCATATTTCTCAGGTTTTTTTTCCTTGCCAAACGGATCAAAAGTCCAGGTTGGCTGAGCAAATAATTTACCGGAAAAAAAAATGATAATAATAAAAAGTGGTATATAAGAATGCTTTATGTATGGCATGTATAAATAAAATTATAAAATGGTGCTAAATATCGGTTTTTTTTGTCAATTCGCCACTCAAATCTTAGATTGACAAATGCAATTTTATATGAATTATTTTATCAAATATGTTAAAATATAGTTTATAATAATCAGTGATTTATCTACATTGACAATATATCTAAATGATCGAAATTGTTCAGCCCGACTAATCAATTAGTCCACTAACGCAAAATAGTATCAGAAATTACAATTTTAAATTGCCAATAAAGTTCTAAAAATCATGCCTGTTTGTTACTTTTAATATTCAAATATTAATATTATGTCGATGCTAGATGCCAATAATACACTTAAACGCCTGCGCAACCACTATAGGCTTGTTGTGATGAATGAGGATACCTACGAAGAAGTTGTTAAATTTAAGCTTACCCGATTAAGTGTATACATTGTAATGAGTACGTTATTCATTTTAATGGTTGGGCTAACTGCTTCACTGATCATATTTACACCTTTGAGGTATTATTTACCCGGTTCAGGATATGGTGATGCCAAACAGATCCGGGAATACAGAACCCTGAAAATACGTACAGATTCAATGGAGATGGCACTAAATCAACAACATAAATATTTCGAAGACCTTCAAAAGGTATTAAAGGGAAATATTGTTAAAATGGACACATCTAAATTAAACCTGCCTAAAGTAGAAAATACCGATGATTAAGACTAAAAATCCAAAAAATACGTTAAAACATAAGAATTAGTTAGTTAACATCCAAAACTATGAAATATGTTTAGTTCTAAACGCAGCTCATCCTATGCAGAAACCCCGGTGGGATCTACTACAATCATAGGTGCAGGTACTGTTATCTCAGGGAATATTGAAAGTGTTGGTGATATCAGGATAGATGGGATTCTTAAAGGTAACCTGACTTGCAAATCAAAGATATTGTTGGGTCCTGCAGCAGTTATTGAAGGCGACATTATAGCAAACCAGGCTGATATACTTGGAAGAGTGTTGGGAAAAGTAAAAGTAAACGATCTGTTATACCTTCATGGAAAAGCTGTAATTGAAGGAAATATACAAACGGTAAAATTACAAATAGAATCCTCAGCCAGTTTTAATGGCGAATGCCATATGGGTGCAAATATTGTAGAACTTAATTTAGAAATGGGTAAAGCAGTTAATGAGTAAACAAAACGATAACCTGTTGTGGAAATATGCCGGCATGGCAACACAATTTATGGTGGCGATTGGCATAGCCATATATGCCGGCCTTTGGATCGATAAATGGTTAAAAATAAAAAATTCGTTAGCCGTTTGGGTTTTACCTTTACTGGTAATTACTGCAATGATCGTTAAGGTTGTTAAAGATACTGCTCAAAAAAAATAACGCTTTCATGAATGCTCCAGGTCGTTTACTATTACCATTGGTTTTACTTTTCTCAATAATTAGCGGTTTTATTTTCATTTTTTTTTCGACGTTGAAAAATAATCATATCGACAGCAATGTATTGCTGCTGTCGAATGCAATGTTTTTTATTATAAGTATCATTTCTTTTTTTATTCAGCGAAACGGTTTACAAAATAAAAACCCACATGTATTTGTAAGAAGTGTTATGGGAGGCATGATGTTTAAAATGGTTGTTTGCATGATTGCAGTTATTGCCTACGTATATTTTAGTGGAGAAAGTTTTAATAAAAGAGCTGTCTTTATCGCACTTTTTTTATATTTAGTTTATCTTGCTATCGAAGTTTATGTTGTGATGAAAATGAATAAGAATAAGAAAACAGATGGCTAAACAAGAAGTTCCACTACTACAACTCCAGTCATATTTGCCTGATGGAAGTTTTGAAGATGTTCATTATTATTTACAGCATTATAAAGTTCAACTCACCATTACCAGGCAACGTCAGAGTATCCTGGGAGATTATCGTCATGCACATGAAGGCAAGGCTCACAGGATAAGCATCAACGGCAATTTAAATAAATATAATTTTCTCATCACTTTGCTGCATGAACTGGCACACCTCTTCACATATGAAAGATTCGGACACAGGGTACAAGCTCACGGGCAACAATGGAAAGATGAATTCAGTAAGATCCTGGCACAGTTCTTATCCAAAAAAATATTCCCGCCTGAAATAGAATCTACCTTAATTCAGACTTTAAAAAATCCTGCAGCCAGCAGTTGCGGTGATGAAAAATTATTAAGAGTACTCAGAAATTATGATGCAAAGAAAGACGGTCATTTTATGGTAGAGCAATTAAAAGAAGGAGAAACATTTAAGATCAAAGGGAACAGATTATTTGTAAGGGGAGCAAAAATAAGGACAAGGTATAAGTGTATGGAAATAGCTACAAAAAAATGGTACTTATTCAGTGGCGTATATGAAGTAATACAATTGTAACTTTAGCTATTAAAATTTTAAGCATCCAGCATCCAGCATCCAGCATCCAGCATCCAGCATCCAGCATCCAGCATCCAGCATCCAGCATCAAATCTCACAAAACCTCAATTCATTCCCGTTATTATCAACAATACAAAATTCCTTTTTCCCTCTTGTATTGTCTTTCAATTCACCCATTGGTATGATAATATCCATTGAACTGAATGTAGCATACAGATCTTTTATGTTATCATCAAAGAGGCAACAGGATGCTGCAATAAAATTTTTTGGATCCTTGATTGCTACAAAATGAATTTCGATATTATCTTTTTTAACAATGAGATAATTTCCATAATGATGGGTAAGAAATTTTAATTTGTTCCGGTAAAACAAATTTGTCTCGGAAAGGTCGATAGCAGGTAATATGGGTGCTATTTTTTGAAGCATTGATATATAATCAGGATTCAAGTTAGCTCAAATTTCAAATATCAATTTTCTAAAATTTACATAAATGAAAAAGCCCCAGTTTTTATACTGAGGCTTTGTACCCGGGATCCCGGTAGTGCACCGGGACACTCGCATTAATGCGAATCCCGATATTTATCGGGATGTGTCTAACAGCCTGTCCCGAATCTCTTCGGGGTTCCAGTTTTATTATTTTGAAAGTAAATATTCAATATACTTTCTACTCTTTTTATTCTTTATTTCTTTTTCGCGGATTGTGTCAGCCGCTCTGGTTGCATAATTTTCTGAATATACAATTTCCCAAGGCCGATAAGCCTTTGTTGATAACACAACTCCTGTATTATGCCTGGTCAATCTTGCAGACAGTTCTTGACATTGGCCAATATAATACCGGTCATAGGTTTTTGAGTACAGAATATAAACGAAGTACATAAATGAAAAAGCCCCAGTTTTTATACTGAGGCTTTGTACCCGGGAACGGAATTGAACCGTCACTCGCATTACTGCGAACAGGATTTTAAGTCCTGCGTGTCTACCAGTTCCACCACCCGGGTGACACAATTCTTATTAATTAAAAGATCAAATTCATTTTATAACCGGGAACGCAATTGAACCGCACTTACATTATTGCGAATCCCGATATTAATCGGGACGTGTTCCCGAATTTCTTCGGGATTCCACCACCCGGGTGACACAATTGTTGAAAAAAAATCCCGAACAATGTCGGGATAAATTCTTGAGCGGAAGACCGGGCTCGAACCGGCCACCTCGACCTTGGCAAGGTCGCGCTCTACCAAATGAGCTACTTCCGCAATAAACGATTATAAAGTTAAAGAGATTCTAAGGTTTAAAAAGTAAACCCAGTAAACTATTCAACTAATAAACACCAAAAAGAACTGTTCCTTTTTTTAAGGACTGCAAAAATAAGGGATGTTGTCTAAAATAAACAAATCTTTATTTATACTTGGGATTGTATAAAGTACTTTCCGGAGCCTTAACTTCTGGTACTCCTTTGTAACGGTTGGCATATAAACCATAACAACCTCCCAATACAAATGCAATGATCAAAAAAACCTGGCAAAACCAGAGAAAACGGGAAGAAGAAACCCAACTATGGCCAAAATCCTTGCCTGTATTGTCTATAATTTCCTGTTGCATAAGCTGTTAATTTTCGTTGCAAAAATAAGGTCTTCCAGCTGAAAAAACTTATTTGTTGCCAACAATTTCCAAAAAGCTGGTTTTCTTTTTAATAAAATGATCCCAAACAATACTTCCTTTATACATACCGGGGAACAAGCTTACTTTGTTTTTAGAAGCTGAATATCTATGTTTTTCAAAAAATATCCATTTCCCAAAATGCAAATGGGCTTTTGCTATGGATAGAAAAAATCCCGGATCTCCTATCAATAAGTGCTTCCATGCTGCCGTTGCATCAAGCATTAATCTTACTGGTATCTTCCACAAAGCAATTTGCCAGGGAAGGTTCTTATATAACATGATCAGGTTGTTCCGAAAATTCAAAAAGGTCTTTTTGCTGTTCCCTTTTGGCAATGTTCCGCCACCTACATGATAAACAATGGAGGATGGGTTCACAAATACTTTATAACCAGATAAATGCAACCGCCAACAAAAATCAATTTCCTCCTGGTGAGCAAAAAAGTATTCATCCAGGCCGCCAAGTTTCTGAAATATCTCTGCTTTTACAAATAATGCAGCCCCGCTTGCCCAAAAACATGGCTGTACCGTATCGTATTGCCCTTTATCCATTTCACACTCATCAAAGATCCTTCCCCTCGTAAACGGATAACCGAAGGTATCGATCCAACCACCGCTTGCACCGGCATATTCAAACTGAAGTTTATTATGATAAGCAAGTAATTTAGGCTGGCAGGCAGCGATCATATTATCAGATTCCATCAGGCTGATGATGGGTTCTATCCAACGCGGGGTTACTTCCACATCACTGTTCAATAACACATAATAATCGGATTGTATCTTTTTTAATGCGCTGTTATACCCTTTTGCATACCCTTCATTTACTTCATGCTGAATGATCTCAACTGAAGTAAAATGAGTTTGTAAATATGTAACAGAATCATCTGTAGAAGCATTGTCGGCTACAATAATACGTTTATTTATATAAGTACTTGCCAATACTGAAGGCAGAAATTGTTCCAGGAATTTTCTTCCATTCCAGTTCAAAATAACAATAGCTACTGATGGTAAATTCATTGAATCTGTATTACTTCTATTTGCTTTAATTACATATTATACAAACATAAACCATTTTACATTTTACATTCTAAATTATACATTTTACATTTACTTATGTTTTCAAACCTTTTCAACTGGCGCAGTGCTTTGGCGGTCATAGCGATCGCTATTGTAACCGGTACTATATTCTATTCAAAATATATTTCTAATAAACTTGCCAATGATGAAAGAAAGAAAGTGAATGTATGGGTACAATCATTAAAGACAAGGGCTGCATCAACAGAAGAATCCGCACTGGCACTAACAAATATTATCACATCCGAAAATACGGATATTCCTATCATTGAAACAGATGAAAATGACAACCCTTCGGGAGCATGGCTGAATCTTGATATAAACCTTATTAAAAAAGATACCAATTACCTGAAAAAAAAAATAAAAGGTTTTAAAAATGAGAATGATCCTATTTTAGTTGAAGTAAAGTTATCCGGGGGATCTTTTATTAATAAATATTATTATGGTGATTCCGAACTTTTAAAAGAAGTACGTTATTATCCGCTCATTCAACTTTTTATTGTTTCATTGTTCATTATTATTACATTGATAACAATATCAACAAGAAATAAATCTACTCAAAACCAGGTATGGGCAGGAATGGCAAAGGAAACGGCCCACCAGTTGGGAACGCCAATTTCATCGCTGGAAGGCTGGGTGGAAATGCTCAAAGAAAATAAAACAGCAGATAAGATCGTAACAGAGATCAGCAAGGATGTTGAAAGATTAAAACTGGTAAGTGACCGTTTCGGTAAGATCGGAAGCACCCCTCAACTGGAAGCGACCAATATTGCAGCACAGGTGGAAAGCATGGTCACATATATTAAAAGGAGGGCAACCAATAAAGTTAGTTTTCACATTGATAAAATGGACGATGATGAAATAGTTGCCCTGATCAATGCACCTTTGTTTGATTGGGTGATTGAAAATTTATTAAAGAATGCTTTGGATGCCATGGAAGGTCATGGCAGTATACATATTAGTATTAAAAATGAATCTACACAAGTTGTTATTGATATCACGGATACCGGTAAAGGGATCAGCAAAAAGAACATTCCCAATGTATTCAAACCCGGGTTTACCACAAAAAAACGCGGCTGGGGTCTGGGGCTTTCACTAAGCAAACGGATTATTGAACAATATCATAGCGGGGAGTTATTTGTAAAACATAGTGAGCTTGGTAAAGGAACGACTTTTAGGATAGTGCTTAGGAAATAGCCATTAGCATTTAGCCTGTATTTAAATCCGAGATTATTTTATTTATTAAAAGGTTTTAATTTTACATTTGCACACTTCATTAGCAAATCGGCACATCAGCAAATTAGCTAATTAACCTGCGGCGATGGCGAAATTGGTAGACGCACTACTTTGAGGTGGTAGCGCCTGTCATGGGCGTGGGAGTTCGAATCTCCTTTGCCGCACTTAAACCGGAATTCATTTTCCGGTTTTTTTATTTGTCATCAGAGATGACATCTTGAAAACTAAAAGATGTCATCTCTGATTAACATTGTACAAATTAGTTTTCATTATTTCTGAACAAAACGGATTAATATTCATTAGTGTCCCGTTAAATTAGTTCAATTTTTAATTGTTTGCATTTTTGTTCTTTGACATTCTTATAGACAGGGCTTTTCAATAACTCATTTAAATGTGTTTTATCAAAAAGTGAGGCACTCATTATTTGTAACATTTCA
>JANMMS010000048.1:0-72669 GCA_031373525.1 Ferruginibacter sp.
ATCCTCCCGTTTGCTACATCGCTTACCAATATTCTCATCGCTCATGCAGTACCGCTGGTTGATCAGCTATACAGGAAAGGAAGCAAATATTTAAAAGCGGGTGTAATATTGAGTGGCATTGTACCTGATAATGCAGTACAGTACAATTTATTTGAAAATCCATCACTTCACAATGAAAAGATATTAATGAAGATGATCGACAATGTGAACTTCAGCATGCGCAATGATATATTAAAATTTGCTTCCTCCGGAACTAAACGAGACTGGAAAATGCGCCAGGAATTAAGAAGTAAACGGTTTAGTACCCGATGGGATGAGTTATGTGAAGTGAAATGATCTTTGTACACATAGATTAACTTATTTATATTTTTCATTTACCTTCCTGCTGAATCAGATTTCCTGATATAAAATAAAGATCATATCACCAGCACACAGTATCTAATACTGTTATATATGTTTTTCGTCAAACAAAGTTGCTATATCTATAATAATACCCGGCCATGTTTATATGAAAGAAACAGCACAGGTTTGACCTGCGCTGCTTAAATAATCGGTTATGTAGTTTTCTATAAGTACGGTTTATTAATGCGCCTTTTTCCAGTTTCCCCGAACCCAGGTATTACCACGTTTATGTTTTTTCCAATGGCCTGGTTGCCTAATAAAACCCGGATGAGGTGGGCTAACCCAATGACCACCTGAGTATCTATAAGTTCTTCCACTCGGCTCCCATTCTTCATCTATCCATACATAGGTCTGGCTGGGTTGTGGAGGCCTTACAATTACCGGAACAGGCGGGCGTATAGTTACATATATCTGCGCTGAAGTAGAAAAAGAAACTGTGAAAAAAATGACAAGTATAGTCAGCAATTTGATTAATTGTTTTTTCATATTTGAAAAATTTAGTTTGATTTAAAATGAATGAATCAGCCAAAAAGTGATCTTATGAATCTTAATAAAAACTCAATTAATAAATTATTCAGTAGTAATATTTATTGGCCAAGTCCTGTATTGTAAAGGTGAAAGGTTTCACACTAATATGCATTACGTTATTATGGATAATACTTGCAAAAATCACACTTCATTTGATCCATAACACTGATTAACGACTTGCCGGGCAAAACAACATATATATAAATCATAACATTACGATTACGCTCATTATCAAAAACCCCAATACCGTAAAACACTTAATTTTGCATAAAGTAAATAGTACTTAAGCAAATACGCCAGGGATAAATGATCAAAGAAAATAATAAAAAAGTTGCCGTAATAGGCGCAGGGATATCTGGCATTGCAGCCGCCATCCGCATGCAAAACAAAGGATACCAGGTAACTGTATTTGAGGCAAATCCATTCCCTGGAGGAAAACTTTCAAGCGAAACAAATAAGGGATACCGTTTTGATATGGGCCCATCCGTTTTTACCATGCCCCATTATGTAGATGAATTATTTGAATTATCGGGCAAAAAACCCCGCGATCATTTCAATTATATTCATCTTGACCCGGTTTATAAATATTTTTTTGAAGACGGCACCGCATTGGATGCATACCATGGAAAAGAAAAATTTGCAGAACAACTGGCTGCAAAAACCAACGACAAAAAAGAAGACATTGCCAGGCATCTGGAAAAAACCGGAACTGTTTATGGCCTCACAGAAGAAGTCTTCCTGCATAATTCATTGCACCGGCTTAAAAACTTTTTTACCTGGCCCGTACTGAAAGGGATATTAAATTTTGGTAAGATCGGCGCTTTTGATACCATGCATGATGCCAATCAAAAAGCTTTTAAAGACTCCCGGCTGGTAAGGATATTTAATCGTTATGCCACCTATAATGGTTCCAGCCCCTATTTATCGCCAGCTACCTTAAATGTGATAGCACATGTTGAAATTGTAAAAGGCGCCTTTTATCCTGTTGGAGGAATGTATAGCATTACAGAATCCCTGGTAAAACTTGCAAAAGAGATCGGAGTAAAATTCAATTTCTCAACTCCGGTACGGGAGATATTAATTGAAAAGAAAAAAATAGCCGGCATCAGAACTGATACAAAAACTGAATCATTTGACATCGTGATCAGTAATATGGATGTTTACAACAGTTATAAAAAATTAATGCCTGATGTAACCAGACCATCAAAAACTTTGGATCAGCCAAAATCCAGTTCGGGTATAATTTTTTATTGGGGTATTAAAAAAGAATTTGAGCAACTTGGATTACATAATATACTTTTTGCAGAAAACTATGAGGAAGAATTTGATACCATTTTTTCAAAAAGATCGATTTATCACGATCCAACAATTTACCTGAATATTACCAGTAAGCATACTTCTACTGATGCACCACCGGGTTGTGAGAACTGGTTCTCTTTTATCAATGTTCCAAATAATTCAGGACAGGATTGGGATCAATTCATTGCGGAAGCAAGGGAAAATATGATCCGGAAAATAAACAGGATATTGAAAACAGATATTGAACCTTTGATCGAAAGTGAAATGGTATTTGATCCCCGTGTAATTGAAAACAGGACTTCTAGTGCCTTTGGCGCTATCTATGGCAACAGCTCGAATAATAAGTTTGCAGCTTTTTTAAGGCATGCCAATTTTTCAAAAGATATAAAAGGGTTATATTTCTGCGGCGGAAGTGTTCATCCGGGGCCAAGCATCCCATTGTGCCTCCTATCGGCAAAGATCACTGCAGGTTTGATAAAATGATTTTCTTAATTGCCATTTAAACCACAAGGACACAAGTGCACAAGAATTTATATATATATATTCTTTCTTTAACTTGCTTTTGAGCTCTTGTGTCCTTGTGGTTCAAATTTGGCTGCAAACATATTTAGTTTAGTTTTGCAGCATTATTTAAGTAAACAAGATAAGTCTGCATTGATATCTTCATATTTCTGTTAACACCTGTTTGTTATTAGAAGTTCCATTGTCAAAAACGATATGAGTAATACTGCGATTATAGAAATACAACATTTAACCAAGATATTTAAGAATGCCACTGAACCTGCAGTAAACAACATCTCTTTTTCTATAAACCGAAATGAAATATTTGGCTTACTCGGACCAAACGGTGCCGGAAAAACGACTACCATCTCTATTCTTTGCGGCTTGTTTCCTCCTTCCAGTGGAAAGGTACTGATCGATGGTAAAAATTTAGATCATCAGCTTGCAGGAATCAAGCAGATCATAGGAATCGTGCCGCAGGATATTGCTCTTTATCCAACCCTCACGGCAAGAGAAAACCTGGATTTTTACGGTCATATGTATGGCTTAAAAGGAAGGACACTGAAACTTAAAATTGAAGACTGGTTACAAAAACTTGGTTTAACAGACGCTGCCAACAGGCAGATATCAACTTACTCCGGAGGTATGAAAAGAAGGGTTAACCTCATTGCAGGAGTTTTACACGAACCAAAAATTCTATTCCTGGATGAACCAACGGTTGGTGTTGATGTACAGAGTCGTAATGTGATCATTGAACATCTAAAGGAATTAAATAAAGCAGGAACAACCATCATTTATACTTCTCATCACATGGATGAAGCGGAAAATTTTTGTAGCAGGGTTTCCATAATTGATCACGGTAAAATACTTGTCCAGGGCACACCAGATGAACTGATCTCCAATAATCCGGGATCTACAAACCTGGAAAATGTCTTTTTAAATTTAACCAATGCAAAACTAAGGGACTAATGATCAGTAAACTATTAGCAACGGTTAAGAAAGAAGCCTTACTCCTCTTTAGAGACAAAGTTGGTTTGGCTATCTTATTCATCATGCCAATGGCTCTCATCTTTGTAATGACTCTTATACAGGATGCTGCCTTTAAAACGATCAATGAAAAAGGCATTCCAATTATTTTTGTAAACAACGATCATGATTCATTGGGAATATTAATTGAACAGGGTTTACGAAATAATGACCTTTGTACTTTTTATGATTCGATTGATGGGAAACCAGCCACTGCAATTCTTGCACAAAAAGCAGTTGCTGAAGGAAAATTTCTGGTGGGCATTGTAATACCAAACGGAGCTACACAAGCCATCCGAAAAAATGTAACTCAACTGGTATCCGAAACGTTGAATTCAGATTCAGCTGTTTTAATAAATAAACCAGCAAAAGACGATTCAGTAGAAATCACCATCCTGATTGATCCTGTTGCAAAAAAATCATTTCTTATTTCTGTTACAAGCAACCTTCATGAATTTATTTCAGAAGTGAAAACAAAGATCATGTTCCAGACATTTTCTGATCAGGTTGCTGAAATAATTCCTGATAAATCTACGGCTCCAAAAAATGCGTATAAGAAAACCCAGATAATCAGGTATAAAGAAATTTACGCTTCCAAGACCGAAGAAAGGGTCGTTCCCAATGCAGTACAGCACAATGTTCCTGCCTGGGCAATTTTTGCCATGTTTTTTATTGCCATTCCACTTTCAGGAAGTATCATGAAAGAAAAAAATGAGGGGAGTGTTTTCCGGTTACATACCATGCCAACCCCGTTTTTATTGTTGATAAACGGAAAGATCATAGTGTATACTATTGTATGCCAGATCCAGTTTTTACTGATGCTTTCTGTAGGTTTAGTATTTTTGCCAATGTTGGGGCTGCCTGTTTTGGTATTGGGACATAGTTATCTGGGGATTTTCGTTTTAACGATGGCTACTGCTTTTGCTGCAACAGGTTATGGTGTTATGGTAGGTACATTGGCTACAACCGAACATCAGGGGGCAATACTGGGCTCACTCTCCATATTATTATTATCAGCTTTGGGAGGAATTTGGGTACCCAGTTACGTGATGCCTGAAGTGATGCGTGATATAAGCGCTTATTCACCTCTGAATTGGGCACTGACAGGATTTTATAAACTATTTTTAAGAAGCGGAGGCGTTGGGGAAATTTTATTGGATGCTTTAAAATTGGTAGCTTTCTTTTTGGTTACTATGACAATTGCATCTTTGGTGAACCGGGTAAAACGAACAAATTAAAGTATGGAGTCAAACATCATTATTGAGGATATAAAAAAATATATTCAAAATAATATTCTTTCACCGGAAGTAAAAATTGATGCTTTAACCAACCTGAAACAGGCAGGAATTGATTCATTTTCAACGGTAGAGATCATACTTTTTATAGAACGCCAATACGGTGTAATGATACCGGATGAGAAACTGATACCGGATAATTTTATAACACTGCAGGCTCTTTCTTCTACTGTGCAGGAATTATTATCATAAACAGCAAAAAAAGATTAAACCCACATGAGATCTTTTACCAAAGCTGACCTTCCAAAGAAAGTTCGCCTGAGCGGCGCTGATTGTTTTCATCTTGTATTGGATAAACATGCAAAAAAGAATGGCGCAGGAGGAAATGTCATGCGTAAGATCTTTTATTTTGAAAAGTCCTTATCACCGTCCAGGATATACAGCATCTTAAAAAAATCTCCGGTTATTTATTGGTTGTGTAATATTAAACTCGTTCCGGGTTCATTACTGAGAATTCCGTATTGGAAATATACAGATCTTGGTAATGAAATCATTCTTAAAGAACATCATGATGTAGCTGAAAACGAGATCCCGCAAATGATCTTATCGAGAGATATCACATTAGATGCAACCAGGTTTATTGAGGCTGACCTGGTTTATTATTCTTCCGGAGGTTGTGCCTTTGTATTATCATGGAATCATATTCTGCTTGATGCAAAAGGTACAACGCTACTCTTTGAACATTTAAATCACATCACTGAAAAGACGCAACAAAATTTCGATACTTTTTTTCCTGCTAAAGAAAAGAAACCGAATATTATCAGGTACATCCGTAATATGTATAAAGTAAAAAGTTTCATTCAAAGATCTTCCAGGGCACCGGTAAGTTCTGTAGCATTAAATGATTATAAAAAAACAGAAGGCAATACTGTTTTTAAGGCCATTCACTTCAATGTTGCTGAAACAAATAAGATACATGACAATGCTTTTAAATCGGGATCACGTTTTGGCCCTACTTTGTATTTCATAGCCTGTTGTTCACATACCATAAATTTTATCAATAAAGAAAGAAACAATGAAGGAGATATCTGGCTTCCCATACCTTATGATGGAAGATTAAAGGGTTCGGTTGGCCCATTGATATCTAATTGTGTTTCCTTTTTATTTTACCGCATAACCCCGGCTGAAATGAACAGTGTATCTCAAACTGTAAAGTCATTAAGCAGCCAGATGACAGCACAAATAAAAGATAATATGCCCCGGAAATATACCATGTTCCTGAACATGATGCGTCATATACCTCTTTGGCTATACTATTTCCTGATCAGCCGCACAGGTGAAGGAACTTTTGCGAGTTTCCTGTATACTTCTACTGGTGATAATTTTTCAGAACTGAGATCTTTATTCGGTGAACCGCTCAGAGACCTTACACTTATTCCGGCGCTCACTTATCCCCCGGGTTTAACTTTTGTTTTTTTGAAACACGATGACTCCCTTGATATAAACATTGCATATTCACCTGATATTATCAACGATAATGACCTACATTTAATTGAGCAGAAATTAAAAGAAATTCTTCTGTCAGATCATTAATGAATTCAACACAATATACCGATGTGCTGGTGCTTGGTGGTGGTGCTGCCGGAATTGCGGCTGCCATTGCAGCTGCACGTAGAGGATCAAAAGTTATATTAATAGAGCGCAATGCATTCCTTGGCGGAAAGGCAACTGCTGCTGAAGTAGGAACCGTTTGCGGATTGTATACTTTTAGTAAAACGGAAAAAACCGAATATTTAGTAAAGGGATTTGCAAAAGAGTTTGCAGATACATTACAAAAGGCTTCTGACACAATGCCTTTACACAATACTGATGGCCTGCATTATTTACCTTACGATATAAATGCATTCAAAAATATTTGTTGCAGTTTGTTGCAGCAACATCAGGTAACATTTCACTTGAATGCAACATTAAGTAATATCAACATTGAACATGATTTAATTGAATCAGCTTTAATAACTATTGGGGATACCCTCATTAAGATACAGGTAAGATCATTCATCGATTGTTCGGGCGACAGTATCATAAGCCAGGCAGCCAATCTGCCATTAATACAAAGTGATCAATACCAGGCTGCGGCCCAGGTTTTTACCATGCAGGGTATTGAAGAAGAAAATGAGGCAAGGCTTGGATTGATCTTAATGAGATCACTTAGATCGGCCATTGATGACAATAAACTGGCCGATTTTTATGACAGGGTATATATTGTTCAGGGATCATTAAAGAACAATTGTGTAAGCCTGAAAGTTGGTGTTCCGATTGCAGTTACTTATGCTCCCGGAAATTTGCAGGAACTGAATAATTCAGCCCGGAATTTCGTTGAAACATTGGCTGAATTTTTAATAAACAACGTTCCTGTTTTTAAAAATACTTTTATTCAACATATTGCACCGGAAGTTGGAATAAGGGTCGGTCTTCGAACAATGGGGAATTATATACTTACTGAAGAAGACGTGTTGAATTGTAAAAAATTTGATGATGCCATTGCCAATGCTTCCTGGCCCATTGAAGAATGGGCTCAACAAAAGCGTGTTAAAATGCGCTATTTAAAAACCGGTGATCATTACCAGGTGCCCGCAAGATGCTTACAATCCAAATTCGTCAGGAATCTATTTATGGCAGGACGTAACATATCTGCATCTGATCCAGCGATTGCAAGTGCAAGAGTTATGGGAATTTGCCTTCAAACCGGTTATGCCGCAGGTATGCTTGCAGAATCATTTATAGCAGGCATATCTGAATCAATAGCTTTAAAAAGCATACAAAACGAGCAATTATAGTATCTTCGCATGATGAACAATCAACTGCTTGTTTATGAAATACTGAAGGAGGCTGCCTTTAAATGGCCGGATAAACCCGCCATTTATGATGATCATGGTATGATGACGTTTGAGCAGTTATATACTGAAACGGAAATATTAAGATTAAATTTAATTGAACTAGGCGTTTCTGCAGGAATGGGCGTTGGTTTAAAATCACGCAATGGCCGGAGTTTTATCATTGGCCTGTTCGCCGTCGTGGGGTGTGGTGCCACTGTAATGCCTATGTCACCTCAGTTAAAAAAGGCAGAAATTGAAGATATATTTTCAGAGGCACAATTACATGCAATTTTAGATGATATGAGTGGTATACCGCCGATCCTCATAATTGATGCTGTGATTAAAATGAAACTGGAATCTTTTTCATTTAGTTATACGTCGATCGACCGCTTAAAACCATTCGCACCACATGTTCATATGCCCGCTTTCATTCGATTTACATCCGGTACCACCGGAAAATCAAAGGGAGTCATTGTTTCTCACCAGTCGGTTATTGAAAGAGTGGAAGGTGCAAATAAAGCACTCGAATTGGGACCCGGAGATACGGTTGTCTGGGTTCTTCCCATGGCTTACCATTTTATTGTTTCCATTGTTTTATATGTAAAATATGGAGCTGCTATAGCTGTAGCCAATGATTTCCTTGCCAAAAGCATTATTGATATTACCAATCGACATAACGGTACATTATTGTATGCTTCTCCGATACAAATACGGTTACTTTCAAATGACAAAGGAAATGATAAAATGACTTCTCTAAAAAAAGTTATTTCCACTTCAGCAGCCATTTCACCGGAAGTATGCAAAGCTTTTAAAGAACGTTTTGAAAAAGATGTCAGCCAGGCATACGGTATCATAGAAATTGGATTGCCAATGATCAACTATATTAAATCGGCCGAACATCCAGAGGCTGTAGGATATGCACTACCCGATTATACCGTTGATATTCTGGATGATGAAAACAATCCTTTACCGGATGGCAGTATTGGACATCTGGCCATTAAAGGTCCCGG
Organism: Ferruginibacter sp.; assembly: GCA_031373525.1. Classification (GTDB taxonomy): domain Bacteria; phylum Bacteroidota; class Bacteroidia; order Chitinophagales; family Chitinophagaceae; genus Ferruginibacter. The sequence continues at coordinate 8,878 of JANMMS010000048.1, forward strand.
AATGTTTGATGCTTACCTTATACCTGCAACACCGAGGGAAGCTGTTTTAAAAAATGGTTATTTCCTTACAGCCGACTATGCATCAAGGTCTGCAGACGGACTAATAAAAATAGAAGGCCGTTGTAAATCGGTCATCAATGTTTCAGGAATAAAAGTTTTTCCTGAAGAAGTTGAAGCGGTACTGGAAATGATGCCAGAAATAAAACTGGCACGAATCAGTAGCAGTCCACATCCATTAATGGGACAGATCATTGAAGGTGAACTGGTTTTGAATGAAGGTGAAACAATTGATGTAGAAGATGTGTTGACTTATTGCAGAAAAAGATTATCTACTTTTAAAGCTCCACAAAGATTGAAAATAGTTGACTCCTTACCCATGACAAGTACCGGCAAGTTACAGAGATACTAAATGCTTCTTCCTGTTTTTTAGCTTTTCATAAAATACAATATTCATCAATACAAGTAACATCCCGTAAAATATATCTTCAAAAGGAATCGTATAGATTCGCATTCCGATGTTTTCATCATTGTTATAAATAACTACGGGTATAGCAGTAAGGAATCCATTTACAATTAAAAAAGGAATGATACAAACTGCATAAGAAACCAGGAAAGATATGGCGTCAAATTCCTTAAAATAATTTCTGCGTAAATAAATTAAGGAAATAAAAAAAGCATTGAGAATGCATGTCCATGAAGTATAATATTTTTCATGAAAAATAATTCCGGTGATCAATAATACGATTGCAAATAGTTTTAAAAAATAATCAGCCCTTTTTTTATTTTTTAATAAAGGGAAATAAATACGGATGCATTCATAAATAAATATGCAGCAATAAGGTACAATGAAAAAGAATAACACTTCTTCCAGCGGCAAATTAGCCAATCGTATGCCGGTTGTATATGTTTCATTAAAGCTCCATACTCCCTTGTAGGTAAAAAATATATCCCAAATGATATACAAAAATGCAGGAATGGTCATGGCCGGAAATACATATCTCCAGTTTTTATAAAAGGCTACTTTTTTATCAAAACTTAATAGCAGCGGGCCTGCAATAGAAGCAGCGAGGATGAGAAAGTATGTATAATGGCTGATCAAATATTTACTGATGTATTACACTTTTACGGTAGTATTCTGTTTTCGTGTTATAAAACTTCCGGTAGTTCTTTTTTTATCTTCTCTTACTTTATCCCAGTACTTTTTAGATACCCATAACATTCCGAAACTTTCACCATCATGCTTGTCTAAATGTTTGTGATGCATTTTGTGTGCCCACCGGATCGTACGAACATATGTATTATTGCTTCGGGTAAACCATTTGAAACGCTGATGTATAATAACTTCATGGATCAAAAAATAAGCAAGTCCGTATAAAGAAAATCCTGCGCCAATGGGTATCATCCAATATGTTTTATACATAACACCCAGCATGATCAATAACCAGCTTGGTATGGCAAATATGAGGAAATATGCATCATTTTTTTCAAAGAACCCCGGTCCCTTTTCGTGATGATCTTTGTGCAAGAACCAGCCAATTCCATGCATTACATATCGATGTAACCACCAGGTAAATCCTTCCATCAAAATGAAAGTTATTAAAGTAATTAATATGTAAAACAGCCAGATCATTTTATCAGATTCAAATTTTATTTCATAAATGTACGCAACAGGAGGAAAAACAAGACCTGTATCAACAACAAATTTACAGCGAATTTGTTTCTCTTTTCAAATTTACATAAATGAAAAACCCCCAGCAATAAAATACTAATAATAAACCAGCAGATATAATTGAAAAATGGCACATCCCCATTTCCATTCCAATGCCAGTATTTCAAATGAATGGCTACCGGTTCCATAAGCCAGTCAAAAAGTACTGCAAGTGTTGCTCCGTCAATAATGATCGATAACAGCTTCATTGTCTTGGGAGTATAGCCTCCGATTGCTGTCGCCCTGTTACTTAATTTCACCAACAAGGTATTCACACTAATACCACAACAATATATAATGATGAACCAGTTTATACCAATGATCCATGGAACATTCATTACCCGGGGACCAAGTACAGTGCCATATTGATAATCCCCAAAAAGTAATGATGTATTCACCCCGATGATCTCAGCTCCAATACCTGTTACAAAACAGGTTGCGAGGAATAACAGGAAATATTTATTTTTTTCCTGTTGAGTCCATACCAACAGCGCAAACATGAGGAAAAGATTAAATGCTGTTGATCTGATAAAAAATTCCTTATCAAAAAGCAAAATTCCTGTTGTTCCAATAATATGAAATAAGATCGCTAAAAATGTGGCAATTTGGTATTTTGAAAAAGTATTGATCACAAATTACTATTGCTTTTTAAATATGCCTCCACTTTTGGAAAAGCGATTTTGAACCATTCTGTATATTCTTGCGGATGTGCTTCTATAGATTTTTTTACAGTTTCCATTGATTGGTAACAATAATCACTGACTTCAACTTTATTTGGAAATATTTCGCCATCATATATTCCCAGTAATACATGGTCAAATTCATATTCAGTAAGGCCATTTCCGAAAGTAGATTTATAAATAAATTCGAAAGCTTTTTTCAAAGAAGTAGTTATTCCCATTTCTTCCTGTAAACGTTTTACTGCAGCTATCAAAGTTTCTTGCCCCGGACCAGGATGGCTGCAACAGGCATTTGTCCATAAACCTGCGCTGTGATATTTTTCCGGAGACCTTTTATGCAGCAGTATTTCTCCTTTAGTATTAAAAATAAAAACGCTGAAAGCCCTGTGTAACAGGGCTTTTTGATGTACTTCCATTTTTTCCATTGTACCAATAGGCTCATCCCTCTCATCAACTAAAATAACATCCATAGTTTCTGTTCCCTTTAAAATAAGTTGAATTGATTTCTTAACCCTGCTTTTGCCACGATAAATGCTTTACTATAATTTGGTATACGTATCCTTTGTTCAAGAATATTATCAGGAGTAGTTTTTTTTATTTTCTTGAAAAGCGATAAATAATATTTATAAGCTACATAAACACCGAATCTTGCTTTGGCAGGCAACTCCAGGATCCCTTCGTAAGCATTAATAAAATCCAGTGTAATATCATCCTCGATCTGCTTTTTCATTGTAGTTGTAAAGTTTTTAAAATCAACTTCAGGAAAATACGACCTGTTGAGTTGTTCGTAATCTGCTTTTACATCCCTTAAAAAATTAACCTTTTGAAAAGCTGCGCCCAATGCCTGTGCAGAAGGTTTTAGTTTTTCATACATCAAATTATCTCCTTCACAAAATACATACAAACACATCAGGCCAACTACTTCTGCACTTCCATAAATGTATTCCCTGTAGCCATTACTGTTATAAACAGTTTTGCTCAGATCCATTTCCATGCTGTTAAAAAAGGCATCTATCAGTTTAGGTGAAATATTGTATTCACTAACAGTTTTCTGAAAACTGTTCAAAATCGGGTTGAGACTGATTCCTCTTTCAATAGAAGCGTAGGTTTCCTTTCTGAAATCAACCAGTAATTCTTCTTTGTTAAACTCATGAAAAGAATCAACGATTTCATCAGCAAATCTTACAAATCCGTATATGTTATATATGGGTGTACGCAGATCACTATGCAGTAGTTTAATAGCGCTGCTGAAAGAAGTACTATACTTCTCTGTTGCAATCTTGCTACACTGTTCACTTAATTCATGAAAAAGCTTTATCATGTCTGCTAAGACTTATTTATTTTTAATCTTTTGCCTGTAAATACCTTTGTACCGAATCTTGCAATTTAATGATCAATTTCAGCCGTAATTTTTCAACACTTCCTTTGCTACCACTTCACCACTGATCAAACTAGGCGGCACTCCAGGTCCCGGAACAGTCAATTGACCAGTGTAAAATAAGTTTTTTATTTTAATACTCCTGCATGATGGCCTTAAAACAGCCGTTTGCATCAAAGTATTTGCCAGGCCATACGCATTGCCTTTGAATGAGTTATAGTCTGTTTTAAAGTTATCTACAGAATAATTTTTTTTATATACAATATTATTTCTGATCGATTGCCCCGTTTTATTTTCAAACCTGGTGAGTATTTTTTCAAAATAACTGTTTCTCAATTCTTCTGTATCAGCTTCCAGTCCTGAGGCAACCGGTATCAGGAAAACCATATTGTCGCAACCCACCGGTGCAACCGTATCATCAGTTACGGAAGAAACAGACAGGTAAAAAAGCGGATCAGCCGGCCATTTTTTAGTTTTGTATATTTCTTCGCCATGAACTTCAAAATCTGCATCAAAGAACAAAGAGTGATGAGGTACCCCTTCCAGTTTTTTATTTAACCCGATGTAATATAATAAGCAACTTGGGGCCATCAGCCTTTTATCCCAATATTTGTCAGTATATGTTCTATAATTTCGGGGCAATAGTTTTGTTTCAATAAAATTATAATCCGCCGACCCTATAACAACATCAGCATCGAAGGAAATGTTTGATGTTCCCTGTTCAGTAGCTGATTTTTTTGCTGTAACCGAATTTACTTTTCCTGCTTCAACGTTAATTGCAGTTACATCATGTTCAAAATAGAATTTAACCCCTAGTTCTTTTGCAAGTTTGTACATACCGTCTACAACTTCATACATCCCTTTTTTTGGATACCAGGTTCCCAATTTGATATCAGCATAATTCATCAGGCTGTATAATGCCGGTGTGTCTTTTGGCAGGGCCCCCAGGAATAAAACCGGGAATTCCATCAATTGACGTAGTTTTTGGCTCTTAAAGAATTTACCAACGTGCTTTTCAATAGAAGTAAATACATCGAGTTTAAAAACACCTTTGATCGTATCCCAATCCAAAAATTCTGTAAGAGATTGTCCGGGTTTGTAAACAAGTTTATTAATCCCGACTTCGTATTTATATGCAGCTTCTTTCAAAAAAGCATCTAATTGTTCGCCACTACCCTCTTCAATATTTTCAAATAACTTTTTTAGTTCATTGTAATCTGCAGGGATATCTGATTGTCCATCCTTCCAATATATACGGTATGAGGGGTCAAGTCTTTCTAATTCATAATAATCAGATACTTTTTTTCCAAAAGAATTAAAATATCTTTCAAAAACATCGGGCATCCAGTACCAGCTTGGTCCCATATCGAATGTGAAACCTTCTGCAACTAATTTTCTTGCCCTTCCTCCCGGTAAACGATGTTTTTCCAAAACGGTAACATCCCATCCGGCCTGAGCCATAAAGGATGCGGTTGATAACCCGGCAAATCCACTCCCGATAACAACTACTTTTTTCACGGGTGCAAAATAAGGTTATTGATATATATAAAACGTAAAATTAAACTCATTAATCGATTAAAACCTATTGAGCTGTTCTTTCAACAATTTGCGGGCAAAATGTATCCTGCTTTTGATTGTGCCCAAAGGCTCCTTTAAATTTTCAGCTATTTCGTTGTATTTATAGCCTTCAAAATACAAAACAAAAGGAAGTTTAAAAATTTCAGGTAATTTGTCAACTGCAGATTGTATATCTTTTAAAGTAAGACTTACTTCTGCTGCATTGGAAACAGCGTTTTGATTATAATCCAGTAAAAAGTCATTTGGTGTATTATCAAAAATGGTATTTTTCCTGGATTTTTTCCGGTAGTCATTTATGAAGATATTACGCATAATGGTATACATCCATGCCTTTATGTTTGTACCTACATTATATTTTTCCTTATTAGAAAGGGCTCTGTATAAGGTTTCCTGAACCAGGTCTTTAGCTGATTCATTATCGCGTGTTAGAGTAAATGCAAATGGTTTTAAAAAATCTGCATTGCTTGTCAGTAATTGGTCGAATTCTAATGTTGACATAATTTTTTGTTTAATGTTTGATATGTCAAAGTTAAACAGTTTAATTTACAAAAAAAATTTATTTTCGATTTAAATGTTAAAGTTTTTAAAACTCAGAGGCTCGCTACAAACTCCATTACTTCGGGGAAAGAACGTTTGAAATATACGGGGGGATGAATCTTTTTTTCAAACGTATTGGTTAGTTGGCCGGAAATAATTACAGGTATATTATGGAATTTCATACCAATATTTGAGAGAAATTTGTCGAAATTGAAATTCTGACCTACAGTAGTAAGATGTGAATACAGGTAATCCGGTTTCTTCAGATCAACAATATAGGAAACATCTTTTAAAGGCACATTCGTTCCAAGGTATATCACATCCGATCCTCGCTTTTTCAATAAATAGTACATAAATAACAGTCCCAATTCATGGTATTCTCCCTCAGGAAGAAAAAGTAGAATTGTTTTATTAAGTTTTAGAGCTGGAGAAGCGCCTTCAATTCCAACGATCAGTTTTTGCCGGATAAGATTCGTCACAAGGTGCTCCTGCGCTGGGTTTATGTGATTTGTCATCCATAATATCCCTATCTTTTCCAGGAAAGGAAAGATGATCTGTGTGATAGCCCTTTCGATCCCTTTGACCAGAATGAACCTGTCCAGTGTATCCTCAAAAGACTGGATATCGAGGTCGATCATATTTTTGATCAGGTCATTCACAATACGTTCCTGCTGCGCTTCCATTTGATTGAGGGAAAGAATCTTTTCATTCATTTGCACCGCATTCATTTTATCTATATGAGATATCTTATACCCATATCTGTTAAGGATGGCAACGTTCAGGATCATTTTCAGATCTTCATTACTGTAATAACGTATGTTAGTATCAGTGCGGGAGGGTTTTAAAAAATCATACCGTTGCTCCCAGATACGGAGCGTATGTGCTTTTATACCCGATAAATTCTCCAGGTCCTTTATTGTAAATGTATTCATGATCTTTTTATTAGACTATAATACAATTTACAGAAATAATTGTTTAACCGATGAGATAAATTAAATAAACAAAAAAAATCAGAAGTTTCGTTTGGGGAGGTCGGAAAAAACATGATAAACCAGGTTATTTTGGGGAAAAATGATTGAAAATGCGGTTAAAAAAATAATCATGGCATCGGTATAAACTGAGGCATGCTGTTGATACCACATTTCCAATGAGCCCTTGTATGGGTAAATGGAAGCATACATAGCTTTAGGGTCTAGAGCATCTGATAATATCTTTTCTTCGTCGCGGAACATTAATGAGGCTATTCCCGTTATTCCCGGTTTTGAATTATATATAACACGTTGTACTTCGTTTGTATATAGTTTAAAACTCACTTCCATCAACGGGCGGGGTCCTACAATACTCATATCCCCTAAAAATACATTGATGATCTGTGGCAGTTCATTGATTTTAGTAAGTCGAAGAAGTTTACCAAATTTAGTAACCCGGGGATCATTTCTTAGTGTTATTTCCCCCGTACCTGTATTTGGGCTATTTTTAAGCATGGTGGCAAATTTCCAAATCATGAAAGGCCGGTTTTTGTATCCAATTCTTTTTTGAAAATAAAAAATCTCATGCTCTCCTGTAAATTTTAAGATAATGATCGCAGGGATTAGTACCGGTAAAAATACAATTAAAGCAACAGTAGCTATAATCAGGTCAAAAAATCGCTTTAAAATTTTATACATGAGCAATATGCTGGTTGTTATCCGGATAAAGGATCTAAATTCTGTCCGGTAGAATTGTGATCATTTATTTTTATTAATACAGCTCCTTTATTTTATTACTTACTGCTTCGATCTGCTCATCTGTAATATTAGTTGAACAGGGAATACTGAGGCAGTGCCGGTAAACAAATTCAGACCGGTCGTTTTTATTATAATAAATGTTTTCGCTAAACATGCGTAGCTGGTTCATTGGTACCCAAAACGGGCGGCTTTGCATTTTATTGTCGTTCAGGATCTTTAAAACTTCTTTCTGGCGGGTGGTTTTAATAGTGGGCAACCACCAGTTAGGGTCAATTTCTTCATGTACCTTTTGAAACTCAATATCTCCAATTCCATTCAAGGCCTGCTTATATTTTGAAATAATTTCTTTTTTTCTTTTTATAAAAGAAGGCAGCATTTCCATTTGAGCCACACCCATTGCTGCTGCAACATTCACCAGCCGATAATTATAACCGATCTCATCATGTATATATTCAAAAGGGTCGCTCTTGGCCTGTGTGGTGAGATGTTTAGCCTTTTTAGCCAATGTTTCATCATCTGTTACGATCATTCCGCCACCACCTGTAGTTATTATTTTATTTCCATTGTAACTGAATGTACCCAATAACCCGAAACTACCTGCATGTTTACCTTTAAAATAACTCCCAAGTGCTTCTGTTGAATCTTCAATTACTATCAGGTTATATTGTTTTGCCAGCAATAATAACCTGTCCATATCACACATATTACCCAGCACATGTACCGGCATGATCGCAGGTATTCTTTTGCCATCTTTTTTGTAATAACAAACATTGTTTTTTTGTTCTGTCTCTTTTATTAAAAATTCTTCCAGCAGATCCAGATCCATTTGCCAGGTATGTTCATCTGTATCAATAAAAATCGGGTTGGCCCCGGTATATTTAATAGAATTACAGGTTGCGATAAAAGTAATATTTGGAGTAATAATGTAATCCTTTTCGTTTACTCCCAGCATAACCAGGCATATATGTAAAGCAGTTGTTCCACTACTTGTTGCCACTGCATATTTGGTACCTGCAAATTCAGCGGTCATTTTTTCAAACTGGTCAACAAATGAACCAACACTGCTTACCCAGCCGGTATCCAGGCAGTCTTTTACATATTTCCACTCGTTACCGCATATATTGGGTCCAGATAATAATAACATAATAATAAATTACTAATAATAACCGCAGCTTGAAGCAAATCTGCTTACGGGTTTGTAAGACATACGTTTATTTGCATTGCAAACCTATAAAAAAAAAAGTCTCCAGCCTAAATGCCGGAGATAATTCATCATTTAATTCTAAAGTAATTTAAATCAGATATTCCTGAATTTTTGGCTAAAAGAATCAGTTACGACACCTGTTTTAAGCAAAGTATAAATTTCTTTTACACCCTGTGGCACTTTTTTAGTGATTGTATAACCCAATTCATTTTTAATTTTATCAAAGTTTACCCGGTAATCTCTCGGATCCTCTGAACTTTCAACAAAGTGAACTTTCACATTGGGAACTACTTTACAAACCTCTTCTATGATCATACCCTTGTTATAATTTTCTTCTGTGCTACCCACGTTATATACATTTGCCCTTACTGTAGCTTCCGGAGATTCCAACACCAATATTACAGCTCTTGCCAGGTCATCAACATGGCAATAGGGTCTCCAGAATTGTGCACCCCATATTTCCTGTTCTCCGTTAATGGCCGCATTGCGTGTAAACTCGTTTACGGTTAGATCGAAACGTATGCGTGGTGAAAACCCATAAACAGTACTGAACCTTAATGCGGTACTGCATATTTTTGAATCCCTTCTTTCTTCCAGTAAATATTTTTCGAATTTCACTTTCAGTTCTGCATATAAAGAAACCGGGTTCAGAGCCGAAGTTTCAGTTACAAATGAATCAGGATCGGGCATTTTACCATAGTTGCTACAGGTACTTGCAAAAACAAATCTTTTTACACCCGCTTTCTCTGCTGCTTCAAATAGTGCTACGCTTCCTTTCCAATTTGTTTCTTTTGCCTCATCACTGTATTTTTTGCAGGCCGGATCCCCAACAATTGCAGCAAGATGAGCAATAGCATCTATTCCTTCCAGTGCTTTTTCAACTGCTTCAGCATTTCTGATATCACCCAGCATAAACTCAAAATGCTCGTTCAGCATTACATCATACAAAGCATCCCCTCCAAATTTTAAACTATCAAATGCCCTTACCTTGTATCCTTTACTTAATAACTGACGAACCAATACGGAACCAATATATCCTGCACCGCCTGTAACCAATACCTTCATGATTTTTTATTTTTTCTGATTTGTAATTCTTTTATTGTTTCGAAAATACGTTGTTCAGATAACCGGGGATATGGTATTTGATCATCAACCCTAAAAAAAATAAATTCATCTGTTAACGCCGGTTTTCTTTTTTGTTCTTCATCTTTAAACTGTAATAACCAGCAATCATAGTGATTTAATAATTCTATACAATCCTTTTGTATTCCATCCGGAATTAAATGAGTTTTATCAAGTACCAGTTGATAAATCATTTCATTTGCCTTTCGGATATTAAGTGCATGAAGATAAATTTTATTGCGCATATATTTTTCATAAGCCCTGCCGGATAAGCGTAATAAAAAATCAAGCGGCAAGAACAATTCAACCAACAATAGCCGATTGTTTATATTACTTTTTTTCATCTACTAATTTAAAGATATTATCTCCAACCTGCATAAATGCCCAATGCTTAACAAAATTAGTTGCTCTTATTCTCCGGTTCATTTCTTCAACAGGCATATCAGGTGTGATACGACAAAGCCTGTTTAATTCCTTTCGTAAAAAAGGTTTCCTGGTCCACTGCTCCGTACATTGAGGAAATGCAGAACCTGTGATAATAAAATCCAATATTTCAAAACACTGTGTTAGAATTAAAGAATAACAACGTTGGGTTATAGAAAAAACTGTATCTGTTTTATAAACAGGAAAACGTTTTACAGAAATGATCTTTCCGGTATCAACTTTTGCAAGCATATGATGACAGGTTACCCCATATTGGTCTACGCCATCATAAACGGCAAAATTAGTACAGCCAATACCAGGGTATTCAGGAGGGCCCGGATGAAAATTAATTGCCATCACTGAAGCATTTTTTAAAACCTGGTCCGGTATGATCCATTGAGATAAATAGGAGATCAGTATATCACCTTTCCAATCTGTGGCATCCCTAGGGAAAAGTTCTCCTCTTTTACCATAAATGGTTATTGTTTCCGGGAAATGAAGACTGATGAATTCTCCTGCAATCTTAGAATACTGGTCATCGGCTTTACCAATAAAGAGTATTTTTAGTTTTGATGATGCAGTTTTAATTTCAATCGGTTCTGAATCTGTTTTACTTTTAAACTGTTTTGTTTCCAGGTTTTTAGAAGGGTTTCCGGCAATAACTGAGTTGTCGGGAATATCTTTAATAACAACAGCACCAGCACCGATCGTACAATTAACACCAATTTGAACACCTTGTCGTATTACTGCATTAGCACCGATAAAAGTTTCTTTACCCACACTTACATTACCACACAATACTGCTCCCGGACCAATATGAACAAAGTCACCAACTTCACATTCATGCTCAATGATAGAACCTGTATTACAAATAACGGCCTTGCCGATCTTAGAAAGTGCATTAATGGAAACATTCGAACTGATCATTATTCCATTACTGGCTAATATTGATGTAGGATCAATTATTGCAGATGGATGAATAGCGTTTACAGGCAGTGAGCCCCGGGAAGCAAAGTTTTCAAATATTTTTTTCCGAATGGCATTATCTCCAATCGCAATAAAGAATTTATCATTTTGCAAAACAGAGAACGCTTCTTCAGATGATTCCTTACCAAAATATTTTAGATTGTAAGGATTATAGGACTTTTCTTCCTTATCAAAATATCCGATAACCTTTATACCCAGTGCATCATAAATACCATGTACAACATATGAGTGCCCTGAATAGCCAATTAATATCATTGATCTTAATTTAAGTTTAAGGGGTTTAATAGGTTCAACAAGTTAAGAAAACTTGTTGAACCTAATAAGCTTGTTGCCCCATTTGAACTTTTTATTTTCGAGCAATGGTTGCCCAGCCACCACCAATTCTGATTATTTCAAGTTTATCTCTGGAAATACCGGCTTTTTTATGCAGGTCGATGATCTGCTGTTCGGTATAATGAAACAGCGGGCAAGTATAACGATACCTGCGCAAAGCCATGCGTATGCCATTTTCGGGCCAGGAAGCCATGAAAGATCTTTTTGACAACTGGCTCATCCTGTTAAGCAATTTTTGGGCATCTTCTGTATAATCAAATACACCAAGGGCATATGAATAATCGAATCTTTTATCTCCAAAATCATAAGTCATAATATCTCCGAGAACAAAAGTACATTTATCTGCAACTCCTTCTTCTTTTACGGTATTATTGGCATAATCAATCATGTGCTGTGCAAAATCGACACCAAATATTTGAGAAGCTCCGGCATTTTTAATCAATGATACACTATTAACACCAGGCCCCGAGCCGACATCAAACACGGTAGCATTGGGAATCTCTTTACATGCTTTAACTGCTATTGCCTGCCTTTCGTATACCCCTTTTCTGAATACACGATCAAAAGAGGATGGTTTTTTGTAATAATTTCCGAACAGTTCACTCCGGGCGTCCCAGTAGCTTTGTACTGTTTCCAATTGCTTTGACATAATTTGCTTTGTTTAAACAGGTTTTAAATTGATGTTGTTTTAATAGATCTTTTATTTTTTCACGAATAGAATTCCTAAATAAATTCCATCGCAAATTTAGGGTATGAACTTTATATTTTGAATAATTTACACCTGCCGGATAATTAGATCTTACATCCAGGAATGCTGTATCAAACTCATAAGGATGCATATAGATCATGCTGTCTTTTTGCTGTTTTTCAAAATCATTAAATATTTTATTTACCAACATCTTTGGCATCAGCCTGATATAACCACCACCCGATACAGGCCATGTCTTATTAAAATAACTAGCCACCGTTAATGGTAATTCTACAATTTGCTTTCCATTGGGCAGGTCATACAATGCATCTTTATCGCTGAAACCTTCAATGCCATACCGTGGCATTTTTTTGGGAAAGATACTGCTGTCATATTCAATCCCCAGGTCTGCCAATATATCGAGTAGCCACAAATTGGTTTCATTTACAGAAAAAAAGGGAGCCCGGTAACCATAGACTTTTTCACCTGTTATTTGTGTAACGATATCAATACTTTCCTGCAGGTCTTTTCTTGCTTCATCTGGAGATAAGGTAAACATGGCAATGTGATTCTGGCCATGGATTGCAATTTCATGTCCTTTTGAGGCTATCTTTTTAACCAATGCCGGCCTGAATTTTGCTGTAACACCTAAAATAAAGAAAGTGGCTTTGCAATTGGTTTCATCCATCATATCCAGCATGATCGATGTTTGTCTTTCGAGAGCAGCATTGACCGGTTCAGTTACTTTGTTGTAATGATACATACAAAGTAACTGGCCAAAATCTTCCCAGTCTATTGAAAGCGTACTGTAACTCATATTTTGGAATTAATTTTTTCAATTGCCTTTAAATAAGCATCAATCACTATTTGTTTATCAAATTCTTTGATCACTTTTTGCCTGGCGCTGATTCCCATCTCTTTTCGCTGTTCACCGGATAAACCAACCATCATTTTCATCTTATTGGCAAGGTCGGCAGCATCCTGCACTTTACACAAAAAACCGGTAATTCCATCAGCCACAATTTCTTTACAACCCGTTGTATCACAGGTTATACATGGCCGCTCCATACTCGATGCTTCCAATAACACATTGCTCGTTCCTTCACGATATGAAGGAAGAACGATACAATCTGCAGCAGCAATATAAGGCCTTACATCCTTTGCATCGCCAAGGTAATGTATGATCCCTTCATTTACCCATTGCCGTAACTCTGATTCAGTTACAGTATTGTCTTTTAAATTCTGCAGCCAAACGGGCCCCAAAACATGAAACTCAATCCCGGAAATTTCTTTTTTTATTATCCTGGCAGCTTCAACATATTCAACAATTCCTTTGTCTTTCACCAACCTGCTGATAAATAAAAAAATGAATTTATCATCTTTATTTCTTCCGGCCATAGGCGCATAATGCTGGTGATCGATACCTGATCCGGGTATTCTTTCTGCTCTTTCAGGTTTTACAAATTTCTTTTCAAGAAAAATATTCATATCATCATAATTCTGGAAAAAGATCCTGGCTGTATTTTGTAAAACATATTTATATAATGTTCTGGCAGCCCTGTATGCTATGTTATTGCGCGCAAACAACGGGCCTATCCCAGTAATATTTGTTATGGTTGGAATTTTCAATTGCCTGGTAACTACATTTCCCCAGATGGCAGGACGAATGGTGAATGTAAGACAAATATCCGTGCCAGTTAGTTTCAGCGCTTTCTTAATATTTCGCATATAAGTAATGATATCAAGAGGGTTCTGAGTACTTCCTTTCACATCAATTACTTTAAATCCATTTTTCCTTGCCTGCTCCAGATCTCCTGCAGTGCCTGTTGTTAATATGGTTACATCATAGTTATTCTCTACCAGCTTTTTACTAAGCTTTTCTCTGATTGTATTGGTAGCAATGATATTATTCTCTATGATAGCAATTTTTAATTTCATCATTTAATTTTACTTCAAATAAATTTTTCTGTACCACACTTCCATAGAGAACAACATCCATAATATTTTGGCTCTCTTTTCCGATGATATTTTTATTTTATTATTTAAAAGTTTATGTGTAAAGTTATGATCAATAATATTTTTATTAAAAGCATTTGAAGACCCCACATAATCGTGAATAGGTAATTTTAATTCGTGATCAACCCAATTCTTCAAAGGGATCTCAAAACCTCTTTTTGGCTGGTTCACCAATTGATCGGGTAAATATTTTTTTGCAAGTGTACGCAACAGGTGTTTTGTAGTACTGCCATTTACTTTATAGCTATCATTCATACCAGGAGCGTATTCCAATAATTCTTTGCATAAAAAAGGACTACGCCCTTCTAATGAATTAGCCATGGTGGCAATATCCATTTTTACCAGCAGGTCGCTGAAAAGATTGGTATCAAAATCCATATTCATAATCTTTTGCAAACCACTTAACCCCGATGAAGCAATGATTTCAAAGTCTTGCCTGAGTAGTTGCATATAATCAAATGAAGGCTGTATGATATTTTCCTCATAGTCTTCCATGATATCAACACCTGCCGACAAATAAATATCCAGACTTGATTTAGATGCCATTGCTGAAAGCCTGTATAAATAATTATACATTGATTTTTTGTTGTTAGGGGCCGGCAGTACATTTTTAATTATAGATGCAGCGGTTTTTACAAATAAATTCTTTTTAAAGAAATCGTATTTTGAAAAAGGTACATAGCGCCTGTAACCGCCAAACAACTCATCAGCCCCGTCGCCGTTTAAGATAACAGTTAAGTGTTTTCTTGCCTCACGGCTTACATAAAAGGAAGGAATTGCAGAGCTATCGAAAAATGGTTCTCCGTAATTCATTAATATTTGTTCAACATCCTCAGCAAGCTTATCAAACGAGATATTGATCTCCGTATGATTGGTTTTATATTTTTCCGCCACTAGCTTTGCCAAAGGAGCTTCATCGTATTCGCCTTTGAATGAAACAGTGAAGGTTCTTAGTTTATCATTGTATTCACGTGCAATGGATGTAACCAGGCCGCTATCAATTCCTCCGCTTAAGAAACAACCCACTTCCAGGTCACTGGAATCTATTCTGCGCTTTATACCGGAACGTAAAAAATCATCAACCTTTGTTACGCTTTCATTGAATGTATCATTATTTACTTTTGCAAAATAATCGTGAACATTCCACCATTTATGTTCCCTGCATTTTAAATTGTTGCAATCTATTTCCAGATAAGTTCCCGCTAAAAGTTCCTGTACATTTTTATAGGGAGTTAATTTTCTGTAAAAAGTGCCCATTCGGGTAAAATGATAAAAATTATCCTGGTTAATCTGGAGCGGTATCTGGCTTTTCAGACAATTCAGTTCGCTGGCAAAAACAATTTTTTGGCCATCACTATATATATAAAGTGGTTTTTTTCCTGCACGGTCCCTGGCGATAAAAAGCTTTCTTTCCAGTTTATCATAGATCACCATTACAAACATTCCATCAAGATAATGCAACATCTCCTTACCTGATTTCCGGTATAGCAATAACAAGGTTTCGGTATCTGAATGAGTATTACCGGTAATATTGAATTGTTTCCTTAATTCATTGTGATTGTAAATTTCACCATTAAATATGATCGTAAACCGGTTATCCAGATGCATTGGCTGGTTTCCGCCTTCCATATCAATAATGGATAACCGAAGATGATACAGATCAACATTATTGTCTGAAAAACCATTTTGCCCATCGGGCCCCCGGTGGCCCATTGCTGAATTAATGATATTATATGATAATGTATGATTGACTGAACCGGCGATTCCGCACATTTGAAAATCTTTACGTTGGACAAAATAACTGCATATTATTGAATGGCAAACGATAATTTAAGATAAATTTGCCCATTACATATTAATAATAATTAACCAGGCTCAAACTTTTTTAAAAACCCGGGATGGATATTTTTGATTTTATATTTTTTTTCATCTATGTTTTTATTTTTAATATTATTTTTTCTGCCCGTAGAAAAAAGTACAGTAGCCCCTTATTAAAAAAATATCACAAACAGGCATTCTGGATAAAAATATGGTCAACACTGGCATTCTGCATTTTTGTAGTTTATTTATCACCCGGAGATACCACAGGATTATATTACCCGGAAGGGATAAATATTGCAAAATTGATCATTAAAAACCCTGCTAATATTGATCTGCTTTTCGGCACCGGAAAAGAATTTGACCAGGCTTTGTTAGCAAATATTGACAATAGCGGATATTTCAATGAAGAAAGTAATTTCATGGTCTCCAGACTGGTTACAATTTTCAGTTTTTTCACTTTTGGAAAATTCATGGCCATCAACCTTGTATTTTCCATGATTTCTTTTACTGGTGTATGGAGATTATTTCGTTTTTTTTATGAGCAATACCCACACCTGCATAAACAATTTGCCATTGCCATTTTATACCTGCCTACATTTGTATTTTGGAGTTCGGGAATATTAAAAGATCCTATCTGTACCGGTGCATTGGGCTGGGTTACCTATTCCTTGTATAGTATTTTTTACACTAAGAATAATTTTATAAAGAATATCATTTTACTTTTATTTTTTGGGTATTTTCTCATTTCCCTTAAAATATATATTCTTGTAGCTTACCTGCCATTTTTTATTTTGTTCTTAATTTTAAAGAATGTTAACCTGGTAAAAAATCCTGTTGCAAAGGCTTTGTTGGTATTAGGCTTCTTTATAGGCAGTATATTAGGATTTGTTAAAATTGCAAGCAGTATCCAGGGAGCATTGAGTAGTTATGCTTCAAAAGGTCTTGTTCAGGGTATAAAAAATTACCAGGTAAATTATGAGAACCAGTCATCTTTTGTAGAATCAAATTTTTCGCTGGGTGTAGATTTTGACGGGAGTCCCGGCAGCCTTGCTAAAATAGCACCTGCTGCTATTGTTGCCACACTTTTCAGGCCATTTATATGGGAGTCTAAAAAATTATCAACGTTACTTTCATCACTGGAAAGTCTTGTGCTGATGATTTTTACATTGTATGTATTTAAGAAAGTGGGGATAGTTAAATTTATAAGAACAATTATCAAAAATCCTATTGTTATGTATTGCTTTTTTTATTCCTTACTTTTTGCCCTTTTCGTTGGGGCAACAACATTAAACTTTGGCACACTTGTACGATATAAGATCCCCGGTATCCCATTTTACATCATTTCATTGTTTCTTATTCTTGATTTTAATAATAAATTAAAAAAAAGCCCGGATAAGATCCAGGCAGTTGAGGTTTCAGGGGTTTAATATTTTACCGGTCTAAACATTTGCTGCATTACCTGACCGTTGAATTGAAAATGGTGAATAAATTGACTGTAGTAAATTCTTCCAATAACTATTGGTACCTAACTGTAAAGTTTTTTCGGCAGGTTTATTTAACCTGTTTAATATCACAGGAGGCGTTACTGAAAAATTATTTGTGATCGCATCCGTAACTGGCCAAAACATAAAACTCAATTTTTTAATTTTATCTGTTTTCTGGTAAAACATAATAACCCCTGCAAATGCCATCACGAAAAAAGCATAATTGAACAATGCGGTCAATTTGTTCGTAAATTTCGCATTATGAACATGTAACCTGTTGCGAACGTAGAAATACATTTTCCACGAAGATTTGTAATCCCAGTCTTCTTTTAATGTGAATGCAGTAGCCGGATGGTAATGAATGCTATTTGCAACAGTATAAACCGGAATCTTATGTTGTTTAACGATGCGATAATAATATTCGGTTTCATCTCCCCAAAGAAACAACGCCTTTCGGGGTACTCCTACCGTTTCAACAATTGTTCTGTGAAGCAACGTTCCGTTAAATGGATGACCGACACCATGAATGATATCAACATCAACTTCATCAATCGTTTTATATTCCTTCGTCTTCCAAACAAAGGATTTTTTATCTTCTTTATTAATAACAGCACAATTAATTAATGAACGAACCGATGTTTCACTCATTAATAATTTTTCCAATGCATCTGTTTTAGGATATCCATCATCATCCATACACCATATCCAGGAATATCCATGTTTATACGCCCATGCTATTCCTGTATTAAATCCTCCGCTGGAACCAACATTTTTTTGGGTAACAAAAAACACATCCGGTTGATCAAGCAACCATTCTTCAGTATTGTCTGTACTGCCATTATTAACAACCAAAATAGCATCAAGTTTACGTGACTGGTTTCTCAGAGCAGTAATACATTCAGAAAGTAGCGCCTGGCGGTTGTATGATACAACTACGGCTATCACCTTTTCCATTAGGATGGAGTTTTGGTTTTTTAAAAGATAAATGGACGCTATTATAACGCAGCTTGAAATTGCTTATTGCATATACAATAAAACACAGTATTAATACGTTGAAAGGGGAATGTTAAAAATACCTTCAGGTCAAGTAAAAATACCAGGTTGAAAAAATGGAGAAAAATAATACGGGTAAACCTGATTGGATATTTCAGGCAAGAAAAGGCCTGCTAACTAAAAAGTGTAATAAAATTATTTTCATTGGAATGAAGGCTGTATTGTTCAATTATCTTATTCCTTCCTAATGCTCCCATTTTTTTTCTTAATGGCGCATTGAGGATGAGTTTTTCAATAGCATCGTACCATTCCGAATCTGAATTTGCAAAATAACCATTTATTCCTTCTTCTATGATCTTTTTGTTTACGCCTACCAGCGAAGAAACTGCCGGTATCTCCAGGGCCAGGTATTGGATCAATTTAAAACCGCATTTACCTTCGCTCAATTCATCATTTGTGAGCGGCATCAGACCTATCTGACATGAAGCAAGTTCCGACACTTCATTTTCTTCGCTCCATTCAATATACCTGATATTAGCAAGATCTAATGATGGAGGTTGATTACAAATTATCTTAATGTCAAAATCGTATTTGTTCTGGAGCCTTTTTAAAGCAGGTTGAACAATATCGAGATATTTGATCGTGGAAAAACTTCCTGTCCATCCAATAGTAATTCTATCAACATCATGATCAGCCAAAATGTTATGCCTGTTATCCGTATCAACACATGTTGGATTATACACAACATTTGAATTGTATTGGCGTGCATAATTGCATAAATATTCATTGCCACAACTTACCTTATATGCCCATTTACAGATCTTTTTTACATTGCCCGTATTTTTAAAAATGCCTGCAAGGCTATTCTGTTTTGAAACTGCCGGAATCCAAATGGCGTCGTCAAAATCGTAAATGATTTTCTTCCTCAGCATTTTTATATAGATCCATTCAAACAATGGTGGTCCAATAGGGGCTACTCCTCTTTGCAAAAAAATGAAGTCATACTTTTTTATTTTAAAAGTTAAAATGAACCTTCTGTATATGCCTTTTAAAGTTGCTGTAAATTTTTTAAAAATAAAGCCGTACTGAAATATAATATTATACCCTTGTTGATCGAGAAAAGGCATTGTGGTTACGGTAAACCCATGTTTTTTAAGAATGTCTTTATATAATTCAAATCGAAATCTTTGTCCCGGAGAAACATTTTCGGGGTATTGGACAATCATTAATATTTCTTTGCTCTTATTTTTCATTGAAATCATTCAACATTTGAAAAAACCGGTGCTGCCTGTTTGCCATTATATGATTCTACAAATTTTGTTGCAAAGTCCATTGCCTCTCCTATCACATGATGCATGTCCATATACCGGTATGTTGCCAATCGCCCTAAAAATGAAATGCCCTTTAATGCGCAAGCCTGCTCACGGTAATTTTCCAATATCAACTTATCTGCTGCCAGGCGTTTGGGATAATACGGAAGGTCATGCTCACCGGTTTCTTTACTGAATTCTTTAAAATATACTGTCTTTTCATGCGTTTCCCATGGAGTGAAATGTTTGTGTTCTGCAATTCTTGTATATGGAACTTCTTCATCACAAAAATTCATTTGGGAAAGCCCCTGGTGATCACCAACTGCATAATGTTTCTCAAAAGTAACCGTACGGTAACCAAGCCGTCCTGCATTGTAATTAAAATAAGCATCAATAGGTCCAGTGTAAAAAATATGATCATACATACCAACATCAACTCCCGGTTCAAATTTCTTATTCAATGAAATAGTTATAGAAGGATGATCGGTCATTTTTTGCATCACGGCTGTATAGCCATCAACCGGAATACCTGTATAGGTATTGTTATGATAGTTATCATCATAATTAAACCGAACGGGAATTCGTTTTAAAATAGAAGCAGGTAGCTCAGTTGGTTCACAGCCCCATTGTTTTTTTGTATAGCCGTAAAAAAATGCATTGTATAAGTCCTTCCCGATGAATTTTAAGGCCTGTTCTTCAAAATTACCAGCTTCATGGATAGAATGATCGCCTAATGTTTCCAAATATTCTTTTGCCTGCTGCGGGTTAAAATTTTTATTAAAGAACTGGTTTATGGTAAGCAGGTTTACCGGTAATGAATAAACTTTCCCTTTACTCAATGCTTTTACCCGGTGAACATATGGCTTAAATTCTCCAAAGCTGTTTACAAAATCCCATATTTCCTTTTTATCGGTATTAAAAATGTGTGGCCCGTAACGATGAACCATAATACCGGTTTCCGCATCTCTTGAAGTATGGCAATTACCGCCCAGGTGCTCTCTTTCATCCCATATATCAATTTGGCAATCGATGTTCTTTGCAAGATAATTGGCAAGAACGCATCCTGAAAATCCTGAACCAATAATTAAATAACGGGTACCCATTTGTAATACTTACAATTTAATTTTTGTGAATATTGTAAAAATAGTGAAATTAACTCTCCTTCATTTATCAAAAAATACATCCGTTAATTTATACTGATCATATTTGTTTATAAAATTAGTAAGCTATCAAATAATGTTATCCCTTATTTTTGCCAAGACAGTATGAATAGAATTTATAACCAGGAACCATTAAAGTACGTAAAAGGAACTAACAGGGATATAGCAGTATTTTCAACCGAAGGTGAAAATATAGACAATGATGTAGTGAAGTCATTTGGAGACGAGTGGTTGAAATTTCATGATTTTTCAGATGAGATCATTGCAAACATTGCAAAAGAGTATTTTGATATTCTAAATGAAACGGTTGTAAATAAAAATACATACGCATTGGATATTGGATGTGGTACCGGGCGCTGGACAAAATTCCTGACAAACAAAGTTGGTTTTATTGAAGCCATTGACCCCAGCAATGCCATTTTTGCTGCTGATAAACTTTTGGGAAATATTGAAAATGTCAGGCTTTCTAAAGCCAGTACGGAAACGATCCCATTTGAAGATGAAACCTTTGATTTTGCAATGAGTGTTGGTGTTTTACACCATATACCGGATACGCAACAGGCCATGAAGGATTGTGTAAAAAAAGTAAAGAAAGGCGGATATTTTTATTGTTACCTCTACTATAACCTGGAAACAAGAGGATGGTGGTTCAAGACCTTATACTGGTTAAGTGACCTGATAAGAAAAGTTGTTTGCAGATTTCCAACCGGTATTAAAAGAGTTGTTTGTGATATACTGGCAATTGTTATTTATATGCCCCTGATTTTGTGGGTGAGGTTTTTAGTACTCATCGGGCTTAGGAAAATAGCAGTTAAAATGCCTCTCAGTGCGTACAATAATAAATCTTTTTTTGTAATCCGGAATGATGCATTGGATAAATTCGGCACCAGCCTGGAACAACGTTTTTCAAAGAAACAGGTAGCAGAGATGATGGGTAATTGCGGGTTGGATAATATTGTAATCAGCCCCCTGTCTCCATTCTATCATGCAATAGGTAAAAAAGTCTGATGAACTACTTAAAAATTTCAGCATAAACTTCGCGGTATTTTTCTATTGCTTCGGATAAGGAATAAAAATCAAATGCTCCTTTCCTGATCTCATCCCTGTTGAAATTACTGTCAGTTGCTATCTTATCTGCTACAGCACTAAATTCTGTTTCAGTAAATTCATTTACAATATAACCTGCCTTGTATTTGGTAACCAACTCTGATACATCGCCAACACCGCTGTTCGTAATCACCGGTATTCCCAGGGCCATGATCTCACCATGCTTTGTTGGTGAAGATGACATTTTGGAGTAGCATGGTTTAATAAAAAATATAGAATAACTACTGAAAGATAATAAAACCGGCACCTCGTGCCTTTTTGCCTGCCGGGTAATGATACGGTCAGCAGGCAATCCTTTCCTTTCTGCAGCATGGGTTATAACTTCGTGCCGATGAGGAGAAATGAATAAAAATTTTGCTGTCGGAAATTTATCTGATAATTTTTTACAAAGCTGCATCATTTCATCTGTAAGATACCAACCTCCGATCGAGCCAAGATAAGAGAAGATCATTTCACCCGGTTTGATACCCAGTTCTTCACTGAATTTTTCCTTAAGTCCTTTGTCGATATTCTCAGTGTTAAATAATTCCAGGTCTGCACTGCAAGGTATAACCTGTATCTTCAATGGTTGCCCTTTAATGTTATTCCACGTAAGCATTTCCTTTTTTGCAGCATGGGTAAGACAAGTAATATGATCAGCCTTTTCAAGGCAATTGTGTTCATGTTTTTTGAAAAAATTATATACCATTTTAAAAACCGGATTTCCGAGATCCCACATTCCACCATCTACTCTTTCATCTGCCCAGAATCCCCTGACATCATTTAAAAATTTTATTCCGTACTTTTTTTTCATCGATAAAGCAACAAGCGTAGGAAGCCCGGGCCTTGTATGCACCATATCAAAATTATTTTTTTTATGAAGCTGTTTTGCTGTTCTTTTCAACATCTGGTAATCATATATGGAAGAAAGTACCGGCGGATTTTTATGATAAGGTATACTAACCCATTTGATTGGAAAGCCCTCTATCAGATCCAGAACATAATTTTTATTTTCTTTGAATTTTTCAGGTTTGTCGCAACTTAAAATGGTAAACCGGTAGCCATATTTTGTAAGGCCCGATAAATAAGGAATCACCTGGCTTTGCCCAAGAGGATCGGTCATACCATCATAGGAAATGAATAAAATGTTTTTCATTAAAGAATGTTTTCCCCGTTTATGCCATCCATTTTTTATACCACATCTGGAACATGAGCATGTACCAAAAAAGGCTGTTATAGCTTCTGTTGCCTTTATAAAATTCTTGTTTAATATGCTTTACCCCTTCAATTTTAAACAACCCGTGCTTTTCAAATGCAGCATCACTCATATATTCTTCTGCGTAATAGCGCAGATCATTTCTCAGCCAATCAAAAACTGGTACACCAAATCCCATTTTAGGGCGTTCCATCATTTCTTTTGGAACATAGTCGTGTACTATTTGTTTGAGTAAATATTTTTTATTATCGCCATTCATTTTTAAATTTTCCGGCAACTGTGCTGCAAATTCAATGATCCGGTGATCTAACAATGGCTCCCTGCCTTCAAGCGACGTACTCATTCCTGCCCTGTCAACTTTTACTAGAATATCATCAGGCATATATGTTTTGTAATCTATGGCAAGTAGTTTATCCAAATCGCCCAAAGATTTATTTAACATATTTTCTGAACTGAAAAAAGATTCCGGGCGCAGGGTTTTAACTGAAAGTAAATGCTCCAGTTGCTCACTGGTATATACTTGTGAAAGCATAATATCATTGATTGAAGAAACGGAAATCACAGGATGCTGAAGTAATTTAGAGAATCGTTGCTTTTTAATGGATGCTGCCGTGTTTCCGGAAATTATTTGTAATAACAAGTCAGGCAAATATGCTAATAATTTCCCGGCGGGTTTTCTTATCCCTGCCGGAAATCTGTTCATGGATCTCAGGAAGGCAAGTGCCAACGGATACTTATTATACCCGGCAAAAGTTTCATCACCTGCATCAGCACTTAATGCAACGGTTACTTCTTTTCTTGCAAGCCTGCTGACCAAAGTTGTTGGAATAATGGATGAATCCCCGAAAGGTTCATCACAATAATAAGGGATATCCGGTATGATCTCCTGTGCTTCTTTCGTTGTACAATAATGCTCCGTATGGTCTGTTTGCAGGTGTTTGGCTACTTTAGCAGCATGAACAGCCTCATTATGATCTTTTTCAAAAAAACCAATAGTATAGGTTTTTAATTTTTCTTTCTGATGTGATTGTAAAATTGCAGTAACTGCTGTACTATCATACCCTCCGCTTAAAAAAACGCCAACCGGGACATCGGCAACCATTCGGTATTGACAGGCTGAGACAAGCAGGTCTTCGACATGACTTTTCGCTTCTTTTTCAGAAATATCCAACTTGGGTTCATTGTAATAATCATATACATCCCAATACTTATTAATTGAATACTCTTTTTTTTCTTTGTGGAATATTAAATAATGGCCCGGTACTAATTTGAATGTATTTTTAAAAATTGCCAGGGGTGCTATGATATAACCGTATTGAAGAAACTGATGCAATGCCTGAAGGTCTATTTCTTTTTTAAATCCCGGATGCAGATGAAAACTTTTTAATTCAGAAGCAAATAAAAATAGTCCATCTTTCCAATAGTAATAAAAGGGCTTTACACCTGCCCTGTCGCGAAAACAAATCAATTCTCTCTTTTCCGTATCATAAATGATAAATACGAACATACCAATAAAATGATCTACCAGGCGGGCCGCCCATTGTTCCCAGGCATGGAGAATCACTTCTGTATCGGAATGAGTAATAAAGATGTGACCAAGTTGTTCTAAATCTTTTTTTACTTCAGCATAATTGTATATCTCGCCATTGAAAATGATACATAAATTTTTGTAATACATGGGTTGCGAGGCTGCAGTACTAAGATCTATAATAGATAAACGGCGATGCCCAAGTCCAACCTGGCAATTCTCATTTTGGAAAAATTCATACCCACTACCATCCGGGCCCCGGTGAGAAAGTACATCTGTACACTTGATCAATATCTCTTTTGAAGAAGAATTATTAAAGTCAATAAAGCCGGCAACACCACACATGTATCAAATTATTTATACAGTTACGAAATTAAAGAAATAAATGCTCCCACCTCAATGCTTTATGGCTATTTGTTAAATGAGTCTAGAATATATATCACTGTAATATATAGCAGACGATTGTATACTAAAGTTATTTATAACAGAATCCCTTGCGGCTTTCATTTTTGTTAGTAATGCTTTCTCATCCAATGTAAGAATATTGATGATCTGGTCAGCAATATCATTATTGGTGAAAATTTCGGGTACATAACTGGAAAATGAAGGCTTTGCAATCATCCTGGTAGTTCCAACATCTGTAACCAAAGGTATATTGCCGGCTGCCATGGCTTCAAGCAAACTTTTGGAAGGATAGTTATTTCTTAACTGAAGTGAAAAGAATATTTTGCTTTTAGCCAATATTCCTTCCGGATTATTTGTTTTTTTTAATTCTATAGGCAGATGAATGTATTCGGGAAGCTGAATGATTGAAATTATTTCCTGTTCTAAAGGACCATACCCCATAAAAATAAATTTATAATTCTTAACCCCCAAAGCATTAAGCCTGTTACAAACTTCAGGAAGTGTATGTAACAGTTCAAGAACCTGTTTCACAAAATAAAATCTACCGAGGAATACAAACCAGTTTTGCTTTTGATAATTATTTTCCGGCTTAAATGTCGTTGTATCAACAAAACTACCCGGCGTAAGATGTATCCTTTTCTTTTTAAAATAAAAGTACTGACAGACCTTTTTGTGAACAACCGGATCAAGAATATCAACACGATTTGCCCTTAGTATATTTAATAAATATAGTATCCGGCCCTTGATATTTACATTCTTAAGGCTGCTTTCTGTTAAGGAATAAACTGTTTTTTTATGTTTTAAAGGAAAGATATATGTTGGAAATGATAGTACAAAGTGTAAGATATCGATTGGTGAAGTATGAGCACAAACAAAACGATATAGCTCTTTTTGAGCGTGTAATATTGAATCGTTCATGTTTATATTGAATGTAATTATTTTATGCTCAAACGATTGTAGAACCTCGTTTAAATCAGGAATTCCCTTTACAACATCATGAAGCTGTTTTGAGATTATTAATTTAATATCGAACCGATGCTCATGTTTTTGAAGATAACAGAATAGTTCAATGAATCTTTTTTCTGCACCACCAATGCAAGTAGTAGGTATGATATAGTAAACTGAATGCATGATGGGTTGTATTGCTTTAGAAATTGAAATGCTTCCTTCGTCAGCATGACAAATCAGCTCTATTTGAATATTTTCCTGTTTAAATTAATTATGAACTCCCGTAGTTT
Organism: Ferruginibacter sp.; assembly: GCA_031373525.1. GTDB lineage: Bacteria > Bacteroidota > Bacteroidia > Chitinophagales > Chitinophagaceae > Ferruginibacter. Next base: position 35,500 of record JANMMS010000048.1, read on the forward strand.
TTTATCGGTCTTGTAATCATAATGCCCTTTTGGAGGCAATTGCATGATAGCATCAAATTCTTCCCTGCTGATACCAAGTTTTTTAGGCACAAATTCCATATCCTGCTTTAATATGGCATCGTCCATGATAGGTTCCTCTAATGTTTCAAGTGCTTCATTTCTTGTTATCTGCCCTGAAACGATCAGCGTTGAAAGATGAGCTTTTCGCTTATCAATACCAAATTTTGTTGGCAATATATATCCCTGGTAAAATCTCGTAATGATGGATTCGTAATGCTTCCCCCCGTAATCTCTCCAGCCCAGTTCTGATTCAATTATTTTTTTTGCAGTTGCCTTATCATAATCAACATAGTCGAGCAAACTAAACCATTGTATCTTTTTTACCTTCCAGTAATAAGCATGTTTTTGAAAACTCATTAAAGGAAAATCTTTGATCGGTTTTTTTCTGAATAGCTTATTTATTGATTTAATATTTACTGCATCATTTGTTTTATTGGCATAACGCCAGTTCAATGGCAAGATAGCTTCTGTAACACGATTCGTACCAGCCATGATATACTTTACGCCATATTTATTTGCTTGTTCAAACAAAGTTGCTGAAATGGCATGATCGGTCAATGCTTCCAGGTCTAATACTGACGCCTCAAGATAAGCCAATTGCAATTCTTTAAATTCATTCCAGTTTAATACCCTTGTGTACAGATCAAAACCAAGGCGTGTAATGATATTTTCAATATTTTGCACTGCCAGTTCAGAATCCCAGCCATTATCAAGGTGAACTACCAGTGGACGAAGACCAAGTTTTTTTAAAAGATAGACTGCGTAAGTACTATCCACTCCTCCACTTACCCCGGTTATACAATCATATCTTTTATTTTGCCCATCTTTTTTGATCATCGCTACGACCTCATCAAATTTTCGCTTCATTTCTTCGGTCGATAAATTATGTACCCCTTTTGCCTGATCAAATTCATGACAATGATTACAAATACCATTCTCATCGAAAAATATATCCGGATCTGTTGTATCCATTACACAACGGGTACAAACCTGGTAGTTCTTCTTTTTGTTCATACTGTTAGTTCATTATACCATTGAGGCTTTCGCTATCAGGATACGTTATTAAAACTGCTTTATGCGGCATTTGAAATACGAACATACTGCCTGCCGCTACTGCAGATGCTCCTCCTTCCTGAATGGCTATTTTAAAATCTTTGACCGATGCTGCACCTCCGGCAGCAATTACCGGTATCTTAACTGCATCGGATACCTGCTTTATCAACGGTATATCATATCCTTCAAAAGTTCCGTCTTTTTCAATTGAATTGATGAATATTTCCCCGGCACCGGCGCTTTCAACTCTTTTAGCTAATTCAACAACGCTCATATCAACCGACTTTTTCCCATTCAACTCATACACTTTGTAATTACCCAGCCAGTTTTTTCCAACATCTATCGAAACAACGGTACTGCTGCTTCCGAATAAATGAGCGGTTTGTTCTATGAGTGACATGTTATGAATGGCACTGTAATTAAAAACTGCTTTTTCATACCCCTCAAATACCAACCGCTTTACCTGGTCTATATTACTAAGCCCGCCACCATAACCCATTGGCATAAATGCTTCGCTGGCAATTTCCGATAACAATTGCATATTGGGCCCGCGATTTTCTTTTGTAGCATCAATATCCAGAATGATCAATTCATCCACTTCTTTGTCATTGAAAATCCGCACAGCATTTATCGGGTCGCCAACATACCGGTGATTTTTAAATTTAACGGATTTATACAGGCCTCCCTGGTGCATCATTAAAACGGGAATCACCCTAAATCGCCGCATACCTGTTATTAATAAAATTTTATAAAATTCTCATACAATTTCATACCGAATTTGTGGCTTTTTTCAGGATGAAACTGTACTCCGATTATATGCTGCTTTTCAACAGCAGCAACGAAGTTATAAGAATAATTGCTTTCGGCAAGTATATCAGTTTGCTGGTAACAAACCATGTGATAGGAGTGTACAAAATAATACCGATGGTCGGGGTACATATCTTTAAATAAAGCACTTTCTTTTTTTATGATGAGTTCATTCCAGCCCATATGCGGCACTTTGAAATTATCGGCCATTTTATCCTGGTTGAAACGTACCGCTTTACCTTCTATCCATCCCAGGCCTTCAACCGGTTGTCCTTCTTCACTTCCATTCAATAATAATTGTGCCCCAAGGCAAACCCCGAGTATGGGTGTTTTATTCTGCAATACTTTTTGCTGTAATGTTTGAAAAAATTCAGCACTGCGAAGTCTTTTCATCCCGTATTCAAAAGAACCAATACCGGGGAGGATCAGTTTTTCTGCGTTTTCAATATCAACTGATTGGGAAGAAATGACTGAATCAACTCCGATCTTTTTCAGCATGTTCTTAATAGAGTTCAAATTCCCAACTCCATAATCAATGATTGTGACCATACTGCTGTTTATACTTTTAGTTTCATTTTTCTGAATACTTCAAAATTCGCTTTCCGTATATACCCGTTGTATTCAATATCATTTTTAAATGGAATGCATTTTTCTTTTTCAAGGTCTTTGATCTTTTTTGCAGGCACTCCGCCGATAACACAATGTCCTTCGGGGAAAGATTTTGTTACAACTGAACCTGCAGCCACGATTGTAAAATCACCCAATTCAACCGACGGTAAAATAACAGCATGCATACCCAGCCAACAATATTTGCCTATTCGCACTTCTCCCGTTTGTTGAATTCTTGAATCATACAGATCATGATTGGAGCTGATAATGCCAACACCGGGTGCTATCTGTGTATAATCTCCTATATAAATTTTACCCAATCCCTGTATATAACAATTATTCATGTACCCCGGACAAGTATCCACACCTGCATAAATATTTTCAGGGCTTGATATACGGCTGGTAAAATGAACAGGCCAGTATGCTTTTTTATTAAATCCAAGTATTTTTTGTAAGAACCATATGCTAAATGTTACGGGTGTTTGAGAAGACCTTGTTTCATAGATCGTTCTCCCGATAGGGAAAAGTTTAATAATTGACCAAATGCTTTCTTTAAATGCCTTTTTCATTATACTTTGCTTTTCCCTTTTGAAAATTTATGTGATCTGATAAAATAAATGAAATAGATCATTGCATAATTTATTGAGAAAAAGAGTAACATTTTCTCCGTTGTGCCATAAAGCATGTATGCAATATAAAAAGAAAAAATAGTTGACAGCAGTATATAAATGTGTAAATAAAAATCTTCAACCTGTTTTCTTGCAATAATATACATATAACTCAATGGGCTTACAATGAATTTTGGCAATAACATGATCACTAAGATCTGTGCATAAACTCCGGCAGTTGCCCAGTCTGCACCGAATAACATCGCAAAGATCCATGGCCCTGCAATGGCAACAGTTAAACATGGAACAATCATTATCAAAAAAAGCATTTTTGTTGTTCGTTTGAATATCTCTTCTGCATTCCCTTTTTCTTTATAGTCCTGATCAGCTCTTTGCCTGAAAACATCTGACACAGCACTGGTGATGATTGATGCAGGTGCAACCATTAACCGGTATGCCTGGCCATAAAAACCCAGATCGGAAGGAGAGACCGCATATTTTGATAATAAAAACCCCGGAAGTTGTTGTGTAAATACATTGATAATATCTGCAGGGGTTTGAAAACGAAAAAAGATATTATACTTGGTTGCGTCCTTTCTCAATTCTGTAACTGGTACCGGCAATAACAATTGTTTATCATTATACAGGCATTTGAATGAAAGTACCAATGAAGCTATGAACTGGCCGGCAACAAATCCAACTATCAATCCCTGGATATTTTTAAAATACAATCCAAATAATGTCTGAAAAACCATCGTTACAACAGCCTGAATCATCCTGTTTAAAGCAACCCTTTTATATTTTTTAAAACGGTAAGCCCATTGTGTAAATGCAGCATTGATACCCATTAATAAAACTGTAAAAGGAACAAGCCAAACCGTGATATAAAAAGAAGCGGATGCATTCAGGAATTTTAATAAGGGTTGCCGTATGAAGATCATGAGCAGGCTGCAGGCTATTGCAATAATTACATTTAAATAGAGCGTAAGGCGTAGAACACTTACCGATTCTCTTTCGTTATCGGCAACAAGTATGGCTGTTGTATAATGCGAATTAGCCAATGCGGTAAGGGCAGCACAAAAAGCGGCAAATAATGCATATGGTGTAAAATCCAGGGCAGGGTCATAAATTCTTACCAGCCAGAAAGAACTAATGAGAGGTAATGCCAATGAAACCGTACTTCCCCCCAATACAGTAATAATACTTTTTACAAAATCTTCGTTTAACTTATTCCTAAGAAGGGAAATTTTACTCATTAGAAAAATTCGTTTTAAAAAACGATTCTATTTTTTCATGTTTCTAATATCATGCACTAACTGTATAGCCTTTCTTGTTTCAGATAAAGGAAACCCATTTCCTGCCAGTATATTAGTATAAGAAATAGTATGTAATTCTGTAAACCCTTCGCTGAATTCAAATGCTTCTCCATCGATGGTCAATAACCGATAGGTTCGTTTGCCTGCAGCCCTTACATCAGCAGGAAGTGTGTTTTCGTTGATACTAAGCATCCAGATTACGGTAGCCCGTTCAAGTTCGAGCGTACCGGAGGCGGTATCTGCAGAATGCTGGGTTACTATGTTTTGTTTTACATCTCCAAAGATCCACATCAGCATATCAAAAAAATGAACTCCGATGTTAGTAGCGATACCTCCGCTTTTTTGTATGTCTCCTTTCCAGCTTGTATGATACCAGTTTCCCCGGGAAGTAATGTAACTAAGGTCTATTACAAATTTCTTATCTGCAGGTTGTTTGCTGATCTTATCTTTTAATTCAATGATTGCTGGGTGCAACCTTAATTGTAAAATGGTAAATACTTTTTTTCCGGTTTCATTTTCAATTTCGGTAAGGGCATCAATATTCCAGGGATTTAAAACCAACGGCTTTTCGCATATTGCATTGGCACCAATACGCAAACCAAATCGTATATGCGCATCATGCAGGTAATTGGGGCTGCATATACTTACATAATCTGTTTTAACATCATTTCTTTTTAACTTTTCCAGATGCCTGTCGAACCTTTCAAATTCTGTAAAGAAATTAGCTTCGGGAAAATAACTGTCCAGTATACCAACAGAATCGTGTTTATCAAGGGCTGCAATTAAATTATTTCCTGTATCTTTTATTGCTTTCATGTGACGAGGGGCTATGTATCCACCAGCGCCTATTAATGCGAAATTTTTCATGTGCTTTAGCTCTTTTTAAAATATAAAAACCTCACCCCAACCCCTCTCCAAAAGAGAGGGGCCTGAAGGCCATCTCGTTATTTAACTCTTTTTACAATATTATTTTCCAATAAATATTCCTGCTTGCTTTCTATGCAAACAGCGATATTATCAGCATTAAACTCAAGTTTATGCCCATATTCACCTATCCAGCCTTTTTGCCTGGCAGGATTACCAACCATTAAAGCATAGTCTGGCACAGGTTTCGTAACAACAGCACCTGCACCAATAAATGAGTATTTACCAATCTCATTTCCACAAACTATGGTAGCATTGGCCCCGATACTTGCGCCTTTTTTTACCAGGGTTGTTTTGTACTCATGTTTACGTGTGATACTGCTACGTGGATTTATAACATTCGTAAACACCATTGAAGGACCTAAAAAAACGTCATCTTCACAAATAACACCTTCATAGATAGAAATATTGTTCTGAACTTTTACATTTTTTCCCAATACAACCTGGGAACTTACAACAACATTTTGCCCGATATTACAACCTTCACCTATTTTACAATTACCCATAATATGTGAAAAGTGCCAGATCTTTACTGCGTCTCCTATTTCACAACCATCGTCAACATAGCTGCTTTCATGCACAAAATATTTTTTCTCAGTATTCATTGTGTTTAATAATTTTCTTTTAATGTCTCAATATAGATTTTGCGTAATTCATCCATATGGTGTTGCAGTGTAAATTTGCTGAAAACCCTTTTATACGCATCGTTGCTTAATTTCAATCGCAATTCTTTATCTGCAGCAAGTTTTTTCACTTTCGTTGCAAAGTCATTTGTATCATCCAAACTGAAATACATGGCTGTTTCCTCACATTGTTCATGGAAAGATACAATATCACTTAATAACATGGGCACTTTCGCAGCCATTGTTTCCAACACTCCCAACGAAAATCCTTCAAAAGTAGAAGACATCACACACAGGCTGTACCGGGGCAATATCTCATTGAGATTTTTCACCTGTCCTTTCAGAATTACTCTTACCCCTGTCTCGCTTATTAACTTTTGTAATTTTTGTTCTAATGGCCCAATGCCATAAATATGAAGCTCGATATTTTTCCCTTTCAATAATTTAAAAGCCTCGATCAGGTATTGGTGATTTTTTTGAACCCGTAAAGCACCGATACTTATTAAACGAAAAACACTTTCATCCTCTTGTGTAGCATCATGTGCTATGTGAAATTGAGCTGTATCCACAAAAGTGTATAAAGCATAAGATTTAAAGGGCTTAATTTTTAAAAAAGAAAAATATTCTTTTGTGGCACCTTTTGCAACTCCGATGATAATAGTTTTTCTTAGGCGGTAGGAAAATCTATCTATTAAGCGGATATACCATATTTTATATTCAACAGATGAAGCTATAAATGCATGAATGGTGGTGACCAAAGGTATCTTTTTAGGAACGCCCAACCTTGCAATCTGGGTAGGCCAGAATAAATGTGTATGTACGATATCTACGTTATACTTTTTAATGATCCGGCGTAGTTTAATAGCATAGAATGGAAAAAGAAACAATGACCGTTGATTCAGGCAAATGTATTGGTCGCATTGCAGTTCCTGTTGAAAATGATTGTCGGGGTAAAGGGTAACAACGATATTATTGTATTCCGGTAACTCCTTCAAAACTCTTACCAGCATGGTCTCTGCTCCGCCCCTGCCCAAATCGTAAATAAAATGAAGGATCGTTTTTTTCATAAAATAAATACAAAATAAAATACAATTAAATGGGCAGTATATGCAAGTCAATCAATTCACGATTACTGCAAAATTCTTTTTTACTTAGAATTTTCTTTTGGTAATAAATTTGATAGTTATTGCCGGCAATCAGGTCATATATCTTTTCAAGGCTATCCCCTTTGGCTGCAATTGGTTCCGGATGAATGGCCACAATGCATACAGGCCTTAAATCTTTTAACGTTTTCTGAGCTCCGGAAAGTGTATCATATTCTGCACCTTCCACATCTATTTTTATAAATGAAAGTGATCTTATATCATTGTTCTTAACAAAATCATCTATACAATACATATCCACTTCCAAAGGAAAAAGTTCCCTGTCATCTTTATATGATACCAGGCTGTTACTGTTATCTCCTTTAACTGCAGATACATAAAAAGTTGTCTTTCCGCTGATTGCACCCATAGCTTCTGCATGAAGTTCTATAATACTATCCAGTCTATTGATCGATATTGTTTGCCGAAGTAAATTATTTGTTTCTGTTGAAGGTTCAAAAGCAAAAACTTTCCCTTTTTGACCGGTGATTTGTGCTGCAATAACAGAAAATAAACCAATATGTGCACCTATATCGAGTATATAATCACCTTTATTTATGTGCTGCTTTAAAAATTCAAAATTTTCATGTTCATAATCCGATGGAAAATAATTAATGTAACGTGTTGGCAGTTTTACTGAATAACCATTAATGGTTTTACTTAAGCCTTTCTTTCCGGTTAACACATCCAGTATTTTATAAATAACTTCTTTCATAATGACCTTTCAATTAATAATTATTTAATTTCTGCAAAAAATATTTTATTCCAGTATTCTCTTGTGAAAATCAATGTTAATATCAACACAATAAAATAACAGGTTACTACAGCAATCGCTGCTCCTCCATCATGCCGGTTTTTTATAAAAAAATAATTACAACTAAGGCTGACAATGATACAAATTAATGACAAAGCAAGTAGCTTTTTCTTCTGCTTGTGAAATAATAAAAAGGAATAAAAAAAATAACTTACTGACCACAAAAAATATCCTGTGCAAAGCAGGTAAACATATTTTAAAGCCGGGCTGTATTTCTCATTAATAAAATAGTGATAAAGCAAGGGAGTTAATAAGATGATCACTAATGATCCGGCAGCCATTATTCCGAGGTATATGAAAAAATGTTTTTTGATTGAAGTGTAATCAATTTTTCCTTTTACAGAAAGCAGGGTGTATATTTTTGGAAAAACATACTGTAACAAAGCGGTACACAATACAATGATAATTGAAGCAAAAACACACCCGATGCTATAAATACCGACTGTTTCATTGTTGTCATTTGTAAAATATGATAAGAAGAATTTATCTGATGAACTCATTGAAAAAATACTTGCCTGCATAGCAATGATTGGTACTGCATAAATTAGTTCATTTATAATGTGCTTTTTTTTGATGCTCCCGAACAGATATCCCTTTTTGATAAAGTAGTAAAAGGCATAAATTCCTACCAGTGTATAAGCAACTAAAATTCCGGCTATACGACCTTCCCAGCGCCAGGCAAAAGCAACAACCAATACGAATGACAACCCCAGTTCTAAAATGGTCTTTGAAATATTTGCTTTTAAAAAAACAGCCGGCTCATTATTATTACGGGCAAGGCTTAGCAACTGTTCATTACAAAAAGTGAGAAAAGTAATAACAGGTATCAACCATACGAACATATATGGAAAGCCATATGTTCTTTGCAGGAAATCCTTAGAAATAAATAACACAATAAATGAAAATAACATAATCAATACCGGCATTACAAACCCTGTTGTAAAAAATGATCGGAAATCATCTTTATCAAGCTTAAAAAAATCAGTGGAGGTGGAATGTATGATACCCATTGATAAAAAAGGCATCAAAAAAAGCATGCTGTTACTAAACAAGCTTAACAGGCCGTTCTCTGATGGCAGAATGTAAGCAGGATTTGTGAAAACAAATAACAATAAGAAAGAAGCACCTTTAGCAAAGAAATTTGTGAAAGTATAAATACCAATTGATCTTACGATGGGATTTTTATGAAGATTGATATAATTAGTAATGTTTGACATTTTTAGATCATTGTTACCGATTAAATACTATTAAGACCTCACCCCCAGCCCCTCTCCAAAGTAGCGGGGAGCTTGATCCCCACATTTGAGAATTTAAAAATTATTAAATTTTTGTCTGATCGTTAAGTATTATAATCTAGTATTTATTTTTTTATACCTTTTACTACAGATGCTACACAATTTTCGTAGCGAATCTTTCCTCCCCAAACATTTTTCATTCCATTTTTTTCAAACCAATTTACAACGGTACTGATCTTTTGAGGGTGATCATGTTCCGGTGAAAACATATCAAAAGTATCAAGTACGCATAATTCTCTTAACCGTTTGTACGGTATATTTTTAGGTAGCGTACCTTCGATATCACAAATTGGCAAAAAACGATTTACAACATTCCCGATCCCGATCTTTGTAAAGAAACGGCTTGCTTTTATAAGCCAGTCAATATTGTTATCTATTTTCTTATGCAGTTTTTCATGCGACATTTTCTTGGTCAAGTTGCGGAAAATATATTTTGAATGAAGTTTTGTCCACCAGCCGTTTATACTATAAAAATCTACCACTACTTCTGCCCCGGGTTTAGCCATTTCAATCAATGAATTGACTGACTTTTCAAAATCGGGTGTATGCTGTAATACACCAATACAGATCACTTTGTCAAACTGGTTCTTTTCAAAAGGCATTTCATAAATACTTGCCTGGAAAAGATGTAATCGTTCATTTGGGCCGTTGTTTTTATAATTAGCTTCTACAGCATTTGAATAATCAACAGAGTATAAAATACCTTTTGTATGATCCAAAATTATTTGAGAAAAACGGCCGGCACCTGATCCAACTTCCAAAATATTTTTACCGTCAAGATTTTCTTTATCCCATCCTGTTTCTGCAAAAAAACGCACTTTGCTTATATTAAGCTGAGTCGCCTTATCTACCTGTGTTTCTGCAAATTTGTTCCATTGAAATCCGAAATTATCAGTATAGTTATCATCTGTTACGATCCTGTATGCTCCTTTCAAAAGTGGGAAAATATTTCCTTTTGCATCGTAGAGTTTATCTGTATCTACAGTTAGTGGTAATTTATTAAAAGGATTTTGTAACCGGATATTTTCAGGTTGCACTTTATATTATTTTACTAATTTTTTAAGATATTCTCCGTAGCCGCTTTTCTTTAAACCTTCTGCCAGTTTTTCCAGTTGTTCTTTATTGATAAATCCTGTGCGATAAGCGATCTCTTCGAGACAACCTATTTTCAGCCCTTGCCTTTTTTCAATAACTCTTACATATTCGCTTGCGTCGTGCAATGAATCAAAAGTTCCGGTATCCAACCAGGCAAATCCTCTATCCAAGACGGCTACCTTAAGTGTTTTATTTTCAAGGTATATCCTGTTCACATCTGTAATTTCATATTCGCCTCTTGGACTTGGTTTAATATTTTTTGCAATTTCCACCACGTCGTTGTTGTAAAAATATAAACCGGGAACAGCATAATTACTTTTCGGGTTTTCCGGTTTTTCTTCAATACTTAATGCATTAAAATCTTTATCAAATTCCACCACACCATATCTTTCGGGATCACTAACGGCATAAGCAAATATTACGGCACCTGTTGGATCAGCAGACTCCTGCAATAATTTACCAAAGCGGCTTCCATAAAAAATATTATCACCTAATACCAGTGCTACGCTATCCTTGCCAATGAACTTTTCGCCAATAACAAATGCCTGCGCAAGTCCATTAGGCATTTCCTGTTTGGCATAAACAATATTACAGCCCCATTGGCTTCCATCTCCCAATAATCTTATGAATTGTGGCTGATCATCGGGTGTTGTGATGATCAATATATCTTTTATACCTGCAAGCATCAATGTGCTCAACGGGTAATAGATCATCGGTTTATCATAAATTGGCATCAGTTGTTTACTTATTCCCATCGTAATTGGGTAAAGTCTTGTACCGGAGCCGCCTGCGAGAATTATTCCTTTCATTTCGTTTAGAAGGTTTAGAAGTTTAGGGTTTAGGGTTGAACGCTTCAAGTTACTCAGGCCCTTTGTAATTTGTTAAATTTTTAATCTGGAAAATTCCAATTCTTCTTCTGATATAAACAATAGTTCTTTACTAATAATTAATTGATTTAGCAATTCCATTGTACTTGAAAAAGCCATTGTATAAAAATGTGATTGATCTTTCTGACTTATTCTACTGCTTCCTTCCGCTATATTACTACAAATTGAAATGGCAGCTCTTCTCATTTGAGAAGTTATACCAAACCTTTCTGCATCAGGAAATTTCTTTGTGAATTGATAAATATACACACATAGATCTTTAGCTAATTTCCAAACTTCTAAACGTTCAAATGAATACTGATGCATGTATAGAAAATTAAACTTCAAAACTAAACCCCTAAACCTTAGTACTTCAAAACCTGAATTTTATTCAGAAACCCACATAAAACACTGATCCCTCCTAAACAAATATGCCCTAAACCTTCTAAACCCTAAACTGTCTTCCCGTACATCTTCTCATAATACTGTTGATAATTCCCGCTTGTTACATGTTGCAGCCATTCTGTATTTGCCAGATACCAGTCGATCGTTTTTGAGATACCTTCTTCAAATTGTAAAGATGGCATCCAGTCAAGTTCCTCTTTTAATTTGGTAGCATCAATAGCATAACGCAGATCATGACCGGCACGATCAGACACATAAGTGATCAGTTTTTCGTTGCTCCCTTTTTCTCTTCCGAGCTTTTCATCCATTTGCTTACAAAGTTCTTTTACCAATGCAATATTTGTCCATTCATTGTGGCCACCAATATTATAGGTTTCACCGATCTTTCCTTTGTGAAAGATCACATCTATTGCTCTTACATGATCTTCTACATATAGCCAGTCCCTTATATTTTCGCCTTTGCCATAAATAGGCAAAGGTTTGTTGTTGATAATATTATGAATACAGAGTGGAATGAGTTTTTCAGGAAAATGAAAAGGGCCATAATTATTGGAACAATTAGAGATCTTAACGGGCAATTTGTACGTATGATAATATGCCCTTACAAAATGATCGGATGATGCCTTGGATGCAGAATAAGGGCTGCGAGGGTCATAGGCTGTTTCTTCAAAAAAGAATCCAACTTCACCAAGAGAGCCGTATACTTCATCCGTGGAGATATGATAAAAGATCTTATCCGACATATTTTCTTTCCAATGATCTTTGGCAACTTGCAATAAGGTAACGGTACCGATAACATTGGTAGTTACAAATGACAGTGGATCTTTAATAGACCTGTCTACATGGCTTTCGGCTGCACAATGTAGTACTGCATTAAAATTATGCTTTTGAAATAGGTCTTTTACAAATGGCATGTCCGTTATATCGCCTTTTACAAATTCATAATTGGTAGCATGCTCAATATCTTTCAAATTTTCGAGATTACCTGCATAAGTAAGTTTATCAAGATTTACGATCTTGTAATCCGGATATTTGGTAACAAAAAGCCTTATTAAATGCGAACCAATAAACCCTGCTCCTCCGGTTATTAAAATTTTCTTCATATGATCAATAGTTTTTTCTCAGAAAGGCTGCAAATTATCCTTTTATTTCTTATATTATTTCACAATATAAAATATACTTAATAAATTAATCTGGGTTTGCTGACTGAAAGCGTCATATTTCTATTTTCCCAAATCGCTTCAAAAGCTCTTTTAACCAATGGCTTTTTTTGATCTTTTCGCAACCAGTTCTTTATAATTTTTTATATACAGTTCATACAGCGTATATCTGTCATAATAAGTAACCATATCACCATGAAGTTTTGCGGCAAATTGTTGCATCATATCATAGTTGTTCAATGCAAACAATGCCGCTTCGTACAAAGCATTTTCATCCTGGGATTTATGTAGTATCCCATTCACCCCATTGGTTACGATCTCATTATTGCCAACTATATCACTGCATACCACGGGGCATTTCATGGCTCCGGCCTGCATGATCACATTTGGAAACCCTTCCCTGTATGAAGGAAAAACGAACAGGTTTGCAAAAGAAAGATAGTATTCCACTTCGTCTGTCCAGTCAATATGTACAATACGTTCATTATCCCTGATCGCATGCAGCGTTTCCGTTTTTAAAGGGTCCAGGTCTGCTTCCTGTGGCCCTAATAATACCAGTTTAAGGTGTTTGAATTCTTTTTGCAATTTTTCAAAAGCAGCTACCAGTTCCTCAACCCCTTTGTCTTTTACCATTCTGCCGGCAAATAATAAAATTGCATCGCCTTCGGTATAATCAACCGTTTTTTTAATTTCAGCCAGTCTTTCTTTATTGATCACATTGCTGTTAAATCTTTCAAGGTCAATACCATTGGTTGATCCTCTGCCTATCACCATCGTTTTTTTTGGTTTTACCATTTTGGTGCGGATCATATATTCCATAGACTTATGACTGTTAGGCCATACATCTGTTGCGAATTTAAAACTCAGGATCTCTGCCTGCCTGATCAGCCATCCTTTTATCCCCTTTTTTGTTGGCGATACAAGCCCTGCCATTGTCTGAATTCTAACAGGAACACCTGCAAAGTAACCGGCAATAGGCCCTGCAAGGTTTGCCTTAAGGTTTTCTGTATGAATGATGTGTGGCTTAATCTTTTTGAAAATCCTGTACAATGTATAAATAGACCAGATATCGGCAATGGGTGATAGTTTACGGGTTAAATTAACTTCAATATGCGGACATTGTTCAAGCGCAATAACTCCCGGCAATTCCCATCCTGCAGAACTGATCATTGTTACATCAAAGCCGTGCTCGCTCATATACTTTGGTTGCCCACGAGTTGAAACTTTAAGTGCCATAGAACCGGCAGTCATCCTTACCAACCTGTAATTCATAAAGGTTATGCTATTTTCGTTTTGCAATAAGCGTAAAAATAACTCAAATTTGCTTAAAAGGCTGATGTGTTGTTCGATGTGTAGTGCCTTCTTTTAAAATATCCGTCATTGCAAGGAACGAAGCAATCTGCCCGGGGTTGTGCTATTAATTTAGATTGCTTCGTTCCTGGTAATAACGGAATTTAATATATAATTGATGTACAAAGAAATAATAGACTGGATAGACATCATTCTTGTACCCGCTTACCTTTCAATTTTTTTGATGGTTCTTTTGTATATTAAAAAAAGAAACCCCCAAAACATACTTATTCAGAAATATCTTATCAAGGGGTTTATCTTTAAAGTATTCTGTGCCTTTTTTTATGCATTTCTCATAAATTTTTATTATGGTTTTGGAGACAGCCTCAGCTATTTCAAAGATGCCATATTCTTAAAACATCAAATAAGCACAGGAGCAGAAAGCTTTAAAGTTTTATTTGAAAACCATAAAACTATAAGAGAAAACTATACCATCATTGCCGGTGGCGGTGAACCAGGGCTAACTGTTGAAAAGGTAGCACTGTTGTTATCCTATATTTCTTTTTCGAGGTATCTTATAGTGACTTTGTTCTTTGCTGCCATCGCTTATTCAGGTATATTTAAAATGCTTCAAACCTTCCATGATATCATGCCGGGATGGGATAAAAGAATTGCAATGATCCTTTTATTTTTCCCTTCTATGAGCGTATTTGGTTCGGGCGTATTAAAAGATACACTTTGTATGGCATCTTTAGGCTGGTTGTTATATTGCAGTCATCAGTTACTGATAAAAAAACATTTTAGATTAAAATATATTTTTATCTTTTTGCTTAGTCTTGCAGTGATCAGTGTCTTAAAAATATATATCCTGGTTGCTTTTATTATACCTTATATTTTATACTTGCTTTTATTACTTGTAAAAAAGATCAAAAGCAATTTTTTTCGCCGGATCGTTTTACCTGTTTTATTAGTTATTATCGCTGGTTTTTACATGTATTATTCAAAGGAAATTGATGACAGGCTTGGTTATTATGCCATTGACAAATTATTTGATAATGTAAAAGATCTGCAATCATCTTATTTAACCAGTGAAACTGCGGATGTTGAATCAACTTTCAACCTGGGGTCATTTGAACCTAGTATCAGTGGGTTTATTTCAAAAATGCCTGCGGGAATTGTAGCTGCCATTTACAGGCCTTTTTTATGGGAAGCCAAAAAATTTATTATTATTTTCAGTGCCCTGGAAAGTTTGTTCTTTTTTTGGCTCACCTTGTATGTGCTTAATAAAACAGGCATCAGGGGCTTTTTTATTGGTATTTTTAATAACCCCTTTACGTTTCTTTGTATCAGCTATGCCTTATTATTTGGTGCCTTGATCGGGTTATCTACTTCTAATTTCGGAACACTTGCACGTTACAGGCTTCCATTAATTCCTTTTTTTGCTGTTGGCTTACTGAATATTTTATATTATCATGTTCACAAGCAAGTTGACAACAAGTTAAAGAATTAATAGACTGATTTCTTAATGTCATTGAGCATTATTTTTTATGGCATCACTAATCATATGTGTAAATATTTTTGCACCATGGTTGTTTAAATGGAAAATATCCTGAAAATATTCAGGATGGTCATTAAAAAAAGGCGTCTCACAATAATTTATAAATAAAATATTTTCTTCTGAACAAATCTTTTCTGCTGTAGCAATTGTTGAAGTTATTGTGCTGTTTTTTTGGTAAATGGGGGAAATAAAAACAAACACATTTCCATTTAATTCTTTCGCTTCCTTAATAAAAGATCTGAAAATATTAACTTTTACTGTGTCTAAAATAATATTTTTTTTTCTGGCGGAAAGGAGCAATAAATTCGAGTCTAAAGATTTATTAAGAGGCACATAACCTTTTTTTGAATCATCAGTTCTGCTCAGTATATTATTCAATATGACAGGCAATATAAAAGAATTGTATCGATACAGGTTTGATAAACTTTTCACAGATTCATAAGGGCTTCGGAGATTTACTATTGGCTGTATGTTTTTGCAAACTGTATAGTAAGGTAATAAAGCATAAAGCCTGTTATAGGCTAATTCACTTTTTTCAAATTCATCAACTTTCAGATCCAAAATAATGATCCTGGGTTTAGTTCGAAGCTGGATATTCTTCAAAATGCAATAATGAAATAATATACTTTGCCCGTCTATGCCTGCATTATAAGCTTTTAAATGAAAAGAATCTTCCAAAATATCCGGAACATAATTATGATTGGCCCTTGAAGAGCCAAAAACTATTATTTCTTCATTGGCTTTGGTCATTGCATATGTTATTCTTGAAGATTCTCCGGTTTTCATTTTAAAATAAAAATGTGCTAATAATTTACCCAGCAATAAATCTATTGCAATCATTACCAGCAATAAAATGACAAACTTTTTAAAAAAAATGATATAATTTTTACTTACTTCGTTCATGCGGGTTTTTAAAATTGAAAATAAATAAATTGCCCCCCATCAAAAACACCTATTAACAGGATTACAACAATTATCAAAATAAAGGAAGCATACCTGATATACATGTTCTTATTGTTAAAGAATAAATATTTTCCTGCAAAAAACTCATTTTTATATTCAACGAATAAAAGTAACAGTATGCCAAATGCGCAATATGGAATCAATGCCGGGTAGTCACCGGTAAATACAGTTCCCTGATGAAATAATATTTTATTGATTATTAAAAAGGCGCCTGAAAGTGTATCAGCACGAAAAAATATCCAGGCAAAAACACAAAGGAAAAACGTGACAGTGATTTGAATTATTCGATGTAAACCCGGTAATTTTGTAAGCCCAGTTTTTTCATTAAAGGCTTTGCGCCATTTTTCAGTAATAATGGCAAACACTAAATAAAATCCATTCAAAGCACCCCATACAATAAACTTCCAATTTGCACCATGCCATAACCCGCTTATAATAAAAACAATAAATAAATTAATGTACCACCTGGGTATAGAAACTTTATTTCCTCCCAGCGGAATGTATACGTAATCACGAAACCATGTAGACAATGAAATATGCCATCTTGACCAAAATTCAGAAATGGATCTGGAAAAATAAGGGCGGTTAAAATTAGTCATCAGATCAAATCCCATAACCCTTGCTGAACCAATAGCTATATACGAATAGCCTGCAAAATCACAATATATCTGTATGGTAAAAAATATGGTTGCCAATAAAAGCGATGTGCCATTGTGCTGATCGATATTCGAGTATACAGGGTTAACATATGTAGCAAGCCTATCAGCAACAACAACTTTAATAAATAACCCCCACAACATCAATCTCAACCCTTTAGCTACCCTTTCGTTATCAAAAAAATGTTTTTCATGAAATTGATGCAATAAATTCTGGGGTCTTTCAATTGGGCCGGCAACCAGTTGTGGATAGAACATTACATATAAAGCATAGATCCCAAAATGTTTTTCTACCTGTTGCTTTCCCCTGTAAACTTCTATGGTATAGCTCATAGCCTGGAATGTATGAAAGGACAAACCAATGGGTAAAATAATATCCCAAAATTGCATTGAGTGTGTTGTGATGTGTAACGAATGGAGGAAAATATTTACATTGTCTAAGAAAAAATTATAGTACTTAAATACAGCCAAAACACCCACATTGGCAATAATACTGATCAATAAAAGTAGTTTTCTCCTTTTCCCGGTTGCCTGCTCAATAAAAATAGCTGCAACATAATCAATGATTATAGTAAAAAATAAAATTAGTATGTAAACAGGAATAAAGGCAATATAAAAAACACAACTTGAAATAAGTAAATGAATCCACCTCCATTTATGTGGTAATAAAAAATAAAGAATCGTTACAATAGGGAAAAAAATCAAAAATTGAAATGAGTTAAATAACATAGAATCTGATTTTTATCTTTTCAATTCAATCCGGTAAAAGCTTTTACAAAAAGATGCTTAATGATTGAGATATCAAAATCTGCAGCCCTGCCTGAAGCTTTTTCCTTTAACTTGTTTCGAAGGGTTTCATCAAAGACAATTTTTCTCATTGCCTGAGACATGATTGTTGCATTCCCAACAGGTGTCAGTATTCCAAATTCTTCTTCGCTAAAATGATCTGCTAGCTGCAGATTAGGATTGGTGGAGGGGGCAATCATCTCTCTGGGGCCAGAAAGGCAATCAGTAGAAATAACGGGTTTCCCGCATGCCAATGCCTCTAAAAGCACATTTGGAAAGCCTTCTACATCTGAACTTAAAATAAATGAATCACATTTATGAATGTATTTGAAAGGATTATTGTCTCGTCCGCAAAATATTACCTGTTCCCCGATTTGCAATTCAGAAACTTTTTGTTTAAGCAGGTCTCGTAACGGGCCGTCGCCAACCAAAACCAGCTTACAATTCAATTCTTTTATTAAAGCAAATGCATTTAATAACAGAGGGAAATTTTTTTCATGCCTAAAATTGCCAACCGCAATAAAATGAAAGGCGTCTTTTGATATTTGAATGTTTATTGGCCCGTTCATTTTATTTTGCAGGTCCTGAATATCAATCGGATTATAAATCACTTCTATAGGAGTATTTACGTGCAGGCTTTTGTGAAGGTCATCTTTTATTGCTTGCGCATTTGCCAGTACAAGATCAGCACTATTGTATGAAGCACTGATCAGGAATTTTGTAATGATCCTTGTTAAAAGAGATTTGGTCTGCAACATAGTTGTTTCGTGGGTCCTTTCGCACATCACCACCCTGCCGTTGTATCCCCAACAACTACGCATAAGTGCATTTATATAGCATGGCCTGTTTAAAAAAGCTACGCTATGGGATATGGCATGCTTTTTACAATAACGGCTTACCTTATATGATAACCACGGCAATTTCAACAGCATGGACATTTGTCCGTCATTTTCGGATTGTTTAAGATCGAATATTTTGATCCCTTCAGGAATCTCGTACTCAATGATATGGCTGTACAAAGCCAGGTGTATATCAAAGTCGTCCTTCATATGGATCAGCAGCTGCGATACTACCCTTTCCGCACCACCTGATCTGAGAGAATTTATAAATATTAATAAAGCTGGTTTCATTCTATATGATCAATTATTGCCGATCTTTTATTTTTGAATGTTGCAAATATAGCTATTAGCTAAAAGCTATGAGCCTTTAGCAATTGTTTTATGGCTATAAGAAATTTATTTTTCCCTGCATCAGCATGACAATCTACATTAAATCCATTTTGAAAAATTACACCCGGGCGGGCGTAGAACCTGTTATTATAAAAGATACAGTGTCCTGCTATCCCTGCAACTTTTTCACTCAGTTTGAAACCGGTTTCACAATAATTATAAAATGTGCTGTTAGACACATGAAGCATTTCGGGGTTATTCACTTCACAATTTTTTGCGTGCCCCGCCAGGTAATAATTTGCAGTTGAATATGCTATGAAATTACAACTGTCAACCTGAACCGAAGTAGCCTCAATACCGAGTTGGTATGTACCATCATACATTTTTTTCCCTTTATAATTTTCATCAAAAAGGCATTTTTTAAATTTAACTCCGTCGCTTTCATTTTTGGCACTGTACCATACTAAAACAGTTCCATAAAATTTACAATCCTCAAACCGATGAAAAGCGGCATCTGTAAATATGGTATAATACGATGGGGAAGCTGCGATACATTTTTTAAATAAAACATTCGATGAAAGTTCTTTGCTACCTGAGGTAATTGCTGAACCGATATTATTTTCCATAGTACAATTATAAAAATATCCATTACGGCAAAAACTATTATTCTCAACTTCAATATCAATACCTGCTGCCGGAGATTCATGAACGGTACCCTGGCCAGAATTGGAAAAACTTGAATTGGTAACACTAATATTTTCGCCCCCCAGCCAGCTCAGGCCATTGCGGCCGTTAAAATTAACTGTACAATTGTCAACATTAATATTAAAAGTTTTCAATTGTTGACCCATGTTGGCAATATATATTCCATCGCAGGAAAATTTTTCAATTGTACAATTTTTAATACCAATATCATGTGAGTCTAATATATAAATCCCATAATGGATCAGTTCATATGCATTACGTCCGGAACCCCAGTTTCCACCAAATGAAAAATTAGGTGAATTACCATCTAATTTTAATCCCGTTACTTTAACCTTACTGCAACTGGAAATAAATATCATATTGCCTGCACTTGTAGCATACCGGTAATACGCTGCTTTGATATTGATGTCTTTGATATTATGTATAAATGGTTTCCCTGTAATGGGCGAAAAAGTCCCAATACGCAGGCTGTCCCTGTGTTTTAATACAGCACCCGGCTTTCCTTCAATGATCATATCATGGCAATCTACCAGATCCAAAACATAGTCTCCTGTATATGCAGTGTTTTTCTTTTCGGTATCATTACCTGTAAATTTCTGTCTTCCAACAATATAAGTACCCTTGGGAATAATAAGTTTTCCATGCCCTTTCCTGTTTCTGAAAAACGCAGACGCCTTTACAAAAGCATCCTGGTCATCGGAATATCCATTACCTTTTGCACCGAAATCTTTAATTGATTTGGTGATATTTTTTTGTGCACTGGAGTAAAAAGAAGTTGTTAGTATAATGAGTAATAAAATAAATATTTTCATTAGAAATATTTGTGCCCGCAGATAAACGCTGATTTGTTCCGCAGATTATAGAAGATAACAATTGCAATCTCTTATTCTTTCTGCAAAATCCGCATGTTTTGATCTGTGCAGATCTGCGGAAAATAAATTACTTCAGTGATTCAAAAAGATCATACCAATTCTTCATGATACAATTAATACTAAAACGCTTCAATGCATCTTCTTGAATTTTATTTTTATTAAAATCAAAATTAAGTGCCTGTTGTATTGCTTCAGCAAATGCTTTTTCATCATTTCCTTCAACCAGGATACCATTTTCAAAGTTTACAATCTGTTCGGCAATGCCACCAGGTGCATTAAAAGCAACAACCGGAATCCCTATGGCAGTTGCTTCAAGCATTGCATTGGGAAAACCCTCATAATATGATCCCATTAAAAAAAGATCGGGTGACGGCACTTCTTTATAAGGCTCACTCCTGCTTCCTACTAAAAAAACATGTTGTTGAAGTGAAAGGTCATTGATTAATTCCTGTAATTTATTGCGCATATCTCCTTCCCCAATAATGACAAATCTGTATGGAATATTGAGTTTTGATACTGATTTTATCAGCCGATCCAACCCTTTCTCTTTTGAAAGACGTGCAACAGTAATAAGTTTTGCAAATGCTGAAGGACTATTGGGTTCAACTTGATATTCAGGTTGAATGATTGCGTTATGAATAATGCGTGTTTTTTCGATCCTGATATTATAGTTTGATAAAAGGTCATCCTGCATGAATTTTGACTGGCAGATGATGACATCAATATTTCTATAAAAAACTCGTAAAAGCCAATGATAAATTACCGGGTTCCAGCTTCGCTGTGTATTGATGCTTACAATACTTGATTCCCTGGCAATAATTTTTATACGCTTAGGAAACAACCATTTAAAAATGCCAAATAATAAGTTCAGGTGATTAGCAGTAGAAAGTATGATATCAGGCCTGACCTTCCTAGAAATTTTTAAGATCTGAAACAATGATTTACGAACATTGGCAATTTTAAGGTCTATCAGCTTTATATCCTTGTTGGTAATCTTAAAAAACTGATTTAAATTATTTACAACAACAAGTGTTACATCATATTTTGATGTATCCAAGTTATTACAAATCATGGCAACATTTCTTTCCAATCCTCCACATTCGAGTGTTGGAACAACAATCATTAATTTAATTTTAGCAGCCGGTTGTATCAATTGATATTTTTAATATATAACCTTTATCCCGTTTCAAACAAAATACAGAAAATATTATTTCGGTCTTATAAATAAATTTTATTTCCTTTTTGGTATAAGATTTCTTACTATACTTGAAAAGTAAATATCAAATGTTTTATTTAACTTAATAAAATGATTAACTACTAACACAACAATATAATACCCCGCTGAGATCAATAAAAATCCAGATATTGACTGGTGCAGATCAAACAATCTATAAAAGATCCAGACAAAAGGTAAGTTAAATAAAAAGATCAAAGCCATTTTTTTAATAACACTAAAATAATTGATAAAGGGCATAAGCCATTTAAATATAAAAATACAAACTATTGTTACATAGAAGTAATAAGAAAGTAACATAGAAATAATAAATCCCTTTTCCTGGAAAGTTCTTGTAAAAAATATCATAAGCAATAATGCAGATAAATTAAACCCTAATTGAAAGAAAAAGGTCTGGCTCACTTTTTTTCCTGCTGTCATAACCCTTGTTATAAGGGTATTAATAGTGAAACAGGGTGCTAGAAATATCAGGTATTTCATAAAATACACTACTCTTTCTGCCGAGTCTTCTGTAAAGCCACCACGCAGATATAAAAAACTTACAACAGTATTGGCATATAAATGAGCAAGGAAACAAAATGGAACTATTAAAAAAAGAAGTATTTCCACACTTTGTAAAAAGATCCTGTTAAATTCCTGTGTAAGGTTTTTTGCTGCTAATTCATTAAATTTTATTCCTGCAACCGCTGCTGCCTGTCCAACAATAAAACTACTCGGGATATTCAATATTTGCATACTGTAATTATATGCTGAATAGACTCCAACAGGAAGGCTGCTTAACACAACTATGATCCCATAATTAAAAGAAAAAGTAGCCAGATTACCCAACTGTACAGATGCAAGATTCTTTTTTATACGCTTTGTTATATGCACTGCCGAAAAAACAAATTGCCAGTGTAGTTTATAGTGCATGAAAAATAAAAGCAGTGTGATATTCAGGAGGTAGCCGGCAACCATCCCATACAAGACTGATACAACTCCGAATGTATCATGAAAAAAGATCAAAGATCCTAATGCAAACAATTGTGCAATGCCATTTGCTATCAAAGGAGCTGTGAAAATTTTTAGAGTAGTAAGAACTGATGTAAAGTAATTTGTGAGAATAACCAATAATGGTAATGCACTGCTTACTAATAATAAAGATGAATGAGCAGAAAGAACGATTGGTTTAAATGAAGATATTTTACCGTAAATAGGTACTGAAAAAAAGAAAAGGATTAAAAATATTATTATCCCAATCAACAGATAACAGAATCCGAAAAAATTATAAAACCCCATCGCTTCCTGCTTACCTTTTTCTTCCTGCAGATGCATTCCTTCCGGAAGAAAAACTGCAAGGTCCATACCATTCACAAGGGCTGAAATTAAAGTGATCGTTGAAAAAATATAAAAATACAGATCAGTATCTATGCTGGTCCCGAAATACCAGGCAATTACAATAGTATTAAAAAAGAGAATGCCTTTTACAAAAATGTTCAAACTGGTAGAAAGCACGATCCCCTTTTTGTAAGACTCCGGTTTTAACATTATCTATTATTGAGCGTGCATTGATTGTAAAGCAAACAATTTTTTTCAAATAAATATTTTGCGTTACTCTTTTTTTGATCTGTACATTGCAATGTAATCATCTAACCCCTCGATGGTCTTGTTTTCATTACTTAACATTTTCAATTCATATCCCAATTGATGTAAATAATCAATGCAAAGTTTTTGAACCCCGGGCAGATGGCAATCATGTGTGGCAAGTAAAATATTGGGATGATATTTTTTGATCGTTTGTTCTGCACCTTTTAAAACATCAAACTCTGCTCCTTCTACATCAATTTTAAGTATATCCGGCTTCAGGTATCCCTGCCCCAGCAATCCGTCAACAGAAAAACATTTTACTACAAGATTCTTCGAAGAGTTATTATGCAAGGCTGAGTTAACATAAGTATTTCCTTCAGTCGACATATCACTACTTGAAAACACGACTTCTTTTTCCTTATCAGAAACTGCATAAGGCATTAAATTGATGTTGTTATTTATTAATCTTTTTTTATTTAATCTAAGGTGTGCTTTAAAAGTATCGATATTGGGTGGCATTGGTTCAAAGCTGTAAATTTTCCCTTTGCTGATATATTGATTTGCTATGAAAGAATAGTAGCCAACATTAGCTCCCAAATCATAAAAAACAGAGTCATCTCTGAGCCAGGAACAAAATGTAAGCATCGTATCTTTTTCCTCATAATCACCTGTAAGATATTCATAATTGTATTGGGTACTCCAGGTATACCCTTTTAAAGGATTTCCGAAAATAGAGATGAACTTCTTTTTAAAAACATATCGGACGATCTGTATATATGTAAATAAAATTCTTTTCTTTATTGTCATTTTAAAAACATGAATTATTTAGCCCTGTAAAAAACACAGTATGGTGTTTTTATATGTAACACCTTAAGTAGGTATTTACAATATGGGGATTTTTGCAAAAATATGGTTTATTGGTTCATTTGAATAGTTTACTCTTTATTTAAAAAGGCAGACATCGTACCTTTGTATTTATGCATTACGCTTCGGTAGAGAATATCAGTAAGTCCTTTGGGATAAGAACGCTTTTTAAAAACATTACCATCAACATTGAGGAAGGTGATAAAATTGCCCTTGTTGCCAGAAATGGAAGCGGCAAAAGTACCCTCATGAAGATCATAGCAGGACTGGATACTGCCGATTCGGGGATTGTTTGGGTACATAAGGATATTAAGACCGTAATGCTACAGCAGGACAATGATTTTGACGGTAAAAAAACCATCTGGGATAATGTGTTGCGGTTAGACAATCCTGTTGTAAAAGTAGTTAAAGAATATGAGCAGTTTTTAGAGAATGGCTCTAATGATCATGATAAACTTGGCGACCTGATGGCAAGCCTGGATGACTTGAATGCCTGGAGTTTTGAGAGTGACCTGAAACAGATATTAGGTAAACTGAACTTGCACCACCTGAATGAAAAAGTGGGTAATCTCAGCGGCGGACAAAAGAAAAGAGTAGCACTTGCCCAGGCATTGATCGAAGCACAATTGCATGAAGGCCGTTGCTTATTGATATTGGATGAACCAACCAATCATCTCGACGTATCGATGATAGAATGGCTGGAAGAATATTTAAGTGCGCAAAAGATCACATTACTATTGGTTACGCATGACCGCTATTTCTTAGATGCAGTAAGCAATGAAATCATAGAAATAGATGATGAAAAAGTTTTTGTTTATAAAGGCGATTATGATTATTTCCTGGAACAAAAAAGTCTGAGACTGGAAGTGCAACAAAGTGAATTACAAAAAGACAAGAATATTTTTCGAAAAGAACTGGAGTGGATGCGCAAGCAACCAAAAGCACGTACCACTAAAAGTAAAAGCAGGCAGGATGCATTTACGGAAGTAGAAGACCGGGTAAAACAACAAAAAGATACAATTGAAGTGAGTCTGCAGGTAAAAATGACCAGGCTGGGCGGAAAGATCCTTGAGCTTAAAAAAGTGAATAAAAGCTATGGCGCCTTAACCATCATGAAGGGTTTTGATTATACATTTAAAAAAGGAGAAAGAATTGGTGTGGTTGGAAAGAACGGGGTGGGCAAATCCACTTTTTTAAAAATTGCATTGCAATTAGAACAACCCGACAGCGGAAAAATAAACCATGGCGATACCGTCGTATTTGGCAACTTCAGCCAGGACGGATTGCAATATAAGGAAGACAAACGTGCCATTGAATATGTAAAATCCATGGCAGAATTTTTTCCACTAAATGACGGAACCAAAATTTCTGCCAGCCAGTTCATGGAAAAATTTGGATTTACTGCCGAACAACAATTTACATTATTGAGTAAATTAAGTGGAGGAGAAAAGCGCAGGCTTCATTTGATGAGCATTTTATTTCTTAATCCGAATTTTCTGGTGCTCGATGAACCAACCAATGACCTCGATCTTCAAACCCTTCGTACACTGGAAGAATTTTTAATGGAGTTCCCTGGTTGTATATTAATTGTAAGTCACGACCGGTATTTTATGGACCGCATGGTAGATCATTTATTTGCATTTGAAGGCGATGGCGTGATCAGGGATTTTCCCGGCAACTATTCACAATACAGGGAAGCCATGGCGAAGGGATTGCTCACAAATAAGGAACAACAGATCATGAAACCGGTTGTTGAGGAAGTTGCGGCGACGACTGACAACAGACGACCGACTAATGGAATACAGGCGACAGTAGTACAGAAAAAACTTTCCTTCAAAGAAAAATTTGAACTGGAAACACTGGAAAAAGAAATGCCGGCTTTACAGGAAGAAAAAAAGTTACTCGAAGAAAAAATGAATGGCAATATCGCTTATGATGAATTGCAAAAAGCTGCAGACCGAATCTCCCTTATTATTCAGCAATTGGATGAAAAAGAAATGAGGTGGCTGGAATTGAGTGAAAGGGTTTAGTAGTTTGAGGTTTGAGGTTTGAGGTTACATTCTGACACTGGATCAACCCTCAAATATCAAACTACAAAGAGTTTTTTATCTCACTGCAGACCTGCCCAAATGAAGTAATTCGTCCCCATCCATATATCCGTCTCCTTTGGCTATAACATTACCATCTGCATTAATAAAAAGCAAAGTAGGATAACCTGTTATGCTGTATTTTTCGGCAAGAATTTCTCCATCGCCTTTTTCTCCATCCAGGGTAACATTGATAAAATTTGCGTTAAAATACTTCGCTACACGGCTGTTTGAAAACGTAGTGCTTTTTAATCTTTTACATGGCCCGCACCAGGTAGCGTAGATATCAAGGAAAATAAGTTTTTTATCTTTTTTAGCAATAGCCAATGCTTCCTTCCATGTTCCCCTGTGAAATTTTATTCCATCCTTGTTATCGGAATTAAAATCAACTGCCGGATTCATAAAAGCATTTACAGCAAATATTCCCAAAGCAATAAGAGCGATATATATTATATTCTTCATGATATTATATAAATAATTTCGATTGTAAAATTAATACAATTAAACAACAAACTAATCAGGTCATCGCTTTGGCATAACCAACTGTATCCCTGTATAGTTGAGGAGAAACATCAGCATTTACCTTGAAGAAACGGCTAAAATAATATTCGTCTTCATATCCGAGTTCATATGCAATTTCTTTTACTGTCTTATCAGTAAGATATAATTCCCGTTTGGCTTCAATAATGATCCGTTCATTAATGAGGCTGCTCAGCGTTTTATTAAAATGTGATTTGGTGATCTTTGCCAATGCCTTTGGTGAAATGAATAACATTTCAGCATAATCTGCCGGAGAATGTTTTGATTTAAAATTTTCCTCTATTGCATCTTTTAGTTTTTGAAGAATAAACGGTTCTTTATTGTCTTTCAATTCTTCAGCCGCTTTTGGATGCTGTTGCGTTTTTAGCCGCGAGGCGTTTATTAAAAATATTTTTAAGTAAGAAACCAGTAGTTCATACTGTGCCAATGCAGGATTTTGCATTTCGGTTTTTATCTGGTCACATAACATTTGAAAAGTAGTGGCAGATACTTCATCCACGGTAACGAAAGGTGGCTGGTAAACATTGTTGTACAAAACACCATTACATGAAACCTCTTTATGGTGTTTGTAAATACAGAAAAACTCCGGATGAAAATAGATAGCAATGCCCTTTATAGAATTGGCTGATTCAATCATATACGGCTGATACGGTGAAAAGGCAAAAAGGCTGTTTGCTTCAAAATCATATTCTGCAAAATCGGCTTTAATTTTTCCACTACCTTCCTGTACCCATATCAGTGAAAAATAATTATTGCGTTGTATATGGTCGAAGAATCCATTGTCCTCAAATGAAAAAAGTTTGAAGGCTAAATTTCCGTTCTGTGGATTTACCAGTGTAAAGTTAGATTGATTGAGCATCAGAATATATATTATGTATATTTTTTAAAGATAGTTGTGGCAATATGCCCGCCAAAACCAAAAGTATTACTCATTGCATAATTAATTTCTTTAGATTGCGATTTTCCTAAAGTTAAATTGAATTTATCTTTCCAGTCTGGTTCCACTTCATTGGTATTGATAGTTGGTGGTACAATATGATCGGTAATTGCTTTTATAGAAATAATTGCCTCTATAACACCTGCTGCACCCAGCAAATGTCCCGTCATAGATTTAGTACCACTGATGTTTAGATTTATATTCTCTCCAAAGACCCTCATTATTGCTTTCAACTCGCTTTCATCTCCTAAATGAGTAGAAGTGGCATGTGCATTTACATAATCAATTTGGGATGCATCAATGCCGGCATCATCCAGTGCATCCAGCATGCCAAGATATGCGCCTTCTCCATCGGGATGTGTTCCGGTTAAATGATATGCATCTGCAGCCATTCCTCCACCGGCAATTTCAGCAATGATCGTTGCTCCTCTTGCAAGTGCAGAATCCAGACTTTCAATGATCAAAGCTCCGGCTCCTTCTCCCATTACAAAACCATCTCTCTTTACATCAAATGGCCTGGAAGCCTTTTGTGGATTTTCATTATTTGTGCTCAAAGCTTTGGAAGCATTAAATCCACCCATACCACTTTCATTGATGGGAGCTTCTGATCCTCCTGTAATAATAATATTTGCTTTACCCAACCGGATATAATTAAATGCATCAATAATGGCTGTGTTGGATGATGCACATGCAGAAATGGTTGAAAAATTCAATCCCCGTAACCCGTGGCGGATAGAAATAACACCGGATGGAATATCTGCAATGATCTTTGGAATAAAATAAGGATTGAATCTCGGCTTTCTTCCATTGATTACAAACTCTTCTACCTGTTCCTGAAAGGTTTGTATTCCGCCATTGCCCGATCCCCAGATAACACCGATCTTGTTTCTGTTTAATTTTTCAAAATCAAGACCGGCATTTTTAATGGCTTCTTCTGCAGCAGCAACTGCATACTGGGTGAACAGATCGTATTTTCGGGCTTCATTTTTTTCAAAATAATCTGCTGCATGAAAATCTTTTACTTCTGCTGCAAATTTTGTTTTAAAATGTGTGGTATCAAATTTGGTGATCATCCCCACGCCACTTTTTCCGGCAATAATATTTTTCCAGAATTCATCTACTGAATTTCCCAATGGTGTGATCGCTCCCATTCCTGTTATAACTACTCTTTTTAAATCCTTTATCATGATCCTTGTTCTTTTATTTTTATCTTCAGCTCTTTCACTTCAGCCTGCAATTTTGTTATTTGGTTTTGTTGACCGGCAAAAGCAGATTCAATATCTTCTAAGGTATATCTTGGTGTAATATGTTGCGGACAATTCCAGTCGTAGGCTTCTATATCAAGCACCATCATACGTTCAGGTTTAAATTTATAGTCGCTTAAATCGAGTAAATCATACAATGCCAGGTCATCTTTTAATTCTACAATTGTTGCTTTAGCCAATATTTTTAATCTTGTCCTTGCAGGATAATCAACCATGATCAATGCTACGTTATTATTGGTGGCAATATTACCAACAGAAATATATTGCATGTTACCTCTGAAATCTATAAAGCCAATCCGCTTAACATCCAGCACTTTGACAAACCCTTTTGGCCCACCGCGATGTTGAATATAAGGGAATCCGTTTTCGCCAATACTTGACATATAAAAACTATCCCGTTGTGCAATAAAATCAATTTCATTTTCCGTAAGACCATCTACATAAGTATCCCTTTCCATCCGGGCATAGCTTGAACGGCTACCGAGTTTTTCCTGCATTGCTTTAACAGCAGGAGTAAATGCTAATGAAGCGAAATTTTTTGCCATGATATTATTTTTTGACCAAAAGGACACAAGAGCACAAGAAAAATAACCTGAGATTAGGGTGTTTTGACCAATTTGTTTTGTTACCCATGTATTATTTTTATCTAAACAATTACATATGATTACAAAAACACTTGTTCAGAATATTGCCTATGATGTTATGGCCTGTGCCATTGAAGTTCATAAATATTTAGGGCCTGGCTTGCTGGAAAGTATCTACCGGGCTTGTTTGGTACATGAACTTAGGCTTCAACAGCTTTCTGTAAAGGAACAGGTTGAAGTTCCTATTATTTACAAAGGAGTTCAAACCAAAGATCCTTTACGGCTGGATATTCTAGTGAATGATCTGATTATCATTGAAGTGAAATCTGTTGAAACACTACTTCCCATTCACCATGCACAAACCATCACCTATCTTAAACTAAGTCAAAAACCTAAAGCACTACTTATTAATTTTAATTCGGTTAACCTTGTTCAGGGAAGCAAACCTTTTGTTGATGAAGTATTTGCTGCTTTACCAAAAGAATAAGTAATTACCACAAGGACACAAGAGCACAAGTTCTTGTGTCCTTGCGTTCTTGTGGTTCTTATAATTTTCTGTCTTTTTCTTCAATGGGTAAATCATTAATACTGGCATATCTTTTCCGCATCAATCCATTTTCATCAAACTCCCAGTTTTCATTTCCATAGGCACGGAACCATTGCCCCGCTGCATTGTGGTATTCATATTCAAAACGTACAGCCATCCTGTTTTCTCTAAAGCCCCACAATTCTTTTTTAAGTTTATAATCCAGTTCTTTTTTCCATTTCCCTTTCAAAAATTCTTTTACAGCTTCACGCCCGTTAATAAAGTCGGTTCGGTTGCGCCATTCGGTGTCAATGGTGTAGGCCATGCAAATTCTTTCGGGATCTCTACTGTTCCAGGCATCTTCTGCCAGCTGCACTTTTTGTAAAGCCGTTTCCATTGTAAATGGCGGAAGCGGAAGTTTTTGTTCCATGTCTTTAGTTTTTAGTTATGATAAACAATCAGGACAAAATAAATTGGCCCTGAATAATAATTGTGTCACTTCTTTTTCAAGTTCCTGTTGTTTGTTTTTAGCATACCACAAATGCAGTTCGTTGGCATAACTGGCAGCTGTTGCAGGATTTGATTTTAATTCCTTTACCAGTTTTTGTGCTACTGTTGGCCTTGGCCCCCAAATACCCGTTACGTTAAAATGCTCATCTAATTGAACCAGTTTGGGTATTGACTTTGTTCCATTGGTAAGGTACGCATTCATCAGTTCATCATTTTGGTCACGATAACCTAATTTCATTTCAATCATGCCTTCACTTAACTCTGCGATAGAATTTAAAGCAGGCAATGTTTGCGAAGCATCACCACACCAGTGTTCAGTTAATATGAGCCAGTAAGTTTTATGTTTCAGATTTTTTACCTGCGTAGTAATTTCAGCGGATGGGATATAAGTTTTCTCCACCCGGTGCATACGGCGTTGGTTAAGATTGATATATTCTTTTATCTTCAAGTCGTGGTTCAGAGCCAGGTCTTCAGCCATGAGTTGTTTATATTGATCATAACTAATTCCCTTTTGGAGATAGTTTTTATAATCAGCTTTTTTTATTACTGTATTTTCCGTTGCTGTTGTCATTGCCTTTAATTTTATAACACAAAGTTGCACCAATTTGGTAGGGTAAAAAATGGAGAATGGACGCAATGGGATGGATAAGTTTCCCGGAATGGATTATAAATAAAAAAACCGGAGTATAAGTCCGGCTTTTTTATAATTTATACCTGACAATAATTAATTAAGCGCCGATTCCACTTCCAAAGCAGGTGCCAAAGGAAAATCAACCGGCACTTTTGTAAGGTTATGCAAATAGTTCATGGCTGTTTTATCACTTACTTGCAGAATAAGGTCAACTAAATTTTCATTAGTATAGCCTTGTGCATAAAAATCATCCACCAATGCTGCTTCGGCGTTGCCACGGTTGCGGGTGATGCTGGCTGCTAATTTTACCAGTGAATTCAATTTAGGGTTGTCAGCTTTTTCCCGGCGGATGTCCAGCAATTGCTCATCCGTAAAGCCATTCATTTTTCCAATTACAGTGTGTGCACTTTTACAGTAAACACATTTGTTTACTTCACTCACCACTAAGTTCACCGCTTCTTTTTCTTTGTTGCTTAAAGTTGTTTTTGCATTTTGATAAGCAAGGTAACGGCCTAATCCATTATCTGAATAAGCGATGGCGGCATAGAGATTGGGAACAAAACCCAATGCTTTTTTGAGGTTGTCAAAGATGGTTTGGTTAGCCGGTGCTACTTCATCTCTTGTTGGAACTGCGAAATTTTTCATTTTTTATTTTTTAACTTTTGATGTCGTTATTGACTATGCAAAGATGACCTGACATTAAACCTTAAAAAATGGATGATGAACGCAGATGGATGGACAATTTTCCCACATGCTTATGAGGCGTAGCGCAAGTATACCTATGAGCCTGTTTCCGGCAATCCAATTCGTTTTGTTATAAAAAAAGCAACGATTAAATTAGGTACCCAGCAAAGCCACGCAACTATGGTATATGCAGTAATGAAGTCGCCAAAAATATTTGTCAAAACGGGTAACCATAGTCTCAAGGTTACGCCTGCAAAACAAGCCGCATAACTATAGATCATCATTTTTTGATGTTGCAGAATCTGTTTATTCCTGATATAGACATAAGCCATCAGCGTAGTATAAAACCAAATTACACCCAGGCAGATAAAACCCATGGAGGATACTAAACCACCCGTTGCAAAAATACCAATGTAAATACCTGTAATAGAACTTATGAGCACTGAAACGACATAAACCTTTCCGATCTTTTTATGTAAAGCAATATTTTTATTCCTGAGTTTTGAACTGAATTGTGTCCATCCGATCAATAATGCCAGGCCTCCTAAAAAAATGTGTGTATAAAATCCAATGTTCCAAATTGGGTCTGCCAACAATTCATTGGTTTTTGATGCTAATAGGCCAAATTTTCTATCGGTAAAAAGATAGATTACTGGGTAAAGCCCCACAAATATTGCCAATACTGCTAATAATATGGTACTGAATTTTTTAATCAATTTATTTTTTGTTTAAATGAAAAATCAAAAATAAAACTGCATGGCTTATTAAAACCTGCCAGTTTACTTTTACATATTCATGTCCCCGTTTTCTAACCCGGCACTAAGCGAATCAGTTCTTTTTGGCAGGGGTGCATGCATATTAGCGCTGTTGACATTTTTAATCTGTTTCAACATTTCAACACAGTTATCAACTATTTCCATGGAAGTACGTTTAATGTATTCGCTCTTTTTAAACTGCATCACATTTTTGTCCATGTCTTCGGATGTCCAGCCACGGCTCCAGCCCAAAAAACTAAAAGGAGGAAAAGTAAAACCAAGGTCGGTAAAGAAACACATCATCTGTCCTGCTACCTGCTGTATATTATCCTGCCCGCCTGTTATGATAAAAGAGGCCAGTTTATTTTTTACCAGGATTTTATTGCTGATGGTAATTTGATTTTGAACACAATTTAACCGCTCTGCCATTTTGTAATACAAGGCAGAAGCATTTCCCCAACGTATGGGGGTAGATACGATAACAATATCAGCCCAAAGGATCATGCTTTCATAAACTTCTGTCATGCCGTCTTCAGGATTCATTTCGGTGATGCTGCAGGGCCAGGTGCAGGCATTGCTGTGTTGAGAATAATATCCCTCGCAATTGCGGAATTCAAGTTCACGGAGTTTTACCATTTTTGTTGCAGCTCCATATTTTTCCTGTGCATAGGCCAAAGATTTTTCCAACGCATCTTCAGAAGTTGAAAAGCGGGGCAGGTTTGGTGACAGGTTGGTGGTGCTGATGCCGAGAATATTTAAACTGTTCTCAGAAGTCTGGTATTTTAATTTAATCAGGTCTTCCAGTAAAGGATTGTTATGATGTTCCCGATGTGCCTTTAAGATCGGTTCTTCACTTACCAGTATATATTCTCCTTCCACCTTTACTTCATACAATGCCTGCTGGTCCGGAAAACCCGGTGGTGCACTGCCTGTTTCAATATTGTATTCCCATCCATGCCAGGGGCAGGTTACATACATGCCTTCATACTTTGCACTTACAACTCCCAGTCCCAATGGCCCGGCTTTGTGCAGGCATGCGTTGGCGATGGCTGTTATTTTATCATTGAAATGAAAAAGGGCAATTTTCTTTTTACCCGGGTTTACCACTTTTTGTGAATTGTTGGGCAACTCATCTTTGGTACATACTTTTATAAAATTCATTATACATTTTTTTTCAATATGCAATGATTTTCCTCATCACTTGTCATACCCTTTATAGTTAACAATTTAAAACAAATTAAAATGACAAAGCAAATTTTTTAAAGTAGTAACCTTGTGTAATTTTGGTGGATTGGCACTGATTCCTTTATCTTTCTTTCTGCTGAAAACAGAGAATCTGTTTTATTTCTTAACCCAAGTCAATGAAATTGGGAAACACAACAAATACTTTTGCACCCGAATGAATCAAACACAATAATACGAGTGAACATGAAAGCAATAGTATATACCAAATACGGGCCGCCTGAAGTACTACAACTTAAAGAAGTGGCAAAGCCAATTCCCAAAGACAATGAAATACTGATAAAAATAAATGCTACAGCAGTAAATTCGGGTGATGTGCGGCTGCGTAAGGCCGACCCATTTGCTGTTCGTTTTTTCTTTGGATTAACAAAACCTAAAATAAATATACTGGGCGTTGTTTTTTCGGGTGCCGTTGAAAGCGTAGGTAAAGGCGTTACAAGTTTCAAAGTTGGAGACCAAATTTTTGGCCATACGGATATGCGCTTTGGTGCTTATGCCGAATATATTTGTGTTGCTGAAAATGGTTCATTGACATTAAAGCCGGATAATTTTACACATGCAGAAGCTGCTGTTATTCCTTTTGGAGGCCTTACGGCTTTGCATTTTATAAGAAAGGCAGCAATAAAGCCCGGACAAAAAGTGCTGGTCGTTGGTGCATCCGGTGCTGTGGGTAGCGCTGCTGTTCAACTGGCAAAACATTTTGGGGGGCATGTTACAGCTGTATGCAGCACTGCTAATATTGAGCTGGCAAAATCCATTGGTGCAGATAAAGTTATTGATTATACAAAGGAGGATTTTATGCGGAATGGCGAGATCTACGATGTAATCTTTGACACGGTTAATACAATTTCTGTTTCAGGAAGTTTAAAATCTTTACATAAAAAAGGAATATTAATTTTAAGCGCAGCAGGAATGTCAGAAACTTTTCAAGGAATATTTATTTCTATATCAAGTCGCAGAAAAGTATTGTTTGGCATGATAAGCCATACAGCAGCAGATATTGTTTTTTTGAAAGAATTGATGGAGACAGGCAAATTAAAACCGGTTATAGACCGTAACTATTCATTGGAACAAATGGCGGAAGCACATGTTTATGTTGAAAAGGGGCACAAAAAAGGAAATGTTGTTATTAATGTTTAGAAAATATTAATCGGATAAACTACCGGGCTATTGCATTAACCTTTTTCTTATTCTACTCAACGATTCCGGCTTTACACCAATATAACTTGCAATTTGGTATTGTGGTATTTTTTGAAATAGACTGGGCCTTGATTGTAACAATTTCAGGTAACGTTGTTCCGGAGTATCCGTAGTGTAAGATGCCATTATTTCCTGTTGTTCTGCAAATACTTTTTCCATTACTTTTCTGGAAACAGATTCCAGGTTCGGAAACCTTTTATACAGCTCTTCTTCCCTTTCCCTGTTGCCAACTACCAGGGTGCTGTCTATACAACAGGCCATAAAATGGGTAGAAGGAATTTGCCGGCTAAAACTATTCATAGATATCACCCATTGTTCTTCGGTAAAAAAGTTATTTGTTTTTTCTTCGCCATCCACTAAAAAATATTGGCGTACACAGCCATCCAATACAAAATATACTTCGGTAGAAATTTGTCCTTCTTTGAGTAATATAGTTCCCTTCTTGTAATGCAGAATATTCATCGTTTCCGCAATTGCTTCAATCTCCTCTTCGGACAGCGGCATGATCCTGGAAAAATATTGTATGAGTTTGTTGTGCAATTTATAAGAAAATTTAAAAAGAGCATGTGAATTTGAAGGTAACAACTATATCCTAATTCTATCTATTCTTTTATTATTGTTGTAAAAATTATTTAAAACGAAGAAAACGGATCCCAATAATTATAAGCCAAACAAGCCACAATGTACTGCCAATAAAGCCTGCCAGTTCCCATACAGGAAACCCCTTTATTACTGTTGCAAATAATTCTGCCTGTGCAAGCAGGTAAATAGCAGCACTGATAATACCAAGTCCGTTCACCCATTTTGGCATCAGTTTTAATTTACCAAATGAAATGCTGAGCATTACTGTCCATGCAATGGTGAAAAGCTGGCCTAAATGTTCGCCCAGTATCACGCCGCCAAACTGGTGAATGGTTTTAAAGGAAACGATGGCAGCGGCTTTTGTTGCTTCGTCTGTTGCATATACAAATGTATCTGCAAGTACAGGTACAACAAATGTCCATCTTAATAAGCCTATCATCTGAACAATTAAACCAATCAAACCAATCGTTGTAGCCATCCGTATTAAGGGAGCTTTATTTTCAAATTTTTGCCCAATCATAATATAAGCTGGTATTAATGGAATTCCGGTGATGGCAAAAGCAAACCATGTCCAGATTAATTTACTGCCGCCTTCATGAAACTTAGTAAGAATGATAGAAGTGTCTTGTCTTAAAATAGTTGGATATTCAAATATAATTGTAAGTATGGTGTAGGGAATGAGCACACCTACAGCACCTGCAATTAATAACCATCCGATTGTTTTTTCATTTTTCATGATTCGTAATTTTAAAATTTAAATGAATAACTGATACCAGGTGTTGGGTTAATTTTTAAATCCTGTCCCTTAGCTGCAACAGCAATGGCACCAACCCTTACATTCAAACCCTTCCAGACCATCCAGCGAAAACCGGCTTCCATCGCTACTGCATTTTTGTCTTTATACGAACGGGTAAGCCCACGCATATAAGAAGCGCCTGCATAGAATGAAGAAGGGATTTCTTTTTTATCAACCGGAAGAAACCAGTAAGTAAGCCCTGTTTTTACAAAATTGGTAAACTCCCCTGATTTAAACGCAGTAGTATAATACCCTGCATGTACGGATACATGGTGGAGACGATACTCCAACCCAATGGAAGGATTACGGAACGCATTAATGCCTAATTCATTTGTTGAAAATTTGCTTTGAGCGAATGCAGTGCCTGATATTAATAAAGCTACTGCAAGGA
>JANMMS010000041.1:0-6723 GCA_031373525.1 Ferruginibacter sp.
GGAACAAGGAATTAAAAACAAGGAAGGAGAATGCGCCAGAATAATGCCTAGAATCAAATATCGAACAAGGAACAAGGAATTAAAAACAAGGAAGGAGAATGCGCCAGAATACTGCCTAGAATCAAATATCGAACAAGGAATTAAAACAAGGAAGTTATTTGACTACATTATTCTTTTTAGCGGTTTCAATACTTTTCACAAAGATGGAAATAAGCTGGTTGTTTTCATCCAAAACAGGCAATAACTTTTCTTCTGAATGCCAGCTTTTTCTGTTGATTATCCGTAAGCAATTAAAGGTTTCCCTTAATTCTTTTGCGGATATTTTCATTTTATGAATAAAGTCATTCCTGGATTCGGCACTTTGAGCTTCTCCATAATTTAATGCAGGTGAAGTTCCACATCTTACAAGTTGACACGCAATATGGTTTCCCGCAAAACTTTTAGGGAGAATTTCTGATATGTCTATAATTGCAACAGCAAAGTTTATCAACCGTTCATCAAGATTAAATTTCCTTTCCATCAGGGTAGGTTTTGGAATTGAATTTACGCTGATTTCTAACCCTTTTATTGGTTGTAAATATTCATTAGCTATACTAAATTTTCTTTAGTTAAACAGACTCGCTTTCATTTCATCATGCTCTGTAAAAATATTGAACCTGCCTTTGCCGGCAGGCAAACAAGGAACAAGCCTGCCTGATTGCTCATGCAGACAGGGAATTTCCAACAAGGAACTGTTGGAAGTCCCCTTCATCATTCCTTGTTCCTTGTTCCTTGTTCAATATTCCCCAACTCTTCCCAGTATTCCGCCGCCCTTCTTGTATGCGGAACAACGATCGTTCCCCCAACAATATTGGCTACTGCAAACACTTCATACATTTCTTCAGTGTTAACACCAAGTTCATGTGATTTACCCAGGTGGTATTTTATACAATCATCACAACGCAGTACCATGCTGGCCACCAGCCCCAGCAGCTCTTTTGTTTTTACATCCAGCGCACCGGCTGCGTAAGTATTGGTATCAAGATTCCATAATCTTTTGATCACAAGGTTTTCTTTGCTTAAAATAACCTCGTTCATTTTCGTACGATAGTCGTTGAATTCATTTACTAAATTGCTCATAAGAATAATATTAAAAAATAAAAGGTAAAGTTATATTTAGCTGCTGATAAAAAGATTTAAATTGAAAAACTATTCTAATTTGACTTAGCATGGATCATTCAAATATTCAAAATGATTTAAAAAAATACAGAAAAGAAATTGCTTTATTAACCGGCATGCTACTTTGTTGTTTTTTCTTTTTTGCAAATCCATTCTTACTGGAACCAAAAGCAAAATTAGTTCTGTCAATTGCTGTGTTAATGATCAGTTGGTGGGTCCTGGATGCTATGCCACTTCCGGTAGTTGCACTTATGCCCATTGTATTATTTCCATTAATGAATATCAGTACAATAAAAGAGGTAACCAAGGCATATTCTGATTCGATCATATTCCTTTTCATGGGTGGATTTTTTATCGGAATTGCCATTGAGAAATGGAGCCTGCATAAAAGAATTGCCCTGGGCATCATCAACATCACCGGCACAAATGGCAACCGGATCATTTTAGGTTTTATTATTGCTACGGGGTTTTTAAGTCTTTGGCTTAGCAATACTGCAACCACGATGATGATGTATCCGATTGCCATGTCGGTTATACATGTCATTAGTAATAATTCATTGCCCGGCACCAGCATGAAAAACTTTTCACTGGTGATGATGCTTTCCATTGCCTATGCATCAAATTTTGCACTGGGAACCATCATTGGCACACCGCCAAATGTTGCCTATGTGAATTATATTCATGAAAAATTCAATTATACGATCGGGTTTACAGACTGGATGATGGTATTTATGCCTTTGACCATTATTTTATTATTCATGTTGTATTGGGTAATGGTAAAATGGATGTATCCAAATCACATAAAACAAAGCACAGAAGGAAAAGCGTTCATCAAAACAGAACTGAAAAAACTTGGTAAAATTTCCAACCCTGAAAAAAGAGTGTTGTATGTTTTTATTTCAACCATTTTTCTTTGGGTAACAAAAGACATTATTAACAATGCCCAGCAAATGCTCGTGTTGGACGATTCCATTATCGCCATGACCGGTGCAATTGCTTTGTTTATGATTCCGTCAGGGAAAAAAGAAGCCAAACGGGAAGAACGATTACTCGAATGGGAAGATACCACCCGGATGGCCTGGGGTATTTTATTATTATTTGGTGGTGGCATTGCCCTGGCAAAAGCTTTGGAAGACGTGAAACTGATGGATCAGCTTGGTACTTATATCGCTTCCTTTTCTACAGGTAATGTTTTCCTGATGATACTTATAGTAACCGGAATTTCCATTTTTCTAAGTGAGGTTATGAGTAATGTTGCTCAGGTTATCGTTATGGCGCCGGTAATAACTTCGGTTGCTGTTGCCCTTCATATGGATCCGCTGATGTTGGGAATACCCATGACACTGGGCGCAAGTTGTGCAGGTATGTTGCCCATGGGAACACCGCCCAATGCCATTGTTTTTGCAAGCGGACATATAAA
The DNA here is from genome assembly GCA_031373525.1 of Ferruginibacter sp. Classification (GTDB taxonomy): domain Bacteria; phylum Bacteroidota; class Bacteroidia; order Chitinophagales; family Chitinophagaceae; genus Ferruginibacter. The sequence goes on from JANMMS010000041.1 coordinate 2,579, forward strand.
GATCCGGGACATGATCAAAACGGGTTTTGTGATGAACATTATTTGTACGATACTAATCACTATCTTTTGCTGGTTGATTCAACCGATGATCATGAAATTGATGTAGCGGATTGAATATCGAGCAAGGAACAAGGACTATTGAATGATGAAGTGAAATGCATTTACCATTCCTTATTGGACATTCCTTGTTCAACATTCAACTATTGCACAAAAACCGTTTCCAATTGCTTCGCTCCATCATCTGCTATTACACTCAACTGATAGGTTCCCGATGCCAGTATAGTATTTGGTTCTATTGTCTTTACCACATTCCTTTGATCTACATAAAAACGATTACTGTACATCAACTGCCCCAGTTTATTTGTCAATTGGACCGTATAATTCCGGGGCGGCTGATTTATAAATTTTATATAGATCTTTTGGTCAACTACCGGATTGGGATACACTGCAATTGAGGAGACTGTTTTAATGGCCGATACCATTACAATCGAACTGTATTGTATCTGCCCATCTCTGCCAATTGCTTTGATCCGGTAAAAATTATCTGCTGCCAATTGGCTTTCATCCTTATAAACATAATCAGCGCTGCCGCCAGTATTGTTTGATGGGCCGGTTTCTACTATTGCCCTAAACGTTCTTCCATCTGCACTTCGCTCCACTTCATATCGCTGTATGTTGATCTCATTCTCCACCTTCCATTGAACTGTAATTATTTGGTCACTATTCCGGTTAGCCGCAATCTCAATGATCTTAACCGGCACAACGGATGCCATTTTAAATACCAGTATAAAACGGTCTGTAGCACCAGAAGCCGGGTTATCGGTTATGGAAAAATTGATAAAACTACTGTCACTCATACTTACGGGTGTAATGCTGTTCATGAACCTGTCTATCAAATAGCCAGTTACCGTTGCAGGCATATGTACAGGTGCAAACCTGAACTGGTAAGGAAGTTGTTTGAGGTTTTGTATTTGATAGAAAATAGTATCGGCTTCTGCAACGTCATTACGGGCTTCTACGGCGAGTAAAGAATCGGCTCTTTTGATACCAAAGTTCTCTCCGGGGTTGATGATCTTGGCAGCATCATTTTCATTTACTTCATTGCTTAAGCCATTTTCAAATGCAACAATATTACCATCGGCTATTTCTCCTGTATTGGTGAATAAGTTGGCAAAAATGAATGAGCGGCTGACAGGAATATCTATGGTAGATGGATCGCGGTTTACCAACCTGCTGCCAGTTGCCTTTACATTCTCATTAAAATTCACATTGCCGCCGGTACCGTTGCCTTTTACAAATACAGCCTGGCCCGATTCTATATAAGGCGATGGAACTCCTGCAGGATAATAAACCGTAGCAGGATTTCCTGTTGGCGGCGTGCCAACTGTTGGTATATAGCCTGCAATCCCGGTAATAGTTTGATAACCTCCATAACCAAAACTACCCACAAGTTTAGGATCCCATACATAGAATACATCATTAATTCCGGTACTGGCTGTACGTACTTTACTAAACTCTATCCGGGATGCATAAGGATTACCAAAGCTCTGGAACTTATTGGCTGTTACCGGAACCGGAGGTGGAGGATTGAACGGCGTAAACAAAGCTCCCTTGTTGCGCATATTGGTATTGTTGGCTAAAGCTCCTGAAGTTATAACTGTTCTATCGCCACGAACAAAAAGCATGTACCCGAGTTTTTGTTGCAATGCAGTATTGGTATTGGTTACTCCCGTCCAGTTTACGCCCGACTCATTAAAGAATTTTAAAGATGGGTTAACTGTAGTGATATCAAAGCCGGTGCCCGTTCCTGTTATGATGGTACCAAACCCTGCGGGAGTTGTACCGTTCTCCTGCCATGCCTGGCGAATGGATTGGCCGGTTGTAGGTGTTGCTAAAAATTGCCATCCCTTGGCATGTGCCCCGCCAGTTGTTCCGGTATGAATATATCTTTCTACTGTTACATCACCAATGATATTACCGGTTAAAATGCCCACTCTTGCAGTACCATTCACATCAGATTTTAATGTGAGGTTACCGCCCGTGGTAAGCACAGTATTGGTATTAACCGTTACACTACCCGGGCTGGCACCTGCTGTAATATTTAATGCATTGCCCAAAGTAGCAGTAGCGGTATCTGTTAATAAAAGGTCTTTCAACACATTGGAGCCGCTGGCGAAATTAACCGTGCCTGTTGCCCCTTTTAAAGTAAGGTTGGAACTGGCAGATCCTTTTAGTGTACCCGTTCCTGTGATATTCTTATTTATAGTGAGGGTATTGCCGTTAATATCTACTGTTGAAGTTCCATTTAATGCAAGGCTTTTTACAAGCACATTCGCATTAAGTACAGGCATTGGCACTGCACCGTTGTTGATTACCGCATTTACCAATGGGTGGTTGGGCACAATACCGCAACTCCAGTTTGTTGGGCTGTTCCAGTTATTGGTACCGCCACCGGGCCAGGTGTTGGTTGTATTAACGCTTACGATTGTTGGTAATGAAGTAGCAGCGCAGCCAAATATATTGGTAAGTGCTACCGTATAAGTTCCTGCTGTATCGGTATTGATGGTTTGTGTGGTTTGGCCGGTGGACCAAGTGTAGTTGTAGCCGGGGTCGTATTCCCAGAAATCTATTTCATAAGTGCCTATATAACCTTTATTGCCGATACTAAAACCAACAGCTTCGAATCTTGCTGTTCCGCCAAAATTTGCTTTTTGATTCCATTGGTTTAAAAGAGGGTCGTATTCCCAAAAATCATTGTAAATGGTAGCTCCCCTACCTGTACCCACATAACCTTTTGTACCCATACTTAAACCAACGGCTGCATATCTTGCCATTCCGCCAAAATTTGCTTTTTGATTCCATTGGTTTAATACAGGGTCGTATTCCCAAAAATCATTGTAACGAGTTGCGGTAGCAGTGTTCTCACCTGTCCCGATATAGCCTCTATTACCAATACTAAAACCCATAGCACTCCCTCTTAATCCTCCGCCAAAATTTGCTTTCTGTTTCCATTGGTTTAAATCAGGGTCGTATTCCCAAAAATCATTCTTATAGGCCAACCCATCCCCACCTGTACCGATATAGCCTCTATTACCAATACTAAAACCAATAGCATCCCCTCTTAATCCTCCGCCAAAATTTGCTTTCTGATTCCATTGATTAAATACAGGGTCGTACTCCCAAAAATCATCATATATGTTGCTTCCACTAGAACCTGTACCTATGTAGCCTTTATTACCAATACTAAAACCAACAGCTCCTATTCTACTATTAATAAAATTTTGTTTTTGTGTCCATACATTTGCAATAGGATCGTATTCCCAAAAATCATTCAGATTACTTAACCCATTCCTACCTGTACCGATATAGCCTTTATTACCGATGCTAAAACCAACAGCTCGATTTCTAACTCCTCCGCCAAAATTTGCTTTCTGTATCCACACATCACTTGCCGGAGCGGTTAATGTAGTACTATCCCCTGCACATATACTCACTGTACCGCCAGGATTAATGGTTGCTTTTGGCGTATCTACTTTTATTATTGTGGCCACAGAAGTAGCATCGCAACCAAGTATATCTGTAAGGTTAACGGTATAAATACCAGCCGTAGCCGCAGAAATGGTTTGTGTGGTTTGGCCGGAGGACCAGGAGTAGTTGTAGCCGGGGTCGTATTCCCAAAAATCTTTTCTCCAGGGTCCTGATTCATACCCCGTACCAATATATCCTTTATTTCCAATGCTAAAACCAACGGCCCACTGCCGTCTAGTTCCTCCTAAATCAGCTTTCTGTGTCCATGTATTAGTTGCAGGATCATATTCCCAAAAATCTCTATAATTGTTTCCATTGTATCCTGTTCCTATATATCCTTTATTTCCAATGCTAAATCCAACGGCACCACTTCGTGCAGTTCCTCCAAAATCAGCTTTCTGTATCCATACGTTTGTTATAGGATCATACTCCCAAAAATCTTTGTAATAGAGTACTTGATCCTCCCCTGTACCAATATATCCTTTATTTCCAATGCTAAAACCAACGGCCAAGTATCTGACAGTTCCTCCAAAATCAGCTTTCTGTGTCCAGGTATTAGTTGCAGGGTTATATTCCCAAAAATCTTTTTTATAGATGCCTGGTCCATCCAAACCCGT
>JANMMS010000054.1:0-10300 GCA_031373525.1 Ferruginibacter sp.
TGATGACGGAACGAATATTCTGGCTACATCAAAGACAGGCATAACAGTAGTTCAGGGAGGTTTTGCACAGATAGGCTTTACAGCAACACGTAAAGGAGCAACACCAAACGGAACGAACCAGAGCCTTGCAGCGAATGTGAGCGGTGGTGGAGACAATGTTGCAGGCAATAACGGAGCAGTAAATACATTTAGCGCTAACTAATAGCTAAAGTAACTAGAAAATAAAAAAGCATCAGCAATTTAAATTGCTGGTGCTTTTTTTTGAGTGTCAGGTTTGTTCATTTGATATTGAGTGAAAATTCCGAACCAGAGCTGTAGTGCTTATCGTTAGCCAAGTGCAAGAGTGTCGTGAGTGACAAAGAATCTGAAAGAAGCATGCGGGCAAATATTCGCCCTTACGTACAGAAACTAAATGCAAGGCGTTGTAATCTGGGTGGCGCTGCATAAGAAACAAAAGCCCTATACTATATGGAAGATTGCGACTTAAATTACAGGGTAAATGAATTGAGAGCAAATGAGCTTGCCCTAAGAGAAATGATAATATGCAGTCGGATATACGAGAGAGAGTAGAAGATGCAACTATTAAATACATTCAATATTTGTTGACTGCATTTTACCTTTCTTATTATTGAAAGTATATTATAACATTATCTTAATTATTGATTAATATAGATTTTAAATCCTGTTTATAGCTTTATAGTATGAACAGGATTGTTTTTATCATATCAGGATTATTATTATTTTGGTGCTCATATAAATTAATTACATTCCTAATCTTTCAAAGATTAAAAAGTAAATTGAAGGGAGCAGATATAAGGGTATTTATAAGGTTTTTTGGTAAAAAATATCAATATAGAATGCTCAACAATGGATTGCTTAGGTGTAAATGGTCTAATGGATGGTTAATTGTTAAAGCAAATTTTGATGAAGAAGGTAAATTGATTTGCAATGAAATAATTTCGTTTAAATTTTTCAGGCTGAAATCTGAAATATTATTTACAGGATAAGTGTTAAAATTATTCACTGCTACATAATCTAATTTCAAAGTTTTGCATCTATACGGAGTTTAAAATTCGAAACTACACATAATAATACTGATATATTAAGAAGTAAGATTTGTGAAATAAATAAATTTAATTAATTCATGCTTTATGTGTTCTTTAAAAATATCTTCCTTCACTTTATTAGTTTTCTAAATAAATCAGTGATCTTAATTTTATTTAAAGAAATTATTTTAAAATTTCTGATATCCTTACTATTTTAATTACATGGAATGAAACTTTATTAATTAAAATATTTGCCGCTCTTTATTTTTTTGGTAAACAGGGCTGTTTTTACCTTTAGTAAAACACACACGTTCCAGTTAGAGGTATATCGAAATTGGCATTTAAAAACAGTTGGTATTGATTCAGGTATTTTTATTTGCTGTATAAAAGTTGAAATAATAAAATTATTTATAGTACAGATCAATATAAATTATTTCAAATATTATTTATAAATAATCACATTTTTCTTAAAAATTATTTCAGTAAAAAATTCATTCTTTTTTTAAAAAGGTACTTTTAATCCTATAATTTAGTCGGTTAACGCTGAATGAAAACCTTGACTGTTTTATAAATACCATTTTGGTCTTTAACATTCAACAAATACATACCGTTTGCGATATTTGAAATATCTAAAAGATTGTTGCCATTTCTGATCCTGGTTTTTAATATAACCTGGCCAGTTAGTGACAATAGCATTGCCTCTGAAATGCTGCCTGCAGCCATCAGGTTTATATTTAGTTTGCCATTTTGAACAGGGTTAGGATATACATGCAGTTGTGTGGTTTTGCAATTTACAGATACACGAAGTATTTCAGAATATTCATATCTGCCATCCTTATCGATAATTTTTAACCTATATAATATTTTCTCTGAGGAACTATTTAACTCATTATCATAAAAATTATATTTAGCTTTTGTGCCTGAAGTAAGAGTACTAGATACACTGCCAATGGATGTCCACTCTGAATTATTCGAACTTCCTCTTTCAATTTCGAATCGGTCAAAATTAAGTTCGTTTTCAGTTGTCCATTTTAATAATGGGCTACAGTTTTTTATTTCTGCCTTAAAATCTATAAGTTTTACAGGAATAGGATCATACACCTGTATGGATGAAGTTGAAGAATTATCTGCTGTATTATCACCAGATAAACTTCCAGGTATGGTACAAGATGCACCACCTGAAAATAATAGGTTTCCGTTAACTGTTGAAGGGCCGCCTATAGTATTTCCCTGCACTTTTATTAATATGGTGCGGGCCTCATTAATAGCAATAACATCAGAACCGTTACAAATTGTGATAGCCGAACCGGTATTTACTGTTATTGTCCAGCCAGAAGGCAAACCTGTTTGTTGTGCGTTACCTAGCAGGCTTACTAAGGCAGACGGAACACTGATCTGTGCCCTTACCTTATTTGCAGTTATAGAAGAAACCGGCCCTGTATTGCCAACCGTTACTTGTATATCTACAATTCCACCCTGTTTTACAAGACCTGAATTTAGTGTCAGGATATTTAAATATGCATTCGCTTGTGCAGATATTTTTGTAACTGAAATTGAAGCGGCCACAAGAAGGAATAGAAATTTAAATGCTTTCATTTTTTTTGCAGATTTAATTCTAAAAATCAATTTATTAAGTGGGATAAATTATTTGATGTTAGAGATTGATAATAATTAATACGAAAATAATTATTTTTAAAGACCATTATTAATGACTCGTTTTTTCAAAATGAATTGATTTTTTTTCTTTGCCGTTTACATAAACCAATATGTATGGTCCGGCTGCTAACCTGCTTATATCAATAGTTGTTATGAAAGCATCTTGAGGAACTGTTTTAGATATTACCCTGGCTCCGATAATATCAAAAACCTGCAATAATGCACCTGCTTCTGCAATTGAGTGATTGATATTGATAGCATTCTTAGCCGGATTAGGAAATACTTCCAAATCCATACATCCGGGTGCTTCAACAATCACATTTTTGGAAGCGCTGCATCCTGTGGCATCAGTTACAGTAAAAGCCCAGGTACCGGGGCCTTTGATATAATTCCCGGTTCCGGTATATGGAGACCTTCCTCCGGTAGCTGTTATTGTTACAAGCGTTGTGCCGCCACAGGTAGTTATCCATGGAACATTAGAAATTACTGCTAAGGCAGCAGGTTGAGTTATCGTTAAGTCTGTTGTTGTTTTTGTGCATAAGTTAGCGTCTCTTACTGTAACTGACTGTATTCCTGCTCCAACATTAAAGGTATTACCTGCTTGGTATGCACCCCCGTTTAAACTGTATTGGTAAGGCGTTGTACCGCCTGAAGCGTTGGCAGTGAGTGTGGCGGTTCCTCCATAACAGCCAATACTACCTGCAGTCGAAGAGGCCGAGATTACTGTTGGTTCTGTTACTGTAACTGTTGTAGTTGTTGTGCAGGTGTTCATACCTTTAACAGAAACGATATATGATCCTGCACTAACGGTAAATGTATTTGCTGTTTGAAATGTTACGCCATCCAGGCTGTATTCGTAGGGAGCTACCCCGCCTGATGCAGAAACAGTGAGTGTGGTATTTTCGCCAAAACATGCTATAGTACCAGCCGATACAGTTGAACTTGCTGTTGAAGGCTGTGCATTTACTATTATATTTGTAACTGGTGAAGTGCAATTCCCGCCATTTTTTGTTGATAGAGTATGAGAACCTGCTGTAACAACAAAGCCTCCAACAGGGTAAGCTACATAAGCTCCGCCGTCAAGGCTAAAACTATATCCCGAAGTAGTTGAGGTAATCATAACAATTCCGGTTGCTGAAGTACATGTAGGATCAGTCACATTAGCAACAGGAGCTTCTGGTATTTCAGGCTGTACATTAATAGTAAAACTGGCAATTGGTGAGATACAGCTACCTGCATTTTGTGCAGATAGCGTATAAGTTCCTTCTGCAAGCGTATATCCGCCAACGGGATAAGCTGAATATGGTCCTCCGTTCAGGCTAAAAGTTAATCCGGTTGTAATAGAAGTAATTGTTACGACTCCTGTTGATACTGTACATGTTGGGTGCACAATATTAATTGTTGGTTCATTAGGTACCCCGGTGATAGGATCAATAACTACCGTGGCAGATGCTGTTGAAGTACACGTAGCATCATTGGTTACCGTAAAATTATAGGTTCCGGGTGCAAGGCCACTTAAGGTTGTACTGGTTCCACTTCCGGTAATTGCACCTGGATTGATTATCCAGTTTCCGGATGATAACCCCCCCAAAACAACTGACCCTGTTGATATAGCACAGGTCGGTTGTGTAATAGCTCCTACAGTAGGCACTGCAGGTGTAGTGGGTTGTGGATTAACTGTAATATTAATTAAAGGAGAAGTGCAATTATTTGCATTTTGTGCAGAAAGTGTATGAATACCTGATGCTACTATATATCCGCCTGCTACCGGGTATGATGCATAACTACTTCCGTCAAAACTGAAAGTTAATCCAAAAGTAGATGAGGTAATCGTAATAATTCCTGTTGTAATTGTGCAATTTGGTTGTGTAATATTAATAGTTGGTTCCGGTATAGCTAAAGGTTCTGTAATAATTACAGGAACTGCTGTAGCTAAACAAGTTTGACTGGCAACTTCCTTTGCAGTAACGGTATAAGTTCCTGCCGGTACTGTAAATGTATTTACTAACTGGTATGGGCCACTGTTCAGACTGTATTCAACAGGTCCGTTTGCACCAGTTGTAGTCGCAGTAAGCGTAGTTGTTCCGTTATTACAGGCTATCGTTCCTGCAGATGCTGTGACCGCTATTGGGCAACCTGCTAAAACCTGAATAGAAGATGTAGAACTATTATCTGCTGTATTATCTCCGGATAAACTTCCGGGTGTTGTACAGGATGTTCCACTCGAAAACAACAAGTTAGCACTAACTGTAGACGGCCCTCCTATTGAATTTCCCTGTACACTTATTAAAATTGTACGGGCTGTACCAACTGCGATCACATCACTCCCATTGCAAACTGTAATTGCCGAACCTGTGTTTACAGTAATTGTCCAGCCTGGCGGTAAAACATGGCCTGTAGCAGGTATACTTGCTATTGCAGATGGTACACTGATCTGGGCTCTTACTTTATTTACACCTATTGAAGAAACAGGTCCGGTATTACCAATGGTAACTTCAATAAACACTGTTCCACCCAGGTTTACTAAGCCGGAATTCTGAGTAAGTATATTTACATAGGCATTTGCCTGGGAAGCTGCATTTAAGGCAGTAAAAGAACCCACAATAAACAGAAGAATAAGTTTAAATATTTTCATTTTTCTTAGTTATAGTATTTATTTAATAACCTTAATGGTTGTAGTAGAAGCATTATCTGCAGGATTATCACCTGATGTAGCAGTACCCGCAGTTGATCCCGGGGCAATTCCATTTGAAAAAGTAAGATTTCCTGCAATAGTAGAAGGACCTCCGATGCCTTTACCTTTCATTAGAATCAAAATGGTACGACATCCGGTTTCTGGTATCTGATCAGAGCCGTTTGATAGTCTAACAACAGAACCATTATTGTAAGTAATGGTCCATCCGGGAGGTAGAATATGACCAGAGTCGGGTATGCTGACAAGATCAGATGGGAAACTGATCTGGGGCCTTAATTTATAAGCCGGCGAAACAGTAGTTGCACTTTTATTGCAAACGGTAATTTCCAAAAAAACAGATCCTTTTTTATTTACTATCCCTGAATTTTGTGTCAGGATATTAAGTAAAAAGTCTTGCGAAGCTGCATTTTTTGAAACAAAGCTGCATATCAAAAAAAGTAAAAACAATTTAAATACTTTCATTTTTTTTATTTTATAAGGTATAATTATCATAAAGGGTAATAAGCGTTACAATAATGCTTAAGTGCCACCACTGGCTCATTTTATCACCCTTTTATACCTAAAATGGAGACAAATATTCAATTACCACTATTACTTAATCATTATCTAAATGTTAATTCCAAATTTCAGAAGCATTTATCGAGATCAAATTTTTAAAAATCATTCTAAATGGAAAAATTAATGTTTGGATAACAATTTGGTGATATTAAGGAGGTGAAAATCCATTTCCTTTGCGAAAATTTGGTTAGATGAGAATATTTTATATTATTGGGTTACTGTTAATTATTTCCAATTCCGCATTTGCACAAACGGGGAAAATTTCCGGAAATGTTATTGACGCGGGTTCAGGCCGTAGTTTGGATGGGGCAACAGTTACACTTATTGAAAAATCTAAATCAATAGCTGCCGATCAGAACGGAAATTTCAGTTTTAGTAAACTCGCAGCAGGTACCTACAGCATTAAATGTAGCTTTACCGGGCATGTTGAAAAAATAGTTAGCGAAATTATTGTAAAGGAAAATGATAATACGGTAATTAATATTTCTTTAGAGCAAAAGAAATCTGATGCTGTAGTAATAACAGCTACCCGTACAAAGGCAGCAGGGGAAACGGTAGCTTCTCTATTGATAGCGCAAAAAAACAGCGCCAACGTAAGCGATGGAATTAGTGCGGAATCAATCAAAAAAACTCCGGACAAATCTACTAGCGATGTAATAAAAAGGGTAAGTGGCGCCAGTATCCAGGACGACAGGTTTGCGGTTATTCGCGGATTGAATGACAGGTATAATTCGGCATTTATTAATGGTGCACCATTACCCAGTACCGAGAGCGACAGAAAAGCTTTCGCTTTTGATATATTTCCTTCTGCCATCCTGGATAACCTGTTAATTTATAAAACTGCCACACCCGATAAAACCGGTGAATTTGCCGGGGGTATTATTGATATTACTACCAAATCAATCCCTTCAAAAAGCTTCACATCCATCAGTTTTGGAACATCCTTCAATAGTATGATCACAGGCAAAGACTTTTATTACTCAGAAAATAAGGGGAAAAAAGATTGGATCGGTATTGATGATGGTATCAGGGGAATCCCAGCCGGAATTCCTTCTTCAACTGAACTTAAAAAGTTGAACTTTGCAGAAAAAGCTAAACTGGCAAAACTATATAAAGATTTTAAATGGGGGGTGAAGCGCAATTATTCAACAAACCCTAACTATAATTTCCAGTTTTCAAAAGGGTTTAATTTTCAAAGAAAGCAACAGGAATTTTTAGGCGCTCTTTTTTCTATAAGCTATAATAAAACTTATACTTTCACTGAGGGAGAAAGAAATAGTTTTGATCCTTACAATTTTAATGTTCCCTACTTCCCTCCGCTTCAAAGGGGCAAGTATACTGATTCAATCTATAATGATGAGATTGTATTAGCTGTATTAGCTAACATTTCGGTTAAGATAAATAACCGCAACAACATTACCTGGAAAAACAACCTGAGTATTAATACTGATAACAAACTGATAAAGCGGATTGGTAATTTCGATTTTACTGATGATCCAACATCCTTTGTAAAGGATATTGTAAGATGGTACACTTCTAACCAGATAGTTTCCTCACAGCTTGCCGGTGAGCATACAGTGGGCCCGGTTAAAACAAAAATTAACTGGCTGGGCGCTTATAGTAAGGTAACCAGGGATATACCAGTCCTGGCCCGTACTTCTTACGTAGGAGCTTATCCCGATGTTACCAACTTAAGCGCTAGTATTACAACTCCCCCAAGACAAACAAGCGGCAGCGGTAGCATGTTTTCTTCCAAAACAAATGAAAATATTAAAAGCATCAAGTTGGATATTACCCAACCTTATACCTTTATGAAGAACACGCAGAATTTTATAAAGATCGGGGCAGGGTATCAGATCAGGAAAAGAGAATTTAGCAGCAGGACCTTGGGGTTTTCCCCATATGAAGATGTTACAGGAGGTGTAGCATATGATCGGACCCTGGAAGCGCTTCTCGAAGACCAGATTTTTTTACCCAACCATATGGGAATAATGAAAAATGGTAAAGGGGGGTTTTTATTAAATGATGGCACACTTCCGAATTCTGATTATACTGCATCTTCTACAACTACCCACGCCTTTATCATGAACGATCAGCGTTTCTTTAAAAAATTAAGGCTTATATATGGTGTAAGGATGGAACAATTCAATCAGAAATTAACTGCACTAAGAGATCTTAATGATACTATAAACCTTAACACAACGGTCACCGATTTTTTGCCCTCTATAAATTTCGTTTATGCGCTTACCCCTAAAATGAACCTGCGCCTGTCTTATGCGGCAACGATAAACAGGCCTGAATTCAGGGAACTGGCGCCATTTCTCTTTTATGAATATGTATCAAATTTCACCATATCCGGAAATGATCAAATTGTAAGGGCCAAAATAAATAATTATGATTTCCGATATGAATTTTTCCCGGGCAAGGCGCAGTTAATTTCTATTTCGGCGTTTTATAAAGACTTTAAAGACCCTATAGAATTTGCCCTGCAACCTAATACAAGCAGCCAGGCTGGTTACAAAAATAAAAAATCTGCAATTGTTTATGGGGTAGAAGCAGAGTTCAGGTCACTTATTTCCAGCATTTTGGGAATAAAAAAGGATGGCGCATTTTTAAGCAAATTTACTTTAGCTGTCAATGCTGCTTATATGAAATCTAAAGTAAAAGATTATCCATTATCAGCTACTAATCAATTCCCAGTGCCGGGTGAAACGGCGCTTCAGGGTCAATCGCCCTACATTATAAATGCAAGTTTAGCTTTTGCCGATGAAAAAACAGGCTTATCGTCCACATTTTCTTTAAACAGGATTGGCGACAGATTGGCTATTGCAGGTGCTGTTTTGCAAGATCCGAATAATGTTGATGTGCCCGAAGTTTTTGAAAAGGCAAGAACGGTTATAGATTTTCAATTGGCAAAGTCCTTTCTAGAAAATAAAATAGAACTTAAATTGAATATTAAAGATTTGCTGGCACAGAACATAAGTTTTTATAATGATTATGATAGGGATAAAAATTCATATTCAGCAGGGAAGGATAAGTATATTTCATCTCTCAAAGCCCCAAGGGTTTTTAGTTTTACTGCAACGATTAAATTATAACAGTTTCTGATACATTTGATTTTATTCGAAATGTCAAAAAATATTCTATCTATCTCATTCTTTAAGATCAATGAGTAACACAGACAAAATTTTGCTGCTACAGTCCAATAAGTCAGGATAAAAACACTCACATTTTCTCTGGTGTGTTTATTATTACCGGGTTCTCCTGTAAAGCGCTTGGGTTATTCACCAGAACCTGTGCATACCCTAAAATTTTCTCCAACAAATATTTTAAATTAATAGCCAACAAAAGATTTCAATTGAGACTGAATAACTTGTTTGTTTTTGAAAAAATAGATTAAAGAATTTAATTAACTCATTGAACCTTTTTTAGGACATTCTTAATACTTACTTAATGTAGCAATAACTTTTTTTCATGTTTTTTTACTTAACAATTTGATATCTTTTTCGTAACATGCCTATTTGTCTTTTTGTTATAGGTTTGCGCTGATTTAAAAATTGCAACCGAAATATGCTCTGCAATTCTTAACTTCTTAATGTACCAAAAAACAATATCTATATCCTAACCGAAGACTCTTTTTGCAATGATTAAATATTAGGAAATTTTTTTTTACTCTCTCAAAAATGATTGAGTTGATATCATTAAAAAAATGGTACCCTATAAATCTATGCCTTATTGTTTACTGAAACGAAAGCATCTTAAAATTTACTTTTTATAAAAATATCATCATAAAATAAACAAACAATTAACTACAAAAAATAAGAAAATGAAAAAGAAAATTCTATCTATTTTATCGGTATTGATGTTTTCAGCAATGCTGGTTAATGCTCAGGAAGCAACAACATACCGTGGAGCTTTTGCACCGGCGCCAGAAGCGATGTGGACAGACAACTGGACAAACTGGGATCCACAGAATACGTATTACCCTGCACCTACCATTACAATTGCAGCCAATACGGTACTAGGCACACAAACCTGGACAAAGAACAATACGTATAAGATCCAGGGTCTTGTATATGTAGATAGTTTGGCAACGCTTACGATCGAAGCAGGAACTGTGATCCGTGGTGATGAGACGGTAGCCAATTCATCATTGGTGGTACAGAGAGGAGGTAAATTAATAGCGAACGGTACACCCTGCAGCCCTATTGTATTTACATCCAACAAGGCACAAGGCGCCAGGGCAAAGGCAGATTGGGGTGGAATAATATTATTGGGAAGAGGCATTCACAATGCAGGAACACAGAATGCGATAGAAGGGATCACACAGCCAAATGCCCGTGTG
>JANMMS010000082.1:0-12467 GCA_031373525.1 Ferruginibacter sp.
TGATTACACCTATGACAAGAAAGTAGTTACGGATCATGGCGAAAGCACTAAGCTTAAACCAGGCCAGATCGTTACGCTGCGTGATGTAAGAGAAGAAAATTCTGTTTTAAGAAGGGCCGATAAAAAACTGGTTGAATACCGGGATGCACATCCTGCTACATCTTCACCTTTATTGCTTGGTATCACCAAAGCCTCATTGGGTACACAAAGCTGGATTAGTGCTGCATCATTTCAGGAAACAACCAAAGTATTAAGCTCTGCTGCTATACAGGGTAAAACTGATCTGATGCTTGGCCTGAAAGAAAATGTTATTACCGGTCACCATATTCCTGCAGGTACTGGATTACGTGAGTTTGAAAATATGATCGTAGGCAGTAAAGAAGAATACGAATTGCTGATGACAACAAAAGAGGTAATGAGTTTTGATGAAGAAGAGTAAAGTAAATTTGAAAGGCACTGACCTGTCTGCCGACAGGCAGGTTTGAAAATTAGCCAATGAATATTGTTTAAGGAGTAAGATGAAAGTCTTGCTCCTTTTTATTAAGGCGTATAAAACAAGGAGATAAATCTGATCTGTATTAAATTTTTTTGTGGATGCCCCATTTGGATATTTCTTCTAAAACTGCAGTAGCTGTAATGGTATCCATATCTTCATTTACACATTGTAAGTAATTGGCTTTTACACCCAAAGGCCCCCATCTTTCACCCCTTTTGCTCCACCGGTCCTCATACAAACCCAACGTATTGATCCCTGTAGCAGCAGCAATATGTACAGGCCCTGTTGATGCGGCAATCAGCCCATCTGCGGATGCAATAAAGGAAATCAATTGGTCTGTGCTTAAAGCGCCGGTCAGATCCGTTACTTCACTTTGATGTGAAGAGATCCATTCGGATAATACTTCTTTTTCTTTTATAGATCCTGTAATAAAGATCCTGGTCTTATTTTTATCAATTTTTTTTATCAGAGCTGTAAAATTATGTAAACCCCATTCTTTTGCATTTTTATTTGACAAAGGGTGTATGATCAGATTGAATTTATCTTTAAGAAGTAAAAGACCGAATGCCGGTTCGAGAACAGGTATTTTGGTAAAACCATAATACTGAGGAATCTGGTCACGTTTGGGTCTTTCTTTAATATTAAGTGGGCTTAGTAATTTGATGTTAAGCTGAGCTTCATTTAACCTGGATTTTTTCCTGCTTAGCATCACGATCCTGTTACAATATCTCCAATGCCTGAGTACATTTCCCGGACCGATCCGGTACCTGATCTTAGCCTGGCAGCATAATATTACAGTTCCTTTTTCCTGTAAGAGATGAACAACGGTATCAATTTTTTTCTCATGTAAAATCCGGCTTACTTCCTCCGGGGAAATTTTCTTCCAGTCATCATAATTAAGGAATTCATCTATATGTTCACAACATTGAGCAACTGCTTTGGTATAGGTTTGCCCAAGGAAATAAATTTTACAAGAGGGATAATATTTTTTTATTAGTCCGCAAACAGGCATTGCTAATATTACATCACCCATAGCATCTTCCCTGGCAATCAGGATATGTTTTGGGGGGCTGGTTTTAAAGAAAAACATGTACGCTTCTTTTTGGCTTAAGTAATAATTATTCACAACAGGGCCGGTAATAATTAAGCTAAGATACTTTAATCAATAATTTTCTTCCAATTCATTATTATTTCAAATACAAATTAAGGCAATTATTATTTTAAAACAGTGACATAGAAAAGTTACGTTAAGCCTTTCTTAAAAGTTTATTTTAAGTTATTGTATTGTAAAGGTTTGTATTTATCTTGCCGCAAATCAAAAAATAAGTAATGAAGAATTTTTCCCTGATGATGAATATTGTCCTTTTTTTAGCAGTTGGAGTATTATATTTTTTACATTTTTCCGGTAAAAAGCAAACGGAGAAAAAACCTACTTATGTAGCATCTAAAGTTGCTAACAGTAATGGAACCCATACCTCAATTGCTTATGTTGAGCTGGATTCATTGAATGAGAATATTACTTACATTAAAAACAAAAGAAAGGAGCTTGAATTTGAACAAAAAGCAATCGAAACGGAATGGGAAAACAGTTATAAAGGATTGGAAGCTAAAAAGAACAATTTTTTGGCAAAAGGCAATTCAATAACACAGGAAATGGCACAGCAATTCCAGGGAGAACTTATGCAGGAACAACAGCAGGTTGATGAAAAGAAACAAGCACTTTCCCAACGTTTGAATGAAAAAAGTTATAAGTTCATGGATGATATTCAAAAAAAACTGAAAGATTTCCTGAATGAATATAACAGCCAGAAAAGCTATACATATATTTTTACAACGGGTACCGGGCTTGATTATATGGTCTACAAGGATTCTTCATTAAACATTACAGATGATGTTATTGCAGGTATGAATGAAAAAATGAATGCATCTGCAAAACCATAATGTAAATAGAATTATTTATCTTGAAACCCGTTAGATGACGGGTTTTTTTAATTATGGAACTCCCGTTCTCAAAAAAAAACTAAAAACCAGTTTATGACAGGAGCAGATCATTCTTTTAAACCATCTCTTGGATTGTTTGATGCAACAATGATTGTTGCAGGTTCTATGATTGGTTCAGGTATTTTCATTGTTAGTGCAGACATAACCCGAAATGTTGGCAGTGCAGGCTGGCTGATAGCAGTATGGCTAATTACTGGATTTATGACACTTACTGCTGCATTGAGTTATGGAGAATTAAGTGCCATGTTTCCAAAAGCAGGTGGCCAATATGTTTATTTAAAAGAAGCTTTCAATCCACTGGCAGGATTTTTATATGGATGGAGTTTTTTTGCAGTGATACAAACTGCAACGATAGCAGCTGTTGGGGTTGCATTCAGTAAATTTCTTGCTTACATGGCACCTGGCCTGGGGCCTGAAAATATCCTTGTCGATCTGGGGTTCATAAAAATAAATGCAGGCCAGGTAGTTTCAATAGTGTTGATCACATTCCTGACATATATCAATACAAAAGGTATACAAGGAGGCAAAGCAATTCAGAGTACCTTCACTGTAATAAAATTGGTATCACTTTTTGCTTTGATCCTTTTTGGTTTTTTAGTAGCAGCAAAATCTGAGATATGGGATGCAAACTGGATAGATGGATGGGAAATGCAAACACGGAATGCAGATGGCAGTATCATTGGTGGAGTAACCGGAAGTGCCATACTGGGAGCTATTGCAGCATCTATGGTTGGTTCTATTTTCAGTAGTGATGCCTGGAACAATGTTACTTTTATAGCTGGGGAAGTTAGAAATCCACGGCGTAATATTGGCCTGAGCCTTTTTCTGGGAACACTCATTGTAACACTAATATATGTATCAGTAAATTTGATGTATATCAGTGTATTGCATTTAAATGAGATTGCATCTGCACCACAGGATCGGGTTGCTGTTTCTGCAAGTCAGGCAATTTTTGGAAATACCGGAACATACCTGATTGCAGTAATGATCATGATATCTACATTTGGTTGCAATAATGGATTGATACTTGCCGGTGCAAGAGTGTATAATGCAATGGCAAAAGATGGTTTATTCTTCAAAAAGGCTGCAGTACTTAATAAGTATGATGTTCCTGAATTTGCTTTATGGATACAATGTCTGGTTGCCTGCTTATTATGTCTTAGTGGAAAATATGGCGACCTTTTGGATATGATCTCATTTGTAGTTGTTATGTTTTATGCGTTGACCATATTGGGCATATTTGTCTTGCGGGATAAAAGACCTCATGCAGAAAGACCTTACAAAGCTTTTGGTTACCCAATA
This sequence comes from Ferruginibacter sp., assembly GCA_031373525.1. GTDB lineage: Bacteria > Bacteroidota > Bacteroidia > Chitinophagales > Chitinophagaceae > Ferruginibacter. The sequence continues at coordinate 3,800 of JANMMS010000082.1, forward strand.
TTGCCTGCTGTTTATATTTTAATGGCCATTACATTTTGTATATTACTTATAAAATATAAACCCGCTTTTACCTGGCCAGGATTGATCATTGTTTTAGCTGGTATCCCGATTTATTATTTTGCAGTTGCAAATAAAAGCAAAACCTGATATGGATTTTGATAAATTATTCTCATCGTTTGAAAAAATAAAAGTTGCCGTAATTGGCGATGTAATGCTTGATACATACTGGTGGGGGAAAGTTGATAGAATTTCACCGGAAGCGCCGGTACCAATTGTGGCCGTATCTAAAAGAGAAGAACGAATTGGAGGTGCAGGAAATGTGGCCTTGAATATCGCTGCATTAGGAGCTTCTGTCAGTGTTATTAGTGTTGTAGGTAATGATACGGAAGCAGGACAATTGAAAACATTGCTGGAAAGTAATCGCATCAATACGGATTATCTGATCAACAGCACTGAACGCATCACTACCAATAAGATCCGCATTATCGGGCGAAATCAACAAATGATGAGGCTTGACGCAGAAATTACCCGTGAAGTTTCAAAAAAAGATGAAGATGATTTGCTCTCCTCATTTGAAAAGTACATTCAACATGAAAAACCCGGGATTGTTATTTTGGAAGATTATAATAAAGGTATCCTTTCAGAGACAGTAATAGAAAAGATCATTTCATTGTCAAAGGCAAATAACATATTAATTGCTGTTGACCCAAAACGAAAAAACTTTTTTGCTTACAAACAAGTAGATATTTTTAAACCAAACCTTCATGAAGCAAAAGAAGGATTGAATATTATCAGTGAGGAAGTATCTGATGAAATGCTAGATAATATACACCGGGCTTTGTTTGAAAAACTGCATCATCGAATTTCCTTAATAACATTATCTGAAAAAGGCATATTTTATCAAACAGGCGATGAAAAACAAATTATTCCTACACATATCCGGAGTATAGCAGATGTAAGCGGGGCAGGAGATACAGTCATTGCTGTTGCATCAGTAGTATTTGCTGCTACCGGAAACATTCGCCTGATGGCTGAAATGGCTAATATCGCCGGAGGATTGGTCTGCGAAGAAGTAGGAACAGTAGCCATTGATAAAAATAAATTATTAATGGAATGCAAACATCTCTTGCTTGATGTTAAATAAGTTGGTTGCTATCGAGAATTCGCAACTATTATAAAATAATCCCTTCCTGTTAGATACTGTTTAAACATAGAATGAAAATCTTTGAAAATTTGTGATGGTAAAATAGATAAATTTGTTCTTTCATTTCTTACTTAATATCGAATATGAAACCATTTTCAATTGCAATACATGGAGGGGCAGGAACAATCTTAAAGACTGATATGACACCAGAGCTAGAAAAAGCTTATATCAAAGGATTAGACGACGCTTTAAAGGCAGGCTATGCGGTGTTGGAACAGGATGGTTCTGCTATCAATGCGGTAAAAGCTGCCATTGTAGTGTTGGAAGATAACTTATTATTTAATGCAGGAAGAGGTTCTGTGTTTACCAAAAAAGGTGTTCAGGAAATGGATGCTGCCATCATGGATGGTAAGACATTGGAAGCCGGTTCTGTGGCTGGAGTAAGGAACATCAGAAACCCGATCGAACTGGCAATGGAAGTGATGCAGAAAAGTAATCATGTTTTCTTGAGTGGAAAAGGAGCAAATGATTTCGCTATAAAACAGGGGATAAAATTAGAACCGGACGAATATTTTTTCTCTCAGTTTAGGTATGATCAATGGAAGGAATTAAGAGATAGCGATAATTATTCACTGGATCATACACACCAGGGTCTGGAAGAATTAATGAAAGATAAAAAATTTGGAACCGTAGGTGCGGTAGCCTGCGATGCATCTGGAAATATTGCTGCAGCAACAAGTACCGGTGGTATGACAAATAAGAAATATGGCCGGATTGGTGATAGCCCTTTAATTGGTGCTGGAACATATGCCAATAATAAAACCTGTGCAATCAGTTGTACAGGCCATGGCGAACCCTTTATCAGAGCTGTGGCAGCACATGATGTTAGTTGCCTGATGGAATATAAAGGGATGAATATACAACAGGCTATGCATGAGGTTGTACTTGTAAAATTATTACAAATGGAAGGTGAAGGTGGTATGATTGGTGTGGATGCGCATGCTAATATATCAATGCTTTTTAACAGCGCCGGAATGTATAGGGCAATGCAACATAGTAATGGGGATCATTCTATTGGGATTTATAAGGAAGGGATGTAAAATGGATGCTGGATGCTGGATGCTGGATAATATTCAATCTGCAAAGATCTTATTATTTCAGTTTTGATTTTTAATTCTTATTTTCATTTAAATACATGAAGAAGTTTGTTGTTATAGTTGCCGGTGGCAGTGGAACCCGTATGAATGCTGCTGTTCCGAAACAATTTTTATTGTTAAAAGGCAAACCTGTATTGTATTATACAATAGATGCTTTTATAAAAGCTTATGATGATATCAATGTGATTATTGTTTTGCCGGAACTTCACATTTCAGCAGGAAAGGAAATTGTTGAAACATTCTTTATTCATGCCGGAATTAAGATAACAACCGGCGGGCAAACCAGGTTTCACTCTGTACTTAACGGTTTAAAGTTTGTTGAGGAAAATAGTATTGTATTTGTACATGATGCGGTACGATGTATTGTCAGCAGGGCTTTGATTCATCGTTGTTATGAAGCAGCAGTTGAATTTGGCACTTCAGTTCCGGTAATTTCTTCCAGAGATAGTTTGCGTATCATTACAAATGAAACGAATGTAGCAATTGACCGGGAAAAAATAAAACTGGTTCAGACCCCACAGACTTTTAAAAGTAATATTTTACTGCCGGCATTTAATATTGAGTATCATGAAATGTTTACAGATGAAGCTAGTGTTGTTGAATCAGCCGGTATAAAAATACACCTGGTTGATGGAGAAGAAAATAATATTAAGATCACACACCCGATAGATCTGGAGCTTGCAGAAATAATAATGAATAAAATAGAAAACTAATCCTTGCTCATTATCTCTTTAATAATTTAATCAATGATGGTAATCTGTTAAATTTAAGAAAAGAATATTGTTGATTGTTGTCTGTAAACTTATTATAAAAATAAGAAACACCCGGAATATCCGAACCTTCAAAATCCAGTATGATATCTTCTTCAGAAAACTCTTTGATCACTTCATTATATAAAAAATAATTAGCGAGTAATTTTTTCCCCTTTGGTTTTATGCATGAAATGATATTGTATATCCTATGGTCATCTTTTAATAATAGGACAGATGCCAGTAATTCATTTTCTTCATTATCATAAACTTGCCTGATGACCACCCGGTTATTTTTTTGAAGGTATTTACAAAGCTTTCCAAATTGATTGTAATCTTTAACCGAAAGTTTACCCATACGGCTGTTATATAGTTCTTTATAAAGTTCTATAGTTTCAAAGGGGTTATTAGAATTTTTATAAACCATCGAAAATTTCTTCAACCTGTTGAGCCGTTGTTTTATATAAGAATTAAATCCGGAATAGATATTTTTATATCCTGAACCCAGTTGAAGGATATAATTATTGCGCATAGTTATCTCCAGGTCAGGTTTTTTCCAATCAATTGAATTCATGTAATTCACTGTTAATTCAGCAAATCTAAAATAGGTGTAGGCTGATTCTAAAAATGATCGTTTAATAGTTACAGACAATTTTGTTTTAAAAAAAATTCCTCCTTGTTGTATAAAAGCCGGTTGATATAAATATTGTATCCCCCATTTTGATTTCCAGGTCAGTGGCATTACAGCTTCATAATCATCAAGTACCAGTGCATCCCAGTTGGCTGACATATGATCGAGATAAACAGATTCAGCATAAATTAATCCGTTTATTGACTTTTTTATACAGTCATCCCATTTGGTTTTATCTATTTTTTTATATGTGATATAATTAAGGCTCAATATCAGAAAGGAATTTGTGGAAATAGTTTATTTATTGTCAGGTTTTGCAGATCAATGCTAAATGAGATGTTCTTAATAAATCGCTTTTCAGTAATAGTTGACTTAAAATAATCATTGTAGACCTTACTGTATAATAATGGAACATATATGTTAAGGATATTATTAAATAACGAGAGTTGAATGCCTGCATCGAATATAAACCTTCCTGTTGCTGAATTTTTCTTCCATGCTTCAGCGTAAGTGCCAACATCGGCAAAAATTTTCAAAGGAATTTTAAAAGGCAATAGATCTAATGGGTTTATTTGTTTTGGTATTGTAGTTGTAAAATTGATCGCACTCAGCCAATTGTCTGTTTTGCCGATCTTACTGCTAAGCAGGTCTGTTCTAACTTTAAAGAAACCATCTCTTTCCATGATTTGTTGAGATGGGGCACCTCGTATAATATTTTTAAAAGAAGAAACTTCCGGGTTATATAAAGAATATTTGAAATCATTTCTCCCAATAAAATAATTACTATAAGTGTAATCTTCATAACCTTTTGGTCCTGTCATGTTTAAATGATATCGGTCTGTTTCATATTGGGTGATAAATGTCTGTTCGCCCGTATAAATGAATTTTCCGGCAAAGAATCTTACCTGTAAACCACCGCCTTTTGAATAATTGAAAAAATAATTACCGGTCAAATTTAATCTTACAAAACCCTTGCCTTGCTCTGCCTGGAAAGCAGCTTTATATGGATATAATACACGGTTATTCTCAATTACAAACTGGAATTGATTCACATATCTGTGTTCGATCGGGTAAGTTATAATATCCAATTGCCTGGTTGTATCTCTTTGAAATAGTAGTGAAGTTTCATTGATCAAAAAAGTTTTCCACTGAATATACTTTTTAACGGTACTTCTGGGATCCTTATTGGCAAATGTATATTTGATGGCGGGAACGATCTTACTAAAGTTCAAATAATTTATTTTGCCGGTAGAATCTGTATAAGAATCGCTTGAAAATTTTGCCAAAGCAAGTGCAATTTCTAGTTTTTGTCCATTATTTCCCGGAAAGAAATGATATCCGGCTCTGCCTATTCCGTTCATCTTATTTGAACCTGTGCCATATAAGCCGGAAACAATAAATTGAAATTTGCGCTGGGGTAATGTATAGTTATGCAACAATCCTCCTGTCATTAGTTTGTCGTAATTATTGAATCCAATTGCAGGCATAATAAATATGTAATTCTTTTTTTCAGTATCCTTCAGACTGAAAAAAGTAGAAAAATCTATTTTCTTCTTTACTTGCTTTTGAAAATTTCCTTTTGTATTCAATATGCCAAAAATTGAATCAAGGTTTTTGCCGCTGATCTCTGTTGCAAGCATTTTAAAATCCTCCGGGTAAGGGTGTTTAAACTGCCACCGTAAAAAATATTCCTTCATGAGTTTGTCAAAGCTCTCTTGCCCCAATTCCAGTTCAAGTAGTTTCATCCATTCTCCTGTTTTTGTATAGGCAATTACGCCGTAATTAACCGGATTGAAATTTTCGGATACTGTTTCTATTGGCTGATCTTTTTTTAGTGTTGTAACAGTTTGTAAAATAGTTTGTGATATGTCTTCCGGCATCCTGTTCCTGATAAACTTTGATCTCGTATCAATGATGTCAATACTTTCGGTACCATATTTAAATTTGGCATACCGGTGATCATAATAAGTATTCATTCCTTCATCCATCCATGGGTGCTGTCTTTCGTTGGTTGCAATAATTCCGTAAAACCAGTTATGTCCAACTTCATGGTTGATTAGGTGATCAAGTTCTTTTTCGTTTGATGGTGATGAGATCAATGTGATTGTCGGGTATTCCATTCCATCACCTCCTTTGTCGGGGCTTTCAACAACACTTACAATTTTATATGGATATGCACCGATCCAGTTACTTTTAGTTTGAATAGCTGACTTTATAAAATTGATCGAATTTTTCCAGTTTGCAGCATTTTTGCTGTTGTAATAAGCATAGACATCAATTGTTCCGGAACTAAGTTGCAATGTATCATGTTTGACCACAAGATCCTTATCAGCGAACCAGGCAAAATCATGTATGTTATTTTGTTGATAATGCAGGTTCTTTACTGAGTCTATATTTTTTTCATCCAGTAAAACACCTGTAGAGGCAACAATATATTTTTGAGGTAAAGATATTTGTACATCATAGTTTCCAAACTCACTATAAAATTCTCCCTGGTCCAGGTAGGGCATTTCGTGCCAGCCTTTTTTATCATACACAGCAGGTTTTGGGTACCATTGTGTTATTTGGTATGCTTTTTTAATATAACCACTTCTCGAAAAATTGGTCGGAAGTTTTACATGAAATGGAGTTTCTATTTGTATAGAGCTTTTTGGCAGTAAGGGTTTGGGTAATATTAATTTGACAATATCCTGATGCTGGGAATGATCTTCAATACTTGCTGTAGTTCCATCAACTTTAAAATCAAGTTGATTGATGTATCCCCGTTGATCATTGTTGCAGAAATAAAAATCTGTTCTGCCGTTTTCAAGTAATTGATCACTGAAAGCAGTTTTGTCATTTTTATAAGCATTGGGCCAAATGTTAAACCATATGAAACGAAGTGTGTCAGGAGAATTATTGAAATATTGCATATTAATATGCCCTTGCAGCGTATTGTCAATATCGTTTAGTGAAACTGTGATTGTATAATTCACCTGCTGTTGCCAGTAAGAATCGCTTTGACTTTTCACAGTTGATAACTGTGTGTAAAAAAAAATAAGCAGGAGTAATTTTTTCAAAAAAGGTTCTATTTTTTCAAAAATACGAATATCTCTTGTTTGAAGTACAGCGAATATTATTTTCCTTTACCCGACAAAATTATTTTTATAGTGTAAAACATGATCGTGAAATCGAGTGGCAAGGATACATTTTCAACATATATGAGATCATAGGGCATTCGCTGAATCATTTCATCAGGTGATGAGGCGTAACCATATTTTACCATTCCCCAACTGGTTAATCCGGGTTTTACTTTATATAAATATTTGTATTCAGGATGAACAGTAACGATCTGGTCTATGTAATATTTTCTTTCAGGCCTTGGACCTACCAGACTCATTTCTCCGATCAGTATATTCCAGAATTGAGGTAATTCATCAAGGCGCCATTTACGCATTGACTTTCCCCATTTTGTAATTCTGTCATCATTTTCGGTACTTAGCTGCGGGCCGTTTTTTTCTGCGTTTATTATCATGGATCTGAATTTATACATGATAAAAGGTTTGCCTTTATAGCCAATTCTTTCCTGCGAATAGAACACCGGACCTTTAGATGATATCTTTAAACGAATGATCGTGTAAAGAATTAATGGGAGCAATAAAGTAAATGCAGTTAATGAAAATGATATATCGAAAGCCCTTTTGATATTTTGTTGCCAATTTGGAAGTAACCCTGAATGTATATCAATAAGCGGAACACCCATAACATCATTCGTTTGAAGGGCTCCACTGATGATATCAACAGTATCGGGTGTTATTTTGATATTGACCTCTTTGTCACTTAGGGTCTGTAGAATCTTTGTCAGCAAATCCCTTTCATTTTTTTCAACCGTGATGATTACTTCTTCAATATTTTCTGATTCAATAATAGCAGACAGATCTTTAAAATCTTTGTATTTTTTAATTGAATCCGGGAAATGAATATCATTATTCCCATTGGTATTGAAGAATCCAATTATCCTGAATCCGGGTTGTTCTTTTGAATTACAAAATGCTTCGTAGAATTGACTGGCTTTTTTTCCTGATCCCAAAATCAATGAATTGAAAAATACTTTTTTTTGTAATAATTGTCTTTTTACTACGGATAAAAAAAACATTCTGTTGAATAATGTAAAAAATAAAACAGGAAAGAGTAAACTGTAAAATTCTAAATAGTAGTTCTGGTTATTGTTTTGTGGATTCTTTAAAATAAAAAAGAACAATAAAAAAAGGCATCCGATGATGCAAATAATTATTGTGTTGATAAATTCTTTAAGTCTTGACTTTTGATAAAGCGAATTATACATTCCACAAAGAAAATGCAGGGTTATCCAGCCAATAGTGTATAAAAGCAATCCGATATAAAACCCCGGTGGGATACTGAAATCGTAATCATATATCACAGTTCGTAAATAATAAAAAGAAAGCCAGGTGAGTATGCAAATTGCAACATCGGCAATAATATACCATCTAATATTTATCCTTGGTTGCTTCAATGGAATACGGGAATATTTAATATACTATTAATGCTGTTTATGACTGATTTTTTCAAGTATCTGGTGTGCAACTTCCATTGCACTAAAACCATCCTGTACAGTTACAGGAGTTTCAGAATTGTTTATAATTGCATTTTTAAAAGCTTCTAATTCCATTTTTATGGCATTGCCATCCTCAATAACAGGATTAGCAATGGCAATCGTTTTTTTTCCATGATTTGTTTCAATATCAAATGTGAACACATTTTTATCACCCTCGGCATTCAGCCTGATCACTTCTGTTTTCTTTTCAAGAAAATCAATTCCGATATATGCATCTTTTTGAAACAACCTCATTTTTCTCATTTTTTTCATCGAGATCCTGCTACTGGTAAGGTTTGCAACACACCCGTTATCAAATTCAATACGAACGTTAGCGATATCTGGAGTGTCACTCATCACGGCTACACCATTTGCAGAAATATAACTTACATT
>JANMMS010000057.1:0-87321 GCA_031373525.1 Ferruginibacter sp.
CAGCGGAGGTAGTGCGGGCGCTTATGGAGGCGGAGATGGTTTTGATTGTGTAGGTGGAGACGGTTCAACGAATACAACATATACCGGTTGCAGATCATGGCTTAATAGCGATGATGGCTGGGATAATTTTAAAACAGACGGAGTAAGAACATGGAATAATTGTTGGGCTTTTTGGAACGGATACACCGAAACAAGCCCCGGAGTAATAACAGCTACCGGTGATGGCAATGGCTTCAAACTTGGCCCGGCAAATCCAGATGTTTCTTCTGATGATCGAAATGAAATTTTACGATTCATGAATAATTGCCTTGCTTTTAATAATTCAGCACATGGTTTCGATCAAAATGGTGCCCCTACCATGAGATACCAAATTTATAATAGCGATGCTTACAATAATGGAGGGATTGGTTTTGATTTTGGGTACTTTACAAATTATCCTGGTGTTACTGATATTTTTAAAAACAATGTTGCTTTTCAAAATAGCACTTATTCCTTGCGTTATTGTGGAGCAAATAGCAGTAATACCAATAATACATGGTCAGGCGGAAATAAAAACGGGAATAATGTATGTGGATGGAAAGGAGGAATGGCTGTTTCAGCCGAAAGTTTTAAGAGTATAGATACTTCAGGTGTAGCAGGCCCAAGGCAAGCTGATGGTAGTTTGCCGATTCTTAACTTTTTAAAATTAGCCGAGGGCTCTAATTTAATTAATGCAGGAGTTAATGTTGGATTGGCTTTTAATTCAACAGTTCCCGATCTGGGAGCATTTGAATTCGGGAATATTATAGTTCCGGTAACTTTAATTGATTTCACAGCTTCTGAAAAATCAGGTAAAACATTTCTTCATTGGGCAACTGTAACAGAAATTAACTGCAGTCATTTTGAATTGGAAAGAAGCAGCGACAGTAGAAATTTTGAAAAAATAGGTACTGTAATTGCAAATGGCAATACAAATACCCGAATCGAATACAAACTATTTGATAATTACCCTGAGAATGGGATTAATTTCTATCGGTTGAAAATAATAGACATTGATGGCCAATTTGAATATAGTAAAACTGTAAGTATCATTTTCAAACATGCCAGTTCAGGTTCAATAGAAATAAAATCTGCTTTAATAAATAACAAAAACCTTCAATTGAATTTTAACAGTACAAAAAGCCAATCAGCAACTATAGGTTTATATGATGCAATTGGACGGGAAATATTTGTTTCAAATATATTAATCCAAAAGGGTATGAATGTTATTAACAAAGTAGTTATGCAATCAAGCGCAATCTATTATTTCAAACTAAAAACGAGTGAAGAAACTAAAGCAATGCCTTTATTAAATGGAGAATAAAATATTTATATAATTATTTATTAACATTAAAAAAGAGTTGAATTTCAACTCTTTTTTAATGTTAATATATTGGAATCAATATTTAATAGTATGAAATAAGTATCTATTTTATAATAATTTAAATGTCCTTAATGTTATGAAATAAATATAATTAGAAATAAAAACGGATATTTAATGAAATTAACATACATTTACTTTTGTAATATATACTGCTTTCAATTATTATAAACACCTACTCCAAAAGCCATATCTCAAGCAAGCCAAATGCTGATAAAGTATTTTGTATAACTATCTGGTATAATTATATCAGGTTATATGGGAAACATTATTCTGTATCATTTTTTTGATCTAATCTTTAATGATTATTTGTTCTTTTTAAAGAGAACTATCAATAAACTGTATACTTTCTACCTTTTGAACCACCTGAAATTTAGCTTTTAATAAAAAATTTTTACAAATCATCCATTGATTTGTAGATATATTATTGTTTAATTATAATATTGAAAAATGAAAAAAGTATTATTCTTTTTAGCGTTTGTATTCATTGTTCTTTTTGCCAACGCAAGGGTATTTTATATTGCTCCAAATGGTAATGACAGCAGAACAGAAACAGAAGCTCAAAATATTTCTACTCCCTGGTTAACTCTTTATAGGGCTAACATTTCCGGATTATTACCAGGAGACATTGTTTATTTACGAGGGGGAACTTATTTTAGCAATTCCGCAGATTCTGCAACTGTACATTTTAAATTAGAGGGGCTTGTAGGAATGGTATCAAATTCCATAAAAATATGGGCTTATCCGGGCGAAAAACCAATATTTAATTTGAGTAATATTAATCCAACAAAATCAGATCCAAGGGCATTTTTGTTATTGGATTGTGCATTTGTCCATTTAAAAGGAATCAGAATCACAAATTTTAAACAATCCGTTGGAGGGCTTGGCATATCCAGGGGATTTACAATTACGGCCTCTAATAACTGTACAATTGAAAATTTAGAAATAGATAATATTGGCGGTGTCGGTTTTAAAATTGAAGGAAGTGGGGATAATCTTATTTTAAATTGTGATGTTCACAATATCGGCGATGGTTTAAGTGATGGAGGTCTTGATGCATGGGACAATGGCGATGGATACTCTTGCTCAGGCGGTGATCTATCCACAAGAAATACATATGAAGGATGTCGTGCCTGGCTATGCTGTGATGATGGTTGGGACTTCTTTGATACAAATGGAATTAATACATTAAAGTTTTGCTGGTCGTTTTGGAATGGATATAAACCATGGGGGTCTGTTTCGAATAATGTTGGAACTCCCACTATTAATAATCCTTTAATATTTCAAAATGACTCTAATTATATTGCTGGAAATGGAGAGGGATTTAAATTAGGCCCCTCTCATATTCAGGATCAGTTTTTAGTTACCAAGTATTTATATAATTGCTTAGCATTTGAAAATAGGGGTAGAGGATATTCTGCCAACAGCCCGGCTGCTCTCACTACAAGGATGTTGCTTTACAATAACATTGCTTTTAAGAATGATAATGATGGATTTGCTTTTGGAAATGGATGGTCTACCGGGATATCCCACATATTCAAGAATAATTGGTCATGGAATAATAATCAAAAAATTATCAGTGGAAGTAATTTTGTATATGATGGATTAAATACAAATATATCAAACAACTCCTGGGATTTAAATGTTAATGTTGATAATTCAGATTTTTTTAATATTTCTTCAAACGGTGTTGATGGGCCAAGGCAAGCAAATGGCAGTTTGCCAGATTTGATTTTTTTGAAACTGATACCTGGCTCTGATTTAATAAATACCGGTTTGAATGTTGGGTTACCTTTTATTTCTACAGCACCTGATTTAGGTGCTTTTGAATTTAAACCATTTGTAACAGTACCTGTAACATTAATTGATTTTACCGCATCAGATAAATCAGGCAAGTCTTTGCTGCAATGGTCTACTTCAACAGAAATTAACAGCAGTCATTTTGAAGTTGAAAGAAGCACCGATGGAAGGAATTTTGAAACAATCGGTACGATAAATGCAAATGGTAATACAAACACAAGGACCGATTACCAGTTATATGATTATTCCCCCGCGACCGGCGTTAATTATTACCGGTTAAAAATAGCAGATAAAGACGGTCAGTTTGAATATAGTAAAACGGTGAGTATTGTTTTCAAAAATGAAAATTCAGGTTCTGTTGAAATAAAATCGGCTGTTATCAACAATAAAAATCTGCAGTTGAATATTATCAGTACAAAAAAGCAATCTGTAAATATTGGCTTGTATGACGATATCGGAAGAGAGATATTTGTTTCAAATATTCAGGTGCAAAAAGGATTGAATGTTATTAACAAGGTTGTTACACAACCTTGTGCAGTTTATTATTTCAAACTGAAAACAAATGAGGAAACAATAGCGATGCCTTTGTTTAATAAAGAATAATTAAGATTGGTTTATAAAAAAGGCTGCCTATTACTCAGGCAGCCTTTTTTTATTTTAATTATTTAAGTTGTTTTATTCACAATTGATCTTAATCTTATAAATATTTATTATTTAAAAATTAAAAATTTGTAAATAGGCTGACTTAAAATTTCAAAAATTAAGTTATAAAAAAGTTAACACACAGGCAGTTTATACTTACCTAATAAAAATTCTACAAACAACTTTGTTTTATACTACAGTACAGATTTATTTTGGCTTAGTTATTGAATATTGCCTTGTCTTGAAAGATGTAAAAACCAATTTTGAAAACACTTTTTATGAAAAACTAAAAGACAGATCAGATTTTTTAATTTGATCGCATTGATTTTCATTCATATGTTTTAATTCCGATAATTCCATACTAAATGGAACACGTATGTTCCGCTAACTACTCATCAGATTTTATTTAGGGTAATCCACTGGATTGTTTCTAGCGGAGCTTTTTGAAAAAGGAAACAGGATTTTGCAAAGCACAAATCAATGAAATACGAAACCTGACTTTTTCTATTAAATTTTAGAGTAAAGGGAATTTATAAATTAATAATATTTAAACTTAAAATCTATGAAAAATTACCTACTGTTGATATCACTAATTTTATTTAGTTATGTCTCACAAGCCACTACCTATTATGTTTCAACAACAGGTTCGGACAATAATCCAGGAACAATCCTGCAACCATTTAAAACATGGGATAAATTGACGGGTATTCTTGTAGCTGGTGATATTGCGTATATACGTGGTGGCACGTATTACACTACTAAAGGAGCCTCTGCTTCCCGGCATGTTAATTGGGAAAATATGATTGGACAATCTAATAATTATATTACGATACAGAATTACCCCGGCGAAAGCCCGATATTTGATTGCTCAAATATTGGTATCCCTACCAGTGCATATCCCTGGATCGTTTACATGACAAACTGCCCATATGTTAAAGTAAAAGGGTTGCATGTTAGAAACTTAGATCAAATTCGCGGAGACCAGGGATTTTCAAGAGGCTGGCTGACTGATAACAGTCCTGGTGCAATTTTAGAACAAATTGAAGTTGACCATATTGGGGGAGCTGGATTTATACTACAAGGGAGTGATAATGTGCAATATATAAATTGTGATTCGCATCATCAGGCAGACCCATATAGCGGTGGTAGTGCCGGCGCTTATGGCGGTGGAGATGGTTTTGATTGCGTTGGTGGGGATAATTCAACGAACACAACATATACCGGTTGCAGAGCATGGCTTTGTAGTGATGATGGTTGGGATAATTTTAAAACAGACGGGGTAAGAACATGGAATAATTGTTGGTCTTTTTTGAACGGATACACCGAAACAAGCCCCGGAGTAATAACAGCTACCGGCGATGGCAATGGCTTCAAACTTGGCCCGGCAAATCCTGATGTTTCTTCCAATGATCGTAATACTATTTTACGTTTCATGAATAACTGCCTTGCGTTTAATAATTCAGCACATGGTTGGGATCAAAATGGTGCACCTACCATGAGATATCAAATTTATAATTGTACATCCTATAAAAACGGAGGTATTGGTTTTGATTTTGGCTATCAAACAATATATCCAGGGCTAACTTCTACTTTTAAAAATAATGTTGCTTTTCAAAATGGCAGTTATCCATTTAGGTATTGTGCAGCAAATACCAGTAATACCAATAATACATGGACGGGAGGAAATTCAAATGGGAATAGTGTTTGTGGCTGGACAAGTGGGATGACAGTTACCAATGCTGATTTTTTATCTGTATCTACCCTGGGAACGGATGGTGCAAGACAATCAAATGGGAGTTTACCTAATCTTAATTTCTTAAAATTAGCCGCTACATCTGGTTTAATAAATAAAGGAGTTAATGTTGGTTTACCATATATCAGTTCTGCTCCTGATCTTGGTGCTTTTGAATCTAATGGGTCAAGTTCTAATGTTATTCCAACAGCAAATGCAGGAGCAGATCAGACCATAACCTTACCTACTAGTACTGTTAACTTAATAGGTAGTGGTATTGACCCTGATGGATCAATAAGTGCCTATTTATGGACCAAGACTTCCGGACCAACAAACGGAACAATTACTAATACAAATACTGCAACAACTTCTATAACTGGCTTGAGTCAAGGAGTATATCAATTCGAATTAAAAGTTACAGATAACTCAGGGGCTACCGGCACAGATATTTTGCAGGTAATTGTAAATGCGGCAGTAGCAAATACAGTTCCAACAGCAAATGCGGGAACTGATCAGACCTTGACTGCACCAACGAATTCTGTTAGTTTAGCCGGAACCGGTAACGATCCCGGGGGTTCAATTGTATCATATCTATGGACAAAAGTATCGGGCCCAACTACCGGAACGATTTCTGTTTCAAATACAGCTACTACGAATGTTTCAGGCTTGATTGTGGGTGTATATCAATTCGAATTAAAGGTTACAGATAATGCTGCCGCAACGGGAAAAGATACGATAAAAGTAACAATAAATGCAGCTAGCAATCAGGTGCCGGTAGCGAATGCAGGATTAGATAAAATAGTTGTATTACCAACAAGTACCGTATCATTAGCTGGTAACGGAACGGATCCGGATGGAACAATAATATCTTATGCATGGTCAAAAGTATCAGGGCCTGCAGCGGGAACAATAACTACTCCTGCAGCAGCAGCCACCACAGTAACATCACTGGCACAGGGTATTTATAAATTGGAATTAAAAGTTACAGATAATATTGGAGCCATAGCAAAAGATACCATACAGGTAACCGTAAACGCAGCGGGAAATCAGTTACCGATTGCGAATGCAGGATTAGATAAAATAGTAGAATTGCCAACAAGTACTGTATCATTAGCTGGCAGCGGAACGGATACAGATGGAACAATTTCATCTTATGCATGGTCAAAAATATCGGGACCAAGTGGGGGAACGATTGTAACTTCAACTGCAGCAACTACAGCGATCACAGGATTAACACAGGGTGTTTATAAATATGAATTAAAGGTATCAGATAATGCAGCTGCAACAGGAAAAGATACAGTACAGATAACCGTTAATGCCGCTTCAGCCGCCAATAATGCTTATGGGGGTGTTCGCTGGGCAATCCCAGGTACTATTCAAGCAGAAAACTATGATGTGGGAGGGCAGAATGTTGGATATTACGACAATTCAACTGGTAATTCTGGTGGTAGTTACAGATCACCGGATGAAGTTGATATAGTTCCCTGCAACGAAGGCGGGTACTTCGTTGGATGGTCGCTACCGGGAGAATGGATGAAATATTCTGTTAATGTAACATCTTCAGGTACATATACACTTAAAGCCCGTATTGCCTGTACAGAATCAGGAAAATCATTCCGGATAGAAATGGACGGTATAATCATTGCAACAGTATTACCTCCTGTTACAGGAGGCATTCAAAACTGGCTAACTGTATCCATTCCAAATATTAATCTTACTGCAGGAAATAAGATCATGAAGATATATTGGATAACCGGTTGGGGAGTTAATATTAATTATGTAAAGTTTACAGCAACAAGTGTTTTAGGATTACGTTCAAATTCTTCTGATAGCACAAATCTAGAGGAAGCGGAAACTACTGTAACTACTTTCCCGTTGCCTTTTTCAACTTCTTTCACTGTTAATTTATTTGGAAAAACCAATGGCATATATAATCTGACTTTGATAGATTTAACCGGTAATGCCGTTTGGAAAAAAGAAGTTACTAAAAATAGTGAATCTTATAATGAAACACTTTATATGGGTAACCTTTTAGATGGAGTATATATTTTAGAGGTGATTGCCCCTGACCAAAAAAAGTCAGCTCATAAAATTATAAAGAACTAAGTGTTCTCTTAACAAGTAAAATAAAAAGGTTGGTATTTTAATACCAACCTTTTTTTTATTTAGAATTTCATTTCCAGGTAAGCTGGTAACATTGCTCTCCAGGTAGGCCAATCATGTTTCCATTCTGTACCCCATATATCAAGTTCGTGAGAAATTCCTTTACTATTCAATACTCCTGAAAATCTCCTTGATGCTTCCGGATCTTCATAATCACCGCTACCTGTCAATATATGTATGTGTTTGCTTTTACGGATATGATTCAAATGCCAATCATCTTCAAGGTTAGGAATGTGATGTTGAGGAGAATTAAAATATACCTGGTCGTCATAAAAACCTTTTGTATATTCCATAAGGTCATATACGCCACTCATGGCAATGACTCCATCGATCAGGTCAGGTCTTTTTAAAAACAGGTTCATACTGTGTAAGGCACCAAAAGATGCACCGCATGTAATGATGGGTGTTTCTGCAGAAGTATTCGATTTGATAAATGGAACTACCTCATTAAAAACATATTCATTAAACTGGTTATGGCGAATGGCTTTATGTTCTCCCGCCATTTCATTATTTAACCAGCTTTCGTTATTAATACTATTGATAGAAAAAACTTTTACTTTTCCGCTGTTGATATAGGGGGCTAAAGTTTCCATTAACTGGAATCTTTCATACTCCAGGTAATCTGCGGCTGCAGTTGGTATCAATAATAATGCAAATCCATAATCGCCATAAGCAACTATCGGCATTTCTGCCTGCAATGCCGGACTATACCAGCTGGCTAATTCTTTTTTCATAAAAAATAATTTTTATCAATTTTTGTAAATATAGAAACAATATTTTAACAAAACGCTGCCTTATTTAGGTACACTAATTGCATCATCAGGTACTACAATGATTTCTATTAAATCTACATGAAATCAATTGATTTATTTCATTATTAAAATTCAATACTATGACACATCCAATCAAACCTGTTTTTGCTATGTTGTTTTTTGGCATTGCCCTCGCTTCCTGTAAAAAAGATCCGGTGAGCGAGAATGCAACATTATACAAACCTAATACGAACAAAGTCTTTAATTCAGAAAGCAACACAAAATCATATTTTCCATTTCGTGATAAAAGTATATATAGTTATGTTGATACTACAAAAGATGGTTCAATCATTATCAACAAATCAACTATTGCAATTTTAGGAGATACGACCATTGACGGCAAAATATTTTCTAAAGCCTCTACAGGTGCTTCTAAAGTAATTACATATAATAATAATAGTGATGGCATTACTACTTTTGTGTCCTATAAAGGAGATGATAAAATAACAACAACTGTTCTGAAAGCAAATGAACCAGTAGGAACTGTTTGGAAAGACGCATTTATGAATAATGGTATTCCAACTACTTATGAGTGGAAAATTGTTGCAAAAGGAATTGAAAAAATAGTGCTTGGTGTTAATTATACAGATGTGATACAGGTTCACTTGACCGGGACTGCTGATGTGCCGGTTCGAGGTAAAGTTACATTTGCGAATTCAGATTATTTCTATGCACCGAACATTGGCTTAATTGAAAATATTTCCAATAACCCTGCTACAGGGGTTACTGATTTACACAGAGTGTTGCAAAAACATCTTATCCCCTGATATTTTTGTTAAAGCTTCAAAATGGAGATTTTAAATAAATAACTTACTTTTTAAAAGCAATTAATACTCACTAAACATTAGCAGTTTTGCTGCTAATGTTTTTTTAATAATCCTTATCAGGTAAATAAAAAGTGTGGCCTTTTCTTTATTTATCTATTAAAGAAGTCTGCAAATGTTATTTATTATACAGGAATAACATTTTCCATAAAACGAAGAATTAATATTTATGATTTCCTTTTTCCGTCTATTGTAAAATGCAGTAGAAAGTTTAGATTTGCAGAATCAAAAATTTCAATGTATGATCCGCAGAATTAAATTGGTTTTATCAGTATTTATTAGCAGTATGGCCTTTTTGGCTTGTGAAAAGGAATATAGTACAGAAAATGGCGGCACACCCGGATCTGGTGGCGGAGGTGGTTCTAGCTCAGGTACCGCGGTTTACACCTGGGAAGGAGCCCCCGGAGCCTGCGTTACGCCCGTAATAAGTGGTGTTTATCAGGCAGGAACTGCATTGAGCGGATCAAATACTGTTGTGCTAACTGTTAATGTAACAACAGTTGGAACTTATACTGTTTCTACCGGCACAAACAACGGGATATCATTTTCCGGATCGGGTACTTTTACCATTACAGGGTCACAGATCATTGTTTTAACCGGTTCAGGCACACCCGCAGCTTCTGGAAATTTTAACTATACACCCGGAACAAATGGCTGTTCATTTCAAATAACATATACACCTGTTATAACAGGGCCTGTAGCAGCAGGAACCTTAGATTGTGTATCTGCAACCATTGCCGGGGTATATACACAAGGAATTGATCTGAACAGCACAAACACTGTTTCCATTCCGGTAAATGTTACAACGGCTGGTTCTTATACAATTAATACGACTTCAACGAATGGATGTATTTTTTCCGGTTCAGGAACACTGGCTTTAGGGGCTCAAACTATTGTATTAACAGGTGCCGGCACTCCTTTAAGCTTTGGCTCTGTTTCATTTCCGGTTAACTTTGGAACAAATAGTTGTAGTTTTTCAATAACATTCATACCCGGTACCCCACCTCCATCAGAATATTTAAGATGTAAAATGGATGGGGTCCTCAAAACTTTTAACGCAGGTATTGATGGTGATAATTCTCCGGGTTTGCTGCCCAATTCAGTAGCTGTATCCGGAAATGCAACTTCTGGTTCTACTGAATACCTTGATATTACAGTAAACAGTATCACGCCAATAACGATCGGGGCATATTTACATCCTTTTGGTGTAAAGTTTAGTACCAGTTATTATCAAGATCCAAGTGCCTCAGGATGGCAACCTGCTGATAACTCTTCACCGGCATTTTCTGTAATTGTTACCAGTATTACCGCTACCCGGATAACTGGAACTTTTTCAGGGCAATATAAAGATCAAAATGGAACCGGAACCAATACAAAACTGATTACAAATGGTGAGTTTAGTGTAAGTCTTCCTTAATATTATAAACTCAGGGTATTTTATTTGATTAAAAAATTCATAAAAACGGCGGAAAAAAATTTCCGCCGTTTTTATATAGTTAATAATTCTACAATACCCCTTCTTTAATTTCTGTCCATAATTCACGGTAACATTTTGCTGCATAACTGCTGTTAGCGTACTCCATGATCGGAGCTTTGTGAATGCCCATTTTCTCCACATCACTCAGGTAAGGAATATAGTTTTGAAAAAAACGTTTGTCCTTATATAACTCTTCCATAATTTCATTGTGCATCGTCTTACGCAGATCGGTCATGGTAAAAAAGCACATCATCTTTTGTATATCAAGATCCTTTTCTTTAAAATAATCTTTGACCATATGGTAAGTTCTGATAGATAACGTGGTTGGGATCACTGGCATTAAAACAATATCGGCCGCATTAAAAATATTTTCACTTAATGCACTAAAGCCCGGAGGACAATCTATAAAAACAAAATCATATTCCTGGTCAAATGGCTTTAAAACATGCTTCAGTTTGTTTTTAGAACCTTTCATTTCTTCCAGCATAACATCAAAACTTTTGGTAGAATTATCTGCGGGAATTACGTCCAGCATTTCAAAATCTGTAGAAAGAATGGCATCTTCAAGGCTGCCTTCTTTTGTAATAAGTTTTTTTATGCCGGGATGTATTTTTGGTTTTGCTTTATAGTAAAAGGAAGAAGAGCCTTGTGGATCAATGTCCCATAACAATGTTTTAAACCCGTCTGCGGCGGCTAAATATGCCAGGTTCACACAGGAGGCTGTTTTTCCAACACCCCCTTTAAGATTATATAGTGCAATAACAATCATAAAGAAAAATTTTATTGATTAATAGAGAAAAGAAAGTTAAGAAAAATTATAAGGATTTAAACAGGTTGCAACGAATGCACGAATAAAAAGAGAAATAATAAAATTTGTATTATTCGTAGCAGAACTTATTTCTTCATTTGTTCCAATTCCTGCTGCATCTTAAACATCACATCCCTTAACCTTGCAGCTTCCATAAAATCAAGGTCTTTAGCAGCTTTCTGCATTTGTTTTTTTGTTTTGGAAATGGCTTTTTCTATCTGGGGAATGGTCTGATAAACCTCCTGTTCCTCAGCGGCCACATTTACCAGGTCTTGATCCGGCTGAATGGCATAAGGATTTGATGGATCATATCCTTTTACATCCAGTACACTTCCCTGGGCAAAAACCTGCTCTGTTGTTTTGATGATAGACGTTGGCGTAATGCCATTTTTTATATTGAATTCAATTTGCTTTTCTCTTCTGCGTTGCGTTTCATCAATGGTTTTTTGCATACTCCTGGTCATCTTGTCTGCATAAAAAATAACCAATCCGTTCACATTACGTGCAGCCCGGCCGGCTGTTTGTGTCAGGCTTCTTTCATTACGCAGAAACCCTTCTTTATCTGCATCTAAAATGGCAACCAACGATACTTCAGGAAGATCCAGACCCTCCCTTAAAAGATTTACTCCCACCAGTACATCAATAATTCCAAGTCTGAGTTCCCGTAAGATCTCAATTCTTTCCAGTGTGTCCACATCACTGTGAATGTATTTTGATTTAATATTGATACGCCCGAGATATTTATTCATTTCTTCGGCCATGCGTTTGGTTAAGGTGGTTACCAAAACCCGCTCACCTATAGTGATACGCTTGTCTATTTCATCCAGTAAATCATCTACCTGGTTAAGTGAAGGTCTTACTTCGATCGGCGGGTCCAGTAAACCAGTTGGCCGAACCACTTGTTCAACCACAACACCGCCGCATTTTTCCAATTCATAATCTGCCGGTGTTGCAGAAACAAAAACGATCTGATTTGTCAGATTTTCAAATTCATTGAAATTCTGCGGGCGGTTATCCATTGCCGATGGAAGGCGGAATCCATAATCTACAAGAACCAGCTTACGGCTACGGTCGCCACCATACATACCGCTTACCTGCGGAATGGTTTGATGGCTTTCATCAATGATCGTCAAATAATCTTTAGGAAAATAATCAAGCAGACAGAAAGGCCTTGTACCCGGTTTTCTGCGGTCAAAAAAGCGTGAATAATTTTCAATGCCATTGCAATAACCGAGTTCCCTGATCATTTCCAGGTCATATTGTACCCGTTCATTGATGCGTTGTGCCTCTATATACTTACCACTTTTTTTAAAATATTCAGTTTGTGCGGCACATTCATCCTGTATCTCATGTATCACCTGTACCAGCATGTCTTTTGGCGCCAGGTAAAGATTTGCAGGAAAGATCGCGGCGTTCTCAACTGATGAGATACGCTTGCCGCTGCTAAGTTCAAGCGTTTCAATACTTTCTATCTCATCACCGAAAAAACTGATTCGGTAACCAAAATCAACGTAGGGTAAATTAATATCAATCGTATCTCCTTTAACCCGAAACGTTCCCCTGGTAAAATCCCCCTGGCTTCGGTGATACAATGAATTCACCAGGGCATGTAAAAATCCCTGTCGTGATATGATCTGTCCTTGATTGATCCTGATAATTCCATTTTCATATTCAGTGGGGTTACCCATGCCATAGATACAGCTTACACTGGCTACAATGATAATATCTCTTCTTCCGCTCAATAATTGTGCAGTTGCCTGTAATCTGAGTTTGTCAAGTTCTTCATTTATGCTCAGGTCCTTTTCTATGTAAGTGTTGCTTACAGGCATGTAGGCCTCCGGTTGATAATAATCATAATAAGAAACAAAATAGCCTACTGCATTGTCAGGAAAGAACTGTTTGAATTCACCATACAATTGAGCTACCAGTGTTTTGTTATGGGTTAATACCAATGTGGGCCTTTGTACATTCTGTATCACATTGGCGATGGTGAAAGTTTTACCACTGCCGGTTACACCCAACAGTGTTTGATAACGTTCTCCATTTATAATTCCTTCTGTAAGCTGCCTGATAGCTTCGGGTTGGTCTCCCGCCGGTGAATAAGGTGAATTAAGTTGAAATGCCATCGAAGTTTTTTAAATTCTATCTAAAATTAAAACTTACAAAGCAACCTACCCTAGATAGTACTGTCTATTTATTTGGGAATATCTTTTTGAAGTAAATAATATTTGACGATCCATGCAATGGTAAAGGATGGGATGAAATCTGTAAAGGGTAATATTTCTTCCATGAAATTTAGAATCCCTCCGGTAATACCAAACCTTCCTCCAAACATTTTGTAAAATAAAAATCCTGAGAAAGGAGCCCATATAAGATCGGTAAACTCACCATATCCGGGAATTACAAAGCTTGCATATCCTACAAAATCCAGGAAAACACAAAAAATGATATTAGGCAAACTTTTCCCCCGTTGATTCATTATCAGAATTTTAGTTCATAAATCAAATAGCGTGCAACAAAGCAAGATGCCTAAATGACACTAATACTGTTTATTTAACGTTATTTAACTGTATTAATTTGATTTATGGCTTGTCATCCGGCCGAATAGCCGTACCTTTGCGCCTCGAAAAACAGCCTTTAACTGTAAACTTAAGCCTTCAGCATATTGCAAATTGGCTAACAGCTAACAGCTAATAGCTAAAAGCTCAAAAAATGAATATTCGCAACATCGCAATTATTGCACACGTAGATCACGGAAAAACAACCCTGGTAGACAAAATTTTACACGCCACAAAAGTTTTCAGGGATAACCAGGAAACCGGTGAACTGATCATGGACAGCAATGACCTTGAAAGGGAACGAGGTATTACCATTTTTAGTAAGAATGTTTCTGTTACTTATAAAGACGTAAAGATCAACGTTATTGATACACCTGGTCACTCGGATTTTGGTGGTGAGGTAGAGCGGGTTTTAAAAATGGCTGATGGTGTTTTATTGCTAGTAGATGCTTTTGAAGGCCCCATGCCACAAACTCGTTTTGTGTTGCAAAAAGCACTGGCACTTGGTTTACATCCCATCGTTGTTATCAATAAAGTTGATAAGCCAAACTGTCGCCCGGATGAAGTGCATGATGCAGTTTTTGAATTATTCTTTAACCTGGATGCTACAGAAGAACAACTGGATTTTCCTACAATTTATGGAAGCAGTAAAAATGGCTGGATGAATACTTCTCTTACAGAAACTGACAATATCCTTCCTTTACTGGATGCCATTTTGGAATTTGTACCTGAACCAAAAGTGAATGAAGGTTTTTCACAAATGCAGATCACCTCACTTGATTATTCTTCTTTTTTAGGAAGGATAGCGGTAGGTAAAGTGGCCCGTGGCAGCATCAAAGAAAATCAGCAAATAGCATTGATGCAGGCTGATGGCGGCATTAAGAAGATGAAGATAAAAGAACTCTATGTATTTGAGGGGATGGGTAAAAAGAAAATAAGCGAAGTTTTCGCAGGCGATATTTGTGCTGTTGTAGGCCTGGATGATTTTAATATCGGCGATACGATCGCAGATATTGAAAACCCGGAAGCTTTACCGGTTATCAGTGTGGATGAACCAACAATGAGTATGCTGTTTGGTATTAACAATTCTCCTTTCTTTGGAAAAGAAGGAAAATTTGTAACCAGCCGTCATTTACGTGACAGGCTGATGAAAGAAACAGAAAAAAACCTGGCTTTAAAAGTAGAAGATAGTGACAGTGCTGATAGCTTTTTAGTTTATGGCCGTGGTATCCTGCACCTGGGTATCCTGATAGAAACCATGCGCAGGGAAGGATTCGAGTTAACGATCGGGCAACCTACTGTTATCGTTAAACAGATCGACGGTGTAAAAAGTGAACCATATGAAATATTGGTAGTGGATGTTCCGGCTGAATACAGTGGAAAAGTAATTGACCTGGTAACACAACGTAAAGGTGAAATGCTTGTAATGGAAACCAAAGGCGAAATGCAACACCTGGAATTTGATATACCATCACGTGGTTTGATCGGGTTGAGAAGCAATATGCTTACCAATACTGCCGGCGAAGCTGTGATGGCACATCGTTTCAGTGAATATAAACCATGGAAGGGAAATATTCCGGGAAGAAGCAACGGAGTTTTACTTTCTAAAACAACAGAAAAAACTACAGGGTATTCCATTGATAAATTACAGGAAAGGGGCAGGTTCTTTGTTGATCCGGGAGAAGATGTGTATGCAGGCCAGATCATTGCAGAACACATCAAACCAGGAGATCTTGTAGTGAATGCAACTGAACCTAAAAAACTGACCAACCACCGTGCAAGCGGATCGGATGATGCTTCAAAAGCTGCTCCAAAAATCCTTATGTCACTCGAAGAGTGTATGGAATATATTCAACAGGATGAGTGTATTGAAGTAACTCCAAAAAGTGTTCGTCTTCGTAAGACTATCCTAAATGAGGATGACCGTAAACGGGTTTCAAAATCAATGACGCAGGTAGAAGCATAATATTCTGATTATAAACGAATCCGCTTAAAAGAGCGGATTTTTTTTGCCTGATACCGAGATGCTAGATGCTAGATGCTAGATGCTAGATGCTAGATGCTAGATGCTAGATGCTAGATATTTTAGCGGGTTGCAAGTTATCCAATATCCAGTATCCCCGTCCGAACGGCGTTCAGCCGGGCGGGCAGTATCCAGCATCCAGAATTCCTTATTTTTGCAGTATGAAAAAATGTCTCTTCATATTTTCTCTCATGATTGTATTCATCCTTGTTTATACAGGTACAGATGCTCAATGTGCCATGTGTACCAAAACAGCACAACAGCTTGGCGAAAAACCAGCCCAGGGGATGAATTCAGGGATCTTATATTTGATGCTCATGCCATTTGCAATTATTGGATACATAGGATATCGCTGGTGGAAAAATCAATCAACTAATTGAGGATTTTATTTAAAGTGCTTAAGAGATCATTTCTGCAAATTTCATTTCAGAGGATAATTATTCAACGATCATAGTTTATCAATGAACCTGTAGATATTAAAATCCTTTTGGAGAGAAATTATCTTTATTTGTTCCATGATATTTTCTTTATTCAAACCTATCATTCTTTTTTTCTGTAACAGGTACCAGGCCTTTTCTGTTAGCAGGTAATATTTTTTTTCGTTCAGTGTGTTTTCCTGTAAATATTTATTTATGGATTGAAAGAGTTCTGTGATCCCTTTGTTTTGAAGGGCAATTGTTTTAATGATCCCGATCTCGTTTTGTCGAAAAGAAAAAGCAGGTGCAAGCATTGACCTGAGATTTTTTACATATTGATCTGCTCCGGGTCTGTCAGCTTTATTTACGACAAAAATATCTGCAATTTCCATTAAGCCTGCTTTCATCGTCTGTATTTCATCACCGGCTTCTGGTACAACTGTTACAATTGTTATGTCTGCAAGCCCTGCAATTTCAATTTCACTTTGGCCAACACCTACCGTTTCTATGATAATAAAATCAAAAAGTGCAAATTTTAAAAGATCAGTGACCTCAATGATCATCGGATGCAACCCACCTAATGAACCCCTTGTTGCCATTGAACGGATAAATACATTTGGATCATTATACCACTGGCTCATTCGTATTCTGTCGCCAAGCAAAGCTCCCCTGGTAAATGGAGATGATGGATCAACACAGATCACAGCTACTTTTTTTTGCTGTTGCGATATTAAGCCAATGAGCGCATCAGTCATGGTACTTTTTCCTGCACCGGGAGGGCCGGTAATACCGATAACAGGGGTATTTGATTGTGGTAATGACCCGAGCAATTCCTCATATCCGTTGACTTCATTTTCAATTAAAGAAATGCACCTGGCCAATGCTTTGACATTGCCATTGATTATTTCTTTTTTTAGTTGCTGCCACATAATGCAAAATAGTTTAGATAAAGCATAAAAAAGCCATGTACAATACTTATTTTATTTGTAAGATTTACTATTCTTTGCGTTCTTTGCTTTAAAATAATTTAATTGAGCAACAAAGGTATTTCTGTAGTGATTCCCAATTACAACGGCATTCTTTTGTTGCCCCAAATATTACCTCCGCTTTTCAAGGCACTTGCATTTACTGCATTACCTTATGAAGTCATCATTTCTGATGATTGTTCTACCGATAATTCTGTAAGCTTTCTGAAAAAAGAATTTCCACAAATTAAACTGATTGAAAACAATACGAACAGAGGCTTTTCACCTACAGTAAATAAAGGCGTTTTTGCCGCTCAATATGATTATGTTTTGTTCTTAAACAGTGATGTGATATTGGAAGAAAACTACTTTATGCCATTGTTTCGTTATTTTGAAAAGGAAGATACATTTGGAGTAATGGGGCGGGTCATTGGCTGGGATAGTGAAGAGATACAGGATTCTGCAAAATACCCTTCTTTTCATGGTGTAAAATTAAAAACAAGCGGAAACTATTTGCCGGATGAAATCGGTACAAACGATTGGTTGTATTCAATGTTCCTTTCGGGGGCCAATGCATTTATTGACAGAAGGAAATTAATTGCACTGAAAGGCCTGGATGAAATATTTGCCCCTTTTTATGTTGAGGATTTTGAACTTTGCCTGAGAGCATGGCGCCTTGGATGGAAATGTTACTATGAACATTATGCTATTTGCCGGCACCAGGTATCAGTTACCATTAAAAGCAAAAGCAGGAAAAGTTACATCGATGCGATCTATGACCGGAATAAAATGTTTTTACACGCTATTCACCTACCGAAAGCAAAACTGGTGCTATGGTACTTGCAATTGATCCTTGAAACCTTTATCAGACTGGTTACCGGAAGGTTTTATTATTTTACTTCATTGAAGATGTTTTTTAAAAAAAGACAGCTAATAAAACAATCCAGGCAAAGACTTGCTGATTTAAAAAAGGAAACGAATACACTTTTATCTTTAGGTGAAGTTGTAAAAATAATTGTTGATTCTATAAAGAATAAAAAGTTCAGGCGATTTTGAAAAATATTCAGTGAGATCTTTTTTCATAAAGTAATAAATTGAACGGGTGAATATTGTTACAAACAATACATTGGTTTCTATAGTGATGGCTACTTACAATGGCCATGAATTTCTCAAAGAACAGTTACAAAGTATACTGGATCAGACCTGGTCAAATATTGAAGTGATTATTTGTGATGACGCATCAACAGATGGTACACAGGAGATCATCATAGATTTTGCAGAAAAAGATAACCGCTTAAAATATTATTTCAATAAGGAAAATGCAGGAGTAAATAAAAATTTTGAATCAGGAATTTTAAAAGCAACAGGAGAATTTATTGCTATAGCGGACCAGGATGATGTATGGAAAAAAAGTAAGATCGAGGAACAGCTCAGATTATTCTCCGATGATAATACCATATTAACTCATAGCGCTTCTGTACAATTCAGTAATAGCGAATTACCGATACATATACTGAAAGTAAATACAACCAAACGAATGACGGGAAATGATTCGAGGCGTTTATTGATAAGGAATTCAATTTCTGGGCACAATATTATTTTCAGAAAAAACCTGCTGCAGCACATATTGCCAATACCCGAAAACGTTATGTACGATTGGTGGATTTGCGAAGTGGCAACCTGTAACGGATATATAGCTGCTACCGATAAGGTATTGGCATTTCATCGACGGCACAGCAACAACCTTACCCTTTACGAACAACATTCTCCAAAACAAGCTCTAAAAGAAAGCAGGGAACGTAAAATGGCATTGGAAACTTTTATTACCATTAAATCAATGCCGGTAAGTACAAGAATATTTGCACAGGAACTTTTGAGAAAACTTAATACCCTAAATAATCAAAGATTTTCGTGGGGCTTGTTCATTTTCCTGCTTACACATGCTACAGTCTTATTCTACTATAAGAAAAAATGGTTTCCCTATTTCTCTTACATAAAAGCGGCCTACCGGTTAAGTGTTGCTGAAAATAATTAAAATAGCTTTTTAATAAAATTGCTCATACGGGTAAATGCCTTTAACCAAAAAAAGATAAAGGGGTTGTTGTACAACTTGTTTTTAAAAACAGAATTACTCAGGTAGAATTTAGTACAGGAAGTATGAATGAACCTGCTCCTGAGTTTATGGCCATATTTTGTAACAAAAGCCGGTTGTAGTGCCAGCATTTTTTTAATATTCCCGGAGCTTAAATGATGTACCATAAATTCTATCACATAACAGTGGTAACCCAGGAAGTCGGCAATGATACAAATATCTGTTCCATAAAAATGAAAATCTTTAATGTCTGCGGATACGGATAAATTACACTCGCTTTTTATTATTAATAAATTTTCATCAAGAGAGGTAACTCTTGCTGGCAGGTTATTACTTTGATCAATCCGCCCATTGTCATTTAAATAATAAAAAAAATTCCGATAACCCCTGGCTCCTGCATTTCCGCATACCGCCCAGGATGGGTCAACAGATTCAAGTTTGTTTAAAGAAGAAATTAGTTTGTCAATAGGATCTAAGCAACGTACATCCTGGTGAACTATAATAATAAATCGTCCGGCAGCTTCCTGTAAAAAACGATTTATAGCAGTAAAGGCGTCAAATACATTTCCATTTGTATTATCAGCAACCAGGAACTCAATATTATCACTGAAACCATGGTCAACAAAACTCTGCTTCATTAACGCATATTCACTTTTGCTGGTTATTATTGTGCATATAGAAAAAAGCAGGTCCCGGTTTTTTATAATAGATATTTTATTTAACCCGTCGATCATTAAAAGATTTTTTTTAAAGCACTAATTTACATAAGTTTATCTTATAAGGATTTCAAACAACTTGTTATTAATTTCGCTTAGCTGAAAACAAATCTGATACATGACCAATTTTATACCCATATTTCCTCTAGGGATAGTTGTTTACCCTGACGAACATTTAAACCTGCATATTTTTGAACCCAGGTACAAACAACTTATAAAAGATTCTTATGAAAGCAAGAAACCATTTGGTATTCCTGCTGTGATCAACAATAAACTCAGTGAAATGGGCACGTTGGTTCAAGTTGTGGAAATAAGTAAGACATATGATGATGGGAAAATGGATATAAAAACGCTCGGTACAGACATTTTTAAAATCCTGGAAATTGTACATGAACTTCCTGAAAAGTTATATAATGGTGCGATCGTAACGTACCCTGAAAATATTAGCAATGGAAGTTCGGCACTTATGGAAAAAATCCTGTTTGGTATCAGAGAAATACACAAGTCACTGAATATATCAAAAGAATTTAAAAAACCCGATGATCAGTTATGGAGTTATGATGTAGCACATAACGCCGGGTTATCTATAGAAGACGAATACCTGTTACTGGAATTGTTACAGGAACTTCAGCGGCAGGAATTTTTGAAAAGACATATCGCTAAAGTACTACCGGTAATGAAAGAAATGGATCTCTTGAAACAGAAAATTAAACTCAATGGTCATTTTAAAAACCCGGATGGATTTAATATCATTTAAATAATATTATAATGAAAACGCTCTGTTTGGATTTTGGTAATACGCGGTTGAAGGCAGCTATATTTGATAATGATATTTACCGGGAAGAGTTTTATTTAGCCGATGATAAAACAGAAACGATCACACAATTATTAGATACCTGGCATCCTGATAAAGCGATCCTCTCTTCCGTAATTAATCATAACGAAGCAATTGAAACATTACTTTCAACCAGAACCGTTTTTCACAAACTTTCACATCTTACCAGGATTAATTTTACTATACCCGTTGGGAAACCTGAAACGATAGGAGCCGACAGGCTTGCTTTGATCGCTGCAGCAGTTCAGATTTATCCGGGTATCAATAATCTCATAATCGGCCTTGGAAGTTGTATCACATATAATTTTGTAAATCAATATCACCAATTCATAGGGGGAAGCATTTCTCCGGGTATGGATATGCGCTTTAAATCTATGAATGATTTTACTGCAAAGCTTCCATTGGTTGGTGCGGACTGGAATTTTCCACTTATTGGCTACGACACCAAAACAAATTTACAAAGTGGGGTTATTATTGGAATAGCCAGTGAAATTGATGGTTTCATTGAAAAATATGCCTCTAAATACAGCAACTTTAACGTGGTTTTAACCGGGGGTAATTCAGCCTATTTTGCCAGTCAACTTAAAAACAAGATATTTGCCGACTATAATTTTTTATTTAAAGGACTGTATGCACTTAGTGAACTTAACAACTGCCGGGTTTAAGAGAATTTCAGCACTGGTTTTATTGGTTTTTGTTTATTCTTTAGTTTCCGCACAGGAGAACTCACCTTACTCCAGGTATGGTATTGGAGATATTATACCAAATCAAAATATAGTGAATCGTGGAATGGGAGGAACTGCTATAGGATATTCCGATTATCAAAGTATCAATTTTATTAATCCTGCATCTTTGGGATATTTAAGTAATACCATTCTTGAAATAGCCGGTGAAGTAGATATCAGAACACTAAAGAGTAATACTTCCTCTGAAAAATATAAGGCAACGAATACCCTCATTTCTTATCTGCAGCTTGGTTTTCCTTTAATGTCAAAAAAACTCAAGAAGACAGATGCAGCTAAAAATTTTTTCTGGGGGTTAAGTTTTGGCCTTCGCCCGGTTAGCAGAATCAATTATAAAATCCAGAAAAATGAGCGATTGTCCGGTATAGATAGTTTAAGTACTTTATATGAGGGTTCGGGTGGGATAAATCAGATCAATATCGGAACAGGAGTCAGGATCAAAAATCTGAGCTTTGGCATCAATACCGGGTATAGTTTTGGTAATAAAGATTTTAGTACTAAACTTCAATTCATTAATGACTCAGTTATCTATTACAAATCAAATTCAGAAACAGAAGCACGCTTTAGCGGATTGTTTTTGAACCTCGGGATTCATTATTCTATAAAAATGAAAAAAGGAATATTGAATATAGGTGCTTACGGTAACCTTCAAGAAAACCTTAAAGCAAAAAAGAAAAGTATTGATGCAACTTTCAATTATGATGGCAGTGGTGGAATTTTTACGATAGATACGGTTAATTTTAATAGTGATGTAAAAGGCCAGATAATAATACCCGCTACATACGGGGTTGGTTCCACTTATGCAAACAAGAACTGGCTATTGGGTTTTGATTTTGAAACATCCAATTGGGGAAATTACCGGTATTATGGGCAATCTGACCCTGTACAAAATAACTGGACTATCAGGTTAGGAGCTCAGTATTATCCAGCAAAAGAAAATACCGCTACGAGCAAATACTGGAGTTTTGTAAAATACCGGGGTGGTTTTTATTTTGGTCCGGATTATGTTAAACTTAATAGTACCCGTACCAATTATGCTGCAAGTGTAGGTGCAAGTTTTCCATTAACTTCTGCTCAACGTATACGATTTGGTGAATACGTTTTATTGAATACAGCTTTTGAATTTGGCGCAAGAGGGAACAAACAAACAATTAGCCTAAGAGAAAATTTTACACGTATCAATATCGGTATTTCTATGAATGCACGTTGGTTCCAGAAAAGAAGTTACGATTAATGTAATTTTATATTCGAGACAGGTAAACATGAGATCAGTAACAATACATAAAGTAATATTTGCAGCCTTTTTATCAGGCTGCATTTTTTTATCTGCCTGTGAAAATGACGAAATGGAAGTTAATAACCTTTATTCAAAAAAATTAGGAATTGAAGAGGCTGTCAATGTAAAATTAAATTATACTACAGGCGGAAAAATTAAAGTAATTCTTACTGCACCGCTAATGTTACGGGTACAGGATACCATACCATATTATGAGTTTCCTAAAACACTGGAGGCTTATTTTTATAATGACGAAGGAAACGCAGAAAGTAAACTAACTGCATTATATGCAAAATATAAAGAATCCAATAGTATCGTTTTTTTAAAAGATAGTGTTGTAGTGATCAATATGCAAAAAGGAGATACACTTTATTGTAATGAATTATACTGGGACAGAAGTCTCATTGGTACTGAGTTTTATACTGATAAGCCTGTACGTATCAGAACTAAAACTCAGGTGTTAGATGGAGTAGGTATGGAATCAAGCCAGGATTTTAATAACTGGCACATCATTAAACCAACCGGAATCCTGAATGTCCCCGCCTCTAAATTTCCGGGCTAAACACAGATCATTCAGCCGTTTTATTTTGACTTTGTTATCATATCTTCGGATATAAATTATATTATGGAATATCGCAGATTAGGGAGATCAGGGTTACAGGTTAGTGTTCTTTCATTTGGAAGCTGGGTAAGTTTCAGCAAACAGATCAATGATAAAGTTGCTGATGAATTAATGGGAGTTGCTTATGATAATGGCATAAATTTTTTTGATAATGCAGAAATTTATGCATTAGGCGAAAGTGAGAAGATGATGGGCCGTGTGCTTAAAAAGAAAAAATGGGATCGGACATCCTTTACCGTTTCTTCCAAAGCATTTTGGGGATGGAGAGGGAAAAACAATAAACCGAATCAAACAGGCTGCAGCCGTAAACATTTATTGGAAGCATGCGATGAGGCCCTTCAGCGATTACAGGTTGATTACCTTGATTTGTATTTTTGTCACCGCCCGGATAAGCAAACACCTATTGAAGAAACTGTATGGGCAATGAACCATCTTATTCAGCAAGGAAAGATCATGTATTGGGGAACCAGTGAATGGAGTGGTGTTGAAATCATGGAAGCTCACCGGGTTGCACAACATTACCGGCTTATTGGCCCAACAATGGAACAACCTCAATACAATTTGTTTGAAAGAGAAAAAGTAGAGAATGAATTTTTAGAAATATATAAGAATGTTGGTCTCGGAACAACTATCTGGAGCCCTCTGGCAGCAGGTCTTTTATCCGGAAAATATAATGATGGAATTCCTAAAGGAAGCCGTTTTGCCCTGGAAGGATTTGATTGGTTACGCGACAAATGGGTGATAGATGATAAAATTAAAAAAGTAAAAAAACTGGCAGAACTGGCAGCTAAATTAGGTGTAAGTACCGCTTCATTAAGCATTGCCTGGTGCATTAAAAATCCAAATGTAAGTACTGCAATTTTGGGAGCAACTAAAAAAGCTCAATTACTCGATAATTTACATGCGCTGGAAGTTGTTTCAAAACTAACACCGGAGATAACAGAAAAAATAGAAACAATAATGAAAACAAAACCGGTGTTACCTGTTTTTTAAATATGGATACAATAACTGTTTACGGAATTCCAAATTGTGATAGTACCAAAAAGGCATTTGCATGGCTAAATGATCATAAAATTTCATTTTATTTTCATGATTATAAAAAAGAAGGGATCTCCAGATCAAGATTAGTTGAATGGTGTAAACTTGCAGGATGGGAATCAATATTAAATAAAAAAAGTACCACCTGGCGAGCGTTAACCGGAAAAGAACAAGCTGCTCTAATAAACCAGGCAACAGCAATAAAAATAATGTTTGCTAGTAACAGCATTATTAAAAGGCCTGTTATAGAAAAGGGAAACAAATTATTAATAGGATTTAATGAAGAAAATTATTATCAACAATTAAAATAAAAAAAATGAAACGTAATGCAACAGCCATTTGGAATGGTACCGGAAAAGAAGGTAAAGGTAATCTGACAACTCAAAGTACAGTATTAAACAAAACACAATATTCTTTTAGCAGCAGGTTTGAAAACGGGGTTGGTACCAATCCTGAAGAACTGGTTGCTGCAGCTCATGCCGGCTGTTTTACAATGAAACTTACATTTATCCTGAATGCTGCTGGCTTTACACCTGATGAAATTGAAACTCGTTGTGATATTACATTAGATAATGGCAGCATTACTGAATCTCATTTAAGTGTGAAAGCAAAAGTTCCAGGTGTATCTCAGGAACAATTTGATACAGCTGTTGCAGATGCAAAGGCTAATTGCCCGATCTCAAAATTGCTTAATGCAAATATTACACACGAAGCAGTATTGTCATAATATTTACCTGGGTTAATAAAAATTACGTGGTATGAGTTTTAAAAATAAAACGGTATTAATAACCGGGGCATCCCGTGGTATCGGAAAAGCCATAGGATTGCGACTTGCGAAGGAAGGCGCCAATATTGTGATTGCTTCAAAAAGTATTGAGGAAAACCCAAAACTTGGAGGTACAATATTTTCTGCCGCAAAGGAAATGGAAAATGCCGGCGGCCAGGCTTTAGCGGTACAATGTGATATCAGGTTTGAAGATCAAATACAGGAAGTGGTAGATAAAGCAGTTTCAACTTTTGGCAGTATTGATATTTTAATCAATAATGCATCTGCAATTAATTTAACAACAACTGAAAAAACAGAGCCCAAACGATTTGACCTGATGTACGACATAAATGTAAGGGGAACATTTATGGTTAGCAGGGCATGCATCCCTCATTTGAAAAATGGAACGAATGCGCATATTCTGAATTTATCACCTCCGGTAAATATGGATATGAAATGGTTTGCAAATCACCTTGCTTATACCATCAGTAAATATGATATGACCATGATCGCTTTAGGCCTGGCAACAGAATTAAAAAAATACAATATTGCAGCCAATACACTTTGGCCACGTACCACTATTGCAACTGCTGCTGTTCAAAATCTCTTGGGAGGAGATATGCTTATGAATATGAGCCGTACGGTTGATATTATTGCTGATGCAGCCTATTATATTTTATCCAAGCCGTCAACAGAATGTACAGGCAATACTTTTATTGATGAAGATGTTCTTGCAAAAGAAGGTATTACAGACCTGGAAAAATATTCGTTTGTGCCGGGGGCAAAATTGTACAATGATCTGTTTGTGTGACAATTTCGGAGATGAAATTTGTTTATTTGCTATCATCTCCGAAATTATTTTTGTTCATTCCTCCCTGTTAAAAAAATCCCAATAAAATTTTCTTTTGATAAGCGGTAACAGTTTGTTTGGTTGTACGTTTAATTTCGTACCTCATTGTTTCGCCATGAACAATGGTTCACCAAATCAACAGTATAGCCATGAATTATTTTAAATCTAGCATACTATGCTTTTGCATACTGCTTACAACAGCCGGTTTCAGCCAGGTAGAAAAAAGAAATCTTGCTATTAAACGAATTAATACCCCAGTCAAAATAGATGGTGTTTTAAACGATGCAGTATGGAAAAATGCGCCTTTGGCCGATAAATTTGTTGAATTAAGGCCTACGCCTTTTAAACCTGAAACTGCAGAAAATGCTACTGAAGTATATTTTTTATATGATAATGAAGGCGTGTATGTTGGCGGATATTTACATGAAAAGTCAAAAGACAGTATTGCTGCCGAATTAACCGGTAGGGATGGCTTTGGAAACAATGATTTCCTGGGAGTGATCTTTGATACTTATAATGACAAATTAAATGGATTTGAGTATTTTGTTACACCACTTGGCGAACAAATGGATGCAAAAGTATCTCCTAATAATGAAGATTTTAGTTGGAATGCTGTTTGGCAAAGCGCTTCTAAATTACAAAATGACGGATGGAGCTTTGAAATGTTCATTCCATATTCTGCCATAAGATTTGGCAAGAAAAAATTGCAGGACTGGGGTTTAAATATAGTCAGGCGAAGGCAGAAAAGCGGAAAACAATTATTCTGGCAACAAATAGATCCAACCGTAAATGGATTTTTAACACAGGAAGGGAAGATTACAGGTCTTCAGGATATTAAACCTCCGCTACGATTACAGCTTTCTCCTTATTTCTCTACCTATGTAAATCATGATGGAGCTGCTGAGGCAGGCACTAAAAAAACAACTGCTACAGTAAATGGAGGAATGGATGTGAAATATGGGATAAACCAGGCATTTACACTGGATATGACATTGATCCCTGATTTTGGGCAGGTTCAGACAGACAATCGCGTATTGAACTTATCTCCTTTTGAAATTCGATTTAATGAGAACAGGGCTTTTTTTACAGAGGGAACAGAGTTATTCAGTAAAGGAAATCTGTTCTACAGCAGAAGGATCGGATTAGAGCCAGTTTATTTTAGTGATTTATCAGTCCCAAATCCGGATAATACAAGCATCATAGATTATAAATATCAAGCTGATATTGTTAATGCTACAAAGATCAGTGGCCGCACACAAAAAGGGTTGGGTATAGGTATACTCAATGCGGTCACCCAAAAGCAAAGCGCAACACTTAAAGATAATATAACAGGCAAGATCTATATACAGGAAAACTTGCCTCTTACAAATTACAATATACTTGTACTGGATCAAACCCTTAAAAATAACAGCAGTATTTCTTTGGTTAATACAAATGTATTGAGGAATGGCAATGCTTATGATGCAAATGTAACTTCTGCATTATTTGATTTCAATAACAAAAAGAATAGTTGGAATGTTGGCGGTAACGTTAGTTTCAGTAATATCATCAATAAAGACAAAACGGTTACAGGCTATGCACATTCCATTTATTTTGGAAAAACAAGTGGCCGCTTTAATTTTAATGTATGGCAGGATCTGACCAATGCAAAGTATGATAAAAGTGATCTTGGTTATTTTACAAATAACAACACCATGGATCAGGGTGTCTGGGCCGGTTATAACTGGAACAAACCACGCAAATGGTACAATTCGTTAAGAATAAATACCAATATATGGTATAGCAGGTTAGTAACTCCAATTGATGCATTGAGAAGAAGTAGTTTAATGTTTCAGGGTGCCGGTATAAATTTCAATTTCAATGCACAAACAAAAAAATTATGGCAGATAGGATTGAATATTAATGGTGGACCGGGCGGTAATGATTTTTATGAACCCAGGACTGATCTTAAATATGGAAGGGTTTTCAGGAATAAAGGCAGGATAGGTATGTATGGTTATTGGAACAGCAATGAAACAAAAAAATACTCGTGGGGAGGAAATTTTTTCACTGGTACGGGAGGAGTATTTAATCGTACAAGTTTAGATTTTGGTCTATTTGGAAAAATAAGATTCAATAGCAAATTTTCCATCGATAATTCAATCAGTTTAGAAAATGGGAAAAACCAGTCAGGTTGGGCTGATAATCTATATAATGCAGGAACACCTCCCACAGTAATATTTTCAAGAAGAAATGTAAATACAGTAGAAGATGTGTTGAGTATGAAATATAATTTTACAAATAAGATGGGATTGACTTTGAGGGCAAGGCATTATTGGAGCAAAGTTGATCCAAAGCAGTACTATGAATTGGATCAATATGGAGATTTACAAAAACCATCAACTCCTTATACAAGCAACAGGAGGCAAAATTATAATTTCTTCAGTGCTGACCTGGTTTATACCTGGCAATTTGCCCAGGGTAGTTTTATCAATGTTGTCGTGAAAGATATCAGTGACAACTTTAGCCGTTCTTTTGAAGAAAACTACTTTAAGAACTTTACTAAAACCGTAGAACAGCCTCAGTTTACAAGTGTTTCATTAAAAGTGATCTACTTTCTTGATTACTTAACTGCGAAGAAAAAAATAAGCAGAAAAAAAGGTTAGTGAATTATTAATAAATAAAAAATACCACAGTTATAATTGTGGTATTTTTTATTTTATATATCCTGTAAATTTTTACTTTATCAATCCCTTCGGAGCTTCCTTTTCAAGTAAATATTTATAAATGAACTTGGTTTTCAAGTTTTGAAAATGCAGGTTTTTCGCCCCTCCCCAGCCATGGCGTCCTCCACTGTACATCATGAATTCAAAATCTTTTTTCTGGTCCTGTAACTTGCTGATCAATTGTATGCTGTTTTGCAGGTGAACATTATCATCAATTACACCATGTACGATCTGTAACATCCCCTTATATTTATCTGTATAAGTTAACACAGAACTTTTTTTATATCCTTCCGAGTTATCGTCCAATGTACCCATAAATCGTTCTGTGTAATGTGTATCATACAGGCTCCAGTCTGTAACTGATCCGCCAGCCATTCCATGTGTAAATACATCTGCACCATAAGTAAGTGCATACGCAGACATATAACCACCATAACTAAAGCCTGTGATGCAGACCTTAGTTGAATCCGCATTACCATTCTCTATCAGCCATTTTACCATGGTGCTGTAATCTTTCATTTCCCAATATCCAAAATTGTGATACATATAATTCACTCCTTCTTTTCCAAAATGTCCGCTGGCCCTGTGATCCATTGATACCTGTATCAATCCTTCTTTAGCATACCATTGCTGGCTGCCGATCAGGTTCCAGTTATCCATTACTGTACCTGCATTTGGTCCGCCGTAGACTGAGATCAGTACAGGATATTTTTTACTTTTATCCATATTAAGCGGCCAGGTTACTTTCATCGGAAGTTCATACAGACCATCATCACTTTTTACACGGACCATATCAGTTTTGGCAAGTTGGTAATCTTTAAATTCAGGGCCCCTGCAATCGCCCAATTCTTTAATAATTTTACCATTGTTATCTACAAGAGAGAGTTTTGTAGGAGTTGATACATTGTTATATGTTGTTATAAAATAGGATGCGTCCGGAGATAAATTTATAACTGCATGATTATAATCACCAAAGGTTAGTCGTAGTAATTTTTTACCATCAAGGTTAACTTTATAAAGATCTTTCCTGGCTGTATTTTCTTTTCCACGAGCAGTAAAATATACGATCCCCTTATTCTCATCAACATAGTTTATGTCTGTAACTGTAAATTTTCCAGTAGTTATTGCATTTATCAGTTTGCCTGCCATGTTATAATAATAAAGGTGATTCCAGCCTGTAGCATCACTTTTTAATATAAAGCCTTTGCCATTTTCCAGGAATTTAATTCTTTCACCTTCATCATCCAGGTCGATCCATGTCTTTTGTTCTTCATTGTAAAAAATATTCTTATTACCTGTTGCAGTATTCACTTCCCAGATTTTTAAATTATTTTGTTTTCGGTTCATCCATTGAACCAGTAAAGTGCTGCCATCGGGTTTCCAGTAAGGCTGTCCAAAATACTGATCGTCTTTTTGATTAAAATCTGCCCAAACAATATTACCACCTTCTGGTAATGCAATCCCAACTTTCACTTCAGGATTTTTATCACCTACTTTTGGATACCTTACTTTTTCCAAATAACCATGCTGTCCAGGAGCATCCGTTATGGTGAATTCCGGAACGGGAGTGTCGTCCGTTCTGAAAAATGCTATGTGTTTACTATCGGGGCTCCACCAAAAAGAACGGTATTGTGAACGGCGGCCTAATATCTCTTCTGTATAAACCCAACTGGCATATCCATTTAAGATCACATCACTACCATCGTTGGTAAGCCTGTTTTCTTTTTTTGTACTGATCTCAACAGCATACAGGTCATTGTTTTTTGTGTAGGCTATAAACTTTCCATCCGGACTCATAACTGGATTTACTTCTTTGGAAGTATCATTGGTTAGCTGAACTTCAACATCATTTATTTTTATGAACAGGTCATTTTTTTTTGAATGTGGAATTGGTTTTACAACAGGTTTATTCATTTTAATATCTGCATCAGTTGACTCTTTTTCATCACCTGTCTTAGCATCTACAATAAAAGATTTACCATCTCTGATCATAATAAAATGACTGTTATCTGTCCAGCGGGGAACATTTGGAAGTGACTGTATGATCGATTTTAATATTCCTTTAAAATACTGATCATCGGAAAGTTGTTTTTGCTGAGCATTTGTGACGAAACTGCTTATCAATAATAAAATGAACGAAAGGGATCTTTTAATAAAATGTAACATGCGAGCGTTTTTTGATTGAAATTACAAGATAGTTTTTTTTGAGAAAAGTAGCCTGAAAATTGATGCGAGGATTAAATATTTAGACATAAAAAACAGGCAGCCTATATAAATGTTATTGATTTCCTTAATAACGATATGAATATACACAACTCTGTCTTGATGTTTAAGAGATCCCTCGTGCCTCTGGATGACAGTACGGTCAGGTTTTGAGATAAGCCCTTTCTATAATTATTAGGGGTTATTTTCCGGCCTCATCATCGGAAAAAACAATACATCCTGGATACTTTGCTGGTTGGTTAATAGCATACAGATACGATCTATGCCAAAGCCAATACCACTGGTTGGGGGCATACCATATTCCAATGCTCTTAAAAAATCGTGGTCAATAAACATAGCTTCATCGTCGCCACGTTCCATCAGTTTTACCTGTTCTTCAAAACGCTCCCGTTGTTCTATCGGGTCGTTTAATTCACTGTAAGCATTGGCAATTTCTTTTCCATTTACGATCAGTTCAAA
The DNA here is from genome assembly GCA_031373525.1 of Ferruginibacter sp. Taxonomy (GTDB): domain Bacteria; phylum Bacteroidota; class Bacteroidia; order Chitinophagales; family Chitinophagaceae; genus Ferruginibacter. Next base: position 31,945 of record JANMMS010000057.1, read on the forward strand.
GCGCTCTACCAATCCTGGTTTACTGCGGTGTTTTTTTGTAAGCGGACTCATCTCTACCGGGTAATCTGTAATAAATGTTGGTTGTACATAATGGCTTTCGCATTTACCGCCAAAGATCTCATCTATCAGTTTTCCCTTGCCCCATTTTGCATCAGCGTGTATATGTAATTGTCTGCACACATCCCTGATACCATCCTCATCCATTTCACTGATATCAAAACCGGTATGTTCCTTGATTGCATCAAACATGGTAATTCTTTTGTACGGGGCTTTAAAACTGATTTCCTTCTCATTCATGGTAGCAATAGCTGTTCCATTCACAGCGATAGCAGCTTTTTCCAGCATAAGTTCAGTTGTATCCATCATCCATTCATAATCCTTATAAGCAACATAAAATTCCAGTACTGTAAATTCAGGATTGTGGGTTCGGTCCATTCCTTCATTACGGAAGTTCCGGCTGAACTCATATACCCATTCAAAACCGCCAACGATCAGCCTTTTTAAATATAATTCATTGGCAATGCGCATATACATCGGAACATCTAATGCATTGTGATGTGTAGTGAAAGGCCTTGCTGCAGCGCCTCCGGGGATACTTTGTAAAACAGGCGTATCAACTTCCAATGCACCACGCTCATTTAAAAATTCGCGGATAGCATTGATCATTTTAGTTCGCTTAATAAATACTTCTTTCACACCCGGGTTTACGATCAGGTCGGCATAACGCTGCCGGTAACGAAATTCAGGATCGGTTACCTCATCAAAAGCTTCACCGTCTTTTTCTTTAACGATGGGCAATGGACGCAATGATTTTGTAAGAATAGAAAATTCTCTGACATGTACAGAAGTTTCGCCGGTCTTGGTTGTAAATACATACCCTTTTATGCCAACGATATCACCGATATCAATTAATTTTTTCCAAACGGTTTGATACAAAGTTTTATCATCATCCGGACATATATCATCCTGCTTAATATAAAACTGGATCTTACCGGTGCTATCTTGTAAGACTGCAAAATTGGCTTTGCCCATATCACGAACACTCATAATGCGGCCTGCAAGACATACATCAGCAAAATCTGCTTTGTTCTCTTCGCCTTTATAATTTTCCTTAATAAAAGCAGCATTTGAATTTACAGGGTACAGTGCAGCAGGATATGCATCTATTCCAAGGGTTTTTAATTCTTCCAGTTTTTCTCTGCGTATGATCTCCTGTTCTGATAAATGTTGTGTACTCATAATGTTGATATCAATTGCTTTTAGCCTGATCGGGCAGCAAAGGTAAATGTTGTAGGGCAGGCAAACAAGGGGGATTTGGGTTAGAATTATTTGGCTTGTTCTGTTATGTTGAGGAACGAAGCATATTTTTTAGGGTTACCATTCCGCGAAATTATCAGGACAGATCATTGGGATGACAAAAGAAGGATGATCATTGGATTGTTGGCCTGTTTAACAGATCATTTTTTATTTTGGCGTTATAGTTGTATGTTAATGATCAAATTAGAGATCATGCGAAAAATATGTACACTTTTCTTTGCTGTAATAACACTTTCCTCCTGCGAATTATTAAATCAAATACCCACAACAACCGGTGGAGGATTTACCGAGGCAGAAGCAGCTGATGGTATCAAAGAAGCGCTTGGACAGGGTTTGGGTAAAGCAGTATTTCAATTGAATACTGCCGATGGGTTTTTTAAGGATCAGTTCTATAAGGTATTGCTTCCACCGGATGCAAAAAAAATAGAAAATACTTTAAGGGACCTGGGATTTGGCAGCATGGTAGATAAAGCTATCCTTCAGATTAACCGGGGAGCAGAGGATGCTGTAGGTTATGCAAAACCTATTTTTATTGATGCTATAAAAAATATGAGCTTTAGTGATGCGATCGGGCTGGTAAAAAATGGGGATACAAGTGCGACCCATTTTTTCAGGGAAAAGACAACAGAAAAACTGATAGCTGCTTTTACGCCAGTAATAAAATCATCTCTGGATAAAGTAAATGCTACAAAATATTACAGCGATATAGTGAATAAGTACAACGATTTCCCTACAACTTTTAAAAAAATTAATCCCGACCTTACCCGGTTTGTTACAATAAAAGCAACGGAAGCATTGTTTGACCTGGTGGCAAAAGAGGAAAAAAACATTAGAAATAATTTTGCTGCAAGAACAACAGATATATTAAAAAAGGTATTTGGATCTGTTGGTAAATAATCCAATTCCTAAAACTTAAGATACGACGGAGTAGAATAAGGCTTATTGTTTTCAGCAGCACTATAACGATAGCGGTTTTTCTTTTTACTAAGTAAACCGCTGGCAACATTGTACATAATATCAGTTGCAACCTGTTTTCCGAATGGAAGGTTTTGATACCAATCACTATTACGGAAATCGTGTAGCTTGGCCGGCGATACCCACTTTAAATCTTTTATATAATAACCGGTCGGCATTGTTTGAATGACAGAGCTTTTGTTAATTAACATGGCGGGAGCCAATTCTTTTTTCCTATTGATGGTATACCATTGTTCAAATTGTTTCTGGTAAAGTTTGGAATTCCATTTAGGGTTTATTTTTACAAAACAAGAATCAGGATCATTTTTTACAGATAAAAGGAAATGTTTCATCTGTATATAATCATTATCAATTAATTTAGTACCAGTTGGCTGATAGTTAATATTTAGAGAATCATTCTGGGCATTTGCAACAATGCTAAATAACGACCACACTAATACTATAACAATAAATTTCATGAAGAACAGTTTAGTTTAATGAAAGAATCATGTTATAAACAGCATTAAAGAATAGGAAAAGTTTGGTGTCATTTATTTCCTAACATTGTTATAATAATGATATGCTGGATTCGTTGGATACCTGTCATGCATATTCTTAATATATATATCAGAAAGAAGTGAACCAAAAATACCCGGAGCGTCATAATCCGGTTCCCTGGAAATGGAATATCCTTTTGGCATTTTAAAAGTAAATGCTTTATTACTCTGTTTTATTGTTTCAGTATATATTGTAAATTTAATGAGAGATAAATTTTGATCATGCTTTACGGGAGCCGGTTTTATTAAGAGAAAATCATACTTAGGCTTGTCATTTTTTAATGACCAGTCTGTTTGTGCTGATGCATGGTAACCAGCCAGAAGAAGAGAAAGTAAGCAACAAATGACCTGTTTCATATCTGAAGGTTTTGTTGATAAATGAAGGTAAAAAAAATAATGCGGAATTACAATTGATAATTTACTGTAAATAGAAATTTTGATTTTTAGTCTTAAAAGGGTTAAAATGATTGTGAGTGCAAACCGCACAGTTTCAAATAGTTAAATAAAATTAATAATCTGCCAGCAAAACCTGCCACGCTTCATTTACCTTACCGGCATCCAGCAATTCTTTGGCGTATCGGTGTAGCTCAATATCCAGTTCATCCGGATTGATCGCATAATATTGGATGATCTGTTTCAATTTATCATCATCAAATGCAGGAACAACAAATGGCATTTCATGTACATTGGCCAGTTGCCCTAAATTATTTCCGTTGAGAATAGTACTTTTTCTGATGCTTTCCGGTAGCGCATCAACGCCAATGCCTAATTGCATATTTGGTTTGGCTACTTTAAATAAACTTTGTTCATCAACTTTACAATACCAATCACCGCCAAGCCTCGCAACATGATGCATCTTTGTTTGGTCAATTTTGTTATTTTCGTCAAGAATGCTATCATCAATATGCATGCACAACACTTCACAAATGACCAGGTTACCTGCGCCGCCTTCGGTTCCAAGTGGTTTTATTTCAATGACCTTACATTCTAATTTAATTTTACTTTCTTTTACCATCGGCGGTGAGACCATTGTTGCTTTTTCTTCAGTGAAGCCGGCTTTGGTAAATTCATTGGTTCCTTTGGGAAATTCGCAACTGGAAAGGGATGTTTGCTGAACCATATCATAGTCCACGATATTAATTACCACTTCAGGTACTTCGTATACGTTTTGCAGACTGTGTTTGGTGGTATTATCTCTTACTCTTCTGGCAGTAGAAAAGATGACGATGGGAGGGTTAGATGAAAATAGATTAAAAAAACTAAATGGGCTGAGGTTAATATTGCCTGCTTTATCAATGGTCGATGCAAAACAGATTGGCCTGGGTGCAATGGCATGTTGCAGGTAATTTTGAACATCGGCTGCTGCAAGATCTTTTAAATTAAGTATCATATTTTTACCGCTGAGGCGCAAAGACGCTAAGTTTAAAAATCGTTAACAAATCTTTTTATACCCTCTTTAATAAGGGGAACATGGAAATTAACTAAAAACCCTAATTTCTTTTTAGATAATTTTAAATATGAAATTATTTGTGCAGAATATACGGGGTGTAATGTATCACAACACTTAATTTCGATTATTATTTCGTTTTCAACTAATATATCTATTGCATAATACTTTCCTGTATCATGTCCTTTATAATACAATTTTACCTGAACCTGGTGCTTTGCAATTATATTTCTTAGATCGAATTCTTTTAGTAAGGCATATTCATAAGCTGATTCCAATAACCCGGGGCCTAATTCTTTATGAACATGAAAACATGAGTCAACAATTTCTTTTGCCAAGTTATTATACTCATTCCGTGTCATATTTCCGGTACTATTTTTAGTTTCCGGAAATTAATTCAAAGTAGCATTAATTCAAAGCAAGGCCGCTATAATATTTCTTTAGTCTGAGCTTTTCGCCTTTGCGTCTTTGCGGTTACATCTTCTTCAATGCTAAAATACTAAAATCACTATCTTCCTTCACAATCGTATTACTCAATATTCCCAACCCATCAATTTCCATGTCCACTATGTCTCCTTCCTTCAGCCATTGTGCGTTATAGTTAGAGTCATTTAGTTTTCCGGTACCATTTAGTTCTAAAAAACAACCGGTTCCTACCGTACCACTTCCAATCACATCACCCGCATACAGATTTACACCATAACTGGCCCGTTCAATGATCTCAGCAAAGGTCCAGTCCATATCACCAACATTTCCTTCGCTCACCTGTATGCCATTCACCATGCATTTCATTGCGAGATTCCATGCTTTGCCGGTATGACCTTCTTTACAAGGCACTTCATAATTTTCAAGTTCATCTAATGTAACGAGCATTGGCCCGATAGCAGTAGCAAAATCTTTTCCTTTAGCGGGGCCAAGGTTTAATAACATTTCTTCCATTTGCAAGGTTCTTGCACTCAGGTCATTCATGATCATCAAGCCGGCAATATAATCATCTGCATCAGCGGCTTTAATATTTCTGCCTGCCCGATTGATCACTATGGCTGCTTCCAGTTCAAAATCAAGTTTGTCAAAATGATCAGGCATACAATAAACATCACCGGGCCCCTGTATACTATTGTGATTGGTGAAATAAAAGATCGGGTACTGGTCAAATTCTGGTATCATATCCACTTTCCGGTTACGTCTTGCTGCAGCAACATGCTGCCTGAAGGCATATCCATCGCGACAACTGGTCGGATGAGGAACCGGAGCTAAAAGAGTGGCATCTGCTAAAGGAGTAGACATGATCGTTCTTCCTTGACCGTCTTTTATACGTTGCTCCACAGCCAGGGCAAGTGGCAACACATCATCCCAGTAGTTCAGAAACATGGCCATACTGATAGGCAGGTCCGAGTGTAATTGGTCGGTATCATATAATAACCCATTGACCAATAATGCCAGTTGTTCGTGTTCATCTTTAATATAAGTTACCAGTTTCATATGTAAAATTAATTAAGTAGGCAAATTTAGTATTACCACTTGCATGTAAAAAAAATGATTTTGTATATTTGCCTGTATAAACCGTATTAATGGAATTTGATAAAATATACAATAAAGGGCAGGCACAGTTATTTAAAAATCAGTACCTGGAGTTTCTTACAAAAACGCATCCATTGGTTATATGGGGAATGTATCTGCCAATTTTGATATTATTACCTTATTATTCATTTCAGGTATTGCATTTTAAAGGGTTATCAGTTTTCTTTCTTTTTATTGGAGGAACATTTTTCTGGAGTTTTACTGAATATCTGCTTCACAGATTTGCTTTTCATTATCATGCAGAAGGTGAATTTGGAAAAAAAATACATTATATACTTCATGGCAACCATCATGAATACCCCAGAGATAAAGAGCGGTTGTTTATGCCGGCTGCTCCAAGCCTGATTATTGCCTCAGTATTATTCCTTTTAATGAACCTTGTATTGGGAAAAAATGTTTTTGCGTTCTTTCCGGGTTTTATGTTTGGATATTTGATATACGGGAGTATGCATTATGCAATTCATGCATGGAATCCTCCTTTTAAATGGATGAAAGGATTGTGGCGGAATCATCACCTTCATCATTATAAAAATGACGAAAGAGGTTTTGGTGTCAGCAGCACATTATGGGATCATGTATTTAATACAATGTTCGATCTGAAAAAAGAGAAAGAAGATAAAGAAAAGGTCAGGGAACTGATGTTCACCCATAAATTACCAAAAGGCGATTTACAGGAGCAATAGGTCTCACCAGCGTTCTGTCTCATCTATTATATTTTTATCATCCCGGCCTGTTTGTTGCCGGGATCTTATTTTTTGCATTTGCCTTTCTATGATCAAAGCTGCAAGAATTTTTCCTGCATCACTACCCTGGTTTTCTTTGAGCAAAATTTTTATTTTTTGTTCACTGACATCAATGCGGTATAATATTTGAACCAGCATTGAAAAATCGTTTATTATTAAATAATTGATCCTTTCGGCAAGTAAGATCACTGATTGTTCCCGGGTGCTGTTAACAGGGATGCTTAGATCAAATGTTTCGTTTAAATATTTCTCAATACCATTTTCCATGAATTAATATTTTTCAAGTACACCCAAGGCAAATAAAGCAAAATCATATTTCGAAGGATCTTTCGGGTCCAGTTTTTTCATTTCATTTGTCAGTTCCACAGCAGCCTGCCAATCTGTAGTATTGCGATGCAATAATTTAAAATGGCGCGCTACCCTGGCTACATGCACATCCAAAGGTATGACCAATTGTGATGGAGATATTTTTTTCCAGATACCAAAATCAACAGCACGGTTATCTTTTCTTACCATCCAGCGGAGATACATATTGAGTCTTTTGCAACTGGAATTTTTTAAAGGCGAAGCAATGTGTTTCATGGTTCTGCCCGGAACATCTTTCAGGGAGAAAAAATAGTGGTAAAAACCATTCAATGCGTTTTCAATATTTTCATCATTTTTAGCCATCTGTTTTGTAAAAGCAGTTTCTAATGATTCATTTTTTTCAAAATGCATTTTAAAGAAAGAGATAAAGTATAACAGGTCAGTTGGATTAAATGTGCGGTGTTTGAAGTCAAGTAGTTTTTTCAGATCATTATCAGAATGATGCAGGCAGAAGTCATGTGGTGCATTGTCCATCAATTGCATCAACTCTTTTGATTTATTGATGATGGTTGTACGATTTCCCCATGCAAAAATAGCAGCAAAAAAACCTGCAATTTCAATATCCTGTTTTTTATAGAATAAGTGGGGAATACAAACGGGGTCTGCTAAAATAAAAGAAGGCTGATTATATTCATCAACCTTCTTATCTAAAAAATTTTTTAAATTATGTTGCTTTTGCACAGCAGCTCATTTCAAATTAACCAATAGCCAATGCCAGGTCATCCACAAGGTCACCGGCATCCTCAATACCAACACTTAATCTAATTAATCCGTCAGTTAAACCATTTTTTAATCTTTCTTCTCTTGGAATGCTGGCATGAGTCATGCTTGCAGGATGATTGATCAAAGATTCTACTCCACCCAGGCTTTCAGCTAATGAAAATAATTTTGTTGATGTTAACACTTTCAAAGCGGCTTCCGGGCTTGCATCTTTTAAAGTAAAGCTCATCATGCCACCAAATCCCCTCATCTGTTTTTTTGCAATGTCATAATTTGGGTGGTCCTCAAAACCACACCAATAAACTTTTTCAACTTTAGAATGGTTGCGCAAAAATTGAGCGATAACAGAACCGTTTTCGCAATGCTGTTTCATCCGTACATGAAGTGTTTTAATTCCACGCAACACAAGAAAACAATCCATCGGGCCTGGAACTGCGCCACAACTTTTTTGAATAAAATACAATTGATCTCTAAGTTCCTGGTTATTCAATATCAATGCACCCTGGATAACGTCACTGTGGCCTCCCAGGTATTTTGTTGAAGAATGCATTACGATATCCGCACCCAGGTCCAGTGGATTTTGTAAATAGGGTGAGGCAAACGTATTATCTACACAAAGGATGGCTCCCGCTTTTTTTGCTATACCGGCAGTAGCTGAAATATCTGTGATATTCATTAAAGGGTTTGTAGGTGTTTCAATCCAGATCAATTTTGTTTTTGGAGAAACAGCCAACTGAATATTTGCAGTGTTCGTAGTATCAACATAAATGAATTTTATGCCAAATTTTTCAAACACTTTTGTAAACAAACGATACGTGCCGCCATACATATCATTTGCAGCGATCACTTCATCGCCGGGCATTAATAATTTAATGACTGCATCTGTAGCGGCTACACCGCTGCTGAATGCAAGACCAAATTTTCCATTTTCAATAACAGCCAATGCCGATTCCAATGCAAACCTGGTGGGGTTTTGCGAACGGGCATATTCATAACCTTTATTTACACCCGGTGCAGATTGCACGTAAGTAGAAGTCTGGTATATCGGGGTCATAATAGCGCCTGTGCTTGGATCGGGCTCTGATCCCGCATGAATAAATTTAGTTGCCGGTTTCTTATTTGCTAATTGATTCTGATCACTCATATTTAAAAAAATTATTGAAGAACAAAAATACTTAATATAAATACAAAGACAGTTTATTTATGCAGCATTTGCGCCACGCATAAATATCTCCAGTCGAAATTGTTGGCATCATGTGCATGTTGCCCCTTTGATTTTTTTGCAAGTACCTGTGGTTTTAAAATATCTTCTTTTACAAGTTTACTTTTTGCTTCGTAGAGGTAATCTTTCAAATCAGCATTTTCCATCCATTTTTTTTTGTGGGGGTTCAAAACCGATCTTATCTGTTCGCCATACAATATTATGCGGAAGTTTGTCATCCATTAATTTGCGTAATATTGATTTGGTGTAACCATTTTGTATTTTATATTTCGATGGCAAAGAAAAAATGAACTGTACCATTTCATGAAATAAAAAGGGCAGCCTTACTTCTCTGCTATGGGCCATTGCATTCCGGTCACTGTATCTCAATAGTTCTTCCAAACCATTTTCCATGGTATTAAAATAAAGAATATCATTCAGTTTTGTAACAACCGGTTTATGGATTCCCTCCCACTCACGACCTTTTAAATAGCTCATCAGGTAAGTGGTTATATCTGTATTGTGAATGATCTTATTATATTCATTTTTTTCGAGTGCAATGGATGCATGAGAAGGTAGAAATGCAGCCAGAAAATTTTTAATTCCCCAATTAATATTGATATTATTTTTATGAAACAAGTGTTTTTCTTTTGTTGCTCCGGAAAATTTATTTCTGCTTACCATTTCCTGTAAATACCAATGAATATATTTATGATAGCCAGCCAATATTTCGTCTGCCCCCTGACCATCAAGTAACACTTTTATGTTTTGTGTTTTAGCAAGTTCAAATACTTTGTATTGTGCATAAATACTTGAAGAAGGGAAAGGTTCCTCCTGGTGATAAAAAAGCTTTTCAAAATCCTTTACTAGGTTCAATGCAGAAGGAATAGTAGTAAAGCTTTCCAGATCATATGCTGAAGCAACCTGTTGAATATACTTATTTTCATCTTTTTCAAAGCCCGGGAAAATGGCCGAAAAGGTTTTTAATTTATCTGATTTACCGGCTATGAGTTTCTGAATATAATAAACAATTGAGGAACTGTCGAGGCCTCCACTCAGGCTGGTGCCAAAAGGGACATCGCTTCGTAATCGCCTGCTGATAGATGTAGTAAATAAATTATCCAGTATCTCAATGGCCTCTTCTTCATTTATTTTTAATTGCGCTTGTTTATCAATGTCCCAATAATTATCAATCGATAAATGATTGTTTTCAACTTTGTATGTAAGAAAGTGAGCAGGTGGCAGAGAGAAAATATTTTTGTAAAAGGTCTGTGATCTGTTTGCCGGATTTTGAACATACCCCAATGTTATATAATTCAAGATCATTTTATTTTCAACTGACTTTTCAATACCGGCAACCCACAAAGCTTTCATTTCGCTGGCAAAAGTGAATAAATCTTTTTCATAATAATAATAAAATGGTTTTTCACCAAAACGGTCACGGGCAGCAAATAAGATTTGTTCTTTTTCATCCCAGATCGCAAAAGAGAACATACCATCAAAATACCGGAGGCAATTTTCCTTATAACAATCATACGCAGCCAGTATGACTTCTGTGTCACTTGAAGTGTTGAAATGATAACCTGATTTTTTAAGCTCTTTTTTAAGTTCAATGTAATTGTAAATTTCCCCATTATACACAATGCTGTATTGGTTCATGTAGTGCATAGGTTGCGCAGCAGCAGCAGATAGATCAATGATTGAAAGTCTACGGTGAGCAAGTCCGGCCCGGTGATTTTTATTGATCCAGAGACCTTCCCCATCCGGCCCCCGGTGAGCCAATGATTCCGCCATGTTTTTTAATACAACATAATTAATAACAGACCTGTTTGGAGAAATGATACCGGCAATGCCACACATTTTGTAAATATCCTGAATCCTATATGTAAAGCCAAACTTATTTTAAAAATGATATAGGTAAGATTGCTTTTACATTGTCCCAGGTAATAATTAAATCAGCACCATATTTGGCAGAAGTGAAAATCATTGTAAAATCTTCTATGGGAGGCGATTGAGGAACCGTTGGGATATCTGTTGAAAAAATATCCCTGGATTTATCCATATGCAGACCCCAGGTATATAAATTACTGTTTAATATCATCGTCCATTTTTCAGCATAGGGAATACAGTATATTATATATCGTCCTTTTTCTATTTTTTTTCCGGCAATCTTTACGGGTTCAAAAAATTCGATCTCAGTAGCTTCATTGGCACCTAGTCTCCATTCTTTGCCGAATTGCCGGAGATTTTTCTCAGAATTACCAAAAATTTCTCTCCCTTTTTTTTGAGGCCTGCTGTAAATTACTCTTGCAAGCAGTACTTCTGAATCTGAGCCGTTCATTTTTGTTACGGGATAATCAGTCGGGTAATAACTTAAATCCAACGGCGACTGGTCGGGGGTTACATAAGGGTTTCCGGATCCTTCATGTGACAGGCTGTCTTTTACAAATAACTTAATTTCCTGATCATTCTTTTTATCATAATTACAGGATAAAAGAGTAAAGGAACAGTTTAGGAGTAAAAGCAAAAAAGGAAAAGGTTTTTTTCGACAGTTCATAAATATTAAAAATATGTTTTTAAAGTTTATTTTAATTTCGCAACAATAATGATACAGTGACTAAGCAACTGTATTTTGTTCGTTAAAGCCAGCTGTTTTAAAGTAAGAAGTTCTCATAAATAAACAAAAAATGCTTTTTATACTTTGTTTTTTCAAAGATAAATCAAACGCTATTTAAAAGCGCTTGTAATGTGTAATTGGCATGATCTTTTAATAAAGGAAAAAATTCATCATAATATGTTTGAATAAACGGTATGTTTTCTTCAAAGATCTTAAATGCTGTTTCAGATTCTGTTATATATTTTGCCCTGCGTACCAGGCCAGCAAAACTTTTCTGTATACCCCATTCATACCGGTAGTTATAAAGCCAGTCTTGTGACTTCATGTATGGAAACATTTGCTGAAAAACGGTTGGAGTTTTATAAATATTTCTTTCTAGAATTTCATATGTACTTGTCGTGAATTCCTTTAAAATGAGCGGAGAGTTAAATTCACCGGCATCATTTGCTAAAAAATAATCATATGCAATATCTGTAAAAGCCCCAGCATATAAACCATAAGCAGGTTTAAAAATCTGTTTCATTTGCTTTGTTACCGGATGATCGTCAGTAAAACTATCTATAGAGCGGTGAAGTTTTATTCCATTCTGGATGAATAATTCATAATCATATTGCTTTTTACCTTTTATAAAATCACTGATCATATTGCCTACCAGAATATTGGGATTGCCGAAAGATAAATAAGCATGTGCCAGGTAATTCATACTTAAAGATAGCAGCTAAAATTTCAACTAATACCGTAATTACTTTTTTAACAATTGCATTACATTTTTTATCATTTTATTATGAAAGTAGCTTAACGTGTTGTTGATAAAGGGGTTGAAACGATTTTACTTGCAGCATTGAACAGGTTGAATTACCTTTTATCTATATCAATTGGTTTGATAGGTTATCTGTCATGTTTTTTACAACAATATCATTCACAATAATAGTTTTACCGGATCAAAGTTGCTGTAAGCCATACAGCATTATTTATAAACTCAAAAAAGTAAAAACATGAAAAAAGTAACAATGATCTTCGCATTACTGGCTATGATTGCCGGTACCAGTGCTTATGCCAAAACTGGCGACAAAGTAACCAAAGTGGTTCAGGCTTCATTTAAAAAGAGTTTTTTGAATGCAGAAAATGTAACCTGGCAATCTGCAGATGAATATTACTATGCAAGTTTTCAGCTTAATGGTAAGCTTGTTGATGCAGCTTACAATGAAAAAGGTGAGCTTGTTGGTGTTTCAAGAAAGCTGCTTTTATCAGATATACCCCTAAAAGTGTTACAATCCCTGCAGTCAGAATATTCAGATTACGTAATTGAAAGTTCAATTATAGAAGTTGTATTTGAAGGGCAAACATATTATAATGCAACAGTAGAGAATGCAACAAAGATCCTTAAACTGAAATGTTTATCTGATGGTCAAATTTATATAGAGAAAAAAATTAAAAAGTAAAAATCTTAGTTATTATTAATAAATCCTCTTTTGTTTTCGAAGAGGATTTATTTGTATTTAGAAATGACCTTTGGTTCTATACTTTTAGATTTTAAATTTTTATAGAAGAGTATTTGGAACTCTGTTTACCTTTTTTAATATGAATCATCCATTTTTTGACAATTGCAAAGGTTGATTATTGTTGGGTCTTCATTTCATATGTTAATAATTTATATAGATTATCTAATGGATAAATGGCGTAAAATTGAATAGATATTTCAAGTAGCATAATATGTTCTTTGGGAGCTAATGCAATTTTGAGATTGAATAATAATGAAACCACCAAAAAACGATATATAAATTAGTGTAGAATAAATAACAAATATTATATATACAAATTAAACAGAAAGCAATAAAATGCTTAAAGGAAAAAATAATTTTATATGAAAGTAAATTATTTCATATAAAGTTTGGATTTTGTATTTTAAATAGTATTTTTACTGCGAGATATAATTAATCACAAGAATTTAAAATCGTTATATCTTTACTTACCTCTACTATCCTGTATAAAATACCTCCCATTAGCCTATTTGTAAACCTTACCTCCAAACCTATTTAAAAGCTTCCAAATATTTATTTTTTATATAACCCTAATGATATTATTATGGTAAGCAGGATTGTCTTATTTACATCAGTTTTGGCTTTGATTTTTTGCGAATCATGTAATACAAGCAAAAAGATCGCATACTTTGAAAATGTGAAGGATGATTCTTATAAATCTATGCTTGATATAACTGAAGCTCCGATTCAAAAGAATGATATTCTAAGTATAAGTATCAGTAGTCTAAATGAGGAAGCATCTGCAGTTTTTAACCCGGGTACAAATGCAGTAAATAAACAGGCCACAACAAGTACTGGAGGGAGTATACAATCTGGAGGATATCTCGTTAACAGTGATGGGAATATTCAACTGCCTATTCTTGGCAATGTTACTGCTGAAGGTCTTACAAAAAAACAACTCAGAGAGAGTATTAGTAATAAAATTTTACAAAAAAAATTATTGATTGATCCAATTGTTGATATACGTCACCTGAACTTTGAAGTTACAGTAATTGGTGAAGTTGGTAATCCAACAGTTATAACTGTTCCCAGTGAAAGGATATCCCTGATTAAGGCGTTAGGCCTTGCTGGAGATCTGACAATTTATGGAAAAAGAGAAAATGTTTTATTAATAAGAGAAGAAAGTGGAAAAAAGATAACCAGGCATATTGATCTTACATCCAGTGAATTCTTAAATTCACCTTATTATTATTTACAGCCAAATGATGTAGTCTATGTTGAACCTAATAATACAAAGATTGCTACAGCCAGCAGATCTCAACAATTAGTACCTATCATTTTAAGTAGTTTGTCTCTTATTGTAATTGTACTGGACAGAATTATTAAGTAAATTTTTTATTAACAGGAAAATGCAAAAAAATAATCATAAAATGGCTGAAGAGCGAAAGGAAAATTTGAGCCAGTTGGTGGTATCAAAGTTTCTTCCTTACTGGCCATTGCTTTTATTATTTTCCTTCATTTTTTTAACAGGGGCATTTTTTTATTTGCGTTATTACACCAGCCCGATTTTTGAAGCAAAAGCTACACTCATTATTAAAGATGAGAAAAAAGGGAATGAAGACTCTAAATTAACCGAGTCGCTGGATATGATATCATCCAAGAAAATCGTTGAAAACGAAATTGAAATCATTCATTCTCGCCGGTTGATGGAAAATGTGGTAAAAGAATATCATTTGTATGCAACGTTTTATGAGAAAGGTAAAATAAAGGTATTACCCGGATATACATTATCGGAAATTAAGGTTATAGCTAAAAATCCAGACTCTTTAAATGAGGCAGGAAAAATAGATTTCATGTATAATGCACAAAAACAAACTGTGGTTTTAAATAAGAAGTTTGAATGCGCTATGAATGTGTTTGTAAAAACACCCTATGGTATCCTGAAATTTGTCCCAAATGAAAATTACGAGTCACATAGTATTTCAGAAAAAAATCTTTATTTTTCACTGAATAATCCAAAAGCTATTGCTACAAATCTTTTGTCGAACCTTAGTGTGGCTCCTTCAAGTAAGTTGTCAACTATCGTAAACCTTAGTTATATTGATCAGGTTCCCAAACGGGCAGAAGATATTTTGAACGGATTAATAAAGTCATATGAGCAAACAGCTATTATTGATAAAAATTCATTAGCCCGCAATACCCTTGCTTTTGTTGAAGACAGGCTAAATTTAGTTGCTTCTGATCTGGCTTCAATTGAACAAAAAGTACAACAATATAAATCAGGTAGAAGTGCAGTTGATGTAAGTACACAGGGGCAACTTTATTTACAAAATGTTAGTGCGAATGATCAGAAGCTTAGTGAAGTGAACATGCAGATTTCAGTTTTAGGAGAAGTTGAAAAATTTGTAACATCCAGAGATAATAATAGTGGAGTAGTTCCTTCTACCTTAGGAGTAAGTGATCCTATGCTTTCAAATTTGCTTGACAAATTATATACTTCTGAACTGGAGCATGAAAAATTAAGAAAAACAGTAGGAGAAAACAATCCTAAATTAGTCTCAATTACAGACCAGATAAATAAAATACGGCCAAGTATCTTAGAGAATATTCAAAGTCAGCGGCAAAGCCTTATTGCTGCAAAACAAAATTTGAATGCAACAAACAGCAATTACAATTCCATGTTACAGGCTGTACCCCAAAAAGAACGGCAGTTGCTGGATATTAGCCGGGAACAAAATATTAAAAGCAGTATTTATTCTTTCTTACTTCAGAAGAAAGAAGAGAGCGCTCTTGCTTATGCTTCGGCGGTTTCTAATAGCAGGGTAGTTGATGATGCAAAGGCAGATTCTACACCTATTGGTCCAAACAAGAAATTATATTATTTTATCTCTCTGATAGCTGCATTCGGAATATGGATTGGGGTGATTACTTTAAAAGAATCATTTACCGGAAAATTATTATACCGAAAAGAAATAGAAACATTTACAACCATTCCTATTATAGGAGAAGTTGCTTTCGATAAATCTAGAAAATCGATCGTTGTAGAATCTGGAAAGAGAAGTTCAATAGCTGAGGAATTCAGGAAACTGCGTACTTCCTTATCATTTTTAGGAATAGATGCTACTCATAAAAAGATTCTTGTTACCTCCAGTATTTCAGGCGAAGGGAAAAGTTTTATTGCAGCAAATCTTGCAGTAAGTATTGCGCTTACTGGAAAAAAAGTAGTACTGGTCGATCTTGATCTGAATGTTCCATCACTTTCAAAGGTATTGAATGTAAACCAGGAGATTGGTATCTCAGATTTTTTAACGGGGGAAAAATACCCTGAAGAAATAATCAAGCCTGTAGAAGCTCATAAGAACCTGTTCTTTATTTCTGCAGGAAGCCTTCGGGAAAATCCATCTGAGTTATTGTTGAATGGTAAAGTGGCTGAGATCATTGAATACCTTGAAAGCAGTTTTGATATGGTAATTATTGATACATCTCCTATTGTTTTGATCACTGATGCATATATATTATCAGAAATGTGTGATGCTACTTTATATGTAATTAGACATAAGTATACGCCTAAATCGTTGGTTAAAAGAATAGATGAAAATAATGAGATAAATCCCATAAATAATCCGGCGATTGTATTTAATGGCATAAAGGAAAGGGGCATCGTCAAAAATAAATATGGTTATGGTTACAACCAAGTTTATGGAACTTATGGTAGCCAGGAAAAGAGTGATAAAAACAAAAAGAAAATAAAAACTTAATATTTAATACCATGAAAATCAATAATAATCTCAAGTCATATAAAGTGAATGAGATAGGCAAAGCCTTATATTCCATATTAGTTCATCCTTGTTAAACTGCAAATTTCAAATTTTTAAAAAAATGATTATGCAGAAAAATTGGTACGCTGTTTACACAAAGCCGCAATGCGAAAAAAAAGTTGCAGCTCTTTTAACTAAGAAAAAAATTGAGAATTATTGTCCGCTAAGTTGTGTTGAAACACAGAATTTAAGAAAACATAAGCTTGTTTTCGAGCCATTGTTTAAATCTTATGTATTTGTTTATGTTACAGAAACAGAGCAAATTAAAAAGATAGATGGGGTGGTAAACTTACTTTTCTGGTTGGGAAAACCTGCCATTATAAAAGATGATGAGATAGCAGCCATCAGAGAATTTACAAATGATCACCGTAATATTATGCTGGAAAGGACTGTTGTAAATATCAATGATGTTACACGTAATTTTAACGCATCTTCATTAGCTATAGAAGGCAAACTCATAACTGTAAAAAATAAAACGCTTAAAATTAACCTTCCAACATTAGGTTATACAATGATTGCAAAAATAGAAGACGAAGGTTTTTTTGGAAGAAATGAATCTATATCTCAAAATAAATCTTACATAAATTCATGATGAATTTAGATAACAGAATCTATATTGCCGGGCATAATGGTTTGGTAGGTTCTGCAATAGTCAGGGCATTAAAATTAAAAGGTTTTACAAATCTTATTTACCGTACTTCAAAAGAACTTGACTTACGTGATCAGTCATCAGTAAATAATTTTTTCAGGCAGGAAAAGCCAGAGTATGTTTTTCTGGCTGCTGCAAAAGTCGGAGGAATCGTTGCCAATAATACATTCAGGGCAGATTTTTTATATGATAACCTCATGATCGTTTCAAATATTGTACATGCTGCTTATAATAATAAAGTTACAAAACTACTTTTTCTTGGTAGCTCATGTATTTACCCTAAATTGGCACCGCAGCCAATAAAAGAAGAATATCTATTAACCGGGACATTGGAATATACAAATGAACCTTATGCTATTGCCAAGATCGCAGGTATTAAATTATGTGAAAGCTATTTTGACCAGTATGGGGCTAACTATATTAGTGTTATGCCAACAAATCTTTATGGCTTAAACGATAATTATCATCCTCAAAATAGCCATGTATTGCCTGCTCTTATTCGAAAATTTCATGAAGCCAGGGAAAGCAATTCACCTGAAGTTATTATTTGGGGTTCAGGCACACCCAAAAGAGAGTTTTTATTTGCAGATGACCTGGCAGAAGCTTGCCTGTATCTGATGGAGAATTACAATGAAAAGGAGATCGTCAATATTGGATGTGGCGAAGATATTAGTATCAGGGAATTAGCTGAAATAATAAAAGAAATTACCGGATTTAAAGGAAATCTGGTATTTGACACTTCTAAGCCGGATGGTACGCCTAGAAAATTATTAGATGTAACAAAAATTCATACCTTAGGCTGGCATCATAAGACATTGCTTGTAGATGGAATAAAAAAAGCATACCAGGACTTTTTAACAAAACAAGTATTGTTTCAGGATATATCATAAGCTTTCATTCTACATACGTATATATATTTTATGAAGACCGCATTAATAACAGGGATAACCGGACAAGATGGAGCTTATCTAGCAGAATTACTTCTGGAAAAAGGCTACAGAGTGCATGGTATTAAAAGGCGTTCATCCCTGATAAATACAGACCGGATTGATCATCTATATATGGACCCGCATGAAAAAAATGTACGGTTTACCCTACATTATGGTGATATGACAGATAGTACCAACCTGATTCGTATTGTTCAGGAAACCCAACCGGATGAAATATACAACCTGGCTGCTATGAGTCATGTGAAAGTAAGTTTTGATACTCCTGAATATACTGCTAATGCTGACGGTATTGGGACTTTGAGGCTAATGGAAGCTATCAGAATTCTTAAACTGGAAAAAAAAACCCGTATTTACCAGGCATCCACATCTGAATTATATGGTTTGGTACAGGAAGTGCCACAAAAAGAAACCACCCCGTTTTATCCAAGAAGTCCTTATGCAGTTGCTAAATTATATGCCTACTGGACTGTTGTTAATTACCGTGAAGCATATAATATGTTTGCATGCAACGGCATTCTTTTTAATCATGAAAGCCCTTTACGCGGAGAAACTTTTGTAACCCGAAAAATTACCAGGGCAGTTGCTGCAATTGCCAATGGCTCAACAGAAACCCTATACCTTGGCAACCTCAATGCAGAAAGGGATTGGGGTCATGCAAAAGATTATGTAAAAGCTATGTGGCTCATGTTGCAACAAGATAAACCGGAAGATTTTGTTATAGCAACAGGTATTACAACCATGGTTAGAAAATTTGTAAAAATGGCTTTTAATGAAATTGGTGTTGAAATTGCATTTACCGGTGAAGGAATAAATGAAAAGGGTTCAGTGGTTGCATGTAATAATAAAATGTATCAACTGCAGATTGGAAGAGAAGTTGTAGCTGTAGATCCTGCATACTTTCGCCCTACTGAAGTAGATCTGTTGATTGGTGATGCCAGTAAAGCAAAAAATATATTGGGCTGGCATCCTAAATACAGCCTGACAGAATTGGTGAAAGAAATGGTTCAAAGCGATTTAAATCTTTTTAAAAAGAGATAAATAAAATAAATGTCTGGCTCATAAATTAATTAAAAAACTCATTACAAAATCAATTGCTTTTAATAAAAGCCTTAATTTCAAATCCTGAGAACCAGTACTTATCAATTTAATATGGCGAATGAAGGCAAAGATTTTATCGGCTTTTACATCATTGAATAGTAAAATTAATAAGGGCCATCAACGCAGCGTAAAGGCAAAAAAAAACATTCTTGCTTCCTTTGTTATCAGGGGATTCAATATTGCAATAAGCCTGATTCTGGTGCCACTAACCATACATTATGTAAATCCGACTCAATATGGAGTGTGGCTTACACTAAGTTCAATTATTGGTTGGTTTACGTTTTTCGATATTGGATTTGGAAATGGTTTGCGCAACAAGTTTGCCGAAGCCATTGCAAAAGGTGAATATGAATTGGCACGTATATACTTAAGCACTACGTATGCTATTTTAAGTATCATCATTGCTTGTGTATTGATCGTGTTTTTTTTTGTGAATCCTTTTCTTAACTGGTCAGTAATACTAAATGCTCCGGTGAGTATGGCAGCTGAGTTAAGTACATTAGCCCTCTTGGTTTTCGTTTTCTTTTGCTTGCAATTTGTATTACAACTGATCACCACAATTATTACTGCAAACCAACAACCTGCAAAAGCTTCTTTTTTTAACTTCCTGGGAAGCCTTTTTTCCTTAGCAATTATTTTTATACTTACTAAAACTACTTCAGGCAACCTGATATTCCTGGGACTAAGCCTTGGTGTAACGCCGGTTCTTGTGCTTACTGCTTCAAGTATCTGGTTTTATACACATGATTACAAAAAATATGCACCTGCATTTAAGTATATAAAGTTTGCTTATGCCCGTGATCTGATGAGCCTTGGGGTTAAGTTTTTTATTATTCAGATTGCTGCTATCATTTTTTATGAAACCAGTAACCTCATCATTGCACAACTCTTTGGACCGGCAGAGGTAACTTCTTATAATATTGCATATAAGTATTTCGGTATTATTCCAATGTTAATGGCTATTATCACAACACCATTTTGGAGTGCATTTACAGAAGCATGGGTTAAAAGAGATATTCATTGGATAAAGAGCACAATGAAGCGGCTAAGATTTTTATGCCTTACATTAAGCATAGTTACATTTATTATGCTTCTATTTTCAGGTTTTGTATATCAATTGTGGGTTGGCAAGGAAATAATTATTTCATTATCATTGTCTGCATCTATTGCTTCTTATGTCATGATAAATGCATGGAACGCAATACACAGTCAATTTTTAAATGGGGTAGGGAAAATAAAACTACAGTTATATTTTGCACTGGGTGGGAGCCTTATAAATATTCCTTTAGCAATTTATTTAGGAAAAAATCTTGGTATCTACGGGGTGGTATTGTCTACAACAATTATCAGTGTTGTAGTGGCAGTCTTTTCCCCGATACAGTATCAAAAAATCATAAATAATAAGGCAACCGGAATATGGGCCAGGTAGAAAGCAGATCATACACTAACACTGATATGTATTCACAGAAAATAATAAATCTGGGCATCAATGAATAATTTATTAAAAATATTAGAGTGGGATAGCAATTTTTTTGGGTATCCGGTAGGGAAGATTATTGCTGAGAATATTTCTATTGAACAACTGAACATATTAGTTTGCGACGCAAAAAAAAGAAAGATCAGGTTATTATATATTATTACCGACCCCGTTGATCTACTTTCTATTGATGCATTAAATAAAATTAATGCCAGGCTTGTTGATCAGAAAATAACTTATCATATGAATATCGATCAATCTGTTATTTCCACAGTTGACAGCCATATTGAACAATTTGAATCAAATTACCCCACACAACAACTGATAAACCTTTCATTACAAAGTGGATTATATTCAAGATATAAAATTGATCCTGCTTTCAGAAATAATGAGTTTGAAAAATTGTACTTGGCATGGATCGAAAATTCCGTAAATAAAAAAATGGCTGATTATACCTTAATCTATAATGAAAAGGGAAATGAACTTGGATTTGTTACATTAAAAATCAGTGATCATTCTGCACAGATCGGGTTAATTGCAGTTGATGAAAGTTCAAGAGGAAAATCAATCGGTAAAAAACTAGTAACTGCAGTCATTAACTTATTGTTGCAAAAAAATATCACAGAACTGGAAGTTGCTACTCAATTAGCAAATACAGACGCCTGTAATTTTTATAAAAAAATTGGTTTCACCGGAAGTAAAACAGAAAACATTTATCATATTTGGTTCTGATATTTATTTTGTTAAAAATTAACAGGGTGCCATTTACTTTAATTAAAATTGATCTCTTAACACTGTTTTATTTTAAACGTAACACTGGCCGTTGAATAAAAAAATTGTATGAATATTTTAATGATCTTTCGTAATCATCCTTTCCTGGCATCCGGAGCTGTTACTTTTGACTTATTTAAAGAGTTTAAGGCAAAGGGCCATACTGTAAAATTACTGGTTAACCAATATGATCCTGATTATCCGGAAGGTATAATAAGTATGGAGCCTTATTTTACTCATTGGAAAAACAGGTTTATAAAAATGGTTAAAAGAAAACTGGGTATTATTAAAAAGGACCCGACTAATAAAAAATTCGGTTTTCACGAAATTGATTTACAAAAAACGATCTATAAAACAGAAAATTTATTAAAGAAGGCGAACATTAAGCCGGATGCAATCATAGTGCTTTTTGCAAATGATTTTATCAGCACAAAGAATATTTATGAATTGGGCAAGATAACAGGGAAGCCGGTTTATTGGATGATGTATGACACTTCACCTTTAACAGGAGGTTGTCATTATTCATGGGATTGTTTGGGATACCAGAATAGCTGTGGTAATTGCCCGGGTTTATTTTCCAAAGACCCATTTGATGCTACAAATAAAAATCTGATGTACAAGAAGGAGTATATGGATAAAACAGATATTAGTATTGTGCTTGCTTCAGAATGGCAGTATTTACAGGCTACAAAAAGTACGGTATTTAAAAACCACCCTATTCATAAAATATTAATAGCCATAAATCCGGATATATTTAAACCGGTTTCCAAAGATATCATTAGAAAAAAATTTGGTATCGGGATTGAAAAAAAAGTCATTTTCTTTGGGGCAAAATATTTCAAAGATGAACGAAAAGGCTTTAAATATTTAATGGAAGCGTTGAATAAATTGACTGAACTGATGGTGCATGAGCCACTTTTAAGAAATAATATCATTTTATTACTAGCCGGAGATGACGTAGATACAATAAAAATTCAGCTTCCTTTTGAATACATTAATCTGGGTAAGCTGAATAATAGTGATGGAATTGCTTCTGCTTACCAGGTTGCTGATATTTTTCTTTGCCCGTCAATTGAAGATTCCGGGCCTTCTATGGTAAATCAATCTATAATGTGCGGAACTCCTGTTGTTTCATTTGCACAAGGGGTTTCTTTGGATATTGTTATTACCGGTAAAACCGGCTATCTGGCTAGGTTAAAAGATAGTGAAGACATGGCAAAAGGCCTCTTTAGTTTACTAAAACTGACAGAATCCGAACAATTAAAAATGAGCAGTAGTTGCCGCGAAATAGCCCTTGAATTATATCATCCTGAAGTGAGTACCAATCATTGGCTTAAAATAATGAAAGCAGTTTAGCGTTAGTCATTTTTACAAACTGATTCAAATCCTGCTTTTTACAAGGAAAATGCAGGCAAGTTTTTAAAAAACAAGTTAACTTTCAAATAAATAATTGAATAAAATGATCAATTTTAATAAGCCATACCTGACCGGTAAAGAAATGCATTATATGTACCAGGCGGTTTATTCAGGAAAGATTTCAGGCAATGGCTTATTTACAAAAAAATGCCAGGCATTTCTTGAAGATAAGTATGGTTTTAAAAAAACATTGCTTACCACTTCTTGCACAGATGCACTCGAAATGTGTGCCATTTTGGCTAATATACAACCTGGGGATGAGGTGATCGTACCTTCTTTTACTTTTGTTTCAACTGCTTTAGCATTTACCCGGCAAGGAGCAAGAATAGTATTTGCTGATAGTAATGATGCTAATCCTAATATTGATGCAGACCGGATAGAGGAATTAATTACAGCAAAGACAAAAGCGATCGTACCTGTTCATTATGCAGGTATTGCATGTGATATGGATAAGATCATGGCACTCTCTAAAAAGTATCAATTACTGGTTATTGAAGATGCAGCTCAGGGAATCGATTCATATTATAAAGGAAAAGCGTTAGGTTCTATTGGGCACATGGCGGCTTTCTCATTTCATGAAACAAAAAATATCAATTCAGGAGAAGGAGGGATGTTGGCCATTAACGATGAACAATTTATTACAAGGGCAGAAATAATATGGGAAAAAGGAACAAACAGGAACCAGTTTTTCAGGGGTGAAGTTGATAAATACGGCTGGATCGATACCGGCTCTTCTTTTTTACCGTCAGAGATAATTGCAGCATATTTATATGCACAATTGGAAAACATTGAGGATATCCAGCAAAGAAGAAAATATATGTGGATGCAATATTATACCGAACTTAAAAACTGGTGTAATAAAAACAATATCATCATGCCTTTTATACCGGATTTTGCAACTAACTGTGGCCATATGTTTTATTTGGTGTTTAATTCTTTAGATCAACGAACTGCTTTTATTAAACATTTGAAACAAAACGATATTTCTTCAGTATTTCATTACCTGAGCCTGCACAAGAGCCCCTATTTTCAAAATAAATATGAAGGAAATGAATTAACCAATAGCGACAGATATACTGATTGCCTTGTAAGGCTTCCATTGTACTATGAATTGTCAGAAGCTGATATGCAAAAAATAATTACAACTGTAAAATCTTTTATTTCATAGATGAATAAATTCATTCAAAATTTATTCCAGGTGGTTTACCCATTCTATCCTTTATGGGCATGGATATCTGTTTCTTTATTACATTTTCCGATAGAAAAAATATTTATTTTTGTTTTATTGCCGGTACTGCTTTATATCATTTGGGCTATGAGGGTGAGGGTTCCATTGTATCTTATTTTATTCATTTCATTTACTATCTACCATATTTGCTCCACTTTTTATTTTGGGTTACTGCCACAAAATACAACCAGGGTACTATTTATTTTATCTGATCCGAATGTTCTTGCCTGTGTATTATTTTTGATAATAGAGAATACAAATTTCGAGGAATCATTTTTAATTAGGATGAACCGGCATATTTTATGGATCGTTGGTTTATCATTAGTTGTTAGTGTTATTCAAATAAAAAATCCTTTATTTTTTTATAACACTTCAGCTGATACCGAATTAAACTATGTCAGCGAAAACAGGAATGCATCTATTTACAGTTGGAATAGTCTCAACTCCGGTGGTGTTACCTTTCCGATACTGATTGCTATATTACTTAATTTTTATTCTACCGGAAGTAAATTCTTCCCATTAGTCACTGTAAGTGGTATCGTTGTATCTTTTCTTACAAAGGCCAGGTTTGTCATGTTATCAACGATTATTGGTTTTTTGCAATTATTCATGATCAGGTCAATCTCTCTGAAAAAGAAACTTTATGTTGTCGGCTTTTTTATTGCCGGTATTTTTTTAATCATCGGGGCTTCCCAAATGGCAGGCTATGATATCAATAGCACAATAAATGAAAGGATACTGGAAAAAGGGGAAGATATGCGTTCGGCTAAGGCAAGAGTTCATTCATACGATATCTTTATGAAGAAATTTCCTGAAAACCCATATTTTGGTGTTGGCCCAAAAACAAGAGATGATGTTGTTGACCTTTTGGATGGAACAGCTCCCATTATTCATGTTGGATATCTTTCTTATTTATATTTTTATGGATTTTTTGGCGCTTTACTCCTTTTTCTGTCGTTGCTTTGCCTTTTATGGGATGCCTGGATCATTGGCAGGAGAAGTGATTTTTGGGGTAGTTTTTACGGCTTAGTTGGCTTTACGCTGGCTAATTTTACTTTTGTATATTTAAATTTCAGCGAAATGGGTATTATTCTCGCAGTTATTTATATGAGATACTATCAGGTTAATCAAATACGTTTAAATGATCATACTATTAGAAAAATACAAAAAAATAACTATTGACCTGCATAATTGTAACAAATTATACATTCACTTTTAAATAGCTGAACTGTTATATTTAAAAAATAAAATATTTTACACAATTAATAATTAATTCATTTTCAATTCATGAGCAATAAAAAAAATATTATTTTTCTGGGTTGTTCAGGATTTCCTAATGGCCTGGCAGAGATTCAAAAAATAATACTGATTTCGAAAAGTGTTATAATGAAAGACAATAACGTTACCGTTATTTGTAAAAGAGGAGTGAATGATAAGAATATACATGCTGGCATGAAAGCTACCGGTAACTTTCAGGGTATTGAGTATGTTTATACAGCCGGTACTCCTTTTCTGTCAAGCAGATTTATTGTCAGAAATTACCTGAAAATAGTAGGCGTCTTTAACGAAATATTATTGTTAAGAAGATTGGCAAAAAACAAAAAAATTGATGCTGCCATTTTATCAACACATAGTTATTATGGTGTTTTATATTACTTTTTTCTATCAAAGATATTCGGGTTTAAAACCATTTTAAATTATGTAGAGTTTTATTCAGGAATGAAAAAGAATTGGCGTAATTGGGACAAATGGCTGAATGATAAATTATTTGATCAGTATGCTCCTAAACTAACAAACGGAGTTTTCATTATAAGTGAATTTTTAATCAGGCATCTTAAAAAAATAACACCCAAAAAAAAATATTTAAAGATCCCGAATTTAACGGATGTAGAAAGATACAATGGTATCGAAATTAAGAAAGCGGTGCCGTATTTTCTTTTTTGTGGCGCAGCGGGTTATTTCGAGATCATTGAATTTATTATAAATTCTTTTGAAGAACTTGTTAGCAGTACAGCATATCTATACCTGGTGATAAATGGGAATGAAATTGATTCAGAGATTGTGACAAACTATATTGCTAACAGTAGTGCTAAAGACAGGATCAGATATTTTACAAGACTAACAGATAATGAGCTTAGTGGTTTATATTTAAATGCGATCGCTTTATTGATACCATTGCGTCCCACTTTTCAGGATCAGGCCCGGTTTCCACATAAAATAGGCGAATACCTTGCTTCCGGAAGTCCGGTTATTTCTACCAATTACGGCGAGGTTACCTATTATTTCAATGACATGGAAAATATGCTTATTGCGGAAAAGTATGAAAAAAAATTATTTACAGACAAGATGCAATTTGTAATTGATAATCCTATTGAAGCCAAAAAAATCGGAGAAACCGGAAAAGACATTGCATACAATCAGTTTGATTACAGGGCAAACGGGGATAGAATAATCAATTTCATTGATGAATTAGATTAAAATATTAAAATGCGGAATTTATTTATTAATAGATCTTGAACAAAGAGAACTTTTGTATTAGTTTCCTGTTACCAGCATCTTTAATTTATGAGTTTAATACGCTGATCTTGGTAAGAACAATAACATTCTTTGAATAAGAGACTGATAGAATTTAAAGTGAGGGTAAATGCTTTAATAATAATGACTAATTAATTACGTTATTGTTTAATATTAAAAATATATTTCTGATAATTTGCATTTTATTAATACTTAAAATTTTTTATAATTTATGTGTGGGATAACCGGAAAAGTTAATTTTGATTCTAAAAGTAATATTGATTCCCAGGAATTAAAGCAAATGACCGATATCATTTTTCATCGGGGCCCCGATGATGAAGGGTATTATATAAATGATAATGTTGGGCTTGGGTTTAGAAGATTAAGCATAGTTAATCTTACAACAGGTCACCAACCGGTTGCTAATGAAAACGATAGTATTTTTCTGATTTTTAATGGAGAAATTTATAATTATATAGAAATACAGGAAGACCTGATAAAGCTGGGACATATTTTTAAATTAAGAACCGAAGCTGAAACTATTGTTCACTTATATGAGCAATATGGTACTGAATGTATTAAGTATTTGAGAGGAATGTTTGCTTTTTGCATATGGGATAAGAATAAGCAACAACTATTTTGTGTTCGTGACCGCTTTGGTATCAAGCCGTTTTTTTATTATATCGACAATGATAAATTTGTATTTGGTTCCGAGATTAAATCTATTCTACAATCCAAAAATATTGATAAAACATTATCTAATGATGCGATAAATTCATATTTTGCTTTTGGGTATATTTCAAGTGACCTTTCAATTTATGATAAAATAAAGAAACTTCAGCCCGGCCATTATCTGTTACTTTCTATTAAACCCAAACCTGCCATTGTTATTCATAAATATTGGGATATTCATTTTGAACCCGATTATTCTAAATCAGAAAAACAATGGATAGATGAAATTGATGCAAGCCTCAATGATGCGGTTAAATCACATATGATCTCTGAAGTACCAATGGGTGCTTTTTTAAGCGGTGGAGTTGATTCGGGTTCTGTTGTTTCAATTATGGCAAAAAATTCAAATGAACCCATTAATACCTTTTCCATAGGGTTTAAAGATGAAAAATTCAGTGAATTAAAAAATGCCAGGGAAATTGCTCAAAAATATGGATGTAATCATCATGAACAAATAGTAGAACCTGAGTCAATTGGTTTATTATCCAAATTAGTAAGCGCTTATGATGAACCCTTTGCAGATTCATCTGCAATACCCACTTATTATGTTTCAAAGTTCGCCAAGGAACATGTTAAAATGGTTTTATCCGGAGATGGAGGTGATGAATTATTTGCGGGATATAATATTTATAATTACTTACAAAAAATATATCGTTATAATCTTACTCCCTCTTCCTTTAATAAATTAGTATGGGGTAATATAAATAAAATAATTCCGGATAAACTGGCAGGTAAAGGCCTCACTTATTTTTTGTCAAAGAACAGGAGTCATTTAGGTGCTTATTTATGTATTTGGCCTGCAGAAGAACGAAAAAAACTCATTCTTGCAACCGATACTTTTAAGTTTAATAATTTTCCGGAGAACTATAAAACTGAGATATTGAAAATGAGTAATAAAAATGATTTTATTACCAACCTTCAGAACCTTGACATGAAAAGTTATTTAGCTGATGATATACTTACAAAAGGAGATCGTGCCAGTAAACTATCTTCATTGGAGGTACGGGTGCCCATTTTGGATCATAAGTTTGCAGAACTTACATTTAAAATACCTTCAAATCTAAAACTAAAAGGAACGGAACAAAAGTATATTTTCAGAAAAGCGATGAGAAAGTATCTGCCGGATACTATTATCAATGGACCGAAAAAAGGGTTTGGAATACCACTTTCAAACTGGTTTAAAGAAGAATTAAAAGAATATGTAAGTGATACATTACTTACCGGAACTCCATTATTATCAAAGTACCTCGATCAGAATTATATTAAAACTATTGTAGAAGATCATAATTATGGCAAACGTGATTTTAGTTCCAGAATATGGTCATTGCTTTTTTTCGAAGAATGGTTACAACAAAATAAATAATTTTGAAAATACTTTTTTTTATTGATAGTATGTACGCCGGTGGAAAGGAAAGAAGACTAACAGAGCTTATGAAGGCATTTAGATCAAATGCCGGAATGCAATTTGAGCTTGTTGTTATGCACGAAGAAATTCATTACCACGAAATATTTGACCTTGGAATTAACATTCATTATCTTATCCGAAAAACAAAAAAAGATATATCTGTTTTCTTTAAGTTTTATAAGATATGCAAGAATTTTAAACCTGATTTGGTTCATTGCTGGGATAGTATGACTGCTGTATATTCAATTCCTGCCTGTACACTCCTGAACATTAAGTATGTAAACGGAATGATAGTGGACGCCCCGCAAAAACAAAATGTTTTTAATAAGAACTGGTTACGAGCCAAATTTACTTTTCTATTCTCAAATATTATTATTGGGAATTCAAAAGCCGGCTTAGCAGCGTATAGTGCACCAAAAAGGAAAAGTTTTTTTATTTACAATGGATTTAATTTTAACCGAACAAATAATATAACAGCAACAGAAACAATCCTCGAACAGTTTGATATTAAGACAAAATATGTGGTTGGCATGGTTGCTACTTTCTCAGAATATAAAGATTATTGCACTTATTTCAAGGCAGCACAAATACTTTTAAAAAACAGAAATGATATTACATTCCTGGCTATTGGAGCAAATACTGAATCATCTTCCGCAAAAGCTTTTATAGAACATAACTACATGAGTCATTTTAGGTTATTGGGTAAAAGATCGGGTGTTGAATCTCTAATAAATGTGATGGATATTTGTGTTTTATCAACTTTTACAGAAGGTATATCAAATTCTATTCTTGAGTATATGGCAATGGCAAAGCCAGTTGTTGCAAGTGCAGGCGGTGGAACAGATGAAATTGTAGCCGATGGTCAAACAGGATTTTTGGTTGTGCAATCAGATCCCGAAGCCATGGCAAATAAAATTGAGATACTTTTGAATGATGCCGAATTAAGAAAAAGTATGGGTTTAAAAGGTCAGGAAAGAGTGAGAACAATATTTTCGCTTAGTCATATGGCAAATAGTTACATTTCACTTTATGAAAGGACAATGGCAAATAAATTAGCAGATATTAAAAACTAAATAAAATTGGCAGATTATATAAGTGAATACTTCTTATATATGATCGGTAGAAAAAATTATGGAAAATAAAAGATTACATGTTCTGGTAATTGCACATGAATTATCACCCAGAAACGGGTCCGAATGTGCCGAAGGCTGGAATATAGTTATCAGGTTAGCCAAATTTCATAACGTAACTGTTTTTTATGCCAGTGGAAGCCATGATAATTTAAGTAGCTATCTTAACGATGTGAATGATTATATCGCTGCAAACGGAAAG
Organism: Ferruginibacter sp.; assembly: GCA_031373525.1. GTDB lineage: Bacteria > Bacteroidota > Bacteroidia > Chitinophagales > Chitinophagaceae > Ferruginibacter. The sequence goes on from JANMMS010000057.1 coordinate 62,319, forward strand.
GTTGAAGGACTTACTTTTGTTAATATAGACCAACCACAATCAACAAAATTTATTATTTCATTAAACAAACCATTCCGAAAATTTATTCCGGCAACCGGTTTACCACTTTTATACTTTTTAGCTTACAGATACTGGCAAAAAGCAGCTTTTAATAAAGCAAAACAATTCCACAAAAAAGAAAACTTTGATATTGTACACCAATTAACGCAGATAACTTTTCGTGAACCCGGCCTTACCTGGAAACTGAATGTGCCATTTTTTTGGGGACCAACGGGCGGAACTAAATCATTTCCAAAAGAATTTAATAACCTGTTATCAGTGAAATCCAGGATACAGGAAAGGATCAGAATTTTTTCAAATTTTTGCCAGGTAAATTTTAGCCAAAGAGTTAGTAAAGCGAACAAAATGGCTTCGGTGATATATACTTATTCTGATGCCGATGCAGCATATCTTAATAAAAAAGCAACGGGGAAGGTTAAATTAATGCTTGATGCAGGTACAATAAATCATCCGGAAGTAATTGATATTCCCGGAAACAAGTCATCTGTTATTAAAGCTATCTGGTGTGGACAATTGATAGAAAGAAAAGCTGCGGTGCTATTATTAAAGGCCGTTGCTTTAAGTAAAATTACAAGAGAGGAAATTACTTTTCAAATAATTGGTAGTGGCCCGCAGGAATCAGAATTAAAAGATCTATGCAAGTTTCTGGGATTAAATAATATTGAATGGATTAGAAATGTAGATCGGGCGGCTGTTTTTAAAATGATGAAGGAAGCTGACTTTTTTGTTCATACCAGCTTACGGGAGGGAACACCACATGTAATTCCTGAAGCTTTATCCGTTGGGTTACCGGTAATTTGCCATGATGCTTTTGGAATGGGCATTGCAATAAATGATAGCTGTGGTATCAAAGTGCCTCTTAAATCACCGGAAGTTAGTATAAATGGTTTTCATGGTGCTATGGTAAAACTGGTAACAGATAAAAAATTACTTGGGGAGCTTAAAACCGGGGCATTAAAGAGGTCAATTGAAATAACATGGGATAAGATGGCTGAAACTATTGCAAATGATTATTCAGCTGTTATCAATAAAATAGCAAAAACAGGTTAAATTGATTTCGTAAAGTGATCTTACAACGATTTTTTTATATATTCTTCAAATAAATATATAAAATATTCGTTTTCGCAAGTATCCGGGCAGGGGAAAGATACATTTTCAGAAAATGATACTTTAATGAGCATTAATTCGAATACCGTAATTCGTAAAATAATTAATATGGAAACCAGAGTTGAAAAAGTAAAAGACTATTTTAATGAAACAGAGAATTATTTAAAAGATAATCTTGAAATTGATTTAAGAATCAGCCTGATAAATAAAAATATACCAGCCCCTAAAAATAAAAATATTGTTGATATTGGCTGTGGCAATGGAGACCTTACCTTACCTTACATTGCAAATAACAATATTACATTTGTTGATCTGTCAGACAAAATGCTTGAAATTGTTCAGTCAAAGATTCCTGTTGAAAGTAAAAGCCATGCAGAATTTTTGAATGTTGACATCGATAAGTTTGGTCTTAAGAAAAAATATGACTACGTTTTTATTATTGGAGTTCTTGCCCATGTTAATTCTTTAGAGAGAACTTTTTCAAGATTAGCAGAATTACTGGAACGAGACGGAATTCTGATAATCCAATTTACCAATAAGAGGAACCTGATATCATACATCATGAAATTAATATTTCATATCAAAACTACATTTGGTAAAGAGCGTAAATATAAAATGAATTACACATCTCAGACAGACATATTAACGGAATTGAAAAAAAACAATCTTGAATGTAATGGAAAGTCCGTTTATTGGTCGTCTCTTCCGGGATTTAGTTTACTGCCGAGGGGAATTCGTAAAATCTTTTACTACAATGTTCTCAATAGCCGGCTGCTAAGGCCTCTTGGTGGTGAAATAGTAATGTATATTTCATCCGCTAAGAAGTGATAAGAATATACGGATAAAAGGAAGGAATGACAGTTTTCGTATAGATTTTACCAATCCGGATCAATAAATGCACACTATGTTAATATTGGATAGTTCACAATAGAGAATAAAAAATTTAATTTTGGTTTTTTAAAGTATAAGGATTTGAAAATAATTATTGTAAACTATCGGTATTTTGTCTCAGGTGGCCCCGAAAGATATTTATTCAATATTACAGATCTGTTGGAAAAAAATGGGCATGAAGTTATTCCTTTCAGTATTAAGAATAAACTCAACAAGCCATCAAAGTATGAAAATTATTTCCTGGATCCGGTGGCAAAAGGCGATGAAGTATATTTCAGTGAGTATAAAAAGACAAATATTAAAACCATAGGGCGTTCTTTTTCAAGAATGTTTTATTCATTTGAAGCTAAATCGAAACTGGGCAGCTTAATTAAGGCAGTTAGACCGGATCTAATCTATGTATTGCATTATCAGAATAAAATTTCTGCCAGTATTTTCGATGCAGCAGTCATAAATAAAATTCCTGTAATTCAAAGAATTTCTGATTTTGGGCATATATGTGCCAATGCCCTTTTTTACAGGCCCAGACAAAAAGATATTTGTGAAAGATGTTTGTCGGGTTCAAAATTCAACGCTGTAATAAATAAGTGTGTATATGATTCATATATTTATTCAGCAATAAAAGCCGCATCTTTGAAATTCCAGGAAATAACGGGGTTGGCTAAGAAAATACAGGCATTCGTAGTTCCTTCAATATTTACAATTGAAAAACTTCATGCTCATGGTTTTGAACAGAAAAAGCTGGAACATATACCTTCGTTCTTTAATTTTGAGTCTATTTCACAGAATTTGGAAATCAGCTACGAACCCTTTGTATTGTACATTGGTAGAATTGAATCAGGTAAAGGGTTATTAACTCTAATTAAAGCTTTTGAGAACACTTCTTTTCGATTAAAGATCATAGGATTTTCAACAAGTGGTTTTGAAGAAGAATTAAAAGAGTATCTGAGTGATAAGAATCATCAGATAGAGTTTTTAGGAAAAATGGGGTTTGATGAAATACAGGTTTATCTGAGCAAATGCTCATTTACAGTGGTGCCTTCAGAATTATATGACAATATGCCCAATACATTGCTGGAAAGTTTTGCATTTAAGAAATGTGTTATTGCTACTGATATTGGAAGTTTAAAGGAACTAGTTATTGAAAATGAAACAGGAATCTTGTTTAAAATTAAGGATGTTGATGGACTTAAAAGTAAAATTGCCTTTTTATTAGGGAATGATTCTATTTGCAGGAAGTTAGGTGAAAATGCCTTCAAAATGCTCAAAAATAACTATTCAGCTGAGGTTCATTATAAAAAGCTTAATAAGTTGTTTAATACAGTAGTGGAAAATTATAAAATTGAGAATAAAGTGCATTAAAGCGCCATAATTTTTTCAATATTATAATATTATTTACTATTCTATCGTTTAAGTGTTATAATAATATATAGAAAAATGGTTATGAAGAAAATTTATATGGCAGGAGCAGGCGGAATGCTTGGAGAAGCTTTTTACAGGGAATTTCGTAAGGACTTTGATATTAAGTGTACAGATAAGGATGTGAATGAAACGTGGCTGAGTTTCATGGATTTCAGGGATTTTGATAATTACAAAAAAGATGTAATGAATTTCAAGCCCGATTATTTATTTCACCTTGGCGCTTACACAGATCTTGAATTTTGCGAAGAAAATGCAGATGATACTTATCTGACCAATACACTTGCAGTAGAAAATGCGGTGTACCTTGCAAATGAATTGGATATTCCTATACTTTACATTAGTACAGCAGGCATCTTTGACGGAGGTAAAGAACTTTATGATGATTGGGATCTGCCAAATCCGCTGGGCGTATATGCACGATCTAAATATATGGGAGAACGGTATGTAGCTGAAAATGCAAAACGGTTTTTAATTTGCCGGGCAGGATGGATGATGGGCGGCGGTGCTCAGAAAGATAAAAAATTCATTAATAAATTAATAAAGCAACTGGTTGACGGAAAAAGAGAGTTATTTATTGTTAATGACAAAGATGGCACACCAACTTTTACTGTAGATTTTGCCAAGAATGTAAGGCTGCTATTAGAAAAAGAATATTGGGGATTATATAACCTTGTTTGTAAAGGCCAGACCAGCCGCTATGAAGTAGCTGCAGAATTGATACGGTTGTTGGGTTTAGAAAGTAATGTATCCTTAACAGAAGTAACTTCGGAGTATTTTGCAAAAATTTATTATGCACAACGTCCGCCTTCTGAAAGACTCGTAAATAAGAAACTGGATCTGAGAAAATTGAATATCATGAGAGATTGGAAGGTTGCATTAAAAGAATATCTGGAATCATATTATACAGAATACTTGAATGAAAAATTGAAACGCTGAATCAGATAGAGATGATATCTTTTTAAAAGATATCATCTCTATCTGATAAATCTACCTTACTATGAGAATTGCTGCCTTTGGTTTTCGTTCACTTCCTTCAACAAAAGGAAGTGCAGGAGCCGACAAATTTGTTGAAGAGTTATTACCCCGTTTGGTAGAACGAGGTCACGAAGTATTAGCTTACAATAGAAAATATAAAGATGCTTTTGTTTCAATTAACGACTATAAAGGGGTAAAAATAAAATCCTTTTCTACAATTAATATGAAAGGTTTTGATACCCTGTGCCATTCATTTAAATGTACCACAGATATCATCATTAACAATACTGCCGATATTGTGCACATTCAAAACGGGGGAAATAGCATCTGGGCACTTCCTTTACGCTTATTCAGAAAAAAGGTTTTTGTAAGCCAGGATGGCGTTGATTGGAAAAGAGATAAATGGCCATGGTATGGAAAAATTTATTTGAAAATATCAGCATTCATTTCTTCAAAAATTCCCAACATGATCATTTTTGATAATGTGCCGGCAAAATCTTTTTTTGAAAAAAGGTTTCATAAAAAATTTGAATTCATTCCTTTTGGAAGTGAGGTTCCCCAGGTTACAGTTAATAATGATATTCTGACTAAGTTTTCACTTAAACAAGGGGAATATTATTTATTTGTCGGGCGTTTTATTCCGGATAAAGGGTTGCATTACCTCATCCCTGCATTCTTAAATGCTAAAACCAACAAAAAACTGGTTTTAGTTGGCGGATCTCCCAATCCTTCTTCTTATGAATCATCTTTACATTCAATGGCAAATACAAATGTGGTTTTTACCGGGTTTGTTTATGGCGATGATGTTACAAGACTCATGCAAAATTCATATTGCTATATTCAACCTTCAGATGTAGAAGGATTATCTCCGGTTGTTTTATCTGTTATGGGGCTTGGTGTACCGCTAATTGTAAGTAATATTGAGGAAAATATTTACGCAGTACAGGATACAGCTTTAAATTTTAGTAAGGGTGATATTTCTTCCCTGACAGAAAAAATAAATTTTGCAGAAGAGAACCCTGCTTTGATAAAAGAGTTTTCAAAAAAGGCACAGGAACGTGCATTAAAAGAATTTAACTGGGATAAGGTAACAGAAGATCATATCAAATTGTTTGAAAATACCTAAGCACACTTAAGGCCAAATTATTTAGGCTGTCAATTGATCAATAGAATCTTATTCCGAAATAGTATTTTAAAAAAATTAAAAATAAAAGCTGCTAAAATCAAGGGCAAATAAATGAACAGGCAATTTGAACGATATTTACAAATTACAGTGATTGTTTTAGATCTGTTTATACTGAACTTTGTTTATGTATTTTTTCATTTTCTATTCAGGAAAAGTATTAATTCGGCATTTTCCAATAACTATTTTCAATATTGGGCAGTATCAAATATCTTTTGGATCGTTTTTGTTTTCTTTTTGAGAACGTATGTTAAAAAGGTGATATTGGATTTTGAATATTTTATTAAAAGAACTATTCAGGTTTATTTAGTATGGATCATTTCCATCATGTTTTATCTGTTCTTTATCCGTGAAATTCAGATCTCACGTTTATTTATTTTTGCTTTCATAGGTGGAGTTGGTATAGCATTATTAATAAACCGCTTTTTATACCTGGGTATCAAAAATTATTTTAAGAACAGCCATTATCTTATTAAAAAAGTAATCATTCTCGGGTATAATGATACTGCAAAAAAGTTAGCAAAATATTTCGAAGAGGATGGTATCAATACCCAACTGGTAGGGTTTATAGAAGACGATAGTAATATCCATGAATTATCTCATTACCCTGTGTTGTCTGGTATTAAAGGAACACTTGACATTGCAAAGGAAATGGATGTTCAGGAGATATTTTCAACTATTACGCCCGAGCAGAATAATGATATTTACAACCTGATGTACCTGGCAGAAAAAGAATGTATCCGTTTTAAGATCGTACCAAATCTTTCCGTATTCATTACCCGGGATGTACATATCGAATTTTTCGGTGACCTGCCGATACTTTCTTTAAGAAGCGAACCATTGGATGATGTTGGTAACAGGCTTAAAAAAAGAATACTGGATATTGTTGTGAGTTTATTTGTATTAGTATTTATTCTTTCATGGGTAATACCTATACTTGCTTTATTGATTTTTTTAGAATCAGGCGAGTCGGTCTTTTTCAAACAGTTACGAACCGGGAAAAATAAAAAACCATTTTTTTGCCTCAAGTTCAGAAGTATGAAGCAAAATAAGGATGCAGATCTTATGCAAGCCACAGAAAATGATACGAGGGTTACTACAATTGGAAAGTTTATCAGAAGAACAAGTATTGATGAATTTCCTCAGTTTATTAATGTAATAAAAGGCGAGATGAGTTTAGTAGGACCTAGACCGCATATGTTAAAGCATACAAATGATTATTCAAAAATTGTGGATGAATATATGATCCGTCAATTTTTAAAACCAGGTATTACCGGATGGGCACAGATAAACGGATATAGAGGTGAGATCACAAATCCCGAACAGATAAGAATGAGGGTAGACAAAGACCTGTGGTACCTGGAAAACTGGAATTTATGGCTTGATATTCAAATTCTGTTTCTCACAGTTTATTATGTTATAAGGGGAGATAAAAATGCGTATTGAATTTATAATCAGAAAATAAGAATATAATCGGGCAACATATATCAAATTTATTCGTTTTATATTATTGCATAATTATTTGTTTTATTATATGCTAAAATCATTTATCGAAAATATATTTTACATGTTCTGATAAATTATTTTGGTAAATTAAATTGAAAAAAAACTATGTGTGGTTTTGTTGGAATAATTAATAAAAATAAACAGGAAGTTAGTGCCGTTTTGCTTGAAAAAATGGCCGCTACAATACATCATCGGGGTCCCGATGAAGATGGGATTTTTATGGAAAGAGGGGTTGGTTTTTTTCATAAAAGACTTTCAATAATAGATCTTTCTACCGGCCAGCAACCTATGACTTTTAATAATTGTACCATTGTTTTTAATGGCGAAATTTATAATTATATAGAACTCAGGGAAATACTTATAAAAAAAGGACACGAGTTCACAACAGCTTCTGATACAGAAGTAATATTACATCTGTATGTAGAATATGGCAATGATTTTGTAAATCTTTTAAATGGAATGTTTGCATTTATCATTTTCGACAAATCTAAAAATAACCTCTTTATTGCCAGAGATCACTTTGGAATAAAGCCTTTATATTGGTACCATGATGATAAAATAATAGTTTTTGGAAGTGAAATAAAATCACTTTTAGCACATCCTGAAATCAAAGCAGAATCGGATCCCGAAAATCTTTGTGAGTACCTAACCTTTCAGTTTATTTTGGGACAGGGAACTATGTTCAAAAATATTTTTAAGGTTCAACCGGGCAATTATATGACCGTTGATTTGGATTCCTGGAAAATTACAGAAGTAAAATATTGGATTCCTAATTTCAAAACAGACCAGTTTCACAATGAAGAATATTTTATTACTGAACTACAAAAGATTCTTGATGAAACCATATCTCAACAATTGCGCAGCGATGTTCCATTAGGAACTTATCTGAGTGGAGGAATTGATTCTTCCCTGGTAACCATTATGGCTTCCAGGTTTCTTGACAAACCGATTAAATCTTTTAGCGGGGCTTTTAATGAAGGTCCCGAGTTTAATGAACTTGAATATGCACGAATCGCTGCAAAGGCTGCTAATGCTGAATTGTTTGAAGTATTCCCTACAGAACAGGAATTTATAGACTTGCTCCCGACATTGATCTATCACCTGGATGAACCTGTGGCAGGGCCGGGATTATTTCCTCAATATATTGTTTCAAAACTCGCATCAAAACATGTAAAAGTTATTCTTGGTGGACAAGGTGGAGATGAGATATTCGGAGGTTATGCAAGATATATGGTTGCTTATCTGGAACAGGCAATTAAAGGTGCAATTAATGAATCGAATGAAGAAGATGAACATATTGTATCATTGGGTTCCATTTTACCAAACCTTCCTGCACTTAAACAATACATTCCAATGATGAAAGGCTTTTGGAAGGCCGATGCTTTTGAACCAATGGACAGGCGATATTATAATTTGTTAAACCGGATGGGATCAACAAACAATTTTTTACATCCTGATATTAAAGAAAAATGCCAGGATGAAGTAATATTTAAAAAATTCTCCGGTTATTTCAATGATCCCGATACTAAGAGTTACTTCAATAAAATGACACATTTTGATATGCAAGGAAGCCTTCCGGGTTTATTACAAGTTGAAGATCGTGTAAGCATGTCAGTTTCAATTGAGTCAAGAGTTCCATTGCTTGACCGAAGGATCGTAGATCTGATATCCACCATGCCTGCCGGAATGAAATTTAAAGGAGGAGAAATGAAATACCTGCTTAAAAAAACCATAAAAGATTTTATGCCGGAAAAGATCATGAAAAGAAAAGATAAAATGGGATTTCCGGTACCCTTGCACCTTTGGTCAAAAAATAAAGGAAAAGATTTTATTATGGATGTACTGTTGTCCAAAAAAGCAAAAGAAAGAAATATTATTAATACAGATCACATTGAAAAAATAATTAATGCTGAGCAGCCATTTAGCAGGGGATTGTGGGGAATTTTATCATTAGAATTATGGTACAACCAGTTTATTGATAAATAAACAGCTTAGTTAATATAAAATAGTATAACACAAAGTTTGATTTCTTGTATTCAGACTTAATAACCATAAATATTAAAAAATAAAACCCATTAAAATGAAAGTAAATCAAGCGCCAATTAATGCAGACACATGGAAAATTGAAAAAATTGGAGTTATCGGACCAGGTATCGTTGGAATGCCCATGGCCGCCATGTTAGCAAAAGCCAGGATAAAAATTGGTACAGACCAACCTGCTAAAGTAGTTGTTGTTCAAAGGGCTTCTGTAAATTCCGGATGGAAAGTAGATTCTATTAATAATGGAAAATCTGTAATTGGTGGTATTGAGCCTGAACTTGATGATATTACACGTGAAGCAGTAAAAGCGGGACTTCTTTCTGCCAGTTCCGATTTTTCGGTTCTTTCAGATGCTGATGTAATACTTGTTTCTATTCAAACAGATAAAAAGGATGGCTTTGAACCTGATTATGGCCCTATGTTTGGCGGACTTGAAAAATTAGCAGAAGCATTAAAAAATAAGCCTGCATCAAAAATTCCATTGGTAATCTTTGAATCAACGCTTGCGCCTACAACCATGGATACATTATTCAGGGAACATTTTAAAAAATATGGATTGGAAGAAGGAAAGGATATTCTTTTAGGAAATAGCCCCAATCGTGTAATGCCGGGAAGGCTTGTTGAAAGAATTCGTGAATCCGATAAACTTGCAGGAGGTCTTCATCCTGAAACACCAAAACTAATTGCAAAACTTTATAATCACATTGTAACAAATGCTGAAGTTTTTCAAACAAACAGCTTAACTGCTGAAATTGTAAAAACACTGGAGAATGCATACAGGGATGTACGAATTGCATTTTCTACAGAAATTGTTCGGTATTGCGATGCAAATAATATTGATTTTTATAAAGTAAGAGATAAAGTCAATAGCCGGCTTGCTCAATCGGATAATGCTACCAGTGATCCAAATGCAGTACCAAGTGGTGGTTTATTAATTCCTATGCTTGGAGTAGGAGGTCATTGCTTGCCAAAAGACGGTATCCTGCTTTGGTGGAGAAATATTCAAAAAGGAAATGATACAAATGCGAGCCTGATTTTGGCTTCAAGATTGATCAACGATGATTCTCCTGCATATACTTTTAAGCAGGCAGAAAAAACTTTTGGAAATCTTCGTGATAAAAAAATTGCGTTGTTGGGAGTTGCTTATCGTTTTAATTCTGAAGATACCAGGAATTCACCGACTCTGGCATTTGCAAACTACCTGAGAGAAAATAATATTTCTTATATCATGCATGATCCTTATGTAAAGGAAGATGATCAGAATATATTGAAATACAATCAACAGGAGCATATTACGCAAGACTTAAACAAAGCCCTTGATTCTGCCGATTTTATTTTTATGGGAACAGCTCACAAAGAATATATCGACAAGTTTGATTTAATAACTTCAAAGAAAAATATCCAGGGAATTATGGACGCCTGTAACATTTACAGCAACAAACAATTTGAAGGCAAGCATATCAAATACTCAGGTATTGGCCGTGGTACAAATGAACCTGAAAGCAATTTTATTGATTTTGTATATGAGAGTTTCCGCACAATGGAAAAAGGATTAGGCCATGAACTGCTTGGCTTAATTAATTTCTATAATTCGAATTATGCTTATGATGAATACAATAAAGTAAAATTCAGTGAGGTTCAAAGACTGGCAAAAACCTGTTCAACGGGTTGCGAGATTGCAGATCACGATCCTATTAACGGCATTCCTGAATATAACGGCTTTAGCAGTTTACTTGCGCAAAAAGCACCATTGAATGTTAAATAGTAAATTATCAAAAAAAGGAACAAACATTTATTAATGAGTTAAATTAAAATATGCCCGAAAAGAAAACATGGGGAATAGTAGGAGGAGGAATGCTGGGAATGACCCTGGCATTACGCCTCGTGCAGGAAGGACATAAAGTTACTATTTATGAATCTGCCGGAAAAGTAGGAGGGCTTACCAGTTCATGGGAAATGGATGGAACAGTTTGGGATCAGTATTATCATGTGATCCTGATGTCGGATTTGAATACCAGAAAGATCCTGAAAGAAATCGGGCTGGAAAATGATATGCGCTGGGTTCAAACAAAAACCGGCTTTTATTCCGGCGGGAAGTTATATTCCATGTCAAATCTTATTGAATTTTTTAAATTCCCTCCAATAAATCTTATTGATAAATTCCGGTTAGGGTTAACAATTTTTGTAGCCTCTAAAATTAAGAACTGGGAAAAGCTTGAAAATATTTATGTGGCTGATTGGCTTACAAAATGGTCAGGCAAAAGGGTTTTCGAAAAAATATGGCTTCCATTATTAAAAGCCAAGCTTGGAGAGAACTACAAAAATACTTCAGCAGCTTTTATATGGACAACAATACAGCGTATGTATGCAGCACGTAAGAGTGGCCTGAAGAAAGAAATGTTTGGTTACTTGACTGGAGGGTATGAAAAAATAAACACAAGATTTGCAGAATATCTGGTACAGGCAGGTGTAAGCATTCAATGCAATTCAAAAGTAAGTAGTATTAGAAAAACCGGTTCGGGTATACTTGAAGTTACATCGAACGGTGATGTTCAAACTTTCGATGCTGTAATTTCAACTTTATCATCCCAGGCTTCTGTAGCCATTGCAAATGAATTAACAGAGAGCGAAAAACAAAAACATAACAGTGTAAAATACCTTGGTGTAATTTGTCCTTCCGTTTTATTGAAAAAAGCCATTTCGCCTTATTATGTTACAAATATCACGGATACCTGGCCGCCTTTTACCGGCGTAATTGAAATGACAGCGTTTATTGATAAAAAAGAAATTAACGGTAAACATTTGATCTACTTGCCGAAATATGTTAATCCTGATGATCCCTTATTTGATAAAGATGATTTAACGGTACGTAACATTTTTTGTGATGCTTTATTTAAAATGTATCCTCATATTACCAAAGAGGATATTTTGTTTTGGGGAACATCAAAAGCACGTATTGTGTTTGCACTGCCTACGATCAATTATTCTAAAAATATTCCGGGTATAACCACATCAATGGGCAATTATTTTATTGTAAATTCTGCACAGATCATCAATGGTACATTGAATGTTAATGAAACCATTCTTGTAGCGGAAAATAAACTGAAAGAAATACTTAAAATTAATGGCTAAAAAAAAACCTATAGCAAGCATATCGCTTGATCTGGATAATCAGTGGTCGTATATGAAAATTCATGGCGATGAAGGCTGGGATAAATATCCTTCTTATTTAAGCATATTTGTGCCGCATATACTAAATGTTTTGGATGAACTTGATTTGAAAATTACTTTTTTTGTTGTTGGAAAAGATACAGAGTCGGAAGATAATGTTAAGTACTTAAAAATGATAACGGAAAGAGGTCATGAAGTAGGTAATCATTCTTACCATCATGAATCCTGGCTGCAAACGTATAGTTATGATAAGATAGAAAATGAGATCAGGCAGGCTGAAGAGGCTATTGAAAAAGCAACAGGCCAGCGAACAACTTCCTTTAGGGGGCCAGGATTTAGTTGGAGTAAGGATCTGCTTAAAGTATTGCAAAGCAGGGGATATAAATTCGATGCTTCAACTTTACCAACCTACCTGGGGCCTCTTGCCAGAATGTATTATTTTAAAAAATCTGACCTGACCAGGGAAGAAAAGAAAGCACGGAAAGAACTTTTTGGAAAGTTTAGTGAAGGCTTTCGAAAACTTAAGCCTTACAAATGGAAACTGGGAAATGGAAAAAGTTTAATGGAAATTCCGGTAACTACTATGCCCGTTTTTAAACTCCCGTTTCACCAGAGTTACCTTTTATACATAAGTGGAGTATCAAAACCGCTGATGAAAACGTATTTGTGGTTTTCTATATTTATGTGTAAAATAACCAAAACACCTCCAAGCTATTTATTGCATCCATTGGATTTAATAGGAGGGGATGATATACCACAACTTGCTTTTTTTCCCGGAATGAATATAAAAAGTGAAAAGAAACTCGAAGTATTTAAAACAGCAATGGGAATGCTTAAAAAGAATTTTGAATTATTGCCTATGTCTCAATTTTCAGAACATTTTACTGAAAATCTAAAGGAGGTTACACCAAAATAAATTAATCCACGATGAAAATATTTTCCATTGTAGGTGCGAGACCCCAATTTATCAAGCTGGCGCCATTGTCATCAGAGCTTTCAGGTATTCATGAAGAATTTATTGTGCATACAGGGCAGCACTATGATTATGCCATGTCTGAAAAGATCTTTCTCGATCTTGGTATACGTAAACCGGATATTCACCTGGAAACAGGCCCGGGAACACAAGCTGCACAAACAGGAGAAATGATGGTAAAATTAGAAGCAGCCATGGTTGAAAAAAAGCCGGATATTATCATCGTTTTTGGTGATACAAATTCAACCCTGGCGGGTGTTATAGCAGCTTCGAAACTAAATATTCCCATTATACATATTGAAGCGGGGTTGCGTAGTTATAACAGAAGCATGCCCGAAGAAATAAACCGCATAGTTGCAGACCATGTTTCCGAATATCTTTTTGTACCAACCCAAACTGCAGTAAATATTCTTAAACAAGAAGGCCTTGCAGAAAAAACATTTTTGACAGGTGATATTATGGTGGATACCATGAAAAATAATATTGAAATAGCTTTAAAAAAATCTAATATTATTTCTGAACTTAAATTAGGCAGCAAAGAATTCAATCTACTTACACTTCACAGGAATTACAATGTTGATAATACGGATATATTGGAACACATCCTGGATCAACTCGGACAATTAACAGAGGAGATCATTTTTCCGGTACATCCCAGGACAAGAAAAATGCTGGCTATATCTGCTAAAGTACCTGCAAATATCAGGATGATAGAGCCGCAGGGATACTTGGATTTTATCGTTCTTGAGCATGCGTCAAAAAAAATCATAACTGATTCTGGAGGTATTCAAAAAGAAGCTTACATTCTTCGCAAACCTTGTATAACATTACGAACTGAAACGGAATGGGTGGAAACCGTTGAAGAAAAATGGAACTTGCTTATCAATCCTTCCGATAAAATGATCGCAGCAAAAATATCAGACTTCACTGCTCCACAATTGCAACAGGATATTTTTGGCAAAGATGTAACCAAAAAAATGGTAAAAATTATTAACTCGATTATTTAGTTTGAAAAGTAAACCAATGATATATTTCTATGACCTTATTAAACTGGTTGGATTTTTTTAAACCCGGTTTATTAAAAATATATGTTAACTGATCCATTAAATATTATTAATTAATTTCCCTATACCAAATTTACAATCATGAAAAAAGTGTGCAGTTCTTTTTTAGAGTGTGGTGAAGAGAGGGTTTCTCTTTTCACAAAAAAGGGATTTTTGATAAAAGAATGCAAAACCTGTGGTCATAGATTTACTGAAATTAAAGACCTTAATAATCATCTTTCCGAAACATATTCTGATGATTATTTTTTTGAGGGAAAAGAAGGATACCCCAATTACCTTGAGGAGAAAGATATGTTGCTTAAATCCGGGGCAAAGTATGTAAGGGTTATATCAAAGTACACAAAACCAGGAAAGGTATTGGATGTAGGATGTGCTGCAGGTTTTATTCTTAAAGCATTTGATAATGCAGGTTGGGAATGTTGTGGTATTGAACCAAATGACAGTATGGCTTCATATGGAAGGAAAGAATTAAATCTTGATATAAGAACCGGTGGGATGGAAACTTTTAATCCGGATCAGAAATTTGACCTGATAAATCTTATCCAGGTTATTGGTAGCTTGTATGACCTTGATATGGCGATGGAGAATGTGTCGAAGTTGTGTAAACAGGGCGGATTGGTAATGGTTGAGTCCTGGGACAGGGAAAGCCTGGCAGCCCGTTTTTTTGGCAAAAACTGGCATGAATACTGTCCACCAAGTGTGGTTCATTGGTATTCAGATAAAACATTAATCCAGTTATTTAAATATCACGGTTTCGAAATAATAGAAAAGGGCCGCCCTTCTAAAACAATTAATTTAAAACATGGACTTGCCATTATAGCAGAAAACTCATCCAAGTCTGCATTGAAGAAACGTTTCTTTAATTTTTTAAGCCGTACACTTGGAAATATTGCTGTACCATATCCTCCTGTTGATGTGAAATGGTATCTATTTAAGAAGTTATGAGATATAGGTAAGAAAAAGTTTTTTTGAATTAAATTTTAAATTAGAATAAATATCAGATCATGGATCCTTTAAATAAAACGTTCGTAAGTGTTGTTCTACCATGTTACAATGAAGAAGCAATACTTTCAATCAATCTTGATACAGTTATAAAATTCCTGGAAACCAAGAGTTATAAATATCGCTGGGAAATTTTAATAGTAAATGACGGTAGTAAAGATAAGACAGGAGATATCGCCGACGATTATTCAAACAAACGACCGGAAGATATCAGGGTAATTCATCATCCGGTAAACCTGAACCTGGGTAATGCCATTCAGACAGGATTCCGTAATTCAAGAGGCGAAGTGATTGTTGTGCTTGACGTAGATCTGAGTTATTCAGAAACGTATATTGAAGTAATGGTTGATAAAATGGTGGAAACCGCTTCCGATATTGTAATAGCTTCTCCATATATGAAGGGAGGTAAAGTAACAGCCGTTCCATTCCTGCGAAAAATAATGAGTAAATATGTAAACAGGTTCATGAGAATGGCCTCACAGGAGAAATATGATACATTTACCGGAATGGTAAGGGCATATCGCCGGGATTTTATACGGACATTGAATCTTAAGACCAAGGATTATGAAATAAATCCTGAAATTATTTATAAATCCATGATATTACGGGCAAGAATAGTTGAAATTCCGGCTCATCTTGACTGGACAGCACAAAATAAATTTGCAGGTAAAAGAACCTCAAGTATGCGGGTAATCAGAGGTTTTTTTTCAGGGATAATGACAGGATTTATATTCCGTCCGTACATTTTTTTTATGGGATTAGGGGCAATATTATTGTGCCTTTCACTTTATCAGCTGATATGGTTATTATTTGATACCGTTTCTGCTATGAATATCATTTCTCAGCAAATTCCCGGTATTGATCACCCTTTTTCAAACAGCCTGGCTTTGCAATTCAAAAAAAATCCGCAATCTTTTCTTGTCGGGGGTATTACTTTCCTGGCATCCATACAATTTTTAAGCCTGGGATTTGTTTCACTTCAAAGTAAACGATATTTCGAAGAGCTATTTCATTTAGGAACTTCAATTAAAAAACAGGGTTAAATCTGAATATATTCTAACAAAATAATATAATTATATATCATGAATATTATTAAGAAAATTAAAAATCCTTTTTTACTCTTTTCCCCATTCTTATTACTTTATTTGCTATTTGTTTTAGTAATGTACACTCCGGTTTTTATTGGCGATGAAACCAGGTTTCTTGCATATGCCAAAAATCTTTTGCAAGGATTTTATTCTCCACCTTCTCCACATATCGATTTACTTAGCGGCCCTGGCTATCCGATTATTTTGGTTCCATTCGTGTTCTTGCATTTACCCAAAATTTGTATTATTTTATTAAATGTTTTAATGCACTATCTCTCTGTAGTTTTTCTTTTTAAAACACTTCAGACATTTGCTTCTTTTAGAAAATCATTGATCATTAGTCTTTTTTGGGCATGTTATTATGTTGCATATCAGAATATGGTCAGAATAGCCTACGAGCCTTTTACCATGTTCATGCTCACTCTGTTAATTTTCTGTTTGGTAAAAGCTTTTGAAGATCAAACAATTAAGAAATCAAGGCAATATATAATTCTTTCCGGGATTATTTTTGGGTATATAGCACTGACCAAAGTAATATTTGCCCCGGTTATTGTAATTATGCTTGCAGGATCTGTACTTCTATGGTTAATGAACAGAAAAATTGTTAATTACAGAAAAGCAGTCATTATTACGATAATAGCATTTACCACATTTTTACCATATGTGGTCTATACATATAACCTGACTGGAAGAGTTTTTTACCTGGGTACAGGTGGGGATAATTTTTATTGGATGAGTACACCTTATGAAGGAGAATACGGAGATTGGAAGGGTCCGCTTGAGATCAATCCTGTTGATAATGGAAATTATAATATTCCAGGTGCAGGAGACACTTTGGTAGCCCATCATAAAAAAGATTACGATGCAATCAATAAACTAACGGGGGTAGAAAGGGATGATGCTTTTAAAAAAATAGCGGTCAATAATATCAAAGAGCATCCGTTAAAGTACGCACAAAATATTTTTTTTAATATCGGAAGAATTGTTTTTCACTATCCTTTCTCTTATGCAATACAACGGCCTAAACCATTATATGTTATGCCAATGAATGGGATCATCGTAACGTTCATGCTTATTTGCCTGATTCCAACTTTTATGAATTGGCGAAAATTCCTTTTCCCCGTCCGTTACATGATTTTTATTGCATTACTGTATTTAGGAGGGAGTTCCCTGGCATGTGGCGAAACCCGCATGTTTGCATTAATTGTACCGGTATTATTAGCTTGGATAGCTTATGTAATTCAAAAATCAGCGAAAATTAACCTGAAATTTTCTGATGAAAGTAAAACGTATGTTAATTCCTGAATTGATTTACTATAGTTATTAACTGATATAAAAATATTTTATTTTACAATAATATTAATAACAACCGATCTTATTTTATTAAAATTCTTTTATAATATTCTGTATATACTTCTGCCATTGGTTTTTCTAAATGAGTTCCATCACTGAAATTTATATCAGGGAGATAAATAAAATGGGCAAAATAATTTCTAAATTCTTCTGTTAGATTGCTTTTAGTAATTTCACTTTCACGGTTCATTTTTTCAACTTCAGATTTTTTACTTATGCTTGTCGGCGGAGGTAACAGGATCAGTTTGAAATGGTGTTCAATGCTCAGCGTTTTAATTTTTTGTAAATATGTAACAGAAACGGGAGATAAAAATGTAAAATTCAATTTGTCTTTTGAAATAAAATCAGGGGCCCAATCCGAAGTTAAAATAAGAGGGTTGCTGCAAAAATTATGATATGGAATCTTTTCTATTTGTTTATTTACTAATTCAGTAAATAAAGGCTTATACTCTTTATTATAAAAGGGCTTCAGAAAATAATGATATGTATAAACCTGGTCTAAGTTATTCCTGAAACTATATGGTGAATAAATCAAGTAAACTGTATCTATCTGATTTCCTGCATTGATATAATTATTTAATAAAAAAAACTGACCAACCATTCCTATAGATTGATTACAAGCCATGGAATTTATTGTGTCATTGTTTTTTTTATTTGAGAACAACTGGTTTCCGACACTATCTCCCAGAAGTATTTTTTTGACTTTCTTTTTTTGCTTGCTTTTAAAAATGGAATAATAAATTTCACTCCCTGCAACAGTTTGCTGGTACCTGTCATTATATAATAAATACAGAGGCCTTATATGTGCTACAAAAAAAAGAATAAGCAAAAAGCAAAAACTATTTAATATAAATTTCTTCAAAGTTAAAATTGGAAGTAAATAAATTGTTGTTTAGAACCTGCAAAATAAAATATGATCAGAACAATTCCATAATACATAGCCCACCTTATAGGTTTATACCATCCAATACCTATTCGCTCAATAGCATAATGATCTTCCCTGCCTATCCATTCAATGAGCATAAAGCCTGCTGTTATATACATAATAGGTATGGCTTTCCTGATCTCCCAAAACGCCGGAATAGTAAATATGGAATCCGAGAATATTTTGGAGATATAATGAAATGCATGTTCAACGTTGTTGGCACGAAAAAAGATCCAGGCAAATACAGTTAATGCAAAAGTGAAGACTATTGATATGAATTCTTTAAATGTTGGAAGGTATTTTCCTCTTGCAACAATATCAAGATTATTTCTGTTTGTATTAAAAATAATTGAAGGCATTATAAAAATGGCATTCAATAAACCCCAGACAATAAAGGTCCAGTTTGCTCCATGCCAGAATCCACTGACCAAAAAAATGATGAATGTATTTTTTATTTTCATCCATGTTCCTCCTTTACTTCCGCCCAATGGTATATACAGGTAGTCTCTGAACCAGGAGGACAACGATATATGCCAACGCCTCCAGAATTCAGCAATATCCCTTGAGAAATAAGGAAAGGCAAAGTTTCTTAACAGGTCAATTCCAAAAAGCCTGGCAGTTCCTAAAGCGATATCGGAATACCCCGAAAAATCGCAATAGATCTGGAATGTAAAGAACAAAGCTCCTAAAACCAATGTACTCCCGGAAAATTCTGTGTAGTTATTAAAAATGGAATTTGCAAACTCAGCACAATTGTCTGCTATCACTATTTTTTTAAACAAACCCCATAAGATCTGGCGTAATCCGTTAATGGCTTTTGAATAATCAAACTCTCTTTTCTTAAGAATTTGCGGTAAAAGGTGAGTAGCCCTTTCTATAGGCCCTGCAACAAGCAGAGGAAAAAAGCTTACAAAAACAGAATAGTCAGTAAAGTTTCTTTCAGGTTTTATTTTGTTATAATAAAGATCAATAACATAGGAAAGCCCATGAAAAGTATAAAAAGAAATACCCACAGGCAAAATTACCTGAAGTGTTCCTAAATTGGCATTGATACCCAAAAGGGATAATCCATCAGCAAATGAAGCTGCAAAAAAATTGTAGTATTTGAAAACTCCTAAAAAACCAAGGTTGATACTTATACTAAGCCATAACCAAAACTTTTTAATACCCCGATTTTTAGCCTCGTGTATTTTAATACCTGTATAGTAATCTAATAAGGTAGAAAATACAAGTAAAAAAAGAAATCTATAATCCCAGCAAGCATAAAAAAAATAGCTGGAAACAAGTAGTAATATATTTTGACGTCTAAGATTTCCTTGCGTTGCAAACCAATAAAGAAAAAAAACTATTGGTAAGAATATTGCAAAGCTTATTGAATTAAAAAGCATAATGCTAATTTATGTTATCCTGATAAATAATTACAATGTTTTTCTCATCATAAGTGAGTAACAAGAAAATCAGCATTATGCTTTTATACAAATTCAATTTAAACTTCTTTACATTTTTATTACTTTTTTTACTACCGGCGTTACTTTATCGAAGTATACCTGGAGTATATATGTGCCTTTACTGTACCTTGTCATGTCAATTTCATGCAATTGAACATTTTGGTTTTGCCTTAAGCTTTTTTCGTACAATAACACACCGTTAATACTAAATAGTACTATTTTCATCAATCTGTTCACAGAAGTTGATGTTATTTTTGCTATAAGTGTATTTTGTACCGGGTTACCCATTATAGTTACATCATCCATTAAATTTTGCAATCTTCCGGCACCAACAGTAATGGTAACGGTATCCCTCCCAATGGCTCCGTTATTATCTGTTACTGTTAATTCAACCTGGTATACTCCCTGTTGCAGTTCTGCAAGTGTTGGCGTTGTGCTATTTGAATTTGTTAACAAGTATGATGTGCCTGAAATTACATTCCAGTTATAACTTACAATATTTCCATCAGGGTCAATTCCATTTCCAGATAAGGTCAATGAATTGGTTGGCAAATAAATACTGGTATCAACACCTGCGTTGGCAATCGGATCCTGATTTAGAGCCGGATTAACTGTTACCTGTATGGTATCTGTATCTGTAGCGCCACTATTATCGGTTATTTTTAATTCAAATTTATATACAGCTTCTGTTAAACCTGTTACCAGGGTAATTGCTGAATTTGGACTTGAAATTGTTCCGGTCGCAGGTCCTGATATTTTTGTCCACAAGTATGTTGAAATTGTGCCATCAGGATCTGTACCACTGCCGCTTAAGGAAACTGAGTTTACAGGCAATGTGATAATCTGATCTAACCCGGCATTGGCAGTGGGTGCCTGGTTTAAGGCCTGGTTAACTGTAACCTGCATGGTATCAAAACCTGTTGCTCCATTGTTATCAGTTACCCTAAATTCAAATTGATAAACACCCTGGACTAATCCTGTTACAGTTGTAGCTGTTGTGGAAGTGTTGGTGATAGTAAAAGTTGCCGGACCCGAAATTTTTCTCCATCTGTAAGCTGAGATAACTCCGTCAGGATCATTACCGCTACCATTTAAGGAAACCTGGTTAAGAGGTAAAGTAATGTTTTGATCCAATCCTGCATTAGCACTAGGAGCCTGGTTAGGCGGAGGTAGTGCTGCATTTACATTTACCTGCATGATATCTGTATCCGTTGCTCCGTTATTATCTGTTACGGTTAATTGAAATTGATAAACACCCTGTACCAATCCGGTCACAGTTGAAGTTGCAGCTGTAGTGTTGGTAATGGTTCCACTTGCCGGGCCAGATAATTTGATCCAGGAATACGAAGTGATGGTTCCGTCAGGATCAGTACCACTACCCGAAAGCGTTACGCTATTCACCGGTAGAGTAATTGTTTGATTTAGCCCTGCTTCTGCAGTTGGAGCCTGATTAGGAGCGGGGTTGACTGTTACCTGCATGGTATCAGTATCCGCTGCACCATTGTTATCCGTTACCCTTAGCTGGTATGTATAAATCCCCTGAACCAAACCTGTTACAGAAGTTGTAGCTGAAGTTGCATTAGTAATGGTTCCGCTGGTTGGTCCTGATATTTTAGTCCACAGGTAAGATGAAATGATACCATCAGGATCAGTGCCACTACCACTTAAAGAAACTGAGTTTACAGGCAATGTGATGCTCTGATCTAACCCTGCATTAGCAGTTGGCAGTTGGTTTACAGCCAGGTTTACCGTAACCTGCATCGTATCAAAACCATTTGCGCCATTGTTATCAGTTACCCTTAGTTCAAATTGATATACGCCTTCTACCAATCCTGTTACAGTTGTTCTGGCTGCTGTTGTATTGGTAATTGTAAAAGTTGCCGGACCTGAAATTTTTCTCCAACGGTAAGCAGAAATAGTTCCGTCAGGATCTGTACCAATACCTTCTAATGAAACTGAGTTTATTGGTAAAGTAATGTTTTGATCCAGACCAGCATCAGCAACAGGAGCCTGGTTTGGCGGCGGCGGTGCTGCATTTACATTTACCTGCATAATATCTGTATCAGTTGCTCCTTCATTGTCAGTTACTGTTAATTCAAATTGGTAAACACCCTGTACCAATCCTGTTACAGTTGTTGTACTATCATTAGCATTAGTAATGGTTCCACTTGCCGGGCCTGATAATTTAACCCATGAGTAAGCAGCAATTGTTCCATCAGGATCTGTACCACTACCCGAAAGCGTTACAACATTTACAGGCAGGGTAATTGATTGATTTAACCCTGCTTCAGCTGTAGGTGCCTGGTTTGGAGCCGGGTTAACGATTACAAGCATACTATCTGTATCCGTTCCGCCTCTGTTGTCGGTTACTTTTAATTCAAATTTATACACGCCCTCTACTAAACCTGTTACTGAAGTAATTGCAGAAGTTGCACTGGAAATTGTACCCGTTGCAGGACCTGATATTTTTGTCCACAGGTATCCGGATATCGACCCGTCTGGATCTGAACCACTACCGCTTAATGAAACTGAGTTTACAGGTAATATGATACTCTGATCTAATCCTGCATTAGCAGTCGGCAATTGATTTGCTGCCTGGTTAACCGTTACTTGCATTGTATCAAATGCGTTTGCACCACTGTCATCAGTTACTCTTAATTCAAATTTATATACACCTTGCACCAACCCGTTTGCTGTAGTTGCTGCTGTTATTGTATTAGTGATTGTAAAAGTTGCTGGTCCTGAAATTTTTCTCCATCTGTAAGCTGAGATGATTCCGTCAGGGTCATTACCGCTGCCATTTAAAGAAACCTGGTTAACAGGTAAAGTTATGTTTTGATCCAATCCTGCATTAGCAGTAGGAGCCTGGTTAGGAGGAGGTAGTGCTGCATTTACATTTACCTGCATGATATCTGTATCCGTTGCACCGCTATTATCAGTTACTGTTAATTGAAATTGATAAACACCCTGCACCATTCCGGTTACAGTTGTAGTTGCAGCTGTAGTGTTGGTAATGGTTCCACTTGCCGGACCTGATAATTTAATCCAGGAATACGAAGTGATGGTTCCGTCAGGATCAGTACCACTACCCGAAAGCGTTACAGCATTCACTGGTAGTGTTATTGTTTGATTTAGCCCGGCTTCTGCAGTTGGAGCCTGATTAGGAGCGGGGTTGACTGTTACCTGCATGGTATCAGTATCTGTAGCGCCGCTGTTATCAGTTACCCTTAAAACGAATTGATAAATACCCTGCACCATACTGGTTACAGATGTACTTGCTGAAGTTGCATTAGTTATAGTTCCACTGGTTGGCCCTGATAATTTAGTCCACAGGTAAGCAGATATGGTTCCATCAGGATCTGTACCGCTGCCGTTTAAAGAAACAGCGTTAACAGGTAAAGTAATATTTTGATCCAAACCTGCATTTGCAGTTGGAACCTGGTTTACAGCGGGATTAACCGTTACCTGCATGGTATCAGTATCTGTAGCGCCGCTGTTATCAGTAACCCTTAAAACAAATCTAAATACACCTTGTGTCAAAGCTGTTACTGTAGTTGTAGCAGATGTTGTATTAGTAATTGTTCCGCCTGTTGGTCCTGATATTTTAGTCCACAGGTAAGCAGATATGGTTCCATCAGGATCTGTACCGCTGCCGTTTAAAGAAACAGCGTTAACAAGTAAAGTAATATTTTGATCCAAACCTGCATTTGCAGTTGGAACCTGGTTTACAGCGGGATTAACTGTTACCTGCATGATATCTGTATCAGTTGCTCCATTATTGTCTGTTACTGTTAATTCAAATTGATAAATTCCCTGTACCAATGCTGTTACCGTAGTTGTTGCAGCAGTTGCATTAGAAATGGTTCCACTTGTTGGTCCTGATATTTTAACCCATGAATAAGAAGATATGGTTCCATCAGGATCAGTACCACTACCCGAAAGCGTTACCGTATTCACTGGAAGGGTAATTGTTTTATCGGTATTTGCATCTGCTGTTGGTGGGATATTAGATGAGCTTGAATATTCAAAAGCACCCATGTCAGGAGCAACTCCGTTATAAGGTAATCCAACATTTACGCCTGCATCTATTAATGCACTTCCTGCTTTCAATCGTAAAAAAGGTAAATTTGGTAAACTGCCATCAGCTTGTCTTGGGCCAGCTACACCAGTTGTATCTATACTTAGAAAATTTCCACTTGTGACAGACATTCCGCCTGTCCAACCACAAACACTGTTCCCATTTGAATTTCCTCCAGTCCAAGTATTATTGGTATTACTGCTATTTGCCCCACAATAGCGCAAGGAATAACTGCCATTTTGAAAAGCAACATTATTTTTAAAAGTAGATGTAAGCCCGGGAAATATTGTTTGATAACCAAAATCAAAACCAATACCTGCATTTTTAAAAGAAGTACAGTTATTAATTTGGTATCTCATAGTAGGGGCACCATTTTGATCCCATCCATGTGCTGAATTTTCAAATGCGAGGCAGTTATTCATGAAACGTAAAATTGTATTACGGTCATTAGAAGAAACATCAGGATTTGCCGGGCCAAGTTTGAAGCCATTGCCATCACCGGTAGCTGTTATTACTCCGGGGCTTGTTTCGGTGTATCCGTTCCAAAAAGTCCAACAATTATTCCATGTTCTTACCCCGTCTGTTTTAAAATTATCCCAGCCATCATCGCTATTAAGCCATGATCTGCAACCGGTATATGTTGTATTCGTTGAACCGTCTCCACCTACACAATCAAAACCATCTCCGCCTCCATAAGCGCCCGCACTACCTCCGCTG
>JANMMS010000081.1:0-65098 GCA_031373525.1 Ferruginibacter sp.
GATCACGGTTTATGCAAAACCAGCAGCAAGCTTCAGCTTCCCTGCAGCGGCCTGTTTACCAACAACGGGCCTGGTACAGTTCACATACAATGGTTCATTATCAGCCGGTCAAACCTACGCATGGAATTTTGGAGATCCTGCAAGTGGAGCACTAAACACTTCAACAGCACAAAATCCGACACATAATTATTCCAACACCGGCAACCATGCGATAAGTGTTACAGTAACGAACAGTAATGGTTGTGTGGATGATTCAGTGATCAATACGATCTTCAGTGTAACCCCAGCATTGGCTTATCCTATATTAACAGCCTTGTGTGAAAGTGTATCGGGAACGGTATCAGTTGCAACAGCAACGGTAACCAACGGAGTGACAGGAACGGGCGTTTATACTGGCCCCGGAGTTGATGCAGCAGGTAATTTCAGTCCAGCAGCAGCGGGCGCCGGTACACATACTATAACATATACCTTCACGTCAACGGGTAACTGTATTTCTGTAATAACACAAACAATAAAAGTTAATCCTAAACCCAATTCAGTTTTTACTATTAACAGTAGTATTTGCCTTGGCCAGTTGGCACAGATCACAGATAACTCAACAATACCATCGGGCAATATTGTAACATGGAACTGGATTTTCGGAGATGGCAATATAGCAACATATAATAACAACAATCCGTTTACCAGACTTTATACATCATTTGGCACTTATATTGTAAAATTAGTAACGGTAAGTGCTGATGGCTGTATCAGTGACACAGTAAGGAGAACAATTATTGTAAACGCTATTCCTGTAGCTGGCTTTACAATGCCAGCGTCGGTTTGTATGCCAAATGGAACTGCATCATTCACAAATACTTCAACTGTTGCAGATGGAACATCACTCACCTACAGTTGGAATTTTGGAGATTTAAGCCCCAATTCAACTGCTGTGAACCCAAACCATGTGTATGCAGCGATCAGTTCTTATAATGTAAAATTAACAGCAACGTCCAGCAGTGGTTGTTTTAAAGATAGTATTCAGACTTTCTCAGCATTTTTTGATAAACCTAATGCAAGTTTTACAGTAACTCCGGATAAGTTATGCCAGGGAGCTGAAAATGTATTTACGGATATGAGTACAGCGCCTAACAGTACGATCAAATCAAGGTTGTGGATATTTGGAGATGGCAGTACTTCAACTGAAATCAATCCAACCAAGCGGTACACGAAGCCTGGGGTATATACTGTTAAGCTGATCGTATCAAATAATGAGAATTGTATCTCTGATACATTCAGGCGTACAGTCACTGTTTACCTGCAACCGATTGTAGATGCAGGGCCTAACTTTATTGTTCCACAAGGAATGCCGATACAATTCAAGCCGATAGTAAATGAAACCACCGGCGTTAATTTTCTGTGGACACCAGCAACCGGATTATCAAGTGCAACGATCCTGATGCCTAAACTGATTGCTAATACCGATCAGACATATGTACTAACAGCAACGGGAGATGGTAATTGTACAGCAACCGATAATTTATTTGTAAAGATATTGCGGCCTGTTAAAGTACCGAATGCTTTCTCACCAAATGGTGATGGTATCAATGATACCTGGATCATTGAAAACCTGGTTGATTACCCGGGAGCAAAGGTGGAGGTTTATAACCGTTACGGTCAGATCATTTACAATTCAGCAGGATACAGTATTCCATGGGATGGCACCATAAAAGGAAAACCATTGCCGGTGGCTACTTACTATTATATTATTAAACTTGAAAACGGGTTCGATCCCCTGACTGGTTCTATAACGATCATCAGGTAACCGTTTTATTTAAATTAAAAAATAAGAAACCGAGAACATGAAAAAAATGTTTAAATTATTACCGGTTGTACTTTGTTGCAGTCTGGTTGTACAGAAAGTGACTGCGCAGGTGGACCCTCATTTTACGCAGTATT
The DNA here is from genome assembly GCA_031373525.1 of Ferruginibacter sp. Taxonomy (GTDB): domain Bacteria; phylum Bacteroidota; class Bacteroidia; order Chitinophagales; family Chitinophagaceae; genus Ferruginibacter. Next base: position 1,939 of record JANMMS010000081.1, read on the forward strand.
ATATATATCCTTCCTGGACAAATCCTGCACTCACAGGCGCTTTTGATGGGCAATACCGTGTATCTGGTATTTACCGTACTCAATGGGGCAGTATAAGTTCACCTTATTCAACTCAAGGGCTGTCAGCAGAGTTTACAACCAATAAGAATATGAACTTTGGTATCAGTATACTGAATCAGACTGCAGGAGATGGCGGTTACCGTTATACAACCGGGTATGCAAACCTGGCTTATACAGGAGTACGTTTTGGGCCAAAAGAAAACCATCGGGTAGTTATTGGTATACAGGCTGGATTTATTCAAAGAAGATTTGATGCTACAAAATTAAGTTTTGGGGATCAGTGGAATCCTGTAACCGGTTATAATCCGGGAAATGCTACGGCCGATATTCTTAAAACTAACAGGGCAGGCACTTTTGATGCCGGCGCAGGTATTTTATATTTTGATGCGACCGCAAACCGAAAAGCGAATTTTTATATTGGTTATGCGGCTTCACATATTACAAAACCTACCGATGATTTTAGCGGCACAGGAAAAGCAACATTACCCATGCGTCATACTATTCATGCCGGTGTTCGATTAAAATTATCGGATGTTGTTTCACTTACACCTAATATTCTTTATCTGAGGCAAGGGAATGCAGAAGAAAAGACATTTGGACTCTATACTCAACTCAAAGCAGGTGAATTAACAAATTTTCTGATTGGGGCCAATTACCGGAATAAAGATGCAGTTTCTCCCTTTTTAGGGTTTACTCATAAAAGTATTGTATTAGGGGTAAGTTACGATGTAAACACATCCGATCTCGGCAAGATTGTAAAAGGAAGTAATAGTTTTGAGATTTCATTTTCATTTACAGGTAAGAAAAGAGTAAAAACACCGGAGATTGAATTTGTTTGTCCAAGATTGTAATATAATCCAAATGACCATTTTAAAGTTTGCAACATGTATATGAAAAGAATCAGCTTAATATTTTCGCTTTTATTTTGTTTTGGTTTCGCCAAAGCACAAGTAGTAATTGAACATCTTGCTGCAGCAGATAAATATTTTGCCAAGGGAGACTATTATTCTGCAGCACAGTATTATGAAAAATACATGTCACCTGCAAAAACGAAAACCGTACAAACAGCATTTAGCCCATATGCGGTGTCGGCAAATGCAAACAAAAAAATTAAAGTTTCCAGCAACAGCAAGGAAAAAGTGATCTATAACCTGGCAGAGTGTTATAGAAAACTTCATTATCACGATAAGGCGGCTCCATATTACTTGCAGGCTTGCAGTTTTGATAAAGGGGCTTTTCCACTAGCCAGATTTCATTATGCAACTACACTTAGGGCAATGGCAAAATATGATGAGGCGTCAGTTGCTTTTACAACTTTTAAAGAAGAGTATCCTTTAAAGGATATTTATGCAACTACTGCGGAGATGGAAATTGAAAACCTGCGTTTTATAAAACAACAATTGGCACGTAAAAGCATACATGCATACATTGTTCAAAAAAGCAACGGGCTAAATGCAGAAGGTGGCAGTTATGCTCCGGTATGGATGAATGAAAAGACTTTATGGTTTACTTCTACCAGGCCACAAGGTTCAGGAAATGATAAAAGTAACAGCAATCGAATATACCAGGCTGATTATAGTTCAGGAACAACAGGGGCTGTAAGTATTTCCAATATTCCACAACCAACTGATTTACAGCAGGGGGTGGTAAGCGCATCTCCGGATGGCAATAACCTGTTTCTCACGAGGTGGGATATAACGAAAACGAAAAGAACAGCAGCAATTTTTTTAAGTAAAAAAGTTAATGGTAATTGGGCTGAACCAACAATAGTAACTGCACTGGAAGCTCCGGGTAGCAATACACAACAACCATTTGTAATGCCAGATGGTAAGCACATTATATTTTCAAGTGACCGCGCAGGTGGCCTTGGCGGTTTTGATCTGTGGATGTCAACGCTGGATGCGGCTGGTAATGTTGGAGCACCGGTGAATATGGGAAGTAAGATCAATACTTCTTTTGATGAACAGGCAGCAAGCTACCATAATGCATCAAACACATTTGTTTTTAGTACAAATGGCCGTGTTGGAATGGGCGGATATGACTTCTTTTATTGTAAAGGCACCCTGGAGAATCTAAGCGAACCAAAAAACTTCGGTTACCCTGTAAACTCTGTAAAGGACGACTTGTATTTTACCAGTAAAGGGCCGGCACGTAATATCCTGGAAGATGTAATATTCAGTTCAGACAGGGATGCGGCATGTTGCCTGGAATTATTTGCTTTGAACAGGGCAAAGCCATTGAAAGAAATATCAGGACTCGTTCTTGCATGCAGCAACAACCAGCCAATGGCTAATGTTAAAGTAGTGATAGCAGATACTGTCAATAATAAGATAATTTCAGAAACGACAACAGACGCATCTGGCAGGTATTCATTTACGGTAGAAGAATTTTTACCGGTAAAAGCGCTGGCAAGTGACAGCGGATATTTCAACAATAGTGTAACTTATACCGGCCCGGATGACAAAGAGGATGATAAATATAACGGCCCGGATCTTTGTCTTACATTGATACCGAAACCGGAAGAAGCAGTTAAAGTGGATAATGTTTATTATGATTTCAATAAAGCTTCATTGCAGAAAACATCTTTCGCTTCGTTGGATAAACTGGTCATATTACTCAATGAAAACCCTATGCTGCAAATAGAATTAAATTCACACACAGATAGTAAAGGTGACGATGCGTACAACCAAAAACTATCTGACGCAAGGGCAAAAACAGTTGTAAAATACCTGATTGGTAAAGGAATTGATAAAACCAGATTAATGAGCAAAGGATATGGTGAAACTGTTCCGGTAGCTGATAATACCAATGCTGATGGAACAGACAACCCGGAAGGAAGGCAACAAAACCGTCGTACTGAATTTAAAGTGTTGAAAAATTAAGAAGGCGTTGGAAAAGAAAAACACCTTATGAAGAAGTTTTTAGTTTTTACTGTCATTGCCATTATGGGAACTACTGTTATGGCACAGCAGAGACCACATTATACCCAATATATTCTTAATCAGTATATTGTTAATCCTGCACTAACAGGAATAGAAAACTATATTGATATAAAAGCAAGCCATCGTTTACAATGGGTTGGTTTATTGGATGCGCCTGTAACCTCTTACCTTACCATTCATGGGCCATTAGGTAAGAAAGATCAAAAAACTACAGCTACATCTTTAAAAGTGTCTGGCCTTAATCCCAGGGGAAAAAGTTATTGGGATGAATATACCGTATCACCTCCACATCATGGATGGGGCCTGCAGGTGATCAATGACCGTACCGGTCCTTTGAATAATTTTTCCGGAATGTTAACTTACGCATATCATATAGGATTAACTACAAAAACAAGCCTTTCTGCAGGTATCGGTGCTGGTATTTCTAATATCAGCATTAGCGCAGACAAGCTACAATTCAATACAACAGTTGATCCAGCTGTGTATAACAGCGGGCTTATCAATAACATTCGTTTTGATATGAATGCAGGAATTTATCTTTATTCTGCAGATTATTTTGTTGGTATATCAGCACAACAACTGGCTCCTTCAAAAATTGATTTTTCAAATAACGCTGTCAAAAAAATACAGGGAAAAAGTGTTCCTCATTTTTTTGTTACAGCCGGTTATCGTTTCCTGTTAAGCGAAGAATTTAATCTTATTCCTTCTATAATGGTTAAATATATACAGCCGGTTCCTACACAGGTAGAGATAAATGCCAAATTACAGTATCTTGACCTGGTCTGGGTAGGGGCAGGCTACCGCCATAAGGATGGCATTACTGCTATGGTTGGCCTGAATGTATCCAATATTTTTAATATTGGATATTCATATGATTATACTACTTCTAATTTGAATAATTATTCCAGGGGTACTCATGAAATACTCATTGGCTTTATTATAGGCAATAAATATGGTGACAGTTGTCCCCGAAATGTTTGGTAAGAATGTTTCCGGGGTGTTAGCGCAAGATCTCTATAAACCAAAAAAAAATTACTACTTCCTGATAAATGTCTCCTTCGTCGACATGGCATAAAAATTCCCTTATATTTTCATATAAGGGAATAGGGTCGGTGGTGAAGAGGAAAGCTACGGCTTCTTTTAAGACGCTATAAAATTCTTTAATCGCTGAAAATCTCTATTTTCAGTGAAGAACAAACTGTTAAAAGCACTGGATACTACTTTCAATACAGCAGTAAAAGTTAAAGTTGGGGGGGCATTTTTTTTCATAAGGGTTGGTTTTAGAGTATTGGATTTATTAGGGTAAAAGTACAAACAATGGTAGGGCATTGTCAAGCGTGTAAGTGCTGAATTAATCAGCATGTAATTTCCACAGGGAATCGTTATTTTACTAACGGAGTTTTCCAGTTTTTTCTGAATCGCTGACTTTTCTTGTAATATTTAATAGGATAAACTTCCGGATTCTGTCTTAGCTTATTAATAAAATTCTTTAATATCTGCATGATAGGGTGGGTATTATCAGTTCTGGTTATGTTCATATTGGATTTATTTGGTACCTGTATAACGCATATTTTGATCAGTATATTACATCAAAGCATAAATATTTTTCATTTACCCCTTTAACCTTAATTAACAATAAACCAAGGCCGGTTAACTTAGATAAGGCAATAATCAGAATAGTTTCGTAACTGAAAATAATCAGCTATGAAAAAATTTTATTTTTTATTGATAAGCCTTGCTCCTTTTTTTTGTGTAATTGCCCAAAAGAATGGGAGCGTAAAAGGAATTGCCTTTGATACAATCTCCAAACAACCCATTACTTCAGCAACCGTAAGCCTGCTGGATAAGAAGGACTCTTCACTCATATCTTTTACCATGACAGATGATGCTGGCAGGTTTGAATTTAAAGACATCCGAAATGGAGAATACCGCCTGCTTATCACACATACTAATTACCATAATAACAGCCTGTCATTTTCTATAAATGATCATGATAAAAATGCAGACCTCGAAAATATTGTAATGAAAGACCTGGCTAAAACAATGGGCGAAGTAGTTGTGCAAAATGAAGCACCTCCTGTTACCCTCATCGATGATACCATTCAATACAATGCAGGTTCTTTTAAAACACAACCCAATGCCAATGTGGAAGATCTTTTAAAAAAATTGCCCGGTGTAAAAGTAGAAAAGGATGGAACCATAAAAGCCCAAGGAGAAAAAGTTAACAGGTTTCTGGTTGATGGAAAAGAGTTCTTTGGAAACGATCCAAAAGTTGCGACCAGGAACTTACCGGCAGATGCTGTTGACAAAGTTCAAGTATATGACAGGCAAAGCGACCAGGCACAGCTTACCGGTTTCGAAGATGGGAATTATGAAAAAACGATCAACCTGAAATTGAAGAAAGATAAAAAGAAAGGAATGTTTGGAAAAGCAAATGCAGGTATTGGAACCAATGAACGGTATGAAGGAAAGTTTAATGTAAATTCTTTCAAGGGAGCACGACAATTGTCTGCAATAGGAATGGGCAACAATTCAAATGCAGAAGGCTTTTCTTTTATGGATATTTTGAGTTTTACAGGTGAGCTGAGTCGAATGCAAAGAAATGGTGGCGGAAATCTGAATATTAATATTTCGGGAGATGATGCTGCAGCTATGGGGGTTGGGGCAAATCCTAATGCAGGAATCCTTACAGCCTGGGGCGGCGGCGTGAATTATAATAATATCATTGGAAACAAAACAGACCTCCAAAGCAATTATTTTTATAACAGGTATAATCCAAATACAGAGAGTCATATTCAACGGCAATATTTTTTACCCGACTCGTCATTTTACTACAACCAGAATTCATTTTCCAATAATTTAAATAACAATCACAGGTTGAATCTGAATGCACTTTATGAGATTGATTCAATGAACTCAATTCGGATCTTACCATCCCTGGCCTATCAAAAAACGGAGAACAGAACGCAAAACGACTACTATACTTTGAATCAAAACAAATCATTGACCAATGATGGATATAGCAACTACAGATCTAAAAAAGAAGGGTATAATTTCAAAAATGATATTATTTATCGCAGAAAAATGAACCGTAGAGGAAGAACGCTTTCATTGACATTACAAACAAGTTTGAACAAAAGTGATGGAAATGGCAGCCTTTCCTCTGTCAATAATTTTTACGACCCCAACGGTTCCTATTTTAAAAAAGATACTATTAAACAGCGTAACAATACGGCAGCTGAACTCAGCGGGTATACTGGAAAAGTCATATATACCGAACCCATACTTAAAAGGTCATTGCTTGAATTCAGTGTTGAAAAAAGTTATAACCGAAATAAATCCGAAAAGATAACCCACGATTTTAATAAGCAAAGCGGTAAATACGATCAGTTAAATGATGAACTCAGCAATAATTTTACAAACACTTATGGGTATACCAATGGAGGAATTCGTATGCGTACACAAAAACGTAAGTTTAATTATTCGTTTGGTGCTACCTGGCAGCAGGCTGAATTGGATGGAAAGGTTACTAGAAGTATAAAAGATTCGCTCATCAGTAAAACTTTCAGGAACATATTGCCCAATGCAAGGTTCCAGTATAATTTTTCAAAGTTTAAAAGTTTTTCATTCAACTATGCTGCATTCACCATACAACCAGATATGGCGCAACTGCAGCCGGTACCTGATAACAGCAATCCGCTGAATATAAAAGAAGGGAATCCTTTTCTGAAGCAGGAATACACACACAGCTTTCAAGCGAACCTTAATTTGATCAGCCCTTATAAGAATAAAAATCTTTTTGTATTCCTTACTACTTCAACAACACAGAATAAGATCGTGAATTATGATTCTATCAGCGACATTGGTATAAAAACTACCAGGCCGGTTAATGTGAATGGTGTTTACAATATAAATGGAAATATCAGTTATAGTATGCCGGTGCGCTTTTTAAAAGCAAATGTAGAGTTCAGCAGCAGGATTGGTTATTCTAAAGGAAAACAATACATAAACAGGGCACAAAATGATATTAAAGCATTGACGTTTGGCCCGGAACTCAGGTTGGATATAAACCCACATAACAAACTGAACATTTCATTGGGCGTATCTTTGAATTACAACAATACAAAATATTCTCTGCAATATGCAATGGAAGCAAAATACCTGGAGCAGGAATACAGCAGCTCACTTAATTGGGAAATGCCCAAAAGGTTTTTCTTTTCAACAGACTTCTCGAATACTATCTATACCCAGAAAACTACGGGCTTTAATAGTAATGTGTCTTTGTGGAATGCAAGTATTAGTAAACAGGTTTTGAAATTTAACAGAGGGGAAATAAAATTTAGCGCCAAAGACATCTTGAACCAGAATATAGGTATCAACCGCAGTAGTAATCAAAATTATTTTGAACAAAGCAGCGTAAAAACCCTTCGCCGGTTCTTTATGCTGAGCTTTACTTATAATTTAAGTAAAGTAGGCTTGAACAATGCAAGTGGCGGAGGAATAAAAGTGATAACAAGATAATTATAGAAACACAGACGAACAGGATTGAAAGCAAGTGACAGGTATTGCAGACAAACACGAATTATTTATTTCGTAAAGTGTTGCAGTAAACTAAAATATTATGTTGTGATGTTTTTTTTGAATCACAAGTACACTATGAAAAAATGATCAAATCCTTTTACTCCATGTTTTTTGTAGCATTATGAATTAAATCTTTTTCAATTCTACTCAATAATAATTTTATCTTCAAATGCTTATTATGGTTGCATTCTTAAAACAAAAAACCCTCCGCATAACGAAAGGTTTTTTAAGGCTATGGGCATACTTAATTAATTGATCCTTATCTGGCGGTTTCCCCCTCCATTATTTTGTTGCATCTCGTTCATCATCTTATCTCGCTCTTTCTTATATTCTGCAGGAGTATAATGTTTCTTTCCAGTAGGCGCTTTGATAGATGTGATATCAACTTTTTCAGATAACTCAACTGCTTTATACACCTGTCTTCCATTGTTTATATCAAGTGCCAGAATCAAACCAGGTAATTGGCCCTGGTATTCGGCAGGCCCGGCAGAAACAGGAATATCGGAAGCAAACCATGCTGTAATATTAACCGTGTCCTGTACCTCTTTACGTTCCATTACACCATTATTGATATTCATCATCGTCCTTGGATTAATGGTACTGGCAGTTGCTTTTCTGCAAAGATGATTTAAAATATTTTTTGTTTCTTCTCCCATTTTCCATTTTAATGAGCGGATACTGTCATCAACTATAAATTTTTTGTCAAAGAAAACCCGCAGCTCGGTTTTTTTAGCATCTGTAAAATTATTATACAATACATCATCCGATCCCGCTACGAACATCCGCACCTGCATGCCGCCACTGTTCGTATTGTCAGCCTCATCATTTTGAGTTTCAGCCTGTTTCCAAAGTGATTGGTTATTACCAAATGTCAGTTCAAACTTATCTGTACGTGTTTGTGCCTGGCTTTGTTCTCCATGATCATTATCTGAAATATTGATCCTCATTTGAGCAACACGTTCATAAGTGACCATACCTTGTTTTTGTTGCGCTTGTGTAAAAACTGTAAACAGCACTAAACTGCCGGTTAAAAGTATTTGTTTCATAATTATTTATTTTATGGCAAAGCTATAAAAGCAATGTTTTGGTATAGGTTAATCCTCCTTACATTAAGGTTAATAAAGGTTAATGCTCAGGAAAAGACAGTAAACAATACTCTAAATTTGCGGTAACAATCTTTTTTAATGAAGAAGCTTCCATTACAATCACTTTTGATGATCATGGCAATTTTCGGTATCACCGGATTCCAGTTATTCTGGTTGAAGCAAACTTATAACCGGGAAGAAAGATCGCTTACCATTAAGTCAGATCTTGCTTTTCGTGATGCCATCCAGGAACTTCAGGTAATTAAATTAAAATTGGATCAGCTTCCGGGAAATGATTCATTAAGTAAGACAAAAGTAAAAATAATGATCGGCGATAGCATCAGCGAGCAGGTAAGTATGCATGTTAACGGAAAAAAAAGGGTCATATCTACGATCAATGTTATCAGGAAAAAAGTAAGTGATACATTGCTTAAGGGCACTTCTTTTAATAGAAGAATATTTATCGCTAAAGATCAAGCTTATTTTGACCGCAGGCTGGATATACCTGTTTCTGCACCTGAGGATAAACCAAACCGGGATCAAATATTCCGGCTTTTATATGATGTGGATTCTTTACAGGACTCATTAAAAATTTCAGAGATCAATACCTCATTGAAAAAACACCTGAAACACCAAAATACAGAAATTCCATTTACGATATCCCGGTTAGACAGTGCGTATGAACCGGATGAAACAAATATCAATGAAGTAACTGTTGGCTTTGTTCACCCCATTACCTATAAATTAAAATTGGGCAATAGTTTTCCATATCTGGTGAAACAGATCAGCTTACCGATTTTATTTTCTATACTATTGTTAGGGATCACCATACTTTCTTTCGTATTACTTTACAGGAATTTATTGCAACAAAGAAGGCTTACTAAAATAAAAAATGAATTTATCGGTAATATTACTCATGAACTTAAAACACCCATTGCTACGGTAAGTGTGGCAATCGAAGCAATAAAGAATTTCAACGCATTACAGGATCCGGGGCGTACCCAAGAATATCTGGGTATCGCGGGACAGGAATTGAACCGACTCTCACTTTTAGTAGATAAAGTATTAAGGCTTTCTATGTTAGAGAACCGCGAGGTTGAGTTAAAAATTGAATCATTTAATTTTGCAGAAATTTTGCAGGAAATTTTAAAATCAATGCAATTGCAATTTGAAAAATGCAAAGCAGAAGTTAAAGTCGAATTAACGGGAGTCGATTTTACAATTGATGCCGATAGGATGCATATCACCAGTGTAGTATATAATTTACTCGACAATGCGATCAAATACAGAACCGAAAATCCTGTAATTAAGATCACTGTTAAAGCAGATGCAACAGAAATTGTTTTAAAGATAGCAGATAACGGAATTGGGATCGACTCCGAATATAAAGACAAAATATTTGACAAATTTTTTCGTGTACCTCATGGCGATAAGCATAATATAAAGGGATATGGTCTCGGGCTTAGTTATGCTGCTCATATCTTAGATCGTCATGGGGGAAGTATTGAAGCAGAAAGCGAAAAAAAAATCGGCACCGAATTTATTATTAAACTTCCACGAAAGCATGACAAATAAAATTCTATATACAGAAGATGAATTGTTTCTCGGCAAGATCGTGAAAGAAAGCCTGGAAAGCAGGGGCTACCAGGTTTTCATGGAATCGGATGGCAATAAAGTATTAACTCTTTTTACTCAATTGCAACCGCAGGTCTGTGTGTTAGATATCATGCTTCCCAATAAAGACGGGTTTACCATTGCAGAAGAAATACGCTACATAAATAATGAAGTGCCCATCATTTTTCTTACTGCCAAAACACAGGTTGAAGACCTGGTGAGAGGATTCAAAGCTGGAGGTAATGATTATATACGCAAGCCTTTCAGCATGGAAGAACTAATTATAAGGATCGAAAATGTATTGAAACAAAAGACTGAAGGAAATCCTGATGTTAATACAACAGTAAAGATCGGTTCCTATAGTTTTTACAATAATCACCAGTTACTTAAACATGATGACACCGAAAAAAAATTATCATTCCGGGAAACGGAACTTTTAAGGATTTTATATATCAACCGGGATAAAATAATTGACCGCCGCGATATCCTGAACCTGCTTTGGGGCAATGATAATTTTTTCAATTCACGTAACCTCGACGTATATATTACTAAACTAAGAAGTTATTTAAAAAAAGACAACAGGGTTCAGATCATAACAATTAAAGGGATCGGGTATAGGTTTGTGGTTGAGTAGCTACTGGTAAATCATTGGCTCTAGATTTCTGAACGGTTATTTTTTACAGCAAAGACGCTAATTAATCTAAACAAAATTACCTGACAATGGCTTCTATTTTCTTCAAACTCCTATCTAACACAAAAGTTCCAAATGGCAACAGTGAAGCAAGCAGTGCTTTACTAAACCATATGAAGTTTTTATTAAGATCATTTTTCACATTCCAAGCGAGCGCTACAAAAGCAATAAATAAAAATCCATGGATGTAACCGGTTATTTTAACAGCCATTGGCATATCCATAAAATATTTCAATGGCATGGCAATGCCTAACAGAACAAGAAAGGAAATTCCTTCTGCAATGGCAACAATCCTAAACCAGTGTAATAATGTTTTTGTTTTCATAATATGAACTTATTGTTCTTTTTGCTTGATCAAAAAGAACCAAAAAATCAAGAACGAACGATATACAACGCGTTCGTTCAGCAGCAATGTTGAGCATTTGTACAAAGTAAACTCAGCATTTATATTTCGAAATCTCTTTACTATTCCTGAATAGTCTGAGTTGGCAATAAAAAATTGTTTATATATCAATCCGCGTCATCCGTGTATCTATCATTCCAGTTTTAATCCTAATAATCGATCACCTGTTCTTCCATTACAGGCATTTCCCTCCACCCATATTGCTGGTTACGAAGCTGTGGTTCAAAGCCAGCATCCTTTATGGCTTGTTGTATCGTGTTGCTTGTAAAACGGTGAGGTGCACCCGCAGCACTTACCACATTTTCTTCAATCATGATACTTCCAAAATCATTTGCCCCGGCACGTAAACAGATCTGCGCAACTTCTTTTCCTACTGTTAACCAGCTTGCCTGTATGTTCTTAATATTGGGTAACATGATCCTGCTGAGTGCGATCATACGAATATATTCTTCGGCAGTAGTTAAGTTATGAACTCCTCTTATTTTAGCCAGCAGGGTATCTGCATCCTGGAAGGTCCACGGAATGAATGCAAGGAAACCTTTGGAATCTGCTGGTTTGCGACTTTGTACTTCTCTTAATTTTACTAGGTGTTCAAACCGTTCCTGTAAAGTTTCAACATGCCCAAACATCATAGTTGCTGAAGTTGTAATATTGAGTTTATGTGCTTCGTGCATAATATCAAGCCATTCCTGCGCACCACATTTACCCTTGCTGATCAATCTTCTGACCCTATCTGTAAGTATTTCGGCACCTGCTCCCGGCAAACTATCCATACCCGCTTCTTTTAAAGCTATCAGAACTTCACGGTGTGTACTTTTTCCCAGTTTGGTAATATGTGCAACTTCTGGCGGTCCAAGTGTGTGTAGTTTGATATTTGGATAAAGTGATTTTATCTCCTTAAATAAATTTACATAAAAAGAAAGGCCAAGTTCCGGGTGGTGACCGCCCTGAAGCAACAGCTGATCGCCACCGTATTTTAATGTTTCTTCTATTTTTCTTTTATAAGTTTCTATATCAGTTATATAAGCATCAGGATGCCCCGGTATCCGATAAAAATTGCAAAACTTGCAATTGGCAATACATACATTAGTAGTATTTACATTCCGGTCTATTTGCCAGGTTACTTTACCATGAGGAACCTGTTTTTTTCTTAATTCGTCGGCCACAAACATTAATTCGGTTAATGCAGCGTTCTGAAACAAAAATACCCCTTCATCAACAGAAAGAGATTCGAAAACCATGGCTTTTTGATACAAATCATTTAATTCCATATATCCGTTTATATAATTAATAACAAAAATACATTCATTAGGTTGTATTTTTAAATAGTATCAGGATTTGTCATTCTGAGAAGAGAAGAGTCCCTGTTAAGAGGCTTCAATCTTCAGCATGACAATCAAATTGGGATCAATATAAAAAAAGATTGCTTTGCGATATATTCTTATCATATTATCATTTATATTATTTCCTGCTTTTTGCCATGCACAGGAAATTCTTTCACCTGATCCTGAAGCAAAATTTATTACAAAATTCCCTTTTTTACAATTCAGTGGCGGAGTAATGGTCATAAGAGCCTGTTTTGACAATTTAAAGGACACGATGAATTTTATCCTTGATACAGGCAGTGGAGGTATTTCACTGGATTCTTCAACCTGCAGCGAATTTAATATTCCTACCATTCAAACTGATACCAGTATAACTGGAATTGCCGGTGTAAGAAAAGTTCATTTTGTTTTTGATAAAAGTTTAAAATTACCGGGCTTAACAGTCAATGGTCTTAATTTTCATATAAATAATTATGAGGTTTTATCGAGTGTTTATGGCGAAAAAATTGATGGTATCATTGGATACAGTTTATTAAGCCGCTACATTTTAAAAATTGATTTTGATAGCCTCCAAATTGAAGTGTATAGTCCCGGGAGTATCACATATCCCCGAAAAGGCACTTTATTATATCCGATCTTCACTTCTTTACCTATTCAACATTTTCAGGTAAAAGACAGAAGGAAAATTCCATTTAATTTTTATTTTGATACCGGTGCAGGACTTTGCTTATTGATGAGTGAACGGTTTGTAAGGGATAGTTCTGTTCTTTTAAAGAAAAGAAAACCTTTAATTACTCAGGCTGAAGGGATGGGCGGAATGCTTAAAATGAGGTTGACAGTTGTAAAGGAACTAAAACTCGGCCCCTATCATTTTCACAAAGTTCCCGCTTTTTTATACGATGATCATAATAATGTTACCTCTTATCCATTTACCGGTGGCCTGGTGGGAAGCGATATCTTACGGCGTTTTAATTTAATAATAAATTATCCCGGCCACAATATCCACCTGTTACCAAATTCACACTATGGCGATCAATTTGATTATGCATATACAGGCCTGGGTATTTACTTTTTAAATGGGAAGAATATCGTGGTAGACGTAATTAAAGATTCCCCGGCAGAAAAAGGAGGCTTTAAAATTGATGATGAAATTATTAGCGTAGGGAATAATTTTTCAGGAAATATACAACAGTATAAAAATATGTTACAGGTACCTAACCAAAAACTAACTGTGATTGTGAAAAGAGATGTAGCACTTTTGCAGTTGACCTTGAAAACAAAAAGCATCCATTAAATATTTTTATACCTAATACTGCGCAACGTACATTTGCAATATGATTCAATTTGAAAAATTTGTTTTATCCAATGGTTTGAAGGTATTGGTACATGAGGACAAAAGCACGCCCATGGCGGTTGTAAATGTTTTGTATGATGTAGGTGCACGGGATGAAAATCCGGAGAAAACGGGCTTTGCACATTTGTTTGAACATTTAATGTTTGGGGGCAGTAAAAATATACCGGTGTACGACGAGCCATTACAAATGGCCGGCGGGGAAAACAATGCTTACACAACCAATGACCTTACCAATTATTACTGCCAGTTACCGGCAGAAAATATAGAAACAGCTTTCTGGCTGGAAAGCGACCGGATGCTTAGTCTTGCATTCAGCAAGAAAAGCCTGGAAGTGCAACGAAAGGTTGTGTGTGAAGAATTTAAAGAACATTATATCAATAAACCTTATGGAGATGTTTGGCATAAATTCAGGGAACTTATTTATACCAGGCATCCTTATAAATGGATGACCATAGGTAAAGAATTAAAACATGTAGAAGATGCTACATTGGAAGATGTGAAAGAATTTTTTTTCAAACATTATACCCCGGCCAATGCCATCCTGGTTGTTGCCGGCAATGTAACATTCGATAATATTAAAGCGCTATCTGAAAAATGGTTCGGCGATATTCCTGCCGGAGATAAATACAACCGTGATCTTCCAAAAGAACCGAAACAAACGGCGCCAAGAAAAATGGAAGTAAAAGCCAATGTTCCACTGGATGCATTATACAAATGCTGGCATATTTACCCAAGAACGGATCCAAAATATTACACGGCCGACCTGATAACAGATATTTTAAGCGGTGGTGGTTCTTCCAGGTTATTTCAGAGCCTGGTAAAAGAAAAGCAATTATTCAGCAATATTGATTGTTATCATTTTGGTAGTACAGACGCCGGCATTTTAATCATAGAGGGAAAGTTGGTTAAAGGAGTAGATATAAAGATCGCTGAAGCAGCAATTAATCAGGAATTGGAAATATTGCAGTCAACTGGCATCAGTGCTGCTGAACTTGAAAAAGTAAAAAACAAAACGGAAAGTGCAATGGCTTTCGAAGACATGAGCGTAATGAGCCGTGCAGCCAGTATCGCCATGTATGAATTACTTGGTGATGCAAACATGATCAATACTGAACTTTCCAGCTACCAGGCTGTAACAGCGGATGATATATTGCAGGAATGCAGGATCATATTTAATGAGAACAACTGCAACACAATGTATTATTTATCCAATAACTAAATATCGAAATGAACAGAAAAACAGCTCCTTCTATAAAAGATGCTATAGAATATAAACTTGCTCTTAAGCCATATGAACATTTTAAACTAGACAATGGAATTTCTGTATATTCTATAGAAGCCGGAGCTCAGGATGTAATACAGGTAGAATTGGTTTTTTACGCCGGTAATTTTTTTGAGGAAAAGAAGGGTGTTGCAGCTGCAACTAATTTTTTACTGAAGAATGGTACAACCAATCGTACAGCTTTAGAGATTAACGAAGCATTTGAATATTATGGCGCTTATTGTAACCGGGCTTGTTATAATGAAACAGCGGTCATAACACTTCATTCTTTAACGAAGCATCTTGATAAACTTTTACCGGTATTGCAGGATATGCTTACCAATTCAATTTTTCCTGATAAAGAACTCGATATTTATTTGCAGAATTCAAGACAACGTTTAAAAGTTAATTTACAGAAAGCAGAGTTTATTGCCGGCCGGCTGATCGATAGTTATCTTTTTGGAGAAAAACATCCTTATGGTGTTTATACAAACCTGGAAGACCTGGATCAATTAAATATTGAAGAGATAAAAAAATTCTATCAACACTATTATTTAACCGGGCAAGTTGTAATTTTTGTAGCAGGAAAAGTTCCTTCAGATCTACCAGAAATGCTGAATGGTTTTTTTGGAAAACTTACCGTAGGAAAACAGGGTAATTTAATTCCTGATAGAAGAGCAACGCCTGCAACAGAAAAGAAGTATCGCATACAAAATGATACTGAAGCTGTTCAGGGAGCCATACGCATCGCGTCCAATTTTCCAAACAGGCATCACCCTGATTTTAAAAAAGCGATCATTTTGAATAATGTATTTGGCGGGTTTTTCGGATCAAGGCTCATGAGCAATATCCGGGAAGAGAAAGGCTATACTTACGGCATACACAGTTATCTCCAAAATCATATGCAACAAAGCGCCTGGATGATATCGACCGAAGCCGGCAAGGATGTATGTGAACCAACGATTGAAGAGATCCATAAGGAAATGAAAAGGCTCAGGGAAGAATTGATTGGGGAGGAAGAATTATTGCTGGTGCGTAATTTTATGATTGGCGGACTATTGGGAGATCTCGACGGACCTTTCCAGATCATTGCAAAATGGAAAAATATTATTTTAAACAACCTGGATGAATCATATTTTTATGATTCTATCCATGAAATAAAAACGATCAGTGCTGTTGAATTGCAGGAGATTGCAAATAAATATCTGCATCCGGAGAAGTTTTATGAACTGGTGGTTTATTAAAATCAATTTGAAGATTTGAAAATTTGCTGATGTGCCAATTTGAAAACAGGGTTTCAAACTATTGAACTATCTTTCATTTTCAAATCTTCAAATCGGTTCATCTTCAAATTTTTATTGTATGAATTTCATTATACGTTTGTTAATTACCGCCGCTATTGCTTATGTTTTATCAAAGATCTTAACCGGTGTGCATATTGATGATTACATAACAGCGATCATTTTTGCTTTGGTACTGGCAGTATTGAACGCCATTGTAAAGCCGATACTGATCATACTTACCCTTCCGTTCACCATACTTACCCTTGGTCTCTTTCTATTTGTAATCAACGCACTCATCATCATCATTGCCGATAAGTTTATTGACGGAATTAAAGTGGATGGTTTTTTCTGGGCGCTGCTTTTCAGTTTAATACTTTCAATATTCTCATCAGGGTTTAATGCCATGTTGAAAGAGGAAAAAGACAAATAATGTATGATATATGATGTATGATGTATGATGTATGATTTGACAGGCCGCTCTATTATTTTTACGGGTTTCTCAAGTACGACATCATACATCACAAATCATACATCAATAATATTACTTAATCACCATATTAAACCGCTTCGCCTGTTGCTTGATGATCTTTTCAATTTCTGATTCAAGCGTTGCTGTATTATTATTGGTAGCTTTTTTTAATTTTTCTGCGGCAAGCCATATTTCACGCTTTGCATTTATTGTTTCAATATTTTTTTGTACCTGTGTACGTTCGGCAGATTTTGTATCTATTATTTGTTGAATTTCTTTACGGCTTTTCTTTTGCATATTTTCCGGCAAAGCTTTCATGTCAACTTTTTCTACAAAATTCTTATCCTGTTCAGCAGCATCTACCATATCCCAGTTTGTATTTTTATATAATTCCTTTTTTCCTTTTACTGTTACCCGTTTTACTGCTACTGATTTATTCATTTCATAGTTCTGTTTATCTACTTTTGATTGTGTAGCAAAAGCGGCATCGCCGTCATATCCATATTTCAGGTATGTTCCATTCAATTTTTCATTTAATGCAAATATGGTGCTGTCATAAGGGGTAGGGATATCTTCTGTTTTTGCATCCTGGTTTATATTGGTAAAACTCCCATTACCACATTCTGCATTCAGGTTCCAGTGTTCACGAATGCCTTGAATACGATCGCCGCAATAAATAGTATTTACGATAACGCCTTTTTTCTTCGCTTCATCGCATGCTTTTGTATATAGCAGGTTGCCTTGCAAAAAATCCTCATTGCCTGCAATAAATATCACTTTATAATTTCCGGGATCACTATCCCAGTTAAGGTCTTTTAATGATGTATAGATCACCTGGCCGCAATATTCATCGCCTCCATTTGTTGTAAGGCCAAATAGTTTTTGAGATAGTTGATCGAGATCTGTTGTAAAAGCGCTGATCTGTTTTACAAATCCTGATTTTACATCATTATTACTTCTGCCATATTCATAGAGTGAAATTTCGATCTCAGGGGTTATATCATTGCATTTGGCTTTTCCCATCACACTAACCATGTTCCATAGCTGCGATTTTGCCTGTTCTATGAGTCCATCCATGCTGTTACTTACGTCCAGTAATACTGCAACCTGAATTTTTTTGGATGCTATACCGGGTTTTATTGTTGTTGTTCGAGGGTTAATTTCTAAAACTCTCTTTGGCAATAAGAAAACAAGGGTTAAAATACTAATGGAAATTGCGGCTGATTTAAAAAGTACTGTCATATTAGTTGGTTTTATTTCCCAGATGCAAAAGGTTTGTTTTTTGCACAGTCGTTTTAAAATATCGGGTATTGTTTGTATTTTTTTTAACAAACGCATACTTATGAAGAGATGACATCTTTACAAATTATCAAATCACGTCATTGCGAGGAACGAAGCAATCTTGTTCATTCAAGTAGACCAGTTTAGATTGCTTCGTTCCCCGCAATGACGAAACCAATGATAAACAGTATTTCAATCAACAATCTTAACTTAGCGCAATCATAACAAGAAAACCAACCATGTATTTCGATAAAAAAGATATAAGTAACGAAACAATTAAAAGTTTATATAAAAACCTCCTTCTTCCCCGCATGATAGAAGAAAAAATGCTTGTATTGTTGAGGCAGGGAAAAATTTCCAAATGGTTCAGTGGTATTGGACAGGAGGCGATCTCTGTTGGCGCAACCATGGCATTACAATCAGATGAATGGATCATGCCCTTACACAGAAACCTGGGTGTTTTCACTTCACGCAATATGCCATTGAGTAAATTATTCAAACAATGGCAGGGGAATAAAGATGGTTATAGTAAAGGAAGAGAAAGAAGCTTTCATTTTGGAACTAAGGAACATCATATTTGTGGAATGATCTCTCACCTGGGCCCTCAACTTGCCATTGCAGATGGGGTAGCACTGGCATATAAATTAAGAAAACAAAAAAAGGTTTCTGTTACATTTACCGGGGATGGCGGCACCAGCGAAGGCGATTTTCATGAGGCATTGAATACAGCTGCTGTATGGGACCTTCCGGTAATTTTTATCATAGAAAATAATGGGTATGGATTAAGCACTCCTACAAATGAACAGTACCGTTGTAAGAACCTGATTGACAAAGCTGCCGGTTATGGAATTGAGGGTGTGCAGATAGATGGCAATAATATTCTTACTGTGTATGATACGATCAAAGGGGTAAGGGATTATTGCATCAAAAACCAAAAGCCTTACCTCATCGAATGCATGACCTTTCGTATGCGGGGACATGAAGAAGCCAGCGGAGTAAAATATGTTCCAAAGAATTTGTTTGAAGAATGGGAAAAAAAGGATCCTATAAAAAATTATGAAGAATGGCTGCTGGAAGAAAACATTTTATCTGCCAACGATATTTTAGCGATCAGGACTGAAACAAAAAATCATATTGAAGAAGAATTAAAAGTTGGTTTTGAATCAGAAAAAATTGTTCCTGATACAGAAGAAGAAGTGGATGATGTGTATGCTGGGCGAGTGGGGAATGGCAAGTGGGGAATGGGAATTACAGGTTCTTCTTCTGAAAAAAAATTCATCAATGCTATTAGCGATGCATTGGAACAGTCATTGAATAAACACAGCGATCTTATTTTAATGGGCCAGGATATTGCGGAATACGGTGGCGCTTTTAAAGTAACTGAAGGCTTTGTAGAAAAATTTGGAAAAGAACGAATACGAAATACCCCTTTATGTGAAAGCGCCATTGTAGGTACAACACTGGGCTTAAGCCTGGAAGGATACAAATCTGTAATGGAAATGCAGTTTGCAGATTTTGCAACGGTTGGTTTTAACCAGATCATTAATAACCTTGCAAAAATTTATTATCGCTGGGGACAAAATGCGGATGTTGTAATTCGCATGCCAACCGGTGGAGGTGTAGGTGCAGGACCTTTTCACAGTCAAAGTAATGAAGCATGGTTTGTACATACACCGGGACTAAAAGTGGTCTATCCATCATCGGCAATAGATGCCAAGGGATTATTGATCGCAGCTATAAATGATCCAAACCCGGTATTGTTCTTCGAGCACAAAGCTTTATACAGGAGCATAACAGGATTGGTACCTGATGAATATTATGAAATTGAAATCGGCAAAGCTAAACATATACAGGAAGGCGAAGACATCTCCATTATTACATATGGTGCAGGAGTCCATTGGGCATTGGATTATGCACAAAAAAACACCCACGTTTCAATTGATATCACAGATTTGAGAACATTATTACCACTCGATTTTGAGGCAATTAGAAAAGCAGTTTCAAGAACGGGAAAAGTATTGATACTTCATGAAGACAGCTTGACCGGTGGCGTTGGTGGAGAAATTTCGGCCTGGATTGCGGAACACTGTTATACATTATTAGATGCACCTATTATGCGTTGTGCCAGTTTAGATACACCGATTCCTTTTAATATAGAGCTGGAGAAGAATTTTATGGCTTACTCGAGGTTGGGGGAGACGATTGAGAAACTAATGGCATATTAATAACCGCAAAGGCACGAAGGCGCCAAGAAATTATTTTGTGCCTTGGCGACTTTGCGGTTAAAATTTATTCCGGAATAAATTTCAACGAAACAGAATTCACACAATGCCGGGTGTTTTTTTCGGTGAATCTTTCGCCAACGAATACATGCCCAAGATGTCCGCAACAGTTGGCACATACTATTTCTGTTCTGCTACCATCGGCGTCGGGAACATGTGTTACAGCTCCCGGGATCTCATCATCAAAGCTGGGCCAGCCACACCTGGAATCAAATTTATCTTTAGACTCATATAAAGGAGTGTTACAACGCCTGCACACATAAGTTCCACTTTCTTTGTTATTATTATATTCGCCTGTAAAAGGCCTTTCTGTTCCTTTATGAACGATTACGGTTTCTTCCTGAGAAGTTAGTTGATTGTATTCCATTTTATGGTCATATTAAGTGTATAAAGATAATGCGAATAAATGTTTACAATATCTATTAAAAAGTTAATATTATTATTCTCCACTTCCTTTCTCTCCAACAAACCATTGTTCTTTATTTTTAAACAGCACATTGAATGTGGTGAGTGAACCATATATACGTGTAATGTATTGTTGAATATTTACTTTGTCTTCATCCGTAAGTTTTTTATGGCTGTTGATATTTTGTTCCAAAACCCTTAATCGGTCGCGGAGCATGACAATTTTATGAAAGAAAATATCAATGGGAACTTCTTTTGGTTTAAGTGTTTTATCTGCTGTTTGTAAAAGCATGGTTCCGCCGAGCCACTTATCTCCTATCGGAACAATTTCCGATACGTCTGCCCATTGCCGTAATATCTTTAATAAGGACCTTTCTGTTTCAGAAACAGTTTCTATTTCTGCAGTAACATTTTCTGCAATGATCTCATCCAGGTATGTATCTGTTTTGTCTATTTCTTTTATTCCTGTATTGATAAATGAGATCAGGTATGTAGCATATCGTACAGCTACTATTACACCGGGACCATGTTGTGTGTGTTGTAATCGTGTACCAATGCCGAGAGTTAATTGATCGGGTTCCATATTTTATGATGTTTCGGTTAATAATTTTTTATTTTTCCTTTCATAACGCTTTTTAAGCAGCTTCATAATAACAGGAATGAAAATAGGAAGCATAGAAGAAATAAATGGATTTATTAAATAAATAAAAGCAAAAATCGTAAACATAACAGGAACAACAACCGCCCTGAAAGAAAAATATTTAGCATCAATCTGGCTTAATCCTTCAGATAAATTATTTTTGGGGTTACCAACATGCCGCCACATAAGCAAGTTGAATAAGCCTAACAGGATGATGTTGGCTGTATAAAAGATCACGGGTGTTATGACATGCTTCATCACATATTCACTATAGAATGCTGTACTGAAAGGCATCAGTGCAACGGCAAATAAAAAAAACAGGTTTAGCATTAATAATTTTGGAGTATAATTTATAACATAACCAAATAAACGGTGATGCACGGTCCAGTAAATTCCGATAAACATAAAACTGATGATGAAGCCAAAGAATTTTGGAATAAGATGTGCTAATGCCTGCAGTAGTTTTCCTTCAGTGAGTTCTGCTTTTTCAATTTCGGGTACTTTTATTTCTATAACAAGTAATGTGATGGCAATAGCAAAAACTGCATCACTGAAAAGGATCATCCTTTCCAATTGGAATTCTTTTTTTAATTCATTGTGCAGTTTATCCATAAAGAGAATTGAGTGGTGAAAATTACTGAAGAATTTGGAGATTAACCGATTTGAAAATTTGAAGATGTGAAGAAAATTGAATTCGAAAGAATCTTCAAATTGAATAATCTCCAAATTTCCAAATTGTTTTATTATTGTTCTTCTTTTTTTGCAGGAGACACTTCGACGAGTTTTTGAAACTGGTAAAAGGCATTCAATATGTATTGGTTGAAAACAAGTTCGTCACTTTCTTTTACAAAATCATAGGTTGGCCTGTACCAAACCAAAAAACTGTCCAGGTAAATGCCGGTTAACCCCGTTATGCGTTTTACCAGAAGCTTATTGAAACGGTAGTCTATATATTTTTCCTGTTCCTGTAATTCCAGCCTTTGTTGAAAAGCCCTGAGCCTTTTATTTCTTCTGAACCTGAATATATTTATCAACTCATTCACGTCGGCCCCTACCCCGCCACCGGGAGTTATAGATGTTGACAACCCTGGCTTTTTATAATCATATATATCTGCATAAGTTTGCCTGTTTTCGAGCGAATCCTGTTTATAGGATTTTGAAAAAACAACCACCTCATTTAAAACACGGTATTTTCCTTTTATATTTATGTGTATGGAAATATTGAAGTGTGAAGGATCAGGAATAGATCTTACAATAAATTTTTGTGTAGGCTTATTGTTATAATAAAAGGTCAGTGAATCATTTTCATTTGCCATGATTGAATACGCACCCAGGCTATCCGTTATGGCAAACATTCCCCCGGTGCTAACGACTCTTACATTTTCCACATAATTAATTTTACTGCTGTCAAACACGGTGCCACTGATAGTAAATTGTGCATGCAAGGAAGACCCCAAAAAGATAAAACATAAGCCAAATAAAAAATATCTCAACTGTAACGGCATTTAATACCAATCAGATTTTCAATTTATCTAATCAGTTTGTTGTATAATGCCGATGTGATAGCTGTTTTGTTCAATGTTATTTTCAATATCAGTTATCCAATCGGTAATAGCTGTAATATTAAGAAAGAATTTCAAAACGGATTAAGTTATACTGGCTGTTTAACGCAGATTTTGCTTTTTTAAAACGGATTCAATTACAGCGGGATAATTGCTGTGCTCCAGATTATGAATCTTTTCTGCAAGTGTATCTGCCGTATCTGATCCAGTTACAGTACACTTTGCCTGGAATATGATTTCACCATGGTCATACAGTTCATCTGCAAAGTGAATGCTGATACCACTTTCTTTTTCTTTATGGTTAATAACAGCCTCATGTACATGCTTTCCATACATTCCCTTTCCTCCAAATTTGGGCAGTAAAGCCGGATGAATGTTGATGATCTTTTTAGGATAAGCCTGTATCAAAGCAGCAGGGAGTTTCCATAAAAACCCGGCGAGAACGATCATTTCAATAGACTGTTCTTTTAATGCAGGCAGGTAAACATCTCCTGAAAAAAATCTTTCTTTTTCGATTAATAAAACCGGGATCTTTTTTTCACAAGCAATATTCAAAACCCCCGCACCCGGTTTGTTACAAACGATCAGCCTGATTGTTGCTATATTTTTTTGTTCACTTCGTTCAAAATATTCAATTATTTTTTTTGCATTGGTTCCGGCACCACTGGCAAAAATGGCGATGTTAACAGCTTTATTTTTTTTTTTACTGGTAATTTTATTCCAGATCCTTATGATATATTTTTTGAAAAAAGCAAATTGGCCAAGAGGAATACTGACCAGTATGACCGACAAAGGCCAAAGCAACGTAACGAGTAGGATATATAAAAAAAGCCAGGAAAACCCTTTATCAAGATTTGTTAACAAAAGAATCTTTCTTCCTGCAAACCCACAAAGGCTTCCTCCTAATGCAAAAGTTGCAATGATCAACACCAAATTCACCCCATTAACCTTCCAATGTTTTTTCAGTTTTTCTAACATCCTGCAAATTTGGGGTAAAACATTGTTATAAGTACCAGGAAAGTTTTAAATAATGATATAACACGAATCAACTTACAAAATCATGACAATAATTGGATACCTGATGACACAAATCGCTGAAAGCCAACCTGGATAAGGAAAAAAAAATTTTAACAATGTTGATATTATGTCAATATCCTGCCTTATTTTTGCACCGAATTAGGATAATTTCAACATTAGCCCCGATAAATGTATGAGTCTCTATAGAAAAATCATTACAAAAACTTTTGCAAGCCTTCTCTTCATTCTGCTAGTTTCTTTTAATAACTCGTTATTAGCTGCCGATGGCGAAGCTTTATTTAAAGCAAATTGTGCCAACTGTCATAAACCCGATGCGGATTATACCGGCCCGGCGCTGAAAGGCTGGAGTTCCAGAATTCCAAGTCCTGAATGGCTCTATACCTGGGTAGCCAATCCCGCAGGTCAGTCAGATGCTTATGCAAAAGCACTGAAAGACAAATGGAAACCGACCATTATGACCGGGTTTCCACAGTTAAAGAAAGAAGAGGTTGATGCTATAATGAAATATGTGGATGATTATGCTCCACCTGTTAAGGGTCCGGATGCTACTGGTGCAGCTGCTCCGGAAACAGATAATTCTTTATTATTTGGAATTCTTACACTGGTGTTGGCACTTGTTGCCTTTATATTATTACAGGTAAACAGCAACTTACGTAAACTTACGGATGAAAAAGAAGGAATATTCCGCGGCGAGCCGGTTCCTTTTTATCGCAACAAAACCTATTTAATGGCAGGAATTTTAGTATTGTTTGGTTTAGGAGGTTATATGACCATAAACGCTGCTATTGGCCTTGGAAGGATGAAGAATTATCAGCCGGAACAACCTATTTATTATTCCCATAAAGTTCATGCCGGCGTAAACCAGATAAACTGTTTGTATTGCCATGGCGGAGCACAGGATAGCAAACAGGCAAGTATTCCTTCAGTAAATGTTTGTATGAATTGCCATATGGCTATCAAAGAATACAAAGGTGATCCAATTGTAAAAGAGGATGGTTCCGCTGTTAATGGCACAGCAGAGATCCAAAAATTATATGCTTATGCAGGTTGGGATCCTGTGGCAAAACAATACAATCCTGATAATAATAAAGATGGTATCCCTGATGGAGCCAAGCCTATTGAGTGGGTTAAAATTCACAACCTTCCAGACCATGTTTATTTTAATCATAGCCAGCATATAAAAGTCGGAAAACAACAATGCCAGACCTGTCATGGCAATATCCAGGAAATGCCTGAAGTATACCAGTTTACTGAGTTAAGCATGGGATGGTGCATCAATTGCCATCGCCAAAGTAAAGTAGATTTTTACAATAAGGCAGATAGCACCGGCAATAAATTTTATAGCATTTATGAGAAGTTTCATAATGACCTGAAAAATCATAAAATGGATAGTGTAACTGTAGAAAGCATTGGTGGAACAGAGTGCCAGAAATGTCACTATTAATTAAGCAAAAGAAAATGGTGCTTAATTTGACATTATAATTTATCCATTTTCAGGGGGTTTAAATTTTCGAATTTTCAAATTGTAATATGAACAAAAAGTACTGGCAGAATTTTGGAGAACTAAATCAGTCTGATGCTTTTAAGCAATCATCAGAAAATGAGTTTGCTGATGAACTACTCCCATTGGCCGATCTGGATGAAAAAGGGTTGTTGGATGGCAAAGCACCCCGCAGGGATTTTTTGAAATACCTCGGATTTAGTACTGCAGCTGCTGCCCTGGCTGCCAGTTGTGAAATGCCTGTACGTAAAGCGGTTCCATACTTACAAAAGCCCGATAATCTTATTCCGGGAGTACCTAATTATTATGCTTCAACTTATGTGAATGGCGGAGATGCCATCAGTGTTGTTGTTAAACAAAGAGACGGAAGGCCTATTAAAATTGAAGGAAATGAATTGTCAACTGTTACCAAAGGCGGAACCAGTGCACAGGCTCAGGCTTCAGTGTTGGATCTTTATGACACGATAAGATTACGCCACCCACTGCAAAAAGACGGCAGCAATTTTAAAGAAGTAAGCACATTTGATGCTTTTGATAAAATGATTGGCACCGCAATGGCCGGACTTGGCGGTAAAGCAATTGTTTTACTTACTTCCACCATTAACTCTCCTTCTACTTTACAGATCATAAATAATTTCTTAGCAAAATATCCCGGCAGCAGCCATGTACAATATGATGCAGTAAGTTACAGCGGAATGTTGATGGCCAATGAAGCCTGTTATGGTAAAAGGGCAATTCCTGCTTACAGATTTGATAAAGCTAAAACCATTGTTAGCCTGAGTGCAGATTTTTTAGGCACCTGGCTTAGCCCGGTTGAATTCAGCAGGCAATATTCGGAGACCAAAAAAATAAAAGGTGAAAAGCCTACACTGAGCCGTCACATTCATTTTGAAAGTATGCTCAGCCTTACGGGAAGCAATGCCGACGACCGCTATACCCATAAACCATCTGAAACAGGAGCGATTGCGCTTGCAATTTTAGCAAAATTTCTTCCGGCTCTTTCTGCACCTGTAATATCAGATGCAAAACTTACAAAAGCAATTGAAAAGACTGCAGCTTTACTGGCTGCCAGCAAGGGAGAAGCCCTTGTAGTAAGCGGAAGTAATGATATGAATGTACAGGTTATTGTGAACGCGATCAATGAGGCTATTGGTGCCAATGGTACAACCATTAACTGGGCTGCCACATCCAACTACCGTAAAGGGATAGATACTGATATGGCAAAACTGGTAGCTGATATGAACAGTAATTCAGTAGGAGCTCTTTTAGTATACGATTGTAATCCTGTTTATAATTATACTGACAGCAAAAAATTTGCTGACGGGTTGTCTAAACTGCCATTGAGTATTTCTTTCAACAGCAGCATGGATGAAACAACAGAATTGTGTAAATATATTATACCATCACATCATTGGCTGGAAAGCTGGGGAGACGCAGAACCTAAAACCGGTTATTTTAGTTTACTTCAGCCGGCTATCAATCCATTATTCAAGACAAGGGCTTTTCAAACTTCTTTAATTAAATGGACCGGGGCTTCTAATCAAACAACTTCCATTTCATCAAAAGATTCAACCGGAAAAGTAATTGTAAGCATACCTGTTTCTAATTCGTCTTCGGATGAATATGAATCATATCTCAGAAATTATTGGGCAGGTAAACTAGGAGGCGAGGAATCCTGGAATAAAGCATTGCAGGATGGTGTTATTGAACCACTAACTGAATTGGCTCCTGCGTCAGCTACTTTTAATAATTTAAAACTTGCAGAGGCTTCTTCAAAGCTTGCAACAGTAAAAAGCGGTGCGACTGAGGTTTTCTTATATGAAAAAGTTTCTGTGGGCAATGGCAGCCAGGCAAACAATCCATGGTTACAGGAACTTCCTGACCCGGTATCAAAAGTAACCTGGGATAACTATGCAATGATAAGCCCGGAAATGGCTAAGGCTGTTTTGGGAATTGATGTTTTTGAAAATCAAAAGCAGGCAGATGCGTATGAAGTACATCCTGAAAAGCCAGTTGTAAAAGTAACAGTTAACGGAAAATCTTTAGCGTTACCCGTATTGATCTTACCGGGTTTAAATGCATCCACCATCGCTGTCGCCCTTGGTTATGGAAGACAAAGCGCCAAATCCGATCAATCATTAGAGCGTGTTGGCCGTTCTGCCACGGGAGCAGGAAAAAATGCTTACCCGTTTGTTGGGTTTGACGGCTCTTCTTTATTATACACGGCTACAGCCTCAGTTGAAAAAACAAGTGAGACTTACCCGTTGGCACAAACG
Source organism: Ferruginibacter sp. (assembly GCA_031373525.1). Taxonomy (GTDB): domain Bacteria; phylum Bacteroidota; class Bacteroidia; order Chitinophagales; family Chitinophagaceae; genus Ferruginibacter. The sequence continues at coordinate 29,992 of JANMMS010000081.1, forward strand.
CAGGTACATGGTTCTTCAGAAAGCAGGCCGATCATATACGAGACAAATCTCTCCGGTTTCCTTGCAAATCCTGAAGCTGTTCTGGAAGAACCAAGACACGAAAGGTCAATGGTAATGGCTGATGGTAAAACTGATTTTGTAAAGGATGGTACTATGTACCCCGATTTTGCTAAGCCCGGAATTAAATGGGGAATGAGCATAGATCTAAATACCTGCACAGGTTGCAGTGCATGCGTAGTAGCCTGTACTGCAGAAAATAATGTAAGTGTTGTTGGAAAGATCCAGGTGCAGCGTGCCCATGAAATGCATTGGTTACGTATTGACAGGTATTTTACAGGAGACAAGAAAAACCCGGATGTGGTTTTTCAACCGATGCTATGCCAGCATTGCGATAATGCTCCTTGCGAAAACGTTTGTCCGGTAGCTGCTACCAACCACAGCAGTGAAGGGTTGAATCAAATGGCTTATAACCGTTGTATCGGTACAAGATATTGTGCAAATAACTGTCCGTATAAAGTTCGCAGATTTAACTGGCTCGATTATACCGGCGCAGATAGTTTTGCCGATAACCAGGAAGCATTGCGTGGAAAAGACTTGGATGAGTCGGTGTTCCAGATGAATGAAGACCTTACCAGAATGGTATTAAATCCTGATGTAACGGTTCGTTCAAGAGGTGTGATGGAAAAATGTTCATTCTGTGTTCAACGTTTGCAGGAAAGTAAACTGGAAGCTAAAAAACAACAGGATCCCACATTGGTACGTAATGTAAAAACCGCCTGTATGCAGGCTTGTCCTACAAATGCGATCAGTTTTGGTAATGTTAATGATAAAGAAAGCGATGTGTACAAAATAAGAAATGTAGAACAGGTTAACCGTAATTTTTATGTGCTCGAACAATTGCACGTATTGCCTAACGTAAGTTACCTGGCCAAAGTAAGAAACACAGACAGGCACATAGGAGCTGAAGAAGAACATGAAGTAGTAAAGCATAAGGAGAAAGCACATGCTTAATAATCATTTTCAAAAGTTGAACAGTTGAATAGTAGTACAAAATAAAAAAATAAGCAAACAGCTAAATGCTAAAAGCTAAAAAGATATGTCATTACTGAAATACGAATCACAACAAAGGGAACCGCTGGTAGACGGTAATAAAGATTATCACCAGATAACGGAAGATATCATTGGCCCTATTGAAATGAAGCCAAGCCGGCTTTGGTACATTGGTTTTTATATCAGTGTGGCATTGTTGCTTTTTGGAGTGTACAGTGTATACAGGGAGGTTACTTACGGTATCGGACAGTGGAATCTGAATAAGACCATCGGTTGGGGTTGGGATATTACCAACTTTGTATGGTGGATCGGTATCGGCCATGCCGGAACACTGATCTCTGCAATCTTATTGTTATTCCGCCAGGGATGGAGAACCGGTGTAAACCGTGCTGCTGAAGCAATGACGATCTTTGCTGTAATCTGTGCAGGCCAGTTTCCAATATGGCATATGGGCCGGGTTTGGATGGCTTTCTTTGTAATGCCTTATCCTAACAGCCGTGGTCCGTTATGGGTTAATTTTAATTCACCATTGCTTTGGGACGTGTTTGCAATATCAACTTATTTCACCGTTTCATTATTATTCTGGTATTCAGGTTTATTACCTGATCTGGCTACAGTTCGTGACAGGGCAAAAACCAAACTACGAAAATTATTATATGGAGTTGCTTCATTTGGCTGGACAGGAAGCACCAAGCACTGGCAACGTCATGAAAGTCTGGCATTGGTACTTGCCGGTTTAAGTACTCCTCTTGTATTGAGCGTACACACGATCGTATCATTTGACTTTGCCACCTCAATTGTTCCGGGTTGGCATACCACCATCTTTCCTCCTTACTTTGTGGCCGGAGCCATCTTTAGTGGTTTTGCAATGGTACAATCGCTTTTGATTATTGTTAGAAAAGTAATGAATCTGCAGGATTATATTACCATCGGCCATATTGAAGCCATGAATAAAGTAATTGTTTTAACCGGCAGTATAGTTGGTTGTGCCTATTTAACTGAGTTATTTATTGCCTGGTATGGACAAAATCCATACGAGTGGTATGCATTCAGTCAAAACAGGGCAAACCTTTTTAGCCCATATGGCTGGAGTTATTGGTTAATGATGTTCTGTAACGTGGTATCTCCACAGTTATTCTGGAGCCGTAAATTGAGAAGGAATATCACCGTAACATTCTTTATGAGCGTAATTGTAAATATTGGTATGTGGTATGAGCGTTTTGTGATCATCGTTACTTCTGTTTACAGGGATTATCTTCCATCAAGCTGGAGCACTTATTACAGCCCGAGTATTTATGAAATTGGTTTTTATCTCGGTACGTTTGGATTATTTTTTACTTGTTTCTTCCTGTTTGCAAAATACTTTCCGGTTATTGCGGTTGCCGAGATCAAGGCAATTTTAAAAACCAGTGGAGAAAATTATAAAGTGAAAATGACGGATATTGAGAAGTCTGATGCAGAGAAGTTTTACCAGGAAGAAGTGGAGCACGCTCACTAGAATTAATAATTGATAATTAATAATTAATAATTAACATGGCTGGAGGAAGAAAAAAATTTGTAGTAGGATCATTTGATGATGAAGCAGTGTTATTTCCTGCGGTAAAAAATGTACGCAAAGCAGGATATAAGATCCATGATGTGTATACGCCCTTTCCGGTACATGGACTTGATCATGCAATCGGAATAAGGGAAACCAGTTTGCATACGGCTGGATTTATTTATGCCATTACCGGAACAACAACTGCACTTTCATTTATGTCCTGGGTATTTACCAAAGACTGGCCAATGAATATTGGTGGTAAACCACATTTCGCATTGCCGGCCTGGATACCAATAACATTTGAACTAACGGTGTTATTTTCGGCTGTTGGCATGGTACTTACTTTTTGTTATTTATGCCAATTGTCTCCATTTGTAAAAAAGCATCATTTTCATGCAAGAGCAACAGATGATCTTTTTGTTATGGCAATCGAATGTACAGATAGAACAGATGATGGTGAAGTACAACGTTTTTTACAGAATTCAGGAGCAAAAGAGATCAATGTACAGGTAGCTGAAAGTGGTTGGTGGATAGGGCGTTACGACAGAGAACAAAAATTATACAGGGAAGAAAAAGGATATTAATATAATAATAATTGTTTAACCCGCCTGCCGGCTGGCAGGTTGATAATTGATAAATGAAACGACTTACTTATATAACAGCAATTCTAATAACAGCAATTATATTAATTACTGGTTGCGACAACAAGCGTAAGCCCGGTAAAATTTATATGCCCGACATGACGTATAGTCGTGCAATGGAATCATATACTGCACATGATTCAATGGTATATACCACGGATATTTCCAAAAAAGGTGGCAACATGATTTATTATGATAGCAAACCGGCTGCAGGTTCAATAAAAAGAGGTGAACTGTTTCCATACACGCTTCCAAATGACAGCAATGGGTATAAAATGAGTACATCTGTTAAGAATCCTCTGCCCGATTCTGTTATTACAAAATCAGATATGGTTGAAGCGGGACGTTTATATAACATCAATTGTGCCATTTGTCATGGCGAAAAAGGAATTGCAAACGGTCCTTTGGCAACATCTGGTAAAATAGGCGGTGTTGCAAATTTGACCCAGCCAATGTATATAACAATGGCTGATGGCACCATGTTTCATTCAATTGCTTATGGAAAAAACAATATGGGCAGTTATGCATCACAGTTAAGCAGAAAACAACGCTGGATGATCATAAAATATATAAGGACTTTACAGCCAAAAGCAGCAGCAGTAACAACAACATCAACAGTGGTAAAAGACAGTGTTGCAGTTAAAAAAGGGTAATACCGATGTTGATATAAGGAACTGAAGAAGATGTGTTAGTTATAAAGTATAATTATTAATAATAAAGTTTGGCCTCTCCCGATGAGATCGGGAGATAGAGAGAGGCCAGCATCACACAAAATAAAGTTTAGATGAATAATCAATTTGAATTACCGGGCAGTTATAAAAAGTGGACCTTGGGTTTGATCGTAGCCGGTGTGTTGGCATTGTTATACGGCTTTATTATGTTTCACCCGTTTGCACATGGTGCACATGGTGAAAATACAAACAGCACCCGTTTTTGGGCTGTTCTGTTACAGAACAGTGTTTACTTTTTACTTGTTGTAAATGCATCCATGTTCTTTTTATGTGTAACAACCATGGCAATGGGAGGCTGGCAGGTTGCCATGCGCAGAGTGCCTGAAGCTATTTCAAGCGTAGTTCCAATTTTAGGATTTATAACTTTCATAATATTAATGGCAATTGTTTGGGGAGGCCATACCGATATTTATCATTGGTTGGATAAGGATGCAGTTGCAAGTGATAAAATACTTAACGGTAAAAAAGGCTTTTTAAACCCTGTATTCTTTTCAATAGCGTCTTTTGTAACTATCAGTTTATGGTGGTTGCTTGGACGTAAAATGAGAAGCCTTAGCCTGGAAACAGATCAGAAAGGCCCGATGGATTATGAAACAGGTAAAAAGTGGATCTGGAAAAATACGGTATGGGCTTCCTTATTTACTGTAACATTTGGTTTAACAGTAGCATCTACCACACCATGGTTATGGCTGATGAGTATTGATCCTCATTGGTACAGCACCATGTATAGCTGGTATACTTTTGCAAGCACCTTTGTATCCGGTATGTCATTAATAGCATTATTTGTTATTTATTTAAAAAACCGCGGCCAGTTGGAATATGTTACTGAAGAACACTTACATGATGTTGGAAAATTCATGTTCGCATTTTCTGTTTTCTGGACATACTTATGGTTTTCACAATACATGCTTATCTGGTACAGTAACCAGCCTGAAGAAACAAAATATTTTATTGAAAGAGTGGGAACTGCAGATAAAGCAGGTCCATATAAAGGGATTTTCTTTTTTAACCTGATCGTAAATTTCCTTTGTCCTTTATTAATATTAATGAAGAAAAGTGTTAAGCGTAGCTGGACAATGGTAACCTTTATGGCTGTACTTATCATTTTTGGCCATTGGATAGATTTTTATCAGATGGTGATGCCTGGTACATTGGGGTCTCATGCAGAAATGATGCCTTTTGAATTTGGTATTGCCGCATTATTTATCGGAATAATTATGTGGAGTGTTGGAAGGTATTTTACCAAGAATTCGTTGGTTGCTAAAAACCACCCATTCCTTAAAGAAAGTATCATTCACCATACCTGATCATTCAACAAAAGTACTGTTTGCAATTGTTGGAAGTTAAATTTGCATTTGGTATGTAGGTAAAAATAAATTGAGAATATAAATAGCTAACGGCTTATAGCTAAATGCTTAAAGCTAAAAATTTTTATACAATGAAGGAGTTTTTTCTGGTTGCAATAGGTATCATGATCTTTGTGTTGATCTTTCAGATAGCAAAGGCCAGCGAATATGTAAGTGTGCTGAAGGGCGAAGAAAAGACACGCCGGCAAAACAACAAGATAAATGGGTTTTTACTTATCGCCATGTTGATCTTTGGTTTGATTGGTGTATGGTATTGCAATGATCTGTATTATGGAAAAACATTGTTTCCACAAGGCTCGGCTTCTTTGGAAGGTGAAAAGATCGACCTGATGCTTTATATCACTATTGGAGTAACTGGTGTTGTTTTTGTTATTACACAGGTTTTACTTTTTTGGTTTGCTTATAAATACCAGGAAAAAGATGGTCAGAAAGCATACTTCTTTCCGCACAATACCAAACTGGAATTATTATGGACAACAGTTCCTGCAATATTTCTAACAGTATTGGTTGTATTTGGTTTAAAATTCTGGTTTAAGATTACCAGCGATGCACCAAAAGATGCTGTAGTAGTAGAAATTACCGGTCACCAGTTTGCATGGGAAATGCGTTATCCGGGCAAAGACGGAAAACTCGGAAAGAAAAATTATAAATTATACAATTCACCTTCGGGAAATACATTGGGGGTTGACTTCGAAGATCCCGAAAGTTGGGATGACATGCATACTACAGAAATGCATTTACCGGTTGGAAAACCTGTTAAACTCGTTATTCACGCCCAGGATGTAATACATGATGTGGGCTTATCTCATTTTCGTATGAAAATGGACGCAGTTCCCGGTATACCAACAACCATGTGGTTCACGCCTATTTATACAACTGAAGAAATGAAAACAAGAACCGGTAATCCGAATTTTGTTTATGAAATAAGTTGTGACCAGATGTGTGGTAAAGGTCACTTTTCAATGAGAGGCGTTATAGTTGTAGAAAAGGAAGCTGATTATAAAAACTGGCTTGCAACACAAACCCCTGAATACCTGACACTGTTTCCGGAAAAAAATCCTAATAAAAAACCGGGAATAACCGACAGTACAAAGACACCGTCATTGGCACAAGCAATGCCGGATAAAAAATAATTAAACGGATTTATAATAATATTTAAGATTATGAGTAGTGTAGTTACTTCACAAAATGCAACAAGTCATGCGGCACAGGATGCACATCATGAGCATCACCACCACGAGACCTTTATAACCAAGTATGTATTTAGCCAGGATCATAAAACCATTGCCAAACAATTTTTGGTAACCGGTATTATCTGGGCAATCATCGGAGGACTGTTTTCAGTAGTCTTTCGTTTGCAATTGGGCTATCCGGAACAAACATTCCCATTTCTTGAAAATTTCTTAGGGCATTGGGCAAAAGGAGGACGATTGAATCCTGAATTTTATTATGCCCTGGTAACCATGCACGGAACTGTATTGGTGTTCTTTGTATTAACAGCAGGTTTAAGCGGAACGTTTGCAAATTTTTTAATTCCATTACAGATCGGTGCAAGAGATATGGCTTCGCCTATGTTGAATATGCTCAGCTATTGGTTCTTCTTTCTGGCTTCTGTGATTATGGTGTCTTCTTTGTTTGTTCAAACAGGCCCCGCCAGTGGTGGCTGGACGATCTATCCGCCATTAAGCGCCTTGGGTGATGCGTCAATGGGAAGTAAAATAGGAATGGATCTTTGGCTGGTGAGTATGGCCATGTTCGTTGTTTCTTCTTTATTGGGGGGATTAAATTATATCACTACGATTTTAAACATGCGTACCAAAGGAATGAGCATGACCAGGATGCCCCTGACTATATGGGCTTTATTCTTTACGGCTGTATTGGGTGTATTATCATTCCCGGTTTTATTATCAGGTGCTATCTTATTATTATTTGACAGGAACCTGGGTACCAGTTTCTTCCTGAGCGATATCGTTGTTGCCGGAAAAATATTACCAAACGAAGGAGGAAGCGCTATTTTGTTCCAGCATCTTTTCTGGTTCCTAGGACACCCCGAAGTATATATAATATTATTACCAGCCATGGGGATGTCTTCAGAAATATTATCTGTTAACAGCCGCAAACCAATTTTCGGTTATATGGCAATGGTGGGTTCTTTATTCGCCATCACTATCCTGGCATTCCTCGTTTGGGCACATCATATGTTTGTAACAGGGCTCAATCCATTTTTGGGATCCGTGTTTGTTTTGTTGACATTGTTGATCGCTGTTCCATCGGCTATCAAAGTATTTAACTGGCTTACTACTTTGTGGAGAGGAAATATACGTTTTACTGCTGCCATGCTGTTTGCAATCGGTTTTGTAAGTTTATTCATCAGCGGTGGTTTAACAGGTATTTTCCTGGGAAATTCCGCACTCGATATACACCTTCATGATACTTATTTTGTGGTTGCCCACTTTCACATTGTAATGGGTGTTGCATCATTCTTTGGAATGTTTGCCGGTATTTATCACTGGTATCCAAAAATGTTCGGGCGCCATTTAAACAATACATTATCATACATCCATTTTTGGATAACGATTGTAGGGGCGTATCTTATTTTCTGGCCGATGCACTATGAAGGATTAGCAGGTATGCCACGTCGTTACTATGACTTTGCAAACTGGGAGTCATTTAAAATGTTTGGTGGACTGAATGAATTCATCAGCCTGGTGGCTATGATCGTTTTTGCCGCACAGTTATTATTCGTGTATAATTTTTTCTATAGTATCTGGAAAGGAAGAAAAGTTACTGATTTAAACCCATGGGGTGCAAACACGTTGGAGTGGACAACGCCTTTACGCCCCGGGCATGGTAACTGGACCGGAGAGATACCAGAAGTGCATCGCTGGGCTTATGATTATGGAAAAGACGGGAAGGAATTTATTCCACAGAATGTTCCGATTGGAAAAGATGAAAGTACAGATCACTAAAGGCTGATAGCTAACAGCTAATAGCTATTAGCCGGAAATGTCAGGATTGTAAAATAAAATATTACCTCGATTCTTTATAGAGAAAGTGAGGTTGGTTTATGCAGGAGAACAATACCATATCCAATTCAACTTCGTTTGTATTGGCAAGTAAAGTGAAAGATTACTTTCAGTTGATCAAGTTCACTTTAAGTTTCATGGTAGTGTTCAGTACGGTAGTAAGTTTTTTAATAGCACCTTACTACAATATCTATACAAGATCAACGCTATTGTCAGTTCTTTTACTTTTTGTTGCGGGAATGCTAATAACAGGATCTGCTAACAGCATTAACCAGGTGCTTGAAAAAAAAACCGATGCTTTGATGAAACGTACTGCTTCCAGGCCAGTGGCCAGTGGCAGGATGAGTGAAACCGAAGCTTATGTATTTGCTTTTATCACAGGATTACTGGGCATAGGCATGATGTGGTATTTTTTCAATTTTCAAAGTGCAATGATCGGATTGTTCAGTTTGTTTTTATATGGCTATATATATACGCCGTTAAAAAAAATAAATTCCGTTGCAGTACTGGTCGGTGCAATACCCGGTGCGTTACCCTGTTTAATTGGATGGGTAGCAGCCACAGATGATTTTAGTGCAGGCGGCTGGATCTTGTTTGGAATACAATTCATCTGGCAGTTCCCCCATTTCTGGGCAATTGCCTGGCTGGCACACCAGGATTACAGCAAGGCAGGATTTAAATTATTACCTGCAGATAAAGGACCTACAAGATTTACTGCTGTACAATCTATCATGTACAGTGTAATGATGATACCCTTTGGCGTTTTGCCATTCGTATTTGGTATTTGCGGGTTTATAAGTTTATGGATCGTACTGGCATGTAACCTTTGGATGGTGTATGTAAGTGTCATGTTGTATGTTAACATGAGTGCAGGAAGTGCAAGAAAAGTTATGTTCAGTTCTTATTTTTATTTGATGATCGTATTTCTGAGCCTTTATGCTGATAAGATCAGAATTTAATAAATTGAATCATGTGATTCAGTAAAAGTGTCTTGAAATATTCGGGATCATACATGCAACTGAATGATGTAGAATAAGAAATATAGTTTGGGAGAAGAATAAATTTTATAATAATAAACTAAAGCTCCTTTGGGAGTTGGGGTATGATTATAGTGGCGATGACACAAAAAAATAAAATACACCCGCATAAATTTGCTTTGTGGGTAGGTATTGGAAGTATCCTTATGATGTTTGCCGGATTAACAAGTGCATACATTGTAAAGAGAAACCAGGCCGGTTGGGTAACATTTAATTTGCCTGTTGCTTTTTGGTATAGTACTGCAGTGATCCTTTTAAGCAGTCTTACAATGTTCATGGCATCAAAGGCATTTAAAGAAAGAGCCATGAGCCGATACAGGATGTTGTTGGCTGTTACTTTAGTACTTGGAGTTCTTTTTATCGGGTTGCAGCTAATAGGATTTAAACAATTGTGGAATGCAGGAATAACACTCACCGGAAATGTATCTTATTCCTTTTTGTATATAATTGTGGGTATTCATGCGGCCCACATTGTAGGAGGAATAATAACAATGATCGTTATGTCGTTAAAAGCATTCAACACAAAGATAAAAAGTTATAATACAGTACCAGTGGATCTGATAGGTACCTATTGGCATTTTGTAGATATACTTTGGATCTATTTGCTGATATTTTTATTGATGATAAGGTAGATACAAGATACTGGATACTGGATACTGGATACTGGATACTGGATACTGGATACTGGATACTGGATACTGGATACTGGATACTGGATACTGGATAAATAAAGTTAAGAGAACAAGATAAATAATAACAGTTTAACATTTTTAGATAATTATTATGTCAACAACAGCAATACCAGCAGGAACAAAATGGTGGAGTGGCGGAAAAAGCCCTTTCAATGCCAGTTATGGTAAGGTAATGATGTGGTACTTTTTAATGAGTGATGCTTTTACATTCGGGGCATTTCTTATCAGCTATGGTACCATTCGCTTTAGTGTTAATCACTGGGCCGATCCCAACCATGTATTCAATGCATTCCCACTGGCAGGCCATGCAAATCTTCCATTGGCATTTGTAAGCTTAATGACCTTTATCCTCATTTTCAGTTCTGTAACAATGGTGTTGGCGGTTCATGAAGGACATAAAATGAATCGAAAGGGAGTTGAAAAATATATGATACTTACCATCTTAGGCGGTTTGGCATTCTTAGGTTGCCAGGCGTGGGAGTGGACGCATCTATTAACCGGGGAACATATTTCTTTATTGAGTGATGGCTCTTTAGGAGCATTACCTACAACAGTTAAAGCAAATCCATGGGGAACTGAACTTTCACATGAAGCTATGTTAGCTGCATTACAAAAGACACCTCATGAACAATTAGTGACAATAGCTTCCGGTTTGCATCACACAGGAGGAGAAGCTCATAATATTTCAGCTTTATCTAACCCTGAACTGATCAGCCAGATCACAGCAGCTGGTTTACATGCTACGAACCAGGGCCCAATCGCTTTTGGCGGTTACTTTTTTGGTATCACCGGGTTTCATGGTTTTCACGTTTTCAGCGGGGTGATCATAAACCTGGTTATGTATATTAAAACCAAACTTGGGCATTTTGACCAGCGTGGACATTATGAAATGATTGAAAAAGCAGGGCTTTACTGGCACTTTGTAGACCTTGTTTGGGTATTTGTATTCCTTTGCTTTTATCTTATCTGATTTTTTTATTTGAATTGATTAATCATTAATGGTTTATTTATATGAGTCAACATACCATATCACCTGAAATAAGTTTTGCATCGCAACATGCAGGAGATACAAAGCATATCTGGAAAACATTCTGGCTGCTATCTCTACTTACAATTTTAGAACTAGGCCTTGGCCTTGCCATTTATAATATTCATAAAGGGGAGCACCCCAATGCTATGTTGGTTCTTTTCTTTAAGGGAATGGTTTGCATACTTACCGCTGCTAAAGCGTATTATATTGTTTCGGTATTTATGCACCTGGGAAATGAAGTTAGAAATATGATCATGACCATTGTAGTACCTCTTTGTTTATTCATCTGGTTTATCATTGCCTTTTTATGGGATGGGAATAGCTGGAAAAACATGCGTAATACCGATGGAGGAAGCAGGCCTAATATTGAAAAGGTAGCACCTGCTGCTAAAGAAAAAGGTGCAAAAGATTAAATAAGCTGTTTACCGGATCAATAAAATTATTTTTAACCATCCCGATATGCATCGGGATGGTTTTTTTACACATGAATTGTGCGAACTTGCACATTAATTCATAAGTATTTTGAACAAAAAAGCAATTCTCTCTTTATTATTGGCCATATTGTTACCACTTACCGGGTATTGGTTAGTGAAGTATTATAGTAAAGACGCTGTTTATATTCCGCATCATTATTTCTATGATAGCGTGACAGTAAAAGAAAAGAACGGTAAGACAAGCACAGACACTGTATGGCACCAGGTAAAAAATATTGAATTTACTAATCAGTTGGGAAAAAAGGTTTCACTCAATGATCTGCATGGAAAAATAATTGTACTGAATTTTTTCTTTAGCCGCTGTCCCAGTATTTGCCCCGGACTTGCACGCAGCATGAAAAAGTTACAGGATTCTTTTGTTAAAAATGACGATATAGTACAATTCATTTCCATCAGTGTAGATCCTGAACATGACAGTGTACCTCAACTCCGCAAATTTGCAGACCGGTTTAATGTTAATCATGATACCTGGTGGTTTGTAACAGGAGATAAAAAAGAAATTTATGATTTTGCCCTGCATGAAATAAAAGCAAGTATTGCAGACAGTGAGATTGATACAGCATTCATTCATACAGAGAACTTTTTCCTGCTTGACAGTAACCGGATCGTAAGAGGATGGTATAATGGATTTGACACTATAAAGCAGTCGCAACTTGTAAGAGATATTCCGACACTGATGCTGGAGAGAGATAAAAAAAGCCCTTCCATATTAAGAGGATTCATTCCTTACCTGCCGGTTATTTTTATTGGCATAGGTATCGTAATAGTATTAATGAATATACTTAACAGAAACAGAAAAAAACAAAACCTTAAAGTATAAAATGCTGCAACCTGTTTTACAAAAGAACGACCGAAAGGCAAGGATATTTATTTTCATTGTTTCATGCATTGTGTTTGCAGCTGTTGTTATATTAAGCAGGGTAAAACTAGAATTAAACCTTCCCTTTAATGTACATGTATTTGCAACAGCCAATGCTTTGATCAATTCCCTTGTAACCATTTGTTTGATTTCCGGATTGGTTTCCGTTAAGAAAAAAAAATTCGTTTTACATAAACAGATCATGCTTACAGCAATAGTTTTATCTGTTCTTTTTTTGGTCAGTTATATCGCACATCACTTACTGGCCGGGGAAACAAAATTCGGGGATATCAACCATGACGGCATATTGAGTATGGATGAAAAATTGAATGCAGGAACCATGCGTGTCGTTTATTTTATTTTGTTACTTACTCATATACCATTGGCAGCCATCATTCTTCCGTTTATTTTATTCACAGCTTACCGGGCACTTACCGGTGAATATGAGAAACATAAAAAACTGACCCGTTATACCTGGCCTTTGTGGTTTTATGTTGCTGTCAGTGGTGTGATCATTTATTTCATGATTCAGCCTTATTACAGCTAAACCTTATTTACAACACTTACTGGTTACTGCTGAACTTTTATTTAATATATTTATAGGAAATATTTGTAAATGGGAAAAGGAAGGCTTGAAGCATTCAGCGATGGAGTAATTGCAATCATTATTACCATTATGATTTTGGAGTTGCGGATACCAGAAACAGGAGAGCTTATTTCATTAAAACCATTGATACAGGAATTGTTGAGTTATTTGCTGAGCTTTGTTTTTTTAGGTATTTACTGGAGCAACCATCATCACTTGTTGCATGCAGTAAAAGAAGTTAATGGGGCATCATTGTGGGCAAACCTTCATTTGCTCTTCTGGCTTTCGCTGATACCATTTGTTACAGCTTGGATGAGCCACAATAATTTTACCCAATGGACGGTTGCATCATACGGATTTGTTGCTTTAATGGCTGCAATTGCCTATACAATTCTTTCAAAGACCCTTATAAGTGATACTGATAAAAATGCAAAACTGGCTATAGCAATTGGAAAAGATACCAAAGGAAAACTTTCATTGTTATTATATGTATTGGGTATTTTGTTTTCGTTTGTTCAACCAATGATAGGCCTGGCATTGTATGCAACTGTTTCAGTGATCTGGTTCATTCCGGATAGGCGAATTGAAAAAAAAATTCAGAAGGAAAATTAAAACAAATGCAATAAATATCCGGGCCTAGATTTCCCCGGCATATTCAACAACTATTTTTAAAGGCGATAAATATTTGATCTTTACAGGGTGTATAGATCCTGGTTGTAATGATTTATCTGCGATCTTCCCTGAAAGTGTTTCATCTATATTCAGCTTTGCCTGCAATTTATCATTTAAAATATCTAAGTGAATTCCAAAAGCCGTTATCTTTCTAATAGTAGCATCAACAGCCGTTTGTTTTTTAAAATGTTGAACAGCAGTTAAAAATTCAGGAATATAATTGTGGTTGTATAAAGTAGCCGTCATCTTATCAGGCTTTTCTATATTCTCAAATTTAAAATATACAGGGTCTGCCGCTTCTTTTTCTGTTGGTGCTATTTCATAGGGAGATACGGTCAATGGGAAAAAAAGATAACTGTCGATCTCTTTTATAAAATAACTATCATCTGTAATTTTAATGTATCCCAGGAATTTATTTTCTGTTTGTGCTTTATTTATAAGCAATTCCAGTAAGGTATTGTATTGATATTGCAGGTTGGATGCATATTGCTGGCTGCCGTTTGCCCCGGTCTTTTTTAATATAAACGTTACCTGGTCACCCATCAAAAAACGATGTGTTTTTTTTAAGATCTTTTGATCTTTTAATTTTTGCTGTTCTTTGATACTGATATCTGCCTGGATCGTTTTTTTCTTTCCGTTATCTATGTATTCTATAACAGCACGGTTCTTTTCGTGATGAATAAAAGTAATTTTTCCCGGAATTGATTTATCACTCATGATAGCGTAAAGGTATGCCTGTTTTAGTAAATGGTAAATGGGGATAGTTCTTACGTCATTGCGAGGCACGAAGCAATCTATGTTTATTAATGCAGATTGCTTCGTGCCTCGCAATGACGTTCTTAAAGATCTAAATGCTCAGCAGGGTCCCAGAATTTTCTATTGAAATCAACAACCGTGTCATCTTTCACATCTACTTTTTCTTTTTTTAATAACTCTTCCATTTGTGTATGCGTAGCAAAATGATGTTTGCCTGTGAGCATACCGTTCCTGTTCACAACTCGCTGTGCAGGAACTGCCGGTTTTACATGGTGTGCACCATTCATTGCCCAGCCAACCATGCGTGCACTTAATTTTGTACCCAAATAAGCGGCTATTGCACCATAGGATGTAACCCTGCCCTTTGGTATTTGTCTTACCACATCGTATACATCCTGGAAAAAGTTGTATTCTTTAACTCCGGGTACCGAAACTTTCTTAATGGGCACTTTATTTATGTTAGTTTTTTTTCCTGCTGCTTTCATGATCCTTTAAAGATAACAATTCGCTGCGTTTCGGTTCGGGAACAGCTTCATAATTAAAAGGACAGTGTTTACAACCATTGCCACAACAATACCCTTTATCTAAATGGTATTTTTCCGTTAATACGATAAAACCTTCTTCATTAAAATAATAATCTTCTCCCTCAACCAGGTTGTTGCTCATTGTTAATCAGTTCTTTTAATTGTTCATCTAGGGATGGTAATTCATTGGGTAAGCTGAATTTTAGGTAATGGATCTTTTTGCTTTGTGCAATATCCAGTCCTTCATAATGTGTTCTTATTTTCAATGCTTCAGTAACCTCGGGTTGAGAATAAGCGTCATCCGTTTCCTGAACAATATTTAGCTTATAAAGTTCGATGACAGATTTTGTAAATTGATATAATTGCGGAGAATCAGTTTTTAAATGAATATTTCCTCCCTGTTTTAGTATTTCCCTGTAAAGTTTTAAAAATCGGGGGTGTGTCAATCTTTTTTTTGCTTTTGATCCGCGTGGTTGAGGGTCAGGAAACGTTATCCAGATATCAGCCACTTCTCCTGCAGCAAAATAATCAGTGATCTTCTCAACATGCGTTCTAAGAAAAGCTGCATTGCTGAGTGTATTATCCATTGCTTTTTTGGCTCCGATATACATCCTGTTTCCTTTGATGTCGATACCGATAAAATTTTGATCAGGAAACAAAGATGCTAATCCAATAGTATATTCTCCTCTTCCGCAGGCAAGTTCAAGTATGATTGGGTTTTGATTATTAAAATATTCATGCCATTGGCCTTTCATACCGGTTGGATATTCCAACACATTGGAAAAAGTTTTTATCTGCGCAAAACGTAATAATTTTTTTTGTGCCATGGGCGGCAAATATAATTAAATATATATCACGAATTTTACAAACAAATTAAACGAATAAATACAATTCCTTCTTTTATAAATTCGTTTTTTAGCAATAGAGCTTTAGATTTCTTATTGCAGGAATAAATATATCCAGGCAGCGATTGTAGCACCTATAACAGGACCTACAACAGGAATCCAGCTATAACTCCAATCACTTCCACCTTTTCCTTTAATGGGCAAGATAGCGTGCATGATACGCGGCCCAAGGTCACGGGCAGGGTTAATAGCATATCCTGTCGGACCTCCCAAACTTAACCCGATACCGAGCACCAGCAATGCAACAGGTAAAGCATCCAGCGAACCCAGGCTATTGGAAGAAGGAATAATAAATAAAACACCAGTGACCAGGATAAACGTTCCAATGATCTCGGTAACTAAATTATTAAAGGGACTTCTTATTGCAGGCGCATTGCAAAAAACTGCTAGTTGAAGATCCTGGTCCGTTGTTTCATTAAAATGCTGACGATAGGTTATCCATACGATCAATGCTCCGAGCATGGCACCAATAAATTGGCCTGCAATGTAAATTGGCACATTTACCCAGTCGAATTTTCCTGCTGTTGCCAAAGCGATTGTTACAGCCGGGTTTATATGTGCACCACTGTAACGGGTAACACTATACACTGCTACAAACACAGCCATTGCCCATCCCAAAGTTATTACGATCCAGCCACCGCCATTACCCTTTGATTTATTAAGCAATACATTGGCAACAACACCATTGCCAAGAATAATTAGTAAAGCCGTACCGACAATTTCTGCTACAAATGGAGTCATTAGAATAATTTTATTAAAAACCAGGTTAATGAATTAAATATGCTTCTGCAATATGCATAAAATCTTTTACTTGTTGTGATTCCCATTCTGCTGACAAGTTCATTTCTTTTGCCATCAATGCAGCTACCATCGGAGCGGATGCAATAGCTGCCTTTGAATCCAATATCAATGCCCTGGTTCTTCTCGACAATATATCTTCCACGGTCATAGCCATTTCCTGTTGCACAGCCCAGATCACTACTGCTTTTGTATAAGGAAGATCGGGATGGATCTTTTCTGATAACCCCGGTTGGTCTTCCATCAATTTTTTGATAGCAGAATAATCACTACCATAAACAGCCAGATCATTTTCTTTCTTTTGACCTTTCATAAAACCATGCAAAGTCAATGAATCCGTAACACATTCTTTCTTTTCCAGTTTTCCTACAAATGTTGCATTATCAACAGCACTTTTTGCCATAGTTCTGTAGGTGGTCCATTTACCTCCTGTAATTGTTATCAAACCACTTGCCGACACAACAGTTGTATGGTCCCTGGGTAAAAATGAAGTTGATTTTTTTCCTTTGATATTGATCAATGGTCTCAGGCCGGTATATATTGTTTTAATATCACTTCGTGTAATATTTGTATTTAAATACCGGTTAATATTCCTGATGATAAAATCAATCTCTTCCGTCAATGGTTTTGGTTCAATCAGGATCTCATTCATTGGAGTATCTGTTGTTCCTATAACAACTTTATCATGCCAGGGAACGGCAAATAAAACCCTGCCGTCATCGGTCCTGGGAATGATCATTGCTTTATCTCCCCGAAAGAATTTATTATCAACAACAATATGAATTCCCTGAGATACGGTAAGCAGGGGTTTGTGATTTATATCATCCAGTTCCATGACCTTGTCTGCAAAAACGCCGGTTGCATTGATCGCTACTTTACAGTTCAGATTATATTCTTTTCCTGAAATTGTATCCATGATCACAACGCCGCATATCTGCTTTCCATATTTGGACAAGGAAATTAATTTACAGTAATTAATAATGCAGGCGCCATGTTCCGCTGCTGTTTGTGCCAGTGTTATGGCAAGCCTGCTATCGTCAAATTGTCCGTCATGGTATAACACAGCGCCTTTTAAATTTTCTGAATTGATAGCAGGTAATAATTGTTGTGTTGTTTTTTTGGAAAGGATGGTTGTATTACCCAGGCTTAATTTTCCGGATAACAGATCGTATAATTTTAATCCAATTCCATAATACCACTTTTCCCACCAACTAAAAGCGGGGAGTATAAAAGGGATATCATGGCAGATGTGCGGAGCATTATTCAATAACAATCCTCTTTCTTTCAAAGATTCTTTTACGAGTTTTAAATTTCCCTGTGCCAGGTAACGCACACCACCATGTATCAGTTTCGTTGAACGACTTGAACTGCCTTTTGCAAAATCATATTGTTCAATCAGTAAAGTTTTATATCCGCGTGAAGCTGCGTCTACTGCTGTACCAAGGCCTGTTGCCCCTCCGCCGATGATCACTATATCCCATTCATGAACCTGCTCCAGTTGAAGTAACATTTGTTGCCTGTTCATATATTTGTTGTTACACGAATTTTTATCACGAATTACACGAATTATTAAAATACAATTGCACGAATTTGTGAATACAGATAAGCATTACCTTTCAAATTATAATTAATAATCTATGGCAAAGTATTTTTATTCTTCCACCCATGCTTTTGCAGCTTTTACAGATCGTTGCCAATCTTTTGATAATTTCGTTCTTGTTTCATCATTCATGCCCGGACTGAATTTTTTATCTGCCTTCCATTGATCCTGAATAGCCTCCATGCTTTCCCAATATCCAACTGCAAGCCCGGCAAGGTATGCAGCTCCCAATGCAGTGGTTTCTGTAACAACCGGCCTTACCACAATGGTATTTAATATGTCACTTTGAAATTGCATCAATAAATTATTTGCTGTGGCGCCGCCATCCACCCGCAATTCTTTAATGGTAATAACAGCATCTGCTTCCATAGCTTTCAATACATCCATTACCTGGTAAGCAATACTGTCTAACGCAGCACGGGCAATATGCGCAGCAGTTGAACCTCTTGTTAGTCCGGTAATAATTCCCCTGGCATGTTGGTTCCAGTGGGGAGCACCCAATCCGGCAAAAGCAGGAACTACATAAACACCTTCACTATCTGTAACCTGTTTAGCAAGCGTTTCTACTTCAGCAGAAGATTTTATGATACCCAATCCGTCTCTAAGCCATTGTACAACAGCACCTGCAATGAATACACTTCCTTCGAGTGCATAATTTGTAATGCCATTTACTTTCCATGCAACGGTCGTTAATAAATTATTTGTTGAAGCAACGGGTTTTTCGCCAGTGTTCATCAGCATGAAGCAACCGGTACCGTAAGTATTCTTTACCATGCCGGGTTGCGTACACATTTGTCCGAACAATGCGGCCTGCTGATCTCCTGCAATTCCTGTAATCGGGATATTATGCGATGAGACAATATTTTGTGTATGTCCATATACTTCAGAACTGCTGCGTACTGATGGTAGCATATTACCGGGAATATCAAATATCTTTTCTAATTCTCCATCCCATTGAAGTGTATGTATGTTGAGTAACATTGTTCTTGATGCATTGGAAACATCTGTTGCATGTATTTGTCCTTTTGTAAGTTTCCACAACAACCAGGTGTCGATTGTTCCAAAACAGAGTTCACCCTTATTTGCTTTTTCTCTTGCGCCGGAAACATTATCCAATATCCATTTTATTTTTGTTGCAGAAAAATAGGCATCTATTACCAACCCTGTTTTTTGATGAATAAGTTTTTCATGGCCGTTTGCTTTTAATGAATCACAGAAATCAGCCGTTCTCCTGTCTTGCCATACAATGGCATTGTATATTGGTTTACCTGTTGAACGTTCCCATACAACGGTAGTTTCTCTTTGATTGGTGATGCCAATGGCCGCAATATTCTCTGCAGTTAGCCCGGCTTTGGTAATGGCTTCTGCAGCTACACCAAACTGGGTACTCCATATTTCATTGGGATCATGTTCTACCCATCCCGGCTGGGGAAATATTTGTGTGAATTCTTTTTGTGCAACGGAAATGATGGATCCATTTTTATCAAATACAATGGCCCTGGAACTGGTGGTGCCCTGGTCGAGTGCGAGGATGTATTGTTGCATGGGTTTTGTTTTTATAAATGTAGATTAATTAAGTTTCATTGGAGATATGAATAAAAAAAATCTGTCGATGGTGGGCGGTTAAAAATATCGAACAAGGAACAAGGAATATCGAATGATGAAGTTGAACGGGATGATCGTTTCTTGTTCGATATTATTTGTAAAATACTAAACAAGGAATCATGAGTGCAGAAATGAAAAAAGCCTTCGTTGAAAAACGAAGGCTTTTAATTTGCTGTAGGGGAAGGGATCGAACCTTCACGAGGCAGTTAGCTGTAGTACAAAGTTCGGTGGTCGACCCCG
Source organism: Ferruginibacter sp. (assembly GCA_031373525.1). Classification (GTDB taxonomy): domain Bacteria; phylum Bacteroidota; class Bacteroidia; order Chitinophagales; family Chitinophagaceae; genus Ferruginibacter. The sequence continues at coordinate 50,145 of JANMMS010000081.1, forward strand.
GTCGAATCAGTATTGCTACCAAGACGGCTCTATGCTACGTTTATCCTGTGATCCTCACCCCCGAGACAAGGGGGCATGTCTGCCAAAAATTTCATCACCCCACAGTGTGTGTAATGTTTTATGCTTAAGAACTTACCTGCTAACAGGTTTGATAACACAAATTTAAAGGAAAAGAATCTATATTTAAAAATAATTCAACAAATATTTTGAAAATATAGATATTTTTCAAATATTTGCATTAAATATTGAATACTCACAAAAAACGATTGTAAAAATGGCTGCTAAATTAAATCTTGACAAACTCGATCTACAGATCATTGAGGCAATGATGCAAAACGCCGAGATCTCTTATGCCGAACTGGGTAAAAAACTCTACGTAAGCGGTGGTACCATTCACGTTCGTATCAAAAAACTACAGGAGTTTCACATAGTCAAAGGTACAAGATTAAATGTAGATCTAAAACTGCTGGGCTATGATATCACCGCATTTGTTGGTATCTATCTTGAAAAGAGTTCCATGTATGATACCGTAGCAAAAGAATTGATGAATATTCCCCAGATCGTCAGGCTGAATTATATCACCGGTAACTACAGCATGTTCATTGAGGTAGTTTGTAAGGATATTGCACAGTTAAGGTTTGTATTGCATGATGAGTTGCAAAAGATAAAAGGGATCGATCGTACAGAAACCTTTATTTCACTGGAAGAAGGGTTTAGCAGAAATGTGCCGGTGGCACCGATTGATTAATATTAAAATATCGAACAAGGAACAAGGAATATCGAATGCAGAACGGAAGCAAAAAACTTCATAATTGGAAATTCCTTGTTCCTTGTTTGATATTCAATTTCTATTTCACATCTACAGCATCCCTCAACCCGTTTCCCAATAAATTAAATGCCAGTACCAATATCATAATAGCAATACCGGGAATAATTGCCAGTAAAGGATTGTGTGTAATGATGAAATTGTAATTCTCTTTGATCATCAGGCCCCAGCTGGGCATAGGTGCCTGAACACCAATACCAAGAAAACTTAAACCTGCTTCTATGATAATGGCTGTGGCAAAATTACTTGCTGCTATAACCATTAACGGTCCGAGGATATTCGGTAAAATGTGGCGAAGGATGATGCGGCTGTTTGTGAATCCCAGTACTTTAGCCGCTTGTATGAATTCAAGTTCCTTGATGGCCATTACCTGGCCCCGCACCAAACGGGCAACACTCACCCACATGGTAAGCCCAACGGCAATGAATATCTGCCAGAATCCTTTTCCCAAAGACATGGTGATGGCAAATACGAGTAAAAGTGTTGGAATACTCCAGGTGACATTCACCAGCCACATGATAATATCATCTAACCAGCCACGGTAGTAACCAGCCAAAGCGCCCAATAAAATACCAAGCGTAAGTGAAATAATCAGGGCGATCAATCCTACTGCCAGGCTAACCCTTGTACCAATGATCAGGCGGCTGAGAATATCCCTTCCATAAGCATCGGTACCGAGCAGGTATTTTTTAATTACAAAAAGTTTATTTAATTGCCCCGGGGCTTTATTGGTTTATTGCTCAATATTATAAACCTGATTAACCGCAGTGTCCTCATCAATGTATTTTTCAACAACAAGTTCATTGCCGTTTATTGTATAACTACGGATGGGGAGAAACCTGTACTGGGATACTGTGCCTGTAAAAAATCGGCTGAAACTGTTCTTTTCAATTGGTTTAGGATCAGGGATTTTTAAGAACAGCTGAGCGTAACCCGGTTTTTTAGCTTGTATCTCAACTGTCTGCAGATCCGCGTTGGGCGTATTGTCAGGGGCAATGATGTATGCAGCAAATGCTACCAAAACTGTAAAGAAGATAATGATCAACCCGGCAAAAGCTGTTTTATTTTTTTTTAGCCTGTGCCATATTTGTTGTCCGTATGAAAAGTTTTGATCCATTTGAGCATTGAAAATACAAATTGTAACCTATTTCACTTTTCTTTCTTTCCATTGATAAGTTCCGAACTTTCCCAGCCAGCCTGCAATGACCGTGTAAATTATATGTAAGGGTTGCATCAACGGAAAAAGAAACAAGAGCCGCTGTTTGCCAAAAAATTTTGAAACAGGGAATAAAAAAAACAATTCAACCATGGTTTTAACGATCATTGATATTAACCAGAATTTCCAAATGGATAATTGATAATTAGCAATTGGTAATTGGTAATTGGTAATTAAACATATTATTGAAAGGGCGAGTAACATTACATTCAATAAGTAAACAAGCAAAAGGACAGGAAATATTCTTTTATCATCATATTTATCAGCCTTACTTGCCCAACGTATGCGCTGGTTAAAAAATGCTGAGATCGTTTTTACAGGAGCTGTTTGCACGATCGCATCTGTTGATTTTAAGAAGAGGATCCTTTCCGGGTAGCGTTCATAGATCTTATGCATTAAAAGCATATCATCACCGCTGGCAATATTATCGATCCCTTTAAATCCATCCACTTCATAAAATGCATTTTTTTCATAAGCCATATTGGCGCCATTGCACATGCTGTGTATTTTTTTATGTACAGATGCACCAGTAATACCCTGCAGTGTCATAAAATCCAATGCCTGGAATATTTTAATAAACCTCACCCCCAGCCCCTCTCCAACAGGAGAGGGGAGAAAAACAACCGGTGCTGCAATAAATACTGGTTGGTATTGTTCATAAAAGGAGGCAATTGTTTTTAACCAGTTTGGTGGCAGGTAACAATCAGCATCAGTAGTTACGATCAATGTACCTGTACTTTGATGAACACCGATTTCAATGGCTTTTTTCTTGTATGAATTTATTTCATTACCGGTTGTATATTCTTTTAACGAAATAAGTCTTATGTTTTTTGAAGAAAAAGAATGTACGATCGCCGCTGTATCATCGGTAGAATGATCATCAATGATGAGGACTTCAAATAAACCCGCAGGGTAAGTTTGCGCTGATAAAGATCTCAATAATGAAGGAAGATGCTCAGATTCGTTTCGGGCAGGGATGATGACGGAAATAAAAGTTGAAGTTTGAGGTTTTAGGTTTGAGGTTTGAAATGCAGGTATCTGATTCCATGCAGTACGATAATATAACAACAGTGAAATATAGATGATCAGGAGAAAAGTGCTTACTATTAAAAGTACTGTCATAAAAGATCCTCAGCGGTATGCGGTACAAGAGGGCGATGCAACGATGCTGCCATTTGCACTATAGCCGGGACTACAAAAATAATTTTTAGAAATTGAAATGAATGATTATCTTTATATAGTTGTTTAAACAACTATATGCCAAACAACCAATTTAAAAAAAGCGAATTATACAGTTTCATTACTGGCAAAGCCAGTACGGCTATTGCCCGACGCCTGCAGAAGAATTTTAAGCAAAGTGGCGTGGATATTACCATTGAACAATGGAGTGTGCTGTATCATTTGTGGAAAGAAGATGGGATGAGCCAGCAATCGCTGTGTGATGCAACCTTCAGGGATAAACCTAGTATTACCAGGCTGGTTGATAACCTGGAAAAATTAAAACTGGTGAAAAGAGTTGCTAGTAAGGACGACCGAAGGATCAACATGATCTATCTGACACCCGAGGCACAAAAATTACAGGAACAAACAATGGAACTGGCAAACCAGACGTTAAATGAAGCGCTGACAGGAGTTACCAACGGACAGGTAGAAATTGCGAAGGAGGTATTGCAGATGGTTTACGAAAATTTGAAGTGAATGCATCGTTTCTCGTTTCTGGTTTCTTGTTGTGTTTACAATGATTGGTAGAATATTAATAATAAAAGCTAAAAACTACGCTACCCGATGGGTATTCAATACTTGTAGCGTTAAACAAACGAGAAACGGCTCTAATAAACAACAATATTAAAAATACATTTATGAACACATCAATTCCTCAAACAACAACATTGCTAAAAGGCGGCGAATGGCTCATCAAAGAAAGCAACGCTTTTGATACCTATACACCCGAAGACTACAATGAAGAGCAAAAAATGGTAAAGGAAATGTGCCTGCAGTTCCTTGCATCAGAAGTTTTGCCGATTGTTGATCGTATTGATAATCTGGAACCCGGATTGATGCCCGGATTGATGGTAAAGGCAGGTGAACAGGGTCTTTTAGGCGTGTCTATACCGGAAGAATTCAGCGGGCTTGGAAAAGATTTCATCACTTCTACCCTTGTGAATGAAGGATTGGGCGGTGGTTTTTCTTTCAGTGTGGCCGTTGCGGCTCATACCGGGATCGGCACATTGCCTATCTTATATTTTGGTACTGACGCTCAAAAGAAAAAATATATCCCCAAACTGGCTACCGGAGAATGGAAAGGTGCATACGGACTAACGGAACCCAACAGTGGCAGTGATGCATTGGGTGCAAAAACATCGGCTGTTCTTTCTGTTGACGGGAAAAACTATATACTCAACGGACAAAAATGCTGGATAACGAATGGTGGTTTTGCAGATGTATACACCGTATTTGCAAAAATAGACGGAGATAAATTTTCTGCGTTTATAGTTGAACGTGGTATGGAAGGTTTTACTCTAGGTCCGGAAGAACATAAGATGGGGATCAAAGGCTCATCCACTGTACAGTTATATTTCCAGGATTGCAAAGTACCTGTAGAAAACCTGCTGGGTGAAGTTGGTAAAGGGCATATCATCGCCTTCAATATTCTGAATATTGGCCGACTGAAGCTTTGTGCTGCTGCATTGGGTGGCGCTAAAATGTCGCTGAACAGCAGCATCGAATATGCCATCACCAGGGAACAATTTAAAACAGCCATTGCCAACTTTGGAGCAATAAAACATAAACTGGCAGAATGTGCTATCAGGGCCTGGGTAATTGAAAGTGCTTTATACCGCACAGCAAAATGGATAGAAGACAAGGAAATTGAAATGCAAACAGCAGGAAAACCTTTCAATGAAGCATTACTTGGAGCTGCAGAAGAATATGCTATTGAATGTGCTATGCTGAAAGTGGATGGCAGTGAAGTACTGAGTTTTATTGTTGATGAAGGAGTACAGATCCACGGCGGAAATGGTTTTAGTGATGAATATATGGCCAGCCGTGCTTATCGCGACAGCCGGATCAACCGCATTTACGAGGGCACCAATGAAATTAACCGATTGCTTACTGTTGACATGATGCTGAAACGTGCTATGAAAGGAAAGCTTGACCTGATGGGGCCGGCAACTGCTGTAAGTAAAGAACTGATGAGCATACCCGATTTTGGTTCGGAAGATGATACGCCATTTGCGGCGGAGAAAAAGACGATCGCCAATATGAAAAAGTCTATCCTGATGGTAGCCGGATCAGCAGTTCAAAAACTGATGATGAAGCTATCCGATGAGCAGGAAATACTGATGAACATTGCTGATATGGCTATTGTAACATTCAATGCAGAAAGTGCTTTGTTACGAGTGATAAAAATGGTTGATAAAGAAGGAGCTGCAACATCACAAATTCAAATTGATATGATGCATTGTTATTTGAATGATGCGGTTGATAAAGTGAACAAGGCTGGTAAAGAGGCCATCAATGCTTTTTCAGATGGTGATGAACAACGTATGATATTACTTGGACTAAAACGTTTTTCAAAAACGGCACCATTCAACAGCAAGGATGCCAGGAGAAGGATCGCTGATAAATTGATCGCAGACAAGAAATATTCTTTTTAACTTTTTATATGTAAGTTTCTAAAACACTTCAGCAATGAAGTGTTTTTCATTTAAAGGCATTTGTTAATAATTGAACTTTACATAAATCAATTTTCACGCAAAGTCCCAAAGAAACCGCAAAGTCGCTAAGAAGTCTTTGCGAATTTTGCTTCTTTGCGCCTTTGCGTGAAACCTTTACCAAAATACTCACACTACAATTGGCATTCTTATTTAGTATTGTAATAATTTTATACCATGATATTATTACAGGGTCTTGTGAAACCCAGCGCAAGGATTATTTTCATTATTTTATTTTTTACCGAAAGTATTTTAGCACAATTTTCAGAAACGCCATTCATTAGACTTACCGATCCATTAAAAGAGTTAAACGATGTATCTGCTTCCAGGCAATTTATTGTTGGCAGCACCTGTACCACCTGTAAGTTGTCCATTAATTCAGTTCCCGTTAAAGTTTATCCGACAGGTGCATTTGCGTATGAGCTGAATTTATCAGCAGGAGACAGTGTCTTTCAGCTCATTGCCATTTCAGGAAAACTATCACCTGTTATTAAAACAATATCATATAAATATACCATTCCAAAACCTACAGAACCTGTTAAGGAACTTGGTATTGAACGTATTCAAATATTTCCGGAAGGCGACCTGGTATTAATGGCAGGTGATCAGATTCAGTTCAAAGTAATAGCTTTCCCCGGCGTTAATGTTACAACATTCAATGGTACAAAACTATTTGAATTACCGGTTTCTCAAACCGGGGGAATGCCGGGTATTTACCAGGGTGTTTATATTGTAAAACAAACAGACAGCTTTTATAATATTAAGATCCCTGTTACGATCACTGATAGTGTTGGCCAAAGTGTTACAAAGGAAACCAGTAATAAATATGCTGTTATGTCTCCTTTAGCCAGCGATGTTGCTTTAACAACAGGCCGTTTGGCTCATTTGGAATATGGTTTAGGTGACGACCGTCTCGGCGGCGCCAAAGTCGGTTACATTGACAGCATGATCCCTTTAAAAATAATTGGTAAAGTTGGCACCCATTATAAAATTCAATTGGCCCCGTCAAGGATCGCCTATATACCTGATGATGTAATAACACTGATGCCTAAGGGTAGTTTTGTGGGAAGTTCGTTGACAGGCAAATGGAATGTATACGGAGATGATACATATGATTATGTAACACTTGGGTTATCTGCAAGATTGCCTTATCAATCCATGCAACTAGTGAATCCTTCAAAAATAGTTGTAGATATTTTTGAGGCAACCAATAATACCAACTGGATAAATCAACTGCAATCAGCCAGGGAAATAGAACAGATCGATTACGAACAGGTTGCTGATGGCGTTTTTAGAATGACCATTCAGTTAAAGCATAAACAACATTGGGGGCACACTATTTATTATAAAGGAAATATGCTTGTTATAAAAATAAAGCAACAACCCGGAGATCTTTCATTTAAAAATCTAGTGATCGCTGTAGATGCGGGCCATGGTGGTACAAATGTAGGCGCCGGTGGCCCCACAGGCGTTGCAGAAAAAAACCTAACACTGGCAGTATCATTAAAACTTCAGAAGGCCCTGGAAGCAGCAGGGGCAAAGGTTATCATGACAAGGACAACAGAAGAATTTTTTGACAACAAGGATCGTATTTTATTTTATCGCGATAGTACACCCGACCTCTTGGTAAGCATTCACCTGAATTCTTCTGCTGATCCTATTCATGTTGAAGGAACAAGTACATTTTACCGTTATATTGGCTTCCGGCCTTTGAGTCAGTCAATTTATAAACGAATGCTTGAACTTGGTTTAAAAGAATATGGAAATAACGGCTCTTTTAATTTTATGCTTAACAGTCCTACGGAATATCCCAATGCACTGGTAGAAATGTTGTTTCTAAGCAACCCTGAAGAAGAAATGAAAATATTAGATGAAGATTTTCAGCAACAGGTGGCGGATAAGATCGTATTAGGGATTAAAGATTTTTTAGAAAGTCGCAAGTAGCTGCTCCATTTAATACCGTTTGTTGATTGTGAGCCAGGAAGCGTGTACAATTGTGAATACCTGGTATTCTGCCGAAAGGATATTGGAGTGCCGGATTAATATTTATCTTCATGCCTACAATTGCGGTTTTTTTTATGCATCAGCTATTTATTCATCTCCGGAAAAGCATATGGTGTATTTGTTTTATTTTTATGATGAATTCCCCGAAAGCTCAGGAAAACCTGCAATTCCGGCAATTTAATTCAGAAAATGGTTTGTCGGAAAACGCAGCAACCTGTGTATTTCAGGATAGCAAAGGTTTTCTATGGATAGGCACCTATCATGGATTGAACAGGTTCGATGGTTTCACCTTCAAAAAATATTATTCCAATAATTATGATAGCACCAGCTTATCGGGGAATGAAATTAACTGCATCGGTGAAGCGGCAGAAAACCAGTTGTGGGTTGGAACAGAAAATGGATTAAACATTCTGAATGTATCTGATTCAAAAGTGAAACGGATTTCCTTGCCCGGGTATCAATTTCAATATACTGTTAATAATTTATTTGTGATCAACAAAGATAGCTTATTGGTTCATATAGATCCGGCTGATTTTTATATTTACACGCCCGCACAGAATAAATGGGTTAAAATATTAACTGATATACCCGTTGGCAAAAATGTACAATCATTTCAAATTACTTCTGCCAGAGAATCAATAGCAGTAACATCAGATTCGGGATTGATGATGTATGATAAAAATACCAATAGATTTAGAAAAAATAGTTTGCCTGTCTTCCCTGGCATAAAAGCAAATAGTCTCATAAAATATTATTTCCGGGATGCGGAAGGATATGATTATATACAAGTAGGTACTACCCTTTTTATTTTCAATAACCGGCAACAATTAATTACATCAATGGTTATTGATAAAAATCTGCCAGGCATAAAAAATACCATTTCAGGCATTATTGCTTCGGTAAACGGTAAAGTATATATAGCTATTAGCACAGAGCTATACTTTTTTGATAAAAATAAAAGTAAGTTATCTCTCTTAAAAGTATCTGATCAATCCGGTGCGGCAAAACTTATTAGAAATATAGGAGATATTATGGTTGACCGGGATGAAAATTTATGGGTTGCATCCTTTGGTGATGGTTTATTACAAACAGATATAAAGAAGAAAGTTTTTTCCTCCATTTTAAATGAGCAAATAAATCCAGGGAGCGTTAACAGTATGATCTATGGCCTTTATCAATGGCCTGGTAATATACTGGCGGTAGAAAATAATTACTTCAAATTTTCATTGCTTCAGCAGAATAAACCTGTTGGTTACAAAGACTTTGCAAAATCCGATGTAGCAGGCATATTGAAAACAACCTGTAATAAACAGCTTTTCGAATTAACGATGCAGCAACAGCAAATTGTAAAAAGAATGGCAGATTCCGGAATGCTTATACCCTATAAATTCATTCTGCACGATAGCGCTACAGTTATTTATTTTCATAAAGGATTGGTTGTTTTTAATAATAATACAACAGTAACGTTAAGTAAAGAACACATTAATTATACACTGAATGGTGAGAACGAATACTGGGTGGCATCAAGGGGTGGGCTTGGTTGCCTGAATAAAAAAAACCTACGCTATGTTAACCGGGTGAACAATCCTCAGAATGCATCATCTATAAGTGAAAATTATATTTACTATATTTTGAAGATAGGAATGGATAGCCTGATGATTGCAACAAAGGGAGGAGGGATTAATATTTACGATAAAAAGAAAAATTCTTTTTCCGCCTTTACTGTAAAGAATGGCTTACCGGATGATGTTGTTTATTTTATCCTTCCGGATAACAGGGGAAACTATTGGCTTTCTACAAATAGCGGTATATCCAGGTTTAATCTTGCGGAGCGGAGTTTCAGCAATTACACACAACGCAATGGGTTATTGAATACAGAATATAATTGTATCGGCGGATTGATGCTTTCCGACAGTACTTTTTATTTTTCCGGTACAAAAGGTATTGATTTTTTTAAGCCCGGGGAAGTTGAAAAAGCAGGTGTAATACCTCAATTGGCTGTTGCAGGGATCTGGGTAAATGGTAATGAAATTCCAATACAACCGGTGATTAAACTTTCCTTTTTGCAAAGCAATGTTAGTATTGCATTTTCTGCAAATGATTTTAAAATGCCCGATTTGGTTTATTACCGTTACCGGATAATGGAAACAAGTGGCGAGTGGTTTCGCATACAGGGAAGAAATGAGCTTAATCTTTATTCATTATTACCCGGTAAATACACAGTAGAACTTCAATCCAGCTATAACAATATAGTATGGAGTGAAAGCGGCAGCGTTACTTTAATTATTTCACCACCCTGGTGGAAGCAACTTTGGTTTAAGGTCTTAATTGCATTGCTTTTTGTTATAACGGTTAGCTGGCTAATCAAAATGTATATCAATAATAAGGTGTATAAAAAAAAGGTTTTGTATGAAAAGCAATTAGGCATTATTAAGGAAAGGGAACGCATCATCAGCGATCTGCATGATGATGTGGGCGCAACACTCAGCAGCATACATATTTATGGTAATCTTGCGGATAAAGTATGGAATACCCAGCCAGAAACAAGTAGAAAAATGTTAGGTAATATTATTAAACAAGCCAAAGAGCTCATGATGCAGATGGGTGATATTATCTGGAGCATGAAACCTGCTGTGGACGAAAAAAATAATTTCGAAGACAGGTTGAAAAATTATGCCAGTGAATTACTTAGCCCACAAGAAATTACATGCAATTTTAAAATTGATGAAACAGTCTCAGCCAGAATAGTTAACCCGCTTGCACGAAAGAATCTTTTGCTCATTGTTAAAGAAGCAATGAATAATATTTCTAAATACAGTGAAGCAAACCATGTAGAAATATCTCTTTATCAAAGCGGGCAAACAATTATTTTAACCATTCATGATAACGGGAAAGGATTCGTTCCTTTAAAAACTTTAAATGGAAACGGGTTGGGAAATATGAAACAACGCTGTGAACAATTGAATGGAACTTTCAAAATAGAATCTATTGCAGATGCAGGCCTTACTATTACCTGTTCTTTTCCTATAGCTATATTTAGTCATACAGCTTAATGCTTTTCTGTTTTACTTTTATTGCATGATCAGAATTATTGTTTACGATCATAATAAAGCAAGAAGAGATAGCCTGCACAGCTTCACAAACTGGCGCAGGTCTCCCGACCTGTTGCCTTCCCGTCACTTAACCTCAATAAATATATACTTTAGGAATTAGGGGGACTTTTTTGAAGAAGTGACAAACCAGCACAGGTCAGAGTTCTACGCTAGTTTTATGTAATTAATACATCAAACAAACTGGCGCAGGTCTCCCAATCTGCTGCCTTCCCGTCACTTAACCTCAATAAATAAATAATTCAGAAAATAGGATGCCTATTAAAAAAAGTGACGAAATAGCGCAGGTCAGAGACCTGCGCTGGTTTTTATATAATTAATACATCAACCTCTGCTATTGGCTTTGTTTATTAATTATTTGCATATTGGGGTTACACCATTTTGAGCATCGCTTTTAAAAAAGAAGACTATTAGCCAATAGCTGCTGCTCGCAGCGGGTTTCACTAAAAGTTTCACTAAATAATTTTTACTCTATAATATCTTAACTCTCCAAGATCCCTAAACTGTTATTTGGGTGGCTTGGGGGCTTGGCTTCTCTCCTACTTCATATTTTTTCTGCATTGAGCATCCATTTGTGGGCGGAGGCTTGCCAATCGGTAATGGGGGTGATACCTTTGATTTTCCAGACGGTGGATTGATAGTGGTTAGAGAGTAATGACCCATCACCTGGAGTAATTGAACCGGGATGAGCACCAACGAATGCAAAGAGCGCCATTAGGAGCAATAGGCAACACCTCATTTATTGTTACCATTAGCACCAACCGAGGCAAAGGAGGTGTCCGCATCTCTGCGCCATAAGGGGTAAGAGGATATCAAGGTAGGGAAATCGGAGCTTCAAGTATTCGGTTATTAGAAAAAATTATTCTTATATAAAAATTTGGATTTCTGGCAGAAGAGTAAAAATTTCTAACATTGCTAATTTTAAAAATTAATGGATATTTAATCTTTACACCCTTGCATTTTATTTCTTTTTTATTATAGCATTTAATAAATTCTTTGATTGAGTTATAATCATAGCTAGATTGTTGAACAAAAATGTCATTAGAATCTTGCATATATATACTCCTATTTTCTAAAGAAGGACTAATTAAATTTTCATTTAACCTATCATCATTGTATTGTGAAAAAGTTATATCTAAAATTGAATCTTTACTACCATTAATTCCTGGCTCTATTGTTCCTGAGTGGCTATAAAAAAAACCATCCGATTCCATATATTTAATTTCAAACTGTAAAACCAAATAGACATTTGTATCTAATAATAAATTGGGGGTAACAATTTTTCTTAGCAAAATACTATCAGACAGGTTATAAGTTTTATATAAACTAGAATTAAACGAAACAATCTCAAAAGTTTTTTCTGGTTGCTTGCATGAGTAAATCCCAAAAATGATTAAAGTAAATAAAAATAATTTCGACTTCATTTTTTAGTTTTTATCGATATATCTGATATTGTTTTACAGCTGAGTTTAACTCATTATAGTTTAGGGTTACTGTAGTAGGATTTTTCATTCCCCAACACCAATATGAAACATTATAGCTAAACGTAGCATCTTTATTTCGAATTTCAGCAACATTTGTAATCTTCAAATAATGGTCACCCGTAATACTGGCACCAAATGTTTGTGTGCTAGAGATTTTAAACGCCTTCGTATCTACAACAGCAGCTACAGAACTATTTGTGTAGTCATTTAGAATTAATCCATAAGCAATATCTGTATTAGCTGGCATTCCCGAATGCTTCATACCAACGTATTTAGAAACTGATTCAAAGAAATTACCTGGATATGTAAATGAGCTTGCTCCTGATCCATCTTTATTTGGATTATATGACAGAAGATAATTGTTTTTACTTGTAAAGGCAGACGCAAATAAAAATTCAACTGAACTTAATGCCGTCGCAGATTCACCTCTTAACTTATTGGGTACTTTTAGATTATAATCATTTCTGCTATCTTCTCCTGTTGTGTATAAATTTAAAGTTGAGTTAACAAACCCAACAGGGTCATAACTAGCGAACATATTACAAGTTAATGCAGAAGCACAAGTACCTGTGCTTTGTTGGTCAACAACATTTGGATTATTTATTATTTCATTTAACCGAGTTACAATTTCAGTTTTAGAAATATTGGGAAAAGCTGATGCTGTCGATTTGTTACTTGCAAACTCAGTAACTTTCTTTAAGGCATCTTCTTTGGATGAAATTGGTTTTGGGTCTTCATTACCACCACTTGTTAAACCTGAAGGATCATTAAATAGAATTGGACTATTACTAAAACATGCATACGGACTCTCCCACACCTTCAAAACTGGGTCTACATTCCACCTCCTTCCAATCCTACTATCATACTCCCAATACATAGCCGTAGTAAGCCCTGCTGCTATCTCATCACTATTCTCTTGTCCATTAAACCCATAACGATACGAAGATGTAGCACTGGCTTGATATTTTCTTTCCGGCATGAGCATACCGAACAGGTATCCATAAACGCTTTTTCAAAGAACAGTTGATGCTTAAATGTACTAAAAACCTGATGAAATTTGGTTAGCGAATTACTGTTTGGCTGACTAACCGGTTAGTTTACCTTGTTAATATCTTTACGCCACGGTAAAATATTTTTATTTTTAAAGTCCTCGAATACATCAAATACATCAAAAAGTTTTTTGTAATCTACACCCAAAGCATTTAACTCCATTTGCCATTCTACTACATTTTTGAATATTTTCTCTTCCTTTGCACGAGAATTTATTAAGAAATGCTGAGATGGGTTAGCTGTACCATATCCATATATAATACCTTTATCTACATTAATCATTGTAACATTTACACCTCCCTTAAATTTGCCATCTTTTAATTTTTCAAATACTAAATGCCAATTATCGTTATAAAAATTTTCTGGTTTAGCTCCGGCAACATTTTTTAATTCATAAGGCTTTATTAATGGCAATCGCCATAAATCATCAACCTGGTATTCTTCATAGAAATTATTTTGGTTACAACTCATGAATACTAAAAATAACAACCCTATTAATCGAAATTTACTCATTTTTTTTATCGTACTATATTCTTAATTTAATATTTTCTTTGCCAATCGACCGTGACATGAGGTGCCGAATTATCTAACAAACCATGGTAAATTCCACCTGTAATTGTAGCTCCAATATCATATGCAGATCCTCTACCTCCCGGCACTAAATCAAAATCATCTTCAATATGATATTGAACTGTAAATGTTCCATCAGTAGAATTGTTATGTACCAAAGTTGCCGTAATGTAAACATTCCTTAGAGACCATGTTAATTCTTTGGTTGATGCTTTTATGGTTTCAAGTGAGAAAAAAGCATTTCTTTTTCCACCCAATACAACAGTTGCAGGACTTCTAAATGATGTTTCTCCATTTCGTAAATGTCTCAAAGTTTGTTCTTCAAATATTTTAAACTCATCATCATCGTTTATTAAACCAATCATTCTGCTTTCCAAAGTTATTTCATCTCTTTGATAACGTGACAGTAATAGCATATCTCCAAAACTCTGTGCTACTCCTTTTTTGGTAAATTCCTTCAGATCTTTAATTCTTGAATTTAGTTCGCCTGGTATATATAAGTGACCTGATGTTTTAACTGATGCATCAAATTTTATTCTTTCCATTACCTTTTTTGTAAAAAGGGGTTTTATGACTACTGTTGAAAGAGTTTTAACATCAGGGCAATGTTTTCCATTAACTGTTGTATCTGCGCCATTTGGATCGATATACCATATTGGATTACTTCCAAAACACTCATAAGGGCTATGCTTATAAACTTTATCAATATTCCATCTTCTTCCAATCCTGCTATCATATTCCCAATATAGTGCAGTTGTAATATTCTCATTAAGTTCAGTTTCCTTTTCCTGCCCATTTATAGAGTAACGATACGAAGATGTAGGACTGGCTTGATATTTTCGCTCTGGCATGAGCATACCGAACAGAAATCCATAAATGCTTTTTTCAAAGAACAGTTGATGATTGAATATACAAAAAATGAGTGACATTTTGTTACTCATTTCAGTATGTTTTGCTGCTTGCTGGGAGACCAGGTAGCAG